>NZ_JBQKED010000042.1:0-30114 GCF_052121495.1 Faecalimonas sp. LCP19S3_D12 | reverse complement strand
GCGTAATGCACTCCATCCACTGGCTACTGCGGCATAAATCGCTATTTTGTTAGCTGAAATATTGAATTTTCAAGGAACAAGTCCCATTTGGGGTATGGGAAGTCTTAGTTAATGAGAGGTACATGTAGAGCCAGAGCCAGAAGTAGGCTTGCTATAGAAACCACCAGGCCATGAACAAGATCCCCAAGGATTCACTGCAGATAAGAATTCTCCCCAAAGAATACTAGCTCCGTAGTTTCCACCGTTAATTGATTCTAATTGTTCTTTTTTAATTTCATCAAGTAAAATTTTTGATTTTTCCATATTTAACCCTCCATTTAGCAAAAGAATATTGTTATTTTATTAAATAGTATAGTATAGTAGCTCAGTTGTCAAGACACAAATCCCTTGAGTTTCCGCATTTTTATCCACAATCATCTCATTTTACATGCGTTGTTATAAACCGATTGGATATGTTCATGAACTGCAAGCAAGCGGCATTGAGAATCCTATTGCCGTATTTGGCCAAGAAGTGCAAAATCTCAATCAGGAATACAAAAAGAAAAAACAGTCTGAAAAAGAACGGCAGATTTCTGGAGAATCTCCGGAAAAGTTACTTGGCTATTTCCCACTGAAAAATCTTAATGATTCTCTTGGATGTAAAAAATATATTGATCTTATTCAGACCACAGCGAATTTTAAGTTCAATATCTTCGATATGATCTCAGCTCTTATTTATGCGAGAGTTGTCCATCCTTGTTCAAAATTAAAAAAGTATATCGAAGTTATTCCGAAACTGTTTGAAAAACATGATTTCTCCCTTAATCAGATTTATTTCGGTCTCGGGTACATTGGCCCTGAATACGAAAAAATCATTGAGATTTTCAATCATCAGGTGCCTCAGAAGTATCCATTTGATACTTCTCACTCCTACTTCGACTGTACAAACTTTTATTTTGAAATTGACAAAGAAAATGATTTCAAATTAAAAGGACCTTCCAAAGAAAACAAGAAGGAACCTATTGTCGGAATGGGCTTACTCCTTGATGCAAACTAGATTCCCATCGGTATGAAAATGTATCCCGGAAATGAAAGTGAAAAGCCTGTAATACGAGATATCATTGATGATTTAAAACAGCGCAGCCACATATCTGGTAGACCCATTCAGGTGGCAGATAAAGGACTCAACTGCTTTAACAACATCATGCATGCTCTAAAAGCAGGAGATGGATATATTTTCTCAAAATCTGTAAAAACCCTCCCGGAAACAGAAAAAACATGGGTACTTCTTGAGAATGATTATGTTGATGTAAAAAATAAAAAAGGTGACATTCTTTACCGCATAAAAGATTGCGTGGATGATTTTTCATATACTTACACGGATAATACCGGACACAAAAGAACACTGAAGCTTACGGAAAAACGTACTGTAGCATTCAATCCAAAACTTGCCGAAAAGCAGACATATGAGATTAATCGGTAGGTGGAAAAAGCCAAAAAGCTTAGAGCGTGCGAAGCAAAGAAATCCGAATATGGAGACAATTCTAAGTATGTTACCTTTATTTCCACCGACAAAAAGGGAGAGAAAACAACCGGAAAAAGCAAAATTGAAATAAACAAAAAAGCTAGCTGGATATAACATGCTCATAACTTCCGGAATCCGCATGACTACTTCGGAAATCTATGCTACATATCATAATCTGCTATCTTGCAGTGTTACTAACAAGACTCTTACAGATACATACATTGAAAGATGAATATAGTACAGAAGAAATTTTTGATTTTATACGTGATTTTAGAATCGCCAAAATCGCTGACCGAAAATATATAAATTTAACGAGAAGTTCATCGTTTACCAAAGAGTTCTCTTGCCTGACAAGATTACCACTGACATCATATTTTCTCGGAAATGAAGACCTAAATAAAATGCTAAGGGGCTATCGGTTAATGATATGCTCCCTTCTAGGTAGACAAGTGAAATAATAATAAACTTGTTACTTAGGAGGGAGCATACTTTATGTCAAAGAAGACGATATCTGCTAAAGATAAAATATCTTCGGTTATGCTATATTTTGAGGCAAATGTTTCCCAACATCAATTGGCAAAACGGTTCAGTTGAAAGAATATGAGGCAAATACACCCATGAGTAAAGAAGAATGCAGGGAACTTCATGAATGGGTAGCAAAAGGCAGGAGTTCTTATGATAATAGCAATTATATCTGTGGAGCCGGTGGGTATCCCCTTGATTTCATCAGTGCTTTGCGAGCCGAAAAAGAATTGCAAGATTGGTTTGACAGTTTATCAGAAGAAGAAAAAGAGGCGGAAAAAGACAGGGTTGCAGCTATCAGTATGCTACTGAAACAGACGAGCTTTATTTTGATATATCCACCTTTCAGATGACTGATGCAGAAGACGATGACTTGCCCTTCCAATAATACGTGAATTAATAAGAATAACGCAAAATCGGCGGTCTAATTTGACCGCCGATAAAAAATCAAAAAATTTACACACTTTACTTGACAAACTCAAGTTCACGGCTGATAACTGTGTATCTCCCGATTTTTTCATACAAACTTTATAAATCTTTTGCTTTCATTTTTTTTATTTCTTTTTCAATTTCTTCTGCTCTACGTTTTCTTCCTTGATAACATTCAATCAAACACCAAACAAGCGGAACAACAAATACTACTACATTTTTATAATTCACTTCAATATGTTTGAAAAAATAGAAGTATATTCCTGTCAAAACTATTAGAACAGGTATAATAAATCCCCAAAACGGGCTTTTGCGCTTTGTCAAGATTGTTTGCACACCCATAAGTGCAAAAACAGCTGCAATGATAACAATAATTAAATAAGTTGACATAATCATTTCTCCTTTTCATTTTTGTATTTTTCAATAATAATTTTTGCGATTTCCAAATCAATTCGAGAATCAACCGCAAGACCTTTCACAAATGTTGTAAAGGGTTCTTCTTCCTTTTGGTCTGCCACTTCGATTTTCTGAATTAGCTTATCTAATCGTAATCGTACCGTAGGATAAGTTACGCCATACATTTTTGCAATTTCTTTTAATGAACCTGACTTCAAAA
Source organism: Faecalimonas sp. LCP19S3_D12 (assembly GCF_052121495.1). Taxonomy (GTDB): domain Bacteria; phylum Bacillota; class Clostridia; order Lachnospirales; family Lachnospiraceae; genus Faecalimonas. The sequence continues at coordinate 27,043 of NZ_JBQKED010000042.1, read as the reverse complement.
CAAAGTTCTTCAAAAAGGTAGCGTCTTCCTGTTCTAAAGCCAATATCCATAGAGGTATTTTGTCAATTTCCATTTTATAATCCCCTTTCATTTGTTACTTAATTATATTAAATATAACATAAATAATATTAAAGTCAATACAAATTATAAATTTATTTTTATTTAGATAAGCCTTTATTTAAATGAGATGGTATGATGTATAATACACTTTCTTTTTCTTCCTCTTGATTACCCAACACTGGTGATACATCTACCTATAATCTAAATTGATTGTGTACTTAAAGGTAAACTTACAACTTCTATAACGCCAACAACCAAAACACTAAATATACTGGACAGAGGCATAGCACCTAATAAGTGAAATGCAAAAAAATCCTGTAATTCAGCTTTCCGCTGAACTACAGGATCCTAGAGTAAATGTTAGCTGACCATATGGGAACTAATCTGGAAATCACAGATGCGCCTGCTAATGGAAGTACTTTTTATATATCCTTCCTATCGGTCTGTAAATAAGAAGCACCACACAGACCATAAACGCTGCGTTTATCACTGTGGCAGGGATTGAAGTAAGCGCTCCCAAAAGTGCTGCATTCACTCCACTTCCCGCAATCAAAAGTGTAATCGTTCCCATCACAAATTCAATCACAATATTCATCACAGCGTACACAAACACGCCGATCGTGACAGCCCGGTATTCTGTCTTTTGGTCATCTCTCCCTTTTGCAAAGTGTTTTAAAATGGCACCGAGGATCAGGCACTTCACAATTGTCTCTATAAAAACCTGTGGAATCGCCTGCACGTATCCGTTTAACAGATCAAATAATACAAGTCCGATCGTTCCTGATATTGCGCCTTTCTTCCCGCCTTGTAACAGCACACCCAGCACAACAAAAATATGTCCAAAATGTACAAATGGTGTCCCAACTGCTGCCGGAAGCGGAATCCGAAACATCTGTATCCCAAGAAATGTAACTGCGGCAAAAAAACCAACCGTCACAATCGTCTTTAAGTTTATCGTGCTACTCTGCCCCATAGTTAAACAGCCTTTCTCTTCATATGAATAAGCCCGCTGCGAAGCAATACCGGTCTGAGCGCATTATATACAACACCGACCAGAATGACTGATACCACTGCATTTACGAATGTGGTCGCCGTGCTCCATTTCGCAAGCACCTCCGCCATCTCCTGCGGCTGTCCCAGTATCCACTGTTTATAAAAATAACCTACAAGCGGATCTGCGATTACATTGAATCCAAGCCCTGCAACAGATGCAATCACACTCCATCTGAGCACATACTTCTTATCACTGCTCTCATTGATCTTGGCAATACGATGCGCCACAAGTCCGACAATCAGACCAATGCATAGCTTCAATACAAATGTCTTTGGTGCAACTGTAATATAAACCGGATCCATAATGTCTGCAATAGACATTCCGATAGCTCCTGCAAGTCCGCCATACCATCCGCCTAACAACAGTGCCCCAAGTACACATACCGCATTTCCCAGATGCAGTGATGTGGCATCTCCACCAGGCATCGGTATCTTGATCTGCAAAAATGTAAAGGTCACATAACATAGCGCCGCCACCAAAGCGGTCTGTGCTAGTTTTATCATTGTCTCATTCTTTTTTTCCATGTTGTATACCCCTTTCCTTACTTAAGTTAGGTACTATACTAACATCATTCTGGTATATTTAAAAATACCAGTTTTTGAGTTTTTAACCAGTCCAGTTTATTTATTTTTGGTTCGCCGGTTCTATGGCAATCGATTTTCCTTTGATTTTTGCATTCTGCATCGCATGCAGAACGTCTTTCGCATACTCTCTCGGAACCTCTACAAATGTATATTTGTCAAACATATCGATGGTACCGATGAGTTTTCCAGGCATTCCGGTCTCGCCGGCAAGTGCTCCAAGAATATCTCCCGGTTTTGCTTTTTGCTTTTTTCCAATATTGATAAACAAACGTACCATTCCAGGCTCTTCTGCTCCGGTGTCACCAAAGTCCATATCCTCCGCTGAACCGTCATCGCCCATCGTCATTCCCGTACACATTTTCAAGAATGCAGCCGCAATGTCCATCGCTGTGTAATCAGAGCCATTTACTTTACTCTCGATTGCATTGACCATCGCTGTCAGATCTTCTGTCTCGATAATGCGGTCAATGTCCTCCAAAATATTCTCCATCTTTGTATTAGCGACATCGTCCAATGATGGAACCTTTTGTGCATAAATCTTCGTCTTACAATATCTCTGAATCTCTTTCAGCTTATACACTTCTTTTCCGGATACAAATGAAAACGAACGTCCAACTCTTCCCGCACGCCCCGTTCTTCCGATACGGTGTACATAATATTCATCATCCTGCGGCAAGTCATAGTTAAATACTGCTTCTACCTCATCTACGTCAATTCCTCTAGCTGCCACGTCGGTCGCAACAAGAATGTCTGTCTTCCCACTTCGGAATCCTTGCATCACACGATCACGCTGCGCCTGCTTCATATCACCGTGAAGTCCCGCCGCAAAATATCCTCTTCCGAGCAATGCGGTCACAAGAAGATCTACCTGCTTTTTCGTATTGCAGAAAATAACAGAAAGCTTTGGTGTATAAATATCTAAAAGACGAGTTAACACCTCTTCCTTATTCTTTTGTCTTACTTCATAGTAAAACTGCTCGATATTCGGAACTGTGAGCTCTTTTTTTGTCACTTTCACCACTTGGGCATTCTTTTGGAATTTTTTTGTAATCTCCATAATTGCTTTTGGCATTGTCGCTGAGAACAAAACTGTCTGTCTTTCTTCCGGCACTCCGCTTAAAATCGTCTCAATATCTTCGCGAAATCCCATATTGAGCATCTCGTCTGCCTCATCAAGGACAACCGTGTGCACCTGATCCATCTTGATCGTCTTTCGTCTCATGTGATCCATCACACGTCCCGGCGTACCGATAATAATCTGTGTCCCACTTTTCAGAGAACGGATCTGTTTTACAATCTCCTGCCCTCCATAGATTGGAAGCACTTTAATTCCATGCATATATTTTGCCAGATTTCGGATCTCATCCGCCACCTGTATTGCGAGTTCTCTTGTCGGGCAAAGAACAATCCCTTGTAGCTTTTTGTTTTTCGGATCGACTTTCTGTAAAAGTGGAATCCCGAATGCCGCTGTCTTTCCGGTTCCTGTCTGCGCCTGACCAATGATATCCTTTCCTTCCAAAATAACCGGAATTGCTTTTGCCTGAATTGGCGACGCCTCCTCAAATCCCATGTATTTTACTGCTTTTTGAATCTCTGAACAAAGTCCCAGATTCTCAAAATTCATATTTCCCATATTTTATATCCTTCCTATACCAATAAAAATACCCTTCACTTGCCACCAAGTAAAGGGTATTCACAAAGTTTCTGTGTAACATCATAACAGAGTAAAACGCTTTTGTCAAATTTAACTTGCTATTTATACATATCAGGTGTAATATATACATATGCTTAACATAGTATCAATTACTACATATAATATTTTTCATCACTAGGAGGTATGATTTATGAATAAAAAGCATTTAAAAGATCCAGGAAGCGCAATCACTCATTTTATCGGCATGTTAATGGCAATTTTTGCCGGAATACCATTACTGATAAAAGCTGCACATGAACCAAGCCCAATTTATCTTATCTCGCTTACGATTTATTTGGTCAGCATGATTTTATTATATGCAGCGAGTACGATTTATCATTCCCTTGATATCTCAGAAAAAGTGAATAAAAGACTGAAAAAATTTGACCACATGATGATATCGGTTCTGATTGCCGGAAGCTACACTCCGATTTGTCTGCTTGTCTTAAAAGGAACAACCGGAATCATTCTTCTTTCCATCGTATGGGGCATTGCAATCTTCGGAATACTGATCAAAGCATTCTGGATCAACTGTCCGAAATGGTTCTCTTCTGTGCTGTATATCGGAATGGGCTGGACATGTGTTCTCACCTTTACAAAGTTGTTGAACGCACTTTCTCCTGCCGCATTCGGATGGCTTTTAGCAGGTGGTATCATCTACACAATTGGCGGAATTATTTACGCACTGAAACTTCCAATTTTTAACAGCCGACATAAAAATTTCGGGACTCACGAGATTTTTCATCTGTTTGTAATGGGTGGAAGTATCTGCCATTTCATCGTAATGTATGTGTTCATACTTTAAATATATGTATATCAACGGAGACTATACAAATAGCCTCCGTTTTTCTTATTCTTCAATATTCAATATGTTATTTACAGTCTCTTTTGTCATCGTATTGACCATTTTCGAGCCATCCATCTGCACATAATTATAGGCATCACTCTCATCTCTTCCGCCTACATAAAGTGTAAATGTCTGTTCTTTATCATCACTGTCTGTATATACGACTGTGACTGTTGTACGCTGTGCCTCATCTAATCCATATTGAGCCAGTTCGTCCGCCTGTACAGAATAATCCACGCAATCTACAAAATAAGCTGCCCCAAGTCCTCCGCCGATTGCTGTGATATCATCTGACTGATCACTGTTATCTGCATCATACTCGGTTGTCTCGCCGACTTTTGTGATTGTCACCTTCTTGATATTATCTGCTCCAATGCTTGGGAATGTGTCTTTCTGAAGCATAGAATCTAAATCAAAATTCATTGCATTTACCACACTGTAATCTACCGTATAGATCTTTTCCTTATCTCCTACAGTCATATAATAGTCTTCACCTGCCGCATTGCCGATATAAATGTTCTGTTGTTCTCCATCAGCATCCTTGAGCGTGATCGTATACTGTGGCTCTTCCAGTCCATAGTCCGCAAGTGTATCTCCATCGGTTAACTCCCGATTAGCTGAAAGCGTTCCAAAAGTCTCTGCCATCGTCTTAAGACTGCTCTGCTGCAATGGAAATTCTTTATCAGACTCACTGTACCATGTACCATCTTCTTTTATAAACGACATCGTATCTGTTCCGTTCGTATACTGAATTGAGATGATATCCGACATATCAAGCACTGCAATCTGTTTCTGTTCGTTTTCTTTCTCTGCCGATTTCTTTTTTAACTGCCCTGTCACAACATACGCAACTACAAGCACAACCAAAACTGCCAAAAGAATGATCAGTGATTTATATTTCTTCATTCTATGCCCTCCTTACGCTTTACGACGTTTCAGCCATCTTACAAATCCAAAGATGACAATGAGAACCGGAACACCAATGATAGCTGCAAGTCCTAATAATCCTGTGTGCTGCATTGTATTGAATGTTGTCTCCAAGCTCTTCGCTTCAATTGAAAGATTGTCTACATCATCAAAATTACTTGTAACCGCATTCATAAATAGCGTTGTATTTTCTAATGTTGAGAAGGCATCCGTCACATTTGCATCGATCATAGTTGCCGCCGAAATAACTGTAAACCGGCTTTCATCCTCTGTTGCCACAGCGCCAAGAGTGTAAGTTCCCTGAGTCTCCTTATCCTCTGTCACCGCATATCCGTCACTGGAAGTTGTCATAAAGCTGTCAACTGTGATAGTATCACGTTCCGGATCTACCGTGTTAAATCCAAGTGCATTGATCAGCAACACCATTTTTGAAGAAAGACCGTCTGCCATCTCTCCGCTTGCTGTGATCTCCGGGAATATGTAATATGGATTTCCTTGGTAGCTTCTTGTTGTGTCTGCAATATAGCCGTCTACCTTTTCCATTCCATAAGTCTTCATCAGCGCATCTAAATTCGGTGTCTCATTCTGCGTATCTCCCATAATGAACAATACCTTCCCGCCGTTTGTGAGATAATCTGTGATCAATGTCTTCTCGTCCGCTGTCAAATCCGACGTCGGCGCATACAGAACAAGCAGATCACAGTCATCCGGAATCTTATTATTCATCATCAGATTCAACTCAGATATTGTGAAATTGGATTTTCTCATCAGGTCTGTGATTGTCGTGGAGAAAGTAGCTTCTCCGTGTCCTGTTGTGCGATAGATCGTCTTTGAAGTGTCACTTGTCACATAGTTTATCGCACCTGTCAGCTGACCTTCTGCATCAAATTCACTTTCTGTCATAGACCCAGTCGTATAATAAGACATCTCATCGTACACAATGATATCTGTGAACGGGATTACCATCTTCTTTTCTGTATCCTTACACTCTACAACAACGCTGTTCTCCTGTGCCTCATATTCTGTAACTGCTGAAGGATGCAATACCGGATCTACCCAGTCTACCTTCACCTTGTTTGAGAGCGCTGCATATTTCTCTATGAATGTCTGAATTCTCTCATCTGTAGAGCTTTTCTCCGACAACACATGAATCTGTACCTCTTTATCCAGATTCTTTAAAAGCTTCTTACTTATCTTCGTAATCTCATAGAGTGAATTACCACTCAAATCTATGCTTTTCATACTGTCAGGAAGCTGACCTGCAATCATATTTATCACGATCACGATTGCGATTACCACCGCAGTTATTACCATACTATATGTCCCATAACGTGATTGAGGACTTTGAAACATTTCTTTTATTTTCTTCACCGATACAGCCTCCTAACTCCAACATCTTTTTTGTATAGTCTGAATTGTCAGAAATACAAACAATACAATAAGTGAAAAACACAAAATCAAATCGCTGACATCCAACAATTTGTTCATATACACATTTGAAAAACTACTGGAAAGATCTAATTTACTCAAAAGATTCACAAGCAGATTCTCAAACAAAGATGATTTCACAACGTATGTAACAACACATGCAATCACTCCAATTGCTTCTATCACCGCACTGATCACCCAGTTTTTTGTCAATTGGTAGATAATCAACGCCACAATTGTGATAATTGCGATGATTCCAATCACTCCACTGATTGCCGTACTTGGAATGAAATCTAACAATCCGCCCCACAGATGTAAAATGAGAAGCACTGCAAAAGTACTTACCGCTGCGATAATCTGACTTTCTGTCAACGCAGATAAAAACATTCCGATTGCTATGTAAACACAACCAAGTACAAAAAACAGCAAAATCGCCGCATAGTCCACCCGCAAATAGGCAGTCCCCTGCATTTTGATCACCAGCGGATAGATGCAGAAAATTAGATTCGGAATTAAAAATACCGTTACCATCGCAAGATATTTCCCAAGCACAACATCCACCAGACGAACCGGCGATGTCAAAAGCAACTGGTCTGTCTTACTCTTTCGCTCTTCCGAAAAACTCTTCATCGTCAATATCGGCACTGCAACCAGGAACATGAACATCACGCCGGATAATGCGTAAGAAAAATACGGATACCCTGCATTCAGATTGTATGCCATAAAATAAATACCGACAAATGTCAGTAAAAACGCGATAAACGCATACCCAATCATAGATTGAAAATAAGATTTTAACTCTCTTTTATAAATTGCTTTCATCTGATTTTTGTCCTCCTGTCAATTCTAAGAATACTTCTTCCAACGAAACTGTTGTCTTCTGCAATGTGAGAAGAGGACATTTTGCCTCTGCAAATGCACTGAAAATCACTTCTCTGATATCTTTTCGTTCTTTCGTCTTAACCTCTGCTTTCAAGATCTCATTTTCCTGTGTATAGGTCACATCTTCGATATCCTTCAGTCCACTTAGGATCTCTCTTACCGTCTCTTTTTCGGCTCTTGTCTCAATATGAATCGTATCGGAGCCATTCATCAATTCTTCCAAATGCTCTGGAGTATCGCTTGCAACCAGCTTTCCTTTTGAGATAATCATAATGTAATCACACACTTCACGAATCTCCGCCAAAATATGGGAACTCAAGATAACCGTGTGCTCTTTCGCCAGTTCACGGATCAATTCGCGAATCTCAATGATCTGCTTTGGATCAAGTCCTACAGTCGGCTCATCTAGTATGATAATCTCCGGAAATCCTAAAATCGCCTGAGCAAGTCCTACTCTCTGCTTATATCCTTTTGACAGATTTTTAATCAGTCTGTCCTGCACGTCTGCGAGCTTGACAAGCTTCAACGCTTTTTCAATCTCCTGTTCCCTGTCTTCTTTTTTAATCTTTTTTAATTCTGCTGAAAACTTAAGATATTCCATGACAGTCATATCCATATATAATGGAGGCAGCTCCGGCAGATAACCGATACTTTTTTTTGCCGCTTGCGGCTCCTTCAAAATATCGTGCCCATTGATGAGTACCTCACCGTCTGTTGCCCCCAAATATCCTGTCATAATATTCATTGTGGTAGATTTTCCGGCACCGTTCGGTCCGAGAAATCCATAGATTTGTCCTTTTTCAACTGTAAAACTCAGATGATCTACAGCCGTATGATCGCCATATTTCTTGACTAAATTTTTTACTTCTATCAATTTCTTCCCTCCTGAAACAATATGAATTGTTTATATTATATGAAAAGAAATCGATAACTTTATGATATTTTTGTGTTTAAATTATGAGAATTCTGTGTTCATTCTGTGAAACACATCTTATTCCCCAGCTCTTTTATCCCAATATTCACAATCTGTTCTGCCAATTACTTCTGAAGTAAATGGTGTTCCATCATTTTTTCTATAATGCTTTGTCGCACGGAATACATATTTTGCGCCGACATACACGATCGGCACATTAAAGTACACAATCAATATATTTCCAAGATCCGAAAACGCCCATAGATTACCGAGTTCCAAGCCTGCAATATTACACAAAATTCCAAATGCGGCTACAAGCAGGCAGACTGCCCGAACCGTGTTGATACACTTCTTTGACTTGCTGATACGATTTGCCACAATCTCAGAGAAACTGATCATTCCAAGAAGCGTCGTATATGCAAATAAACAAAAGCAAAGACTTACAAGGAATGTAACAACTGCATTGAACGATGTTCCCGGTGTCAGTTGCGCAACCGACTCAGTAAATTTCGGCAACTGATCCAACGCCGTCCATTTTCCAGCATCTACACCTGTCCAACAGTGGGCCATGATAACTACAAATCCAGTCAACGTACAGATAACAATCGTGTCCAAAAATACACCTAGGGAAGCAACTTGCCCCTGTTCACATGGATGCTCTGCATCTGCTGCCGCGGCTGACATCGTAATTGTACCTTGTCCCGCTTCATTAGACATCAATCCTCTCTTTACACCCTGCGCAAGAACCGTTCCAAACACTCCGCCAAAAAATGCATCCGGCTTGAATGCTCCCCGAAATACCGCACTGAAAAAATATGGTATCTCCTTAAAATTAATCAAAACAAGCACCAGCACCGTCACAATATACACTATCGCCATGATCGGAACCATCTTGTCTGTCCATCGTGTCACTTTCTTGATTCCACCAAATGCAATCACCGCCGTCAGCATGATCACAATCATTCCCACTGCATAATAAAATACAGAAGAAGATGCAATGGTATCACCCGTCACAATCTCTGTCATACGTCCCGCCGAAGATACGACATTGAATCCTTGTGCTGGGAGACAACACAAAGCATACAGTATATATAACACTGAGAGAAATACACCAATCCAGACTTTATTTCCCAAAAGTTTTCTTCCATAAAACGGAAGTCCCCCGACAAATTCGTCCTCTTTTTTCTCTTTGAATATCTGCGAGAGAGTCGCCTCCATATAGGCCGTTGCCATCCCAAAAAATGCAGAAAGCCACATCCAAAACAACGCTCCTGGACCTCCCACTGCGATCGCACCTGTCACTCCAATGATATTCCCCGGACCCACTCGCATCGCCGTGCTCAAAAAGAACGATGCCAATGGTGAAATCCCTGTCTCAACCGTCTTTTTACGTGTTAAAATCTTTACCCCTCTCTTGAAACCAGTCACCTGCATAAACCCAAGCCGAAAACTAAAAAACAATCCTGAGCCAACAAGTAGTATAATGGCAAACGAGAGATTACCCAAAAGCGGTATCTTCGCATAATACTCAAAGTTTGTCGGAAATTCCCATAAGAAGTCCGACAGCGGACCTATAAACCGAAAAATATGATTAATTCCCTCAAAAATCCCTTGCATAGGCTACCTCTTACGCATTCCGCTTTTCCATATTCAATAGCAAATTGACTCCAAATGGGTTCACAACTACTCCTGACATCTCTTCATTTAAAAGATTTGATACTTTCGCAGCCTCTACAACGCCTCCTTTGAATTTTCCTTCGCGATTGAACTTCTGAAATTCCTGAAGGTCTGTAAACAGTGGAAGGTATGCCTGTCCTTCTTTTTGTTTTAAAATCGGAATACCATGATCCTCCTGCGTAGGAACGATATATTTTCCTCTTCCAAAATGTACCAACATCTCCTCATAAACTTCCTTTAATTCATCTGACATTGGTGCCGCCTGATTTTTACGGAACTCCTGTGCAAAATAAAGTGCCGTCAACTGAAGTTCCGGATTCTCCACACGCACTTTTCCATCACCTATGTCCTCTGGCTCTTTTCTACGCAACAAATCGCTATGCTGAATCTGAATCTCTCCATCCACTCCCTGATTGATATGTAAGCAATTCACTCCCATCGGATAGAGACTTGTATAAAACTCTAAAAACAGACGGTTCTCCACCTTTGCTATATGCACGAGGTTCCCTTCTTCTAAAAGCTTCTTTCCAGCCTCTTTTGCCGACTCTTCCTCAAAATAAACAAACACCTTGTCATCAAATGTCTCTTCATCACACGCAACATATGGCATCTTCGTAAATCCCGATATAATCACAAAAATCGCTTCTGTTTGCTGTAAATTTTTAATTACTTCTAATTTCTTATCGCTCATATTTTCCCGATTCCTTCCTTTTTGCAAATATACATCTAAATCCTATTATAATATAGAATATTCTTAAAGTATAGGAAAATGTTCTATCAATTTTTCTTTTTCTTTCCGACTCATGTGTTTGATCGCATACTCCCGCTTCATCGCTTCCTCTTTTGCTTCAAAAGTCTCATAATACACAAGTGTGACCGGCTTTCTCGCCCGCGTGTATTTGGCGCCTTTCCCGCTGTTATGATCTGCAATTCGCTTTTCCAGATTATTCGTCCACCCTGTGTATAGCGTGCCATCCTTACACTCTACGATATATGTGTAGTTCATTATTTTTTCCCCTCTTTTCCAGCATACTACTATAAGATAACACACCCCTGTCGCAGTGGCAATTCTCTGTATTATGAAATGAGCTTTTTGCATTAAAAATCCCAACCACATCGCCTTATGGTTGGGATTTTCCTTCCTACTCATCAGGAAGTACATAATTTACTTGAAACTCTTGGAACGCACTGCTTCCATTTTCCGCAAACATGCCAATATATGTTCCGGTAAATGACATCGGCACAGTCCCTTCTGTGGAAAGTCCTGCGGTCAATCCACTTCCAAGAAGCACATTCTGGTCTTCTTCCGGAATCTCTCCGTCACCTTTTGGTCCCACATTCAAGAGCATATTTCCATTTTTGCTGATAATCTCTATAAAATTACAGATAATCTGTCTGCTTGTCTTATACTCCAGCGTGTCCGTATAGCACCATGAATTTTTTGCAATCGCCGTGTCTGTCTGCCACACAAATGGTTTGGGATCTGCAAGCGCGCCACGCTCCACCTCCACAATTCCGCTTCCGAACATCAGATTCTCCTCTTCAATCGCTTCCCTTAGTTCGCCTAAAAGGTCGCGCTTTGGACTCATATCAAAGGCATTGTATTTAGAAATCTCGCTTTTGTACATCTGGAATCCATCATGGTGCTCTGCCACCGGAAAAACATATTTTGCTCCTGCCGCTTTGAATAGTTTCGCCCATTGTTTTGGATCGAACTTTTCCGCGTGAAACATCTGTATGAAATCTTTGTAGCCAAATTTTGTGTGCTCTCCAAATGTCTTTCTGTGATATTCCCACTCTTCCTTGTCCTGAATATACATATTTCTCGAATACCACTTATTATTGTGAGCGGCAATGCTGTATAAGCCCCAGTGGATAAAGATTCCAAATTTTTCCTTGGAAAACCAATCCGGCACAGTAAATTGAAACAGCGAATTCCAATCCGCATCATAAGGTCCCTCCGCGATCACTCTGTCGATCTCTTTCAAATGTCATTTTCCTTCTTCCTCCTGCTAGCCTTGAAGTCTGATGATCTGCACACCTTTTGCCGGAACCGAAACCACATCGCCTGCTGCATATTCCTGTTTCTCCAGCAATCCACAGCCTGCTTCTGTCATCACCGTCTCCTGTTCCCGATCGGCATGGTTTAATAAGAATAAAAATCTTCCGTTTTCATTTCTGCGCATTGTCACTTCCAGATTTTCCTGCGGTGCGAGCAACGATTCCACTCCACATTCCTCACAGATATCTGCCATGAGTGTCTGATAAAATTCTTCATTGGAACGAGTCGCAACATAATATGCCCGTCCATCTCCGAATTGATTCTTTGTGATTGCCGGCATCTGCGCATAGAAATCTTCCTCGTATACGCTGAGAGCTTCTGCTCCCTCCAGATGACTCAAATCACACAAAAGTTTCGCCGGATAGGCTTTGCCACGATACGTAAAATGATTCTCAGCTCCCGACGGAAGTGCATCGGACTCTTCCACCCAGATTCCCATAATATCACGCAGTTTTCCAGGATATCCACCTGTCACGATCAGGTCGTGCTCATCTGCGATTCCACTGAAAAATGTCGTCACAAAAGTACCTCCATTTTTTACAAAAGTACGGATCTTCTCGTCGTATCCGGTCTTTGTCATATATAAAATCGGAGCGATCAATAGCTGGTACTTCCCAAGATCATCCTCCGGTCCTACAATGTCCACCGGAATATTCAATTTGTAAAGCGCCTGATAATAATTGTAAATCTCATCTTTATATTTCAGATCACAGTTTGGACCTGCCGAACACTCAATTGCCCACCAGTTATCCCAGTCAAAATAAATCGCAGCCTTCGCATCTGTCACAGCGCCGAGTGTCTGTTCCCCCAGTTCTTTTAACTCTGCTCCAAGGGCTTTGACTTCCCGAAATACACGTGTCTCGTTTGTTCCCACATGGTCGATAACTGCTCCATGCAGTTTTTCACAAGCTCCCACAGTACGTCTCATCTGGAAAAACATCACCGAATCCGAACCATGTGCCACTGCCTGATAGCTCCAAAGCCGCATCACTCCCGGTCGTTTCAGGGCGTTGTACGGGAGCCAGTTCGTCACACTCGGTGTCTGCTCCATCAATAAAAATGGTTCCCCGCCATTGATTCCACGCATCAAGTCATGGCTCATGGCAATCTGCGCCGGACTGTCTTCATTGGACGGATAATTATCCCATGAGACAACATCCATGTACTTTGCCCACATCTTATAATCCAGCGGTTTATAAAATCCCATCAGATTCGTTGTGATCGGAATATCCGGTGTAATCGCTTTGAGGGCATCATACTCTCTCTTATAACACTCCAAAATACTTTCGGAATTAAATCTTTTATAATCCACAGTAATTCCCTGAAACTGGCTTCTATCCTGCTCAAAATGCTCACTCAAAAGATTTGGCAGTACAATCTCATCCCAGTCATAGAAGGTATGTCCCCAGAATGCTGTATTCCATGCGCGGTTCACATTTTCAATCGTCTGATATTTCTTTTTCAGCCAGACACGAAATGCTTTCTCACAGTTTTCACAATAACATTCCCCCCCAAATTCATTGGAAATGTGCCATGCTACAATATTATTGTAATCCCTGTACCTCTCTGCAATTTTTTGTGCCAGCCTGACCGAATACTTCTCATAGGTCGGACTGTTCGGGCAGGAATTGTGTCTTCCCCCGAATTTTCGTTTTAACCCATTGAATTCTGTTCGCAGGATATCCGGATATTTCTTTGCCATCCATGCCGGATGCGCTCCGGTGGATGTCGCAAGGCATACCTGAAGTCCATTGTCCCTTACCATTTCCATAATCTTATCAAGCTTACTGAAATCATACGTTTCCTCCGATGGCTGAAGCGCTGCCCAGCTAAATACATTCAACGTCACAATATCAATATTGGCTTCTTTCAAAAGACGCATATCGTCAGCCCAGATTTCTTCCGGCCACTGCTCCGGATTATAATCCCCGCCATATACAATTTTGTTCACCTTATTGCTAAATCTCATATCTATAATCCTCCACTACATATCAATTACTATTACTACATTACCCATCATACATCAATTTTACAAGTCCAACTAGCACTTAACTGTAAATTTTTGCGCAAAATGTATACCACTGACAGATACTGTCATACGAATAGATGTCCCTGTCTGCTGTGTCGCAAGCGCCGCAGAACTTATTGCTGCTGTTCCTGAGTTTTTCACCATCGCCGCAAGAGAACTTGCCTGATTGATATAAGTATACAGTAAATACTGTAGAGAATACAATTTTTGTTCTGTTACATAAATCAATGTATCTTGATAACTGTTCCACTGACCAACTGCAGAGAAAATGGATACCGTTGCCAAAATCGGTGTACAAGCAGGAAGTACAATTTTATAAAATACCTTAAAAATTCCTGCTCCGTCAATCTCTGCCGCCTCATACTGTTCCTGATCAATACCTGCAATCGACGCCAAATATATGATTGCTCCCCATCCAAGTCCTTTCCATATGTTCCACAAAAGCATCCACAAATATGTATGGGAATCGCTGTCCAGGAATTTGATTGGCTCTGTGATAATTCCTAAGTTTTCCAATAAGCCGTTTATCATACCTGTAGAAGAAAATAAGCTAAATGCTACGGAAGATACAAGTACCCAGCTTATGAAATTTGGCAGTGTTGTAAATGTCTGTACAAATGTTTTGAACCATTTACATTTGATCTCATTTAAGAAAATTGCAAATCCAACCGGAAGAATGGATGTTGCGATTCCGAGAAGACGCATTACAAATGTGTTCTTCATTACTTGAATTAATTGTGATACCTGCGTTTTGTTTGTGAAAAGCATCTTGAACCACTGCAATCCTACAAATTCACAATCGGCTAAACTTCTTGGTGGTCTATAATCATAAAAGGAATAAATCCATCCATGCAGCGGGAAATACGAAAACAGGAATACCAAGATCAAAAATGGTAAGATCCATAAAAAATATTTAATTCCTCTCGTATCTTTCTTTTTCCCGAGCGGTTGACTTTTCACAGCAGTTTTACTCTTTTTCATTTCCCTACCTCCTCTTTCACTGCTCTGTTGATGTATTTATCCTATCATTTACACCTGTCACATGAATACCTGAAAAATTCACACTTGTTTCATGATTAAATTAGATTTTTTTTAGATTTTGCCCCAAAATGTCTATTTTGTTCTGTATTTCGGTGCTTATTTTTCAGGTAGTCTTTTTGTTTTCTTCTATATATATTAACAATCAGATAACAAAAAATTTGGAGGAAACATTATGAAATCAAAAGCAATGAATCCGGTATTGGATTTTATTAACACACTTTGTAATTTTGTTGCATTAAATCTTGTATTTCTTATTACCTGCCTGCCGGTCATCACAATCGGAACGGCGCTTTCTTCTTTATATTACGTTACATTAAGAGAGGCTCGCGGGGAATACGGTTATCTTGTGCGCACTTATTTAAGGGAGTTTAAAAACAATTTCAAGAAGGGAACAATTGCGTTTGCCATTCTGTTTCTGATTGCCGCTATGATCGGATGGTTTCTAATTTTTACATACACGTTTCCACTAATTGGACGGTTTGAAAATTCTACAAAACAAACGTTGAAAAACGCCTTCGGTCTGGCAATGAGCAATATGAAAGCGACATTTGCACTCATCATCATCGATGCATTTGTTGCATACTGTCAGTCTTTTGTCTTCAAGAAAGTCTTTGAACCATATGAGGCAGAACAGATTGCACCGGAAAACACTGAGATATAAGAATAAATTTGGAGGATTTACATTATGAAATTTGGTTTTTTTAACGACAGTGACAGAGAATATGTCATCACATTTCCTGCCACACCACAACCGTGGATCAACTATCTTGGAAATGAAGAGTTCTTCTCTTTGATTTCCAATACCTGTGGAGGATACAGCTTTTACAAAGACGCAAAATTATTGCGCCTAACTCGTTATCGTTACAACAATGTTCCGGCAGACACAAACGGACGCTACTACTTTATCAAGCACAATGATACAGTCTGGACACCTGCATGGCAACCGGTGAAGACAGAACTGGACTCTTACGAATGTCGTCATGGTCTTGGCTACAGTCGTTTTACTTCTTCAAAAAACAAAATTGAGGCAAAACTGACCGCATTTGTGCCGCTCCATGAGACTTGTGAGGTAAACCAGCTTATCCTTACAAATAACAACGAGACTTGCGAGCAATTGGACTTGACTTCTTATGTAGAATTCTGCTTCTGGAATGCAGTGGACGACGCTACAAATTTTCAGCGTAACCTAAGCCTTGGAGAAGTGGAAGTATGCGGTTCTGAGATTTACCATAAGACTGAGTACAGGGAACGCCGCAATCATTTTGCCTATTACACAGTAAATGCCGAAATCAATGGCTTCGATACAAGCAGAGATGCGTTTTTAGGAGTATATGGAAGCATCGAACGACCACAAACAGTTCTTACCAGAGCTTCATCTGACTCTATCGCAAGCGGTGGCGCTGTCATCGGTTCCCACCACTTGAAGGTAATATTAAAGCCGGGCGAGTCGAAAAGCTTTGTTTTCGTGCTCGGATACAGTGAAAATCCTTATGAGGATAAATGGGAAGCTCCAAATATTATTAAAAAAGACGCCGCACGTGCTGCAATGAAACGGTTTTCTACAGATGAACAAGTAGAAAAAGCGTTGAACGACTTAAAAGAATACTGGAATACATTACTCGCAACTTTCTCTGTGGACAGCGCCGACGAGAAATTAAATCGCATGGTCAATATCTGGAACCAATACCAGTGCATGGTCACATTCAATATGTCTCGTTCTGCTTCTTATTTCGAGTCAGGGACCGGTCGTGGTATGGGATTCCGCGATTCCTGTCAGGATCTGCTTGGATTCGTGCACTTGATCCCAGATCGCGCGCGCCAGAGAATTCTCGACATTGCAGCGACACAGTTTGAAGATGGAAGCGCATACCACCAGTATCAGCCACTTACTAAAAAAGGAAATTCTGACATCGGAAGTGGATTTAATGACGATCCACTGTGGCTGATTGCAGGTACTGCTGCCTATATCAAAGAGACCGGGGATCTGTCTATCTTAGATGAGATAGTAGACTTCAACAATGATCCTGCACTTGCGAAACCATTATCAGAACATCTGAAACGTTCCTTTGACTACACACTGACACATTTGGGACCAAACGGGCTGCCTCTCATTGGGCGCGCGGACTGGAATGACTGTCTGAATCTGAATTGTTTCTCCAAAGAACCGGGAGAATCCTTCCAGACATTCGGACCTTCTGAAGGACCGGTTGCAGAATCTGTATTTATTGCAGGAATGTTCGTAAAATACGGAAAAGAATATGCTAATATCAATCGTCTTCTGGGAAATGCTTCAGAAGCAGACCGTGCATTGAAAGCAGTTGATGAAATGTATCAGACTGTTTTAACTGCTGGATGGGACGGAGAATGGTTCCTCCGTGCTTACGATGCCACCGGAGAAAAAATCGGCTCAAAAGAATGCGAAGAGGGAAAAATCTATATCGAGCCACAGGGATTTTGTGTACTTGCCGATATCGGTGTAAACGAAGGACATGCAAAAAAAGCCTTGGATTCTGTGAAAGAACATTTAGATACAAAATACGGAATTGTTCTGCAGCAGCCTGCTTATTCTAAATATTACTTAAATCTTGGTGAGATCTCTTCTTATCCACCGGGATACAAAGAAAATGCCGGTATCTTCTGCCACAACAACCCTTGGGTATCAATCGCAGAGACACGTATCGGACGCGGTGATCGTGCATTTGAAATCTACCGCCGCACATGCCCGGCATACATCGAAGAAATCAGCGAAATCCACCGCACAGAACCTTACGTGTACTCTCAGATGATTGCCGGAAAAGATGCGCCAAAGCATGGCGAAGCAAAAAACAGCTGGCTTACAGGAACTGCTGCGTGGACATTTGTAAATGTGTCCCAATACATCCTTGGAATCCGCCCATCTTTTGACGGTCTGGAAATAGATCCTTGTATTCCATCAAATATGGATGGATTTACGGCAACTCGTAAGTACCGCAATGCAGTGTATTACATCACAGTAAAGAACCCGAATCATGTAGAAAAAGGAGTTCAAAAACTGACTGTAAACGGAGAATCTGTAGAAGGCACATGTGTGAAAGCTATTGACAACGTAAAAGAATACCATATAGAAGTTGTGATGGGATAGGGGATACCCATCACTTCTCCATAGAATCGTATTTGTCACGATATTTTTTCGGTGTCATTCCATATTCTTCTTTAAACAGTTTATGGAAATGACTTGAATTTTCATACCCAACTTCTACAACAATCTGCTCTATCGGCGTGTCTGTCTCTGTTAAGAGATAGGCCGCCTGGAGCATACGTCTTCTCTGTAGATATTTTGTAAAGGTATAAGGGGAATACTGGGTCATAAGACGACTCACATAATAGCATGGAAGATTATGATGTTCACAAAACGTGTTAAGCGATGCGGTCTGGTAGTTCTCTTCTATATATCTTAATGCCTCCAACACAATCTGACTTTCATAGGAAGATGGGGAGCCGACTGTGATCGTATACGTTCTATTCGATAATTCCATCAGCAGAACTCCCATCGTCGCCTGCAGAATCCTCTTGCTGTTTCGCGTCTGGTTCAAGAGACTTCGTGTCATATTCTCCAACAGATTCTGGGCATCCGGCAGATCCTGCAAATGAAAATGCAAAAATTCATGATCTTCCACATCATTTTCCGCCGCTTTTTTTATAAAACGCCGAAGTGCCGTATCCTCGTTTAGCATACTGAGCGGATACTGTAAAAACTCCGGAAGAACAAATATCTTAATTCCAATATCGTTATACCCCGAGGCACTTGCTGAATGCGGTGTTCCCTGTTTGATAAACAAAACATCATCTGCTTCCAGCTTGACTTCTGTCTTATCGATAATATGTGTCGCCGAACCACTGAACATATATATGATTTCCATGTATTTATGCGTATGCTCTGGGATATCTACAAATCTCGGCTGTTTCATAATGTCAATCATCGCACCTTCTCGAATCATCTTATCGGTATCAATCATAGAACTTCCTTTTTGTATCACATATGATGCCAATACATTCTTTTCATTTTTAATAAATTCTTCTTCCTTACTGTCCATTTTTTTTAAATATTCTAGTAGTTTTCGTTTCACAAACTTTTCTCCTAAACTCATTTTTGCAAATTATAGCACAGTTTTTTCTCTATCTCTACAATTACTTCCTTTTTATACAAAAAAGTAACCGTTTTTACCACTTCTTTCATTTTTTGCAAAAATCAACGGTTTTTTTGCAATTACCGTTCTAGCAGATATGTAAAAAAAATAGTATACTGCTCGTGTATAAGCGATTTATCACAATCGTTTTCCAAAACTTTATACGCACTTAAAACAAGAAAACCGGACATCTTACCCCTTCTCAACATGTCCGGTTTTTTGTTGCCTATTTTTAAAATTGATTTCTTCTAGGAATCCATATATTCCATAGGATTCACTGGTTGCCCATCTTTTAGCAATTGAAAATACAAATTACAGCCTTCTACGCTATAATATTTTGTAGGTTCACTCAGATATCCTACTAGTTCTCCCTTTTCCACATAATTGCCTTCCTGTATTGGGACTTCTTTTAATTGCCCGTAAACTGCTTCATAACCATTTCCAAGATCCATCGTGACCGTGTTACCCGTCTGCGCATTGACTTCCACTGATTTCACGATTCCTCTTGCAGATGCAGTCACCTCTGTTCCGACTTCTCCCCCGATAATCAATGCCGGATTGTATTTATATTGGTCCAGAGTGGAAAAATAAATCGTCTGATCCATGCTGTAATTCATTAATACATTCCCATCCACCGGCCATGCAAGCAGATCATTTTCTGAAAATGCAAGTGCGTCTGGCTGTGTTGCCGTTGGTGAGGTCTGAGTCTGTTTCTGCTCTGTCTGTGTTTGTGTCTCTTCTTTTTGTTTTTCTGTCTCCTGTGCTTTGTTCTGAATTGCCTGACTGTTTGTCGTTTGGCTCTTTTCTGTCTCTTTGATGTCTTTTTGTTTTTCTTCGGTATCAGTTTTTTCTTCCGCTTTTGCCAGCTGTCTGCTCATATCTCTCTTATAACGGCTGAATGTAAAAAATCCCACTAGCGCAATCACCGCCACAAAACAAATGACCAGACCGACCGCAGCACCTTTCCCTCTTCTTGAAGGTCCTAGATTATTTTTCATATTTATCACCTCTGACTATATTTTTGCCAGAAAATGATACGCTTATTCTACATTCAACAAAATTTCCGCGACCTCTTTCATTTCTGTTCCCTCGTAGAAATACTGCAAAATTTCATTGTATTTTTTACCTTCTTTTGCCATCTCATTTGCCGTATTTTGGCTCATCCCAAGTCCATGACCAATCCCTTTTGTCGTCACACGCATCTTCCCTTCAAACTCCTGCAGTTCAAAGCAGCTTGACAACAATCCATATGTATCTCGAAAGGTTTCTCCGTTCAAAGTCTCCTCACCCACTTTTACTCCTGTCACATATCCGGCGCTGTCCTGAGAAGTAATTTGTGCTCCTGCAACTTTGATGAGTTTGCTTTCCATCTGCCCATCTGCTTCCACATCCTTCGGACACTCCTTCATCTGCAGGTACGGATACTCGTCCGTGCCAAGCACTTCTTTGCCAATTCGAGTTTTTCCATTGCTTAACTGATGGAACGGTACCATTGCTAGTTGACCATTGTACATCACAACTTGTCCATCGGTCTCATTCCACACACGCTCCAATTTTTTATAATTTTTTTGAAATGTGCTTCTGCCCCATTGATTTTTCATATCAGATTTCGTAAAAAAGCGCTCCGTCATAACCGCTTTATTGCCCTCTTCCTCAATCTTTTTATAGATGGTTGTCCGAACAATGACAGCCTGTGCCTTTAATGCCTCCTCTTCAAAATCAACCGAAATCTCTTTTGCCAATGTTCCAATACAATACTCTTTCAATGGAACTTCTTTTGTTCCCGACTTCGTTTTTACTTTAATATAACCATTTTTTCCGTCTTGATTTGCCTCTATGCTTTTCCCATTCATAAATATGGTAATAATATATGGCAACAATACAATAATCACAAACACCGCACATATTTTTTTAATTTTCCGTTTCATACAAACAAGCCTCCCATACTTTATTGTATGAGAGGCTTATCTCTTTTATGAGTTTCTTTTTCTCACAAGTACCACTGCACCTGCTGCTGTCATCGCAAGCATCCAGCCTGCCGCTGCCGTTGCATCCCCGGTTTTCACTGGTTTTTTATCTTTATTCGGATCCTTCTTATTTGCATTCTCGTTTGTCGGGTCCTTCAGATCTTCTTTAACAATCTCGTTCTTTCCTTCCACCTTTACAGTGAAGTCAGCGCTTGCAGTTTTTCCTTGCAAATCTGTCACAGAGATTGTCACTATAACATCTGTATCCTTCTTCGGCGTTGTCACTGTTCCATCTAATGAAATAATACCTTCTGGATTGACTTTCGCAATCTGAATTGTATAGTCTTCCGGAACTTTTGGAAGTACAAACTCTGTCTCGTTTTTTGCAACTTTAGATGGAACTTTTTTATCTGCAATCAAAGCATCTAAAATATCCTGTGCTGTCGGAGCTTCCGGTTTCACATCCATCTTCTTAAAGTTTGCTGTCAGTGTTGTGTTTGCTGTCACTGCAAATGTATATGGATTGGAACTACTTACTTCTTTTCCGTCTGTATCTGTCCAGTTTACAAACTCATATCCTTCATTTGGTGTCGCTGTCACAGTCGCATTCATGCCATCTTCATAGACACCATCTTCTTTGTCCATAGAGACAGTTCCCATCGCTTTTTCACTATCTTTTACATTTACAGAGACCGTATACTTCTTAACCGGTGTCTCTTTTTCTTCCACTGTAACTTTGACTATCGCTTTCAATCCATCCGGATTCGCAATTCCTTCCGGAAGAGTTAAAGTGCCTTCCAAGACATATGTCTTACATTCCCCTGCGTTGTAAGTTCCTTTCTCCCATGTCACATCCACTTCTGCTGTCTCATTCTTTCCATATGTGACAGATACTTTTTCCGGCAGATCCAAATCTTCAAATGCAGTTCCCTGTACAACGGTAATATCATCTAGTTTTGCCACATCTGTGATGTTTTTGTCTTCTGTCTCTCCAGTCTTTTCAAACTTCGCAATCAAAGCTGTATTTCCATTCACCTTGAACGTATACTCTGCTTTTTCAGATACTTTTTCGCCGTTTGGACGATACCATCCCTCAAATACATACCCTTTATCCGGCATCGCTGTGACTGTCACAGATTCTCCCGCCGACACATCTTTACCGCCGCTTACTTTTCCACCTTTTTCAGCACTTACATATACTGTATAAGTCTTATCCACAACCGGCTGGTTTGCAATATCAAATTCAGATACTGTCACCCATCCGTCACTGGACTGTGTTGCAACAAACTTGAATCCATATACCATCTGTTTTTCAAATGTAAATGCTTTCTCTGATTTGTCAGCTGCAAATGTTTTGTCTTTTACGACCTCTTTCCACTGACCATCTTTTTCATTCTGAATGTAAAGTGTTGCTTTTGTCACAAGACCACTGTTTGTATCTTGACGTGGTGTAAATAATACTTGATTAATTTCATATCCTTTGTCAAATTTGACTTCTGCCCAGATACTTCCATCTGCACCTTTACCTGTTCCAACTACTCCTGCTGATGTCGGAACTTTATCTGTTGTTGTCTGTGACCAGTCAGAGTGCCAGTGAGTGCCTGAATTGCTGTCAAATGCCATACCGATAACACCTTCTTTGCCTGCACCATGTTCTGTAGGTGTCTCTGACTCTGCACTACCTGTCCATGCTGACTTATTATAAATATCCACTTCAGGTTCTTTTTCTGTGACAACAACATTATCAATCACTGCTGAAACAGCATTTGTCTTTGAACCGATTCTTTCCAGTGGAAGCGCAAATGTAGCATTTGCGATATTATCTTTTTTCACCATATCATTGTGAATGAATTTTCCTTTTGCATCTGCAACAAACTCACCGTTTACATATAAACTAGTTTTTTGCTGCTCAACCGTAATTGTAATATTAACGCTCTTTCCTACCGGAAGTTCATAGTCAAAATAGTAACTATACAATTCTCTTGTAAATCCTAATTTTCCATCTTCCATAATACGAATATCATGTGTTCCGTATGGAGCATCTGCTTCGAATAAAATATCGCCTGGTTTTGCTGGTTTCTCCAGTTTAATATCAAATGATACTTCATTTCCATTTCCAAGTACATCAATCGGAGATGTCACATAGCTTTCACCGTTTTTTAATACCAGTGCGTTGTCTTTTACTTCCGCATTCTTTCCTTCTTTCAGATCACGTTTATTCTCAGAAGTATCTTTTAAGCCATTTTCAAAATCATAGCTCTCATAATTTTCTTCCTTTTTCTCTTCCTGATAATAAGGGTTTGTATTCGGTCCTGTTCCTTTGTCTGCAGCTAATTTTGCAAGTGCATCTGCACTTCCTTTTTCTTTTCCTGTTGCTGCCCAAGTCTTTTCTGCGTAGAATGGCATTGCATCAAAGAAACGCCAGTATAAGTCAGACTCACTTAATCCGGAAGCTCTCTTATCAATGTTATCATTCCAAAGTGCAAATGCTGCACCAAGCATCTGATCATCACCGGCTGGAACCATTTTATAACCAGATCCTGTTCTTACTTTATTAGCTTCAAATTCATTAAAAATACGATTTACATTTAATAAATCTCCGTAAGCGTTTGCTCTTGTCTTATTTCCATTTGGAACCATATAACCGAAATCATCAATCGTATTGATTAGATCATATCCTAAATTGTACATTTCGATTCCATCTGCCCAATCTTTTGACCAAAGATTCATCTCTACATTTTCAATCGCATCTTTATTAATTGTAGTTAACGGATTATCTTTAATACGAGTCAATCCACCCCACATACGAACTTTATTTGTCTTTTTCACATATGGAACCATATCATTTACAAACTCACGATAAGACTTTGCATTATACAAGAATTCATCAGCACCAATGTGTATTGTTGTCTCATCATCAAATGTCTCATCTTTTGTGTAATCATCAAAAATTTCTTTAATTTTTGCTACTGCTTTTGGATTTGTCAAATCAAAATGGTCAATCAAAGAATGTCCGCTGCTTACCTGATTCTCAATTTTTAAGTCTGGCCAAACTTTTGTAAAAGATACCGCATGTGCCGGAACATCAATTTCCGGAACAATTTTCATTCCGACTGCTCGTTCTTCTTGAATAAAAGTTTTAAACTCTTCTTTTGTCATATGATAGTCTTTTGCCGTCGGAGATTCTCCATTTTCATTTTTCAGACTGGATTCCAGACGGAAAGCTTCATATGCTTTAAACCCTTCATCTTCTGTGTTGTATTTTCCATAATCTTCCAACCAGATATAGTTATCATTCAAATGAATCTGTAAGTCATTCATCTTATAATAACGCATTGTTCTGGATACTTCTTTCATCATATCCAATGAAACAGCTTTACGCGCAACATCGAACAAGAATCCACGAGTTTCAAATCTCGGATAGTCACGCATCTGTCCTACTTTGAACTCTTTTCCATTTTCTTTGTTCATCTGAAGGATTGTCTGCATACCGTACATATTACCTGTTGTACTTACAGAAGCAACATTAATACGGTCTTCTTTAATATCCATTGTATATCCTTCTTCTCCAAGAAGAGTATCCGGCGCTTTTAGTTCAAAGTTAAATGCGTTCGCCTCAGCAGCACCTTTCTTTGCAGTCAATTTGATTCCTGTAAAGTCCTCATAATCTTTTACAAACTCATCTACAACTGCTTTTAATTTGTCATCTGTATAAGTAACTTTTTTCAAGCTTTCTACAGATACTTTTTCTGTAGATTCTGAATGCCATTCCTGAATTTCCGGAATTACAGAAGGTTTTGTATTCTTATTTTCTTCCTGAGTTTTTGTTCCTTTAACAACAAACTCTAAGTCTCCTGTATTTTTAACCTTTCCTGTAGCTGTCTCTTTTACATTAAAGGAAAGGTTTACAGTCTTATCTGTCAACGGATGTACGATTGGGAGTTTTCCTTCTTCATTAGCGCTTCCAATAATCTGCTCAAAATCAGCACCATTAGATTCAATCGTAAATCCTTCTGGAACGGTTGGAAGTGTAAACTCATTTCCTTCGATAGTTCCACCTTGAATAGATGCCACAACTTCATCTAATGTCTTTTTCTCAGATCGGTCATTCGAATATACTTCAACTTCCTCAATACTTACATTGTTATATTTATTTTCTTTCACTTTAAAGTCACAGAATTTAATATTTTTTGCAATAATAGGAGTATCAAAAATATGTTTTATTTGTTGCTTATAGCCATTTCCTTCAACTGTGTTTTTTACTGATACAGTTTGCTCTTTTTCATTGATGTCCGTATATTTAATATTAAAAGATTCAATATTCGATGGCTGTGGATCTGTATCTCGCTTAAATAAGGTAATATTCAATTCTTTAATTAAAGTTGGTTTCTCAAATTGAGCTTTAACCCATTCATCCTTATATGAATTTTCTTTACTTGCCCATCTATTTTCTCTTCCCACTTTTCCATCTTTGATTTTTGCATGTCCTAGTGTATCAGTTTCATCAGAAGATGAAGTTGTCGTTGCTGTCAGCATATGGTTTTTATCTCCTGTAGATTCAATATCTACCTCCATCTCCTCCCCATAAACTTCAATTTCATTGATACCAACATTTTCCCAATAATTATTTCTATTGTCTGCTTCCACAATCGTAACTTTAATCTTTGTCGCAAAAACTGGATTTTCTACTTTCACATCTGCATTTTCTGTTTCGTATGTACCATCTGTATCTTCATGAAGTAGCTGGTAAACTCCTCCTGTCGTGTATGCTTCTACCTTCCATTTTTTTATATTTTGATTTGTTGCATTACTGACAAGCCTCTCCCAAAATATTTTTACTTTGCTAACCTTAGTTGGTTTTTTTAGTTCAATTTCAATCCATGAACCACTTGCTTTTCCTTGATTTGTTGCCCAATGCGTATTCTCTTTCCCATCTACAGCATTTGCTACTGGATTTACACTTTCTGCATCACTCGCGGTTACCTTACATCCCTTTGCAAGATTTAAGTTTTCTGCAGCCTGCACCGGTCCCATATCGACCAAAGCAATATTTGCAATCATAACCGTTGCCAGTAATCCGCTTACAACCTGTTTCTTTTTCATTCTCCTCTTTGCCCCTTTCCTTTCATGCACAAAATTGGCAAAAAAGACCAAAGTATCCCTCTATTTTCAAATAGTCTACTCTGGTCTTGCCTAATTCAATAGTCCAATCCTATTTTGCCAATCTCAATTACTTTCATCATAACAAGTTTTATCTATTTTTTCCATTATTTTTATTAATTTATTTGTTTTTTGGTCATATTCAACAAATACAAATGTTCCTTTTTATTCAACTTAACATTTTATAACTTATTCAACGAGAGGAATATATATGATGCATATTTCTATATGAGATGACCAAATAGTACATACACAAAATATCAAAAGACTCTTGATTTTCTGACAATGCTTTCCATAAATTGATGTAAATTCTCAAACCCTTGTATTTACTGATGTTCTGCAAGATTTTGAAAACAGTAAAGTGATGTAATATTTTCCTCGTTTTGCTTTAATAAACAAGAGAGACTGTCACAATATGCGATAGTCTCTCTTGTTGAAAATCAGTAACTAAGACTTCCCATACCCCAAATGGGACTTGTTCCTTGAAAATTCAATATTTCAGCTAACAAAATAGCGATTTATGCCGCAGTAGCCAGTGGATGGAGTGCATTAC
>NZ_JBQKED010000041.1:0-32780 GCF_052121495.1 Faecalimonas sp. LCP19S3_D12 | reverse complement strand
TTTTTCGACAATTCCATTATACCAAAGGAACGTATTTATGCCTTTTTAATTGGCTGAAATATTGAATTTTCAAGGTTAATCACACCTTATTGGTGTGGGAAGTTTGAGTAACTTACTTTCGCTTATCAGGAAGGCAACCTCACAGTTTCATACAGTGGAAGCAGTGAAAGATCAGTTAGCAAAGCAGGGATATGAGGAACTGTGTTGGAAAAACAACTGGAATTTGCAAAAAGGCGGGAAATATATGGTGATTCATCATGGCTCCAGTATTTTTGCATTTACGATCGGGAGTCGTTTTCAAGAAAAAGAGAGTTTCCGAATTACGGCAGCACATGGGGATTTTCCGGGATTTCGTATCAAACCAAATCCGGAGGTGACTACAGAAAAATATATACAACTTAATGTGGAGAGTTATGGCGGGGTGAATTTGTCAAGTTGGCTGGATCGTGGACTGTCTGCCGCAGGACGTGTCGTCTTAAAATCTGATGATGTATTTCGTCCAAAAGTTAGTCTCGTTGATCTCGAGAAAACAGTATTTACGATTCCGAATATTGCGATTCATCTGGAACGAGAGATGAATAAGGGCGTAGAATTGAATAAACAGACACAGATGCTTCCGATTGTGGGAATCTTGGAAGAAGAGGTGGATAAAAACTGTTTTTTGAGTGCGCTTGCGGAAAAGCTTCAAGTGCAGGTGGATGAGATTTTGGATTATGAATTGAATCTGTATAATGCAGACAGGGCAGAGAAGATAGGATTGCACGAAGAATTCCTCTCGGCGCCGAGACTGGATAATCTCACGTCTGTTCAGGCGCTTGTCGATGGAATTTTAGAAGGTGAACGAAAAGAAGGGCTGAATGTGATCGCG
The DNA here is from genome assembly GCF_052121495.1 of Faecalimonas sp. LCP19S3_D12. Classification (GTDB taxonomy): domain Bacteria; phylum Bacillota; class Clostridia; order Lachnospirales; family Lachnospiraceae; genus Faecalimonas. The sequence continues at coordinate 31,912 of NZ_JBQKED010000041.1, read as the reverse complement.
ATATTTGATCATGAGGAAGTCGGCAGCAGGACAAAGCAGGGAGCCGGATCTATGATGCTTCCGTATTTGCTGGAGAAAATTTATCTTTCACTTGGAGCATCTGAACAGATGTACAAGAATGCACTTGCGGAGGGGCTTTTAATGTCTGTGGATGTCAGTCATGGATTTCATCCAAGCTATGGGGGAAAATATGACCCGACAAATAAGAATATGTTGAATCAAGGGTTCTGCATTAAAGAAGCATGCTCACAAAGCTATGCAACAGACAGTGAAGCGGTCGGAATCGTGCAGCAGATTTGTGAAAAAGAACAGATTCCGTATCAAAAATTTGTAAATCGTTCGGATGTGACGGGGGGCGGAACACTCGGTTCAATCGCATCGGCGATGCTTCCGGTGAGAACGGTAGATTTGGGTGTGCCGTTGCTTGCAATGCATTCCAGCAGAGAACTGATGGGAGCAAAAGATCAGGAGAGTCTGACCAGATTTATCAAGGCATATTTTAGTTTATAGGAGAAAAGATGAGAGAAAATCAAACTACAGAGACAACAGTAAGATTGAATAAGTTTTTGAGTGAGGCAGGCGTCTGTTCCAGAAGAGAGGCGGACCGTCTGATTGAAAGCGGGAAAGTGACCGTGGATGGAAAGCGTGCAGAGATGGGAATGCGTGTCAGTCCTTCCCAGAGAGTGTGTGTAGGCAAGAAAGAAGTTCGGCAGAAAAATGAGATGGTGCTGCTTGCGGTCAACAAGCCGGTTGGAATCGTCTGCACAGAAGAAAAAAAAGAAAAAAACAATATTATTCGGTTTTTGAATTATCCGACAAGGGTCACATATATCGGAAGGCTTGATAAAGATTCAGAAGGGCTGCTTTTGATGACAAATAATGGAGACATTATCAATAAGATGATGCGCGCAGGAAATCAGCATGAAAAGGAATATAAAGTTACAGTCAATAAGCCGGTGACAAAAGAATTTATTGAGAAGATGGCGGAAGGTGTGCCGATTCTTGATACGGTCACGAGAAAATGTAAGGTGGAGATGATCGGAAAATATAAATTCCGGATTATTTTGACACAGGGACTCAACAGGCAGATTCGCAGGATGTGTGAATATCTTGGTTATAAAGTGACAAGACTGGAACGTATCAGGGTAATGAACATCACACTTGGAGAGTTAAAGCCGGGAGAATACCGGAAGGTGACGGAAGAAGAAATTCAAAAATTATATGAATTGATCAAGGATTCTTCCAATGAGACGGTGATCCCAAAGAAACAGGAGCAATGAGGTAGAAAGCATGGAACAAAAAAAACAGCGTATGCAGGAACTGGTAAAATTGCTGAATGAGGCAGGAAAGGCATATTATCAGGGAGCTGCGGAGATTATGAGCAACTATGAATATGACAAACTTTACGATGAGTTACTTGCGTTGGAAAAAGAACTGGGAATTACATTGGCATCAAGTCCTACAGTCAATGTAGGGTATGAGGTGCTAAGTGAGCTTCCGAAAGAACGGCATGAAAAACCGATGCTTTCTTTAGATAAAACGAAGGAAGTGTCGAAATTAAAAGAATTTCTGGGAAGCCAGAAAGCAAGGATTTCCTGGAAATTAGATGGGTTGACAATAGTGCTGACATATCAGAATGGCACTTTACAAAAAGCAGTAACAAGGGGAAATGGAGAGGTCGGAGAGGTTATCACTAACAATGCGAAGGTATTTCAGAACCTGCCGCTTCATATCTCTTATCAGGGAGAATTGATTCTGCGTGGAGAGGCGATCATCGGCTATCGTGATTTTGAAAAAATCAATGAAGAGATTGAAGATGTAGATGCAAAATATAAAAATCCAAGAAATCTGTGCAGCGGTTCGGTACGCCAGTTGAATAATGAGATTACTGCAAAAAGAAATGTGAAGTTCTTCGCATTTTCACTTGTAAAAGCAGATGACGTAGACTTTAAGAATTCCAGAATTTATCAGATGGAATGGTTAAAAGAACAAGGATTTGAAGTGGTGGAAGGATATGAGGTCACAGCCGGCACGATTGAAGAGCGTGTGAAATTCTTTTCGGAGAAGATTGCAGACAATGATTTTCCGTCAGATGGTCTGGTGCTTGTATATGATGACATTGCATATGGGCAGTCGCTTGGTACAACCTCCAAGTTCCCGAGAGATTCCTTTGCGTTCAAATGGGCAGATGAGATCCGAGAGACGACCCTTCTTGAGATTGAGTGGAGTCCGTCAAGAACAGGGCTTATCAATCCGGTTGCAATTTTTGAACCGGTGGAACTGGAAGGGACGACGGTGAGCCGTGCGAGTGTTCACAATATCAGCATTATGGAAGAATTAGAGCTTGGCATTGGCGATACGATCGCAGTCTATAAAGCAAACATGATCATTCCGCAGATTGCAGAAAACCTGACACGAAGCGGTGTGAAAGATATTCCTGAGGAATGTCCGGTCTGTCATGGCAAGACAGAGATCCGAAAAGTCAGTGATGCAAAGGCGCTCTACTGTACGAACGAAGAGTGCGGGGCAAAGCATCTGAAATCATTTGCGCTGTTTGTGAGCAGAGATGCACTTAATATTGATGGACTTTCAGAGGCGACATTAGAGAAATTTATCGCAAAGGGATTTATCAATCATTATTCAGATATTTTTCATTTGGAGCAGTATAAAGATGAAATTAAATCCATGGAAGGATTTGGCGAAAAATCTTATGTAAATCTACAAAAAAGTATTGAAAAAGCAAGTGTGACAACACTGCCAAAACTCATTTACAGTCTTGGAATAGCGAATATCGGACTTGCCAACGCAAAGGTAATCTGTAAAGAACTGAACTTTGATATAGAGAAAATGCTTCATGTTACAGAGGAAGAATTGAGTGAAATATCGGGAATCGGTCCTGTGATTGCGAAAGCGTTTGTTTCCTATTTTGCAAAAGAGCAGCATGTGGAAGAATTCCGAAGACTTTTAACAGAATTGGAGATACCAAAGGAAGAAGAGAGCAAAGAGGCTCAGATTTTTGAAAATATGAACTTTGTAATTACAGGAAGTGTGGAACATTTTGCAAATCGAAATGAAGTAAAGGCTGTAATTGAAAGTAAAGGAGGAAAGGTGACGGGCTCTGTCACTTCTAAGACAAACTATCTGATTAATAATGATATAGAGTCAACCTCTTCAAAAAATAAAAAAGCGAGAGAGCTGGGGGTTCCGATTATCTCAGAAGAGACATTTTTAAAAATGCTGGAAGGTGAATAAAGAATGCAGATAGAAGAACTCGTTCCATTTTGGGCGAAACTTACAAAAGAAGAACAAGAGGAACTGAAAAACAGGATACTGGTACAGAATGTGAAAAAAGGAACCATTATACACAATGGTTCGGAGGACTGTACAGGGTTGATCATTGTGGAAGAAGGACAACTTCGTGCATATACGCTGTCGGAAGACGGGAAAGAGATCACATTATACAGAATGTTTCAAAGAGATGCATGTCTTTTTGCGGCATCCTGTATTATGAATAATATTCAGTTCGAGGTGATTATAGAGGCGAGAGAAGATTCTAAGGTTCTGACAATACCGACCTCTGTTTATCAGAATTTGATACATACCTCTCTTCCGGTTGCAAATTTTACAAACGACCTCATGGCGTCGAGATTTTCAGATGTGATGTGGGTGATGGAACAGATTTTAAATAAAAGTGTGGATGTGAGACTTGCTGCACTGCTTGTGGAAGAGATGGAGATTACAGGAGAGAGCATGCTGAAAATGACACATGAAGAGATCGCTCACCATCTGGGAACGGCAAGAGAGGTGATTACCAGAATGCTGAAGTATTTTCAGAAAGAACAGCTTGTCAGCCTGTCGCGCGGGAGCATTGAGATCATAGATGAAGATCGTCTGTATGAACTTGCGAAAGACAGCAGAAGATAAAGTGTGACAATGTCACAGAAAGAGAATGTCATATCCTGTATGATAGAGTCATCAAGAAACAGAAAATTATATTGTAGGAGGAAATAGATATGTCAGTAATGAAAGTAACAAACAGCAACTATACACAAGAGGTTTTGGAGTCAAATGTCCCGGTATTAATTGACTTTTTCGCAGACTGGTGCATGCCTTGCAAGATGTTTGCGCCAATTGTAGATGAGGTGGCAGCAGCACATGAAGGAAAAGTAAAGGTCGTAAAAATCAACATTGATGATGATCCGGAACTGGCTCAGGAGTATCGTGTGATGAGCATTCCGACATTGAAGCTTGTGGATGCAAAAGAAGTGAAAGGAACGAATGTAGGAGCGATGTCAAAAGCAGAGCTTGAGAGCTGGCTGCTCGGACACGGTGTACAACTGTAGGAGATGTGAGATGGAAAATAAAAATTTTTATGATGTGATTGTCATCGGAGGCGGTCCCGGAGGATACGGGGCTGCGCTTTACACATCAAGGGCAAACTTAACCACGCTTGTAGTAGAAAAATTCGCTCCGGGCGGACAGATGGGGACGACAGAGATTGTAGAAAATTATCCGGGCTTTACAGAAGGAATCAATGGATTTGAACTTGGAATGCAGATGAAGCAGGGCGCAGAGCGGTTCGGCGTGGAGACAAAGATCGCGGAAGTGCAGAGTGTGGATTTAGAAAAACAGCCGAAAGTTATCGTTACATCAGATGGAACATACGAGGCGAAAACGGTTATTCTTGCGATGGGAGCTTATCCGAGAGAACTTGGACTTCCAAATGAAAGAGAACTGAGAGGGCGTGGAGTATCTTACTGCGCAACCTGTGATGGAATGTTTTACAGAGGAAAGACAGTTGTGATCGTAGGTGGTGGAAATACTGCGGTTGCAGATGCTTTGTTTTTATCTAAAATCTGTAAAAAAGTATATCTGGTGCACAGAAGAGATGAGTTGAGAGCATCCAAGACATATATGGATTCCCTGAACGAGGCAGAAAATTTGGAATTTATCTGGAATTCAGAAGTGGTGGAAGTGCTTGCAGATGATCTTGTCACCGGAGTGAAAGTGAAAAATAAGGAAAATTGCGAAGTGTCTGAAATTGATTGCGACGGAGTGTTTGTTGCAATTGGAAATGTGCCAAACACAGAGCTTGTCAAAGGACAGATTGACCTCGATGAAGGAGGGTATGTGCTCGCAGACGAGACGACACGGACCAATATTCCGGGAGTGTATGCGGTTGGCGATTTGAGAAAGAAACCGCTCCGGCAGATTGTGACGGCGGTGGCGGACGGTGCGGTGGCATCGAAGTATATTGAGGAATACATTGCGGTGGGAGAATAGCTCTCACCGTTTTTAGTTTATAAAAAGTTCACTTGTGTGATAAGAATATCTCATATATAATAAAATCATATGTAGGAAAGAAGGGATAACTATGGCAGAAAAAGATAATATAAATGAGATGGATATAGATATAGACAGCGAGAAAAAAGAAGTTCCGGAAGTAGTGAAGGAAGAGAAAAAAGAGAATGAAGAGTATGAGAAATTCTGTTTTATGTGCCACAGACCGGAGAGTGTTGCAGGAAAGATGATCGATCTCCCGAATGATATTTGCGTTTGTTCAGACTGTATGCAGAAAAGTTTTGATATGATGAACAATAATAAGTTTGATTTAAGTCAGCTGATGAATATGCCGGGCGTACAGTTTTTAAATTTGTCGGACATGGAGAATATGATACCAAAAAGGCAGCAGGTGAAGAAGAAAAAGCCGGAAGAAAAGAAGGCGGAACCTGTGTTTAATATCCGTGACATTCCGGCACCGCATAAGATTAAAGCACAGTTAGACGATTATGTGATTGGACAGGAATATGCAAAAAAGGCGATCTCAGTGGCTGTCTATAACCACTACAAGCGAGTTGCGACAAATACGATGGATGAGATTGAGATTGAAAAATCTAATATGTTGATGATCGGACCAACCGGAAGCGGTAAGACATATCTTGTAAAGACACTCGCGAGACTTTTGGATGTACCGCTTGCGATCACAGATGCGACATCATTGACAGAGGCGGGATATATTGGTGATGATATTGAAAGCGTGGTTTCCAAATTGTTAGCGGCAGCGGACAATGATGTGGAAAAAGCAGAGCGTGGAATTATCTTTATTGATGAGATTGACAAGATTGCAAAGAAGAAAAATACGAACCAGAGAGATGTCAGCGGAGAATCCGTACAGCAGGGAATGTTAAAATTGTTGGAAGGAAGTGACGTGGAGGTGCCGGTAGGCGCGAACAGCAAGAACGCAATGGTACCGCTCACGACGGTCAACACGAAAAATATTCTGTTTATCTGTGGGGGAGCGTTCCCGGATTTGGAGCAGATTATCAAAGAGAGATTGAATAAACAGGCATCGATGGGATTTATTGCAGATTTGAAAGATAAATACAACAATGATAAAGATATTTTGTCGAAAGTAACAGTGGAGGATATTCGCAATTTCGGAATGATTCCGGAATTTATCGGGCGACTTCCGATTATCTTTACCCTTCAGGGATTGGATGAAGACATGCTTGTCAAGATTTTAAAAGAGCCAAAGAACGCAATTTTAAAACAGTATCAGAAGCTTTTGGAACTTGATGAAGTAAAATTGAACTTTGATGAGGAAGCATTGCATGCGATTGCAAGAAAGGCGATGAAGAAAGATACCGGAGCGAGAGCGCTTCGCTCAATCATTGAGGAATTTATGCTCGATATTATGTATGAGATTCCGAAAGATGACAATATTGGTCAGGTTACTATCACAAAAGAATATATAGAAGGAACGGGCGGTCCACTTATTGCGATGAGAGGACAGGAGCTGATTACCGGCTAAGAGTCAGGGGTGGAAAAATAAATTTTCCGCCCCTGATTTACGGTTGCCTGAAAAAGAAAAAAGTGCACAAAAAAAGTGAAAAAAGTGGTTGTAAAATGTTCAAAACAGGTGTAAAGTGTAGTTTAGATTTGGCAAAAAAGAAAGACAGAAAGAGAAAAGGAGTGTAGAGTTTATGGAAGGTTACAGTTATTTGTTAGATCTGGCAATTATTTTGCTTTCGACGAAAGTGCTAGGACTTGCTACACGTAAAGTACAGATGCCACAGGTCGTGGGAGCACTATTGGCAGGATTGCTGTTAGGACCGGCGGCATTGGGATGGATCACAGAGACCAACTTTATTCATGAGGTAGCAGAGATAGGTGTTATTGTGTTGATGTTCTGCGCCGGTATGGAGACAGATATCAAGGAGTTAAAAGAAAGTGGGAAAGCTTCTTTTATCATTGCATTATTTGGTGTGTTTGTTCCGCTTATTGGGGGATTTGCGGCAGCTTGGTTCTTCAACAGACCTGACTTGATTGCATCAGATGCATCCTGCTCAATCTTTTTACAGAATATTTTTATCGGTATCATTTTAACGGCAACATCGGTAAGTATTACGGTTGAGACATTAAAAGAGCTTGGAAAGTTAAAGACACGTTCGGGAAATGCAATTTTAGGAGCTGCCATCATAGATGATATTCTTGGAATCATTGCGCTGACAATCGTGACAAGCATGGCAGATTCTTCTGTAAATGTTACGGTAGTGCTGTTAAAGATTTTAGGTTTCTTCGTATTTTCGGGAATTATCGGAGTGATTTTTTACAAAGTATACAAACGATGGACAGAATCTTCCGAGAAGGGATTGCAAAGACATGCGATTATTGCATTTGTGTTCTGTTTGCTGATGGCATATATTGCGGAAGTTGTATTTGGAGTAGCTGATATTACAGGTGCATTTATTGCAGGATTGATTATCTCGAATACAAACAAATCGATGTTTGTACGAATTAAGTTTGATACGATTTCTTATATGTTGTTGTCGCCGGTATTCTTTGCAAGTATTGGATTGAAAGTAGTGCTGCCGGAGATGACACCGGCGATTATCTGGTTCTCAGTGGTGCTTGTCATTGTGGCAATCGTTACAAAAGTAATCGGCTGTGGAATTGGAGCAAAGGTATGTGGTTACCAGAATTATCAGGCAAAAAGAATCGGAGTTGGTATGATTTCCCGTGGAGAAGTGGCGCTGATCGTTGCAAGTAAGGGAACGTCGCTTGGACTTCTTGGGGGCAATTTCCTTGGACCGGTTGTCATCGTTGTAATTTTTACGACCATTATCACACCGGTGCTGCTGAAAATTGTATTTAAAAAGGCGCCTCCGATTCCGGTAAGTGAGACGATTACGGAGTCAGAAAGTCTGGCAAAAGAGTTGGAACAGGTGATGAAATCCCGTGGAGAAGAACGAAAATAGGTTGGAAGCCGGCATAGAAATATGTCGGCTTTTTGCATGAATCACAAAGTGTTTCATATATTAGATAAAAAATGATGGAGCGATTATGCCGCAGGAAGAGATTTGCAGAAATCGAATTATATCCGAAAATTATCGGGATTTTATTGTGAACCAGCTCAGAGGAAATATATTTGACTCTATTTCTTCAGAAGAACTTTGCGAACAGAGTATGGAATACTTATATAAAACAATCTATGTAGATGGAACGATGGCAGATCCCATTAATTTTGAAAAATATGCGTACAATTCGGTGCCGAAGTGCTTTACCCTGATTGATACAGAGGCGTTAAGCCAGTCTGGAATCTTACAGATACAGAATTATCCCACATTGGGACTTAAAGGAAATGGAGTGCTGGTCGGATTTATAGATACCGGAATTGATTATGAAAATCCTGTTTTTCGAAATATTGACGGAAGTACCAGAATTTTGGGAATCTGGGATCAGAGTATTCAGGATGGACAGCCGCCGCAAAACTTTTTGTATGGAACAGAATACACGAAGGAGATGATTGATGCGGCTCTTAGTAGTGATAATCCAAAAGCGCTTGTTCCAACTCAGGATGAAAGCGGGCATGGGACTTTTCTTGCAAGTGTTGCAGCAGGCGGAGCTGATGTGGAGAATCAGTTTTTGGGAGCAGCGCCGGAGTCGAAGCTTGCGATTGTAAAGTTAAAACCGGCAAAAAAATATCTGAAAGAGTTTTACCTGATCACAGAAGAAAAAGAGTGTTATCAGGAAAATGATATCATGCTTGGAATGAGGTATCTGAATGAACTGGCGAATCGATATGATATGCCGCTAGTCATCTGTATTGCACTTGGCTCGAATATGGGAGGACATAATGCGACACTTCCAATCACAGGGCTTTTAGAGATTTATGCCAATATAGCGAATCGGGCAGTTGTGATCGGGGGAGGAAACGAAGCGAATCAACGGCACCATTTTTATGGAAAATCCGAGAATGTAAACGATATCAAAAAGGCGGAAATCCGTGTGGACAGTGGAATGAAAGGATTTACGATGGAACTGTGGACGGACATCCCCAATATTGTGGCAGTCTCCATTATATCGCCTTCGGGAGAAAGAATTCCACGGGTGCCAATCCGGCGGGAAGTGACGGAGGTACATCGTTTTGTGTTTGAGGGAACGACTATTTTTATCAATTACAAATTACTTGTGGAAAAATCAAATTCGGAATTGATATTTTTTAGAGTAAAAGATCCTGCCCCCGGAATATGGACGATTTTTATAGAGCCTGTGGAGTTGGCAGATGGCGTGTTCCATATGTGGCTTCCGGTCACAGAACTTTTGGAAGGAGAAGTTTATTTTCTGCAGTCCAATCCGGATTATACGATTACGGAGCCTGGAAGTACGGTTTCCGGGATGACAGTTGGATATTATAATGGAGATGATAATAGTATTGCTATTCGATCGGGAAGAGGATATACTAGAAGTGAAAAAATCAAACCTGATTTTGCGGCTCCGGGAGTAAATGTAACGGGAGCAGCGATGCGGAATCAATTTACAGAGCGTACAGGTTCCAGTGTTGCTGTCGGGATTACGGCAGGAGCAGTTGCACTTATGCTGGAGTGGATTGTGTATCAGCTCGGGGAGAGCGGGATTGATTCCATACAGATTCGCAATCTTTTAGTTTTGGGAACAGATCGCAAGCCCGGCGAGACATATCCGAACCGCGAGTGGGGATACGGGGCTTTGAATCTATATGATGCATTTGATGCAATCAGGCGTATTTGACACATGAAGGGAGAAATGAAACATGGGAGACTTTTTTGAAGATTTAGGAAAACGAATTACAGAAACAGCAGGAGCAGTGACGAAAAAGACAGAAGAAGTTGTTGAGACACAGAAAATAAAAAGCCAGATCAGAGTGGAAGAACGAAATAAAGAAAGAGATCTGCAGCATCTTGGAAAGCTAGTTTATGACCGTTTCCAGAAAGGGGAAGTGATTGATACAGCATTTGTGGAGCTGTGCGAGGCTGTTGCACAACATGAAGATGCTGTTCAGTCCTATTTAAAAGAACTTGCGCAATTGAAGGGAATGGAACTTTGCAAGAACTGCAAAGGCGAATTGGAACCTGATATGGCATACTGTCCAAAATGTGGAACAAAAGTAGAAGAAGAGATACACTTTGAAACAGAAGAAGCAGAAGAGACGGCAGCAGATGAGGTTGCAGATGACTCAGCCATGCAGACAGTAGAGGAGACAGAGACGGTTTCGGAAGAGGAAGTATAGATGCTGGCTGTAAATTTGACGCTTTTGATAGGAGTCTTATGTGGGATTGATTTATATTTGAAGTCATATATTGAGACTCATTACAAAGAGGGGAAAGAAAAGAAGCTTCTCGGTGACAGAATCTCAGTTCGAAAAGTGCATAACAAAGGGATGGCGCTGAATAAGGGAGAAGAACATCCAAAAAGAGTGCGAATGCTATCGGGGATTGTGACTGCGTTGCTCGTGTTGTATTATGTTTTTCTGTTTCGGAAGAAAGGCGGATGGATGCGCAAAAAAGGAATTGCACTTGCCATTGCAGGAGGAGTGAGCAATACTTACGATAGATTTGTGCGAAAATATGTAGTGGACTATTTCGGATTTTGCACGAAGTGGAAAAAATTCGAGAAGATCACGTTTAACTTGGGAGATATGTTTATCTTTCTTGGCAGTATTTTAGTTGTGATATCTGAGATTTTTTCAAAAAAGCGATAAGAAAAGATGAGACCCGCGGGAAATCGCGGGTCTTTGTGCGGGTTCAGCGCTCTAAAATCTTTGGAAGAACATTTTTCGGAGTATCTAGGAAAACAAGATTCGTTCTTACGTCGGAATAATGAGGATTCTGGTGAATCACTACAATGGAGTTTCCACGGAAGTATTTGATATAGTTTTTATATGTATAGGATTCCAATGAGGTTCCAAGAAGCAGCAGCACATCAGCTTTCGCAATTTCGTCAGCAATTTTAGCGATGATCTCATGGTCAAGCATTTCTCCGAATAGCTTTACGTTTGGACGGATGATATGACCGCATTCTTCGCAGAGTGGAACAGACGGAGATGTTTTTACAAATTCGACAGGATATTCTTTTCCACAATGTGTGCATATGTTTTTGTGAATAGTCCCATAAATATTATATACATGTTTACAACCGGCTCTTTCAGAAAGAGAAAAACTATTTTTAGAAATAATGGTCTGCAATTTTTCCTGGTTTTCAAGTTCGGCAAGTGCGTAGAACGTTTCGCTTGGCTCAAGATCTTTGTCTAATATCTCAGACTTGTAAAACTTAAAAAACTTTTCCGGTCTGGTGTTGAAATAAGCGCTGGAATAGATATATTCCGGTGAGTCGCCGTATCTGTTCTCGATATCGTAGGCGACGTCAAGAGAGAGTATGCCCGGATATCCACATTCTTTTAAGATTCCAGAACCACACAGGGCAACTGTATATCTGCTGGAATCTAATATGTTTTTTAATGTTTGCAATTTTTTCTCCATAATAATCCACCCTTACTTAAATAGTATGGTTATATTTTCCTATGTTTTGTCAGAAAAGTCAATCAAATTTACAACTAATGTGTATATATTTTTAACTATTTTCTAAAAGTAAAATGAATACTTGTGAGTAAATTAGAAAAGCTTTGGAGAGGCTCCAAAGCTTTTATGATTACATTATATAGTTTACATTAACTGCCTGTTCCCCTCTTGGTCCTTGAGTAGTGTCAAAGGAGACTTGCTGTCCCTCTTCCAAAGTCTTAAATCCATTGGAAGCAATTCCGGAGAAGTGTACAAAGATATCCTTTCCGCTTTGTTCATTGGTGATAAATCCAAATCCTTTTTGTGAGTCAAACCATTTTACTGTACCTGTATTCATGTGAGGTACCTCCTAAATTATAATATTTGTAAATTAAATAGAAATAAAAAAACACATATTTTTGTAAGAAATCAAACGTGTTAATTGCTTACAAAAATATGTGATCAAATAAAACATCTAAATTACTTGTTTATCATACCATGCAATTTTTGAAATGTCAAGAAAATTTTGAAAATTCTGAAAAAATCATAGTCTCCCACATTGGAGTACTATGACTTTTCTTTTCCGTCGATGAGATATTCATAGGAAACATGGAAAATCTCAGTGAATGCTTTTAATTCCACATCTGTGACGTAACGTTTATTGGTCTCAATTCTGGTAATCACATTTTTATCCATATCATATCCATTCAGTTGAAGTTGGTAGGCTAAGAGCCGCTGTGACATATTGTGCTGGCGGCGCAATTCGATGAGCCTTTGGCTGATCAGATTTTTCTCCCCAGTAGATGCTTTTGGTTTTGGCATATTTCTAATCCCTCCTACAAATAGTGTGAGTAAAAATGTCTCACTTTTTGCACTTTTTTCTATTGAATTTTACATTGGATTAGGAATATAATCGGTTGTAAAAATGATACAAAAAATAAGGGAAATGAAAGAAAGAAGAAACTAAATGTTGCAGATGCGGTAGAAAATTGTTTATGTTGGCATTGAGTAAAGTGAAGGAAATAGAGTATAATGTTGTCCATAAAGCAATGGAATTCAGAGACGGAGGCTTGTATATGAAACGAATATTAGTGATAGAAGATGATGAAATGCTGAATGCGGGACTTTGCTATAATCTTCAGATGGAAGGTTTTGAGGCGGCTCCGGCATTTGGAGCAAAGACGGCAAGAAAATTATGGAAAGAAAAATCATTTGACTTGATTTTGCTTGATGGCAATCTTCCGGACGGAGACGGATTTGCAGTCGGCAGAGAAATTCGAAAAGAAAGTAAAGTGCCAATTGTGTTTCTGACAGCGCGGGATATGGATGAAGATATGATTGCGGGCTTTGAAAACGGGGCGGATGATTACATTACAAAACCATTTAATATCAAAATTGTCATACAGCGGATCAAAGCGATCTTGAGAAGGTGTGAGGGCGATGACACGTTGGACAAAGTGTTGCAGTGTGGAAATCTGGCAGTTGATTTTGAGAGCCACACGGTAAAAAAGCACGGAAAGCTTCTGACATTGACTCCCACAGAGTTTAAATTGCTGCACCGTTTTTGCCTGAATCCGGGACAGGTGTTGACAAGGCAGATTTTGTTAGAAAAGCTGTGGGATCAGGATGGCAATTTTGTGGATGAACATACATTGACGATTAATATCAGCAGGCTTCGTGCCAAAATTGCAGATGAAGAATATGCATATATCAAGACCATTTACGGGGTTGGGTATAAATGGATAGGAGAAAGCCATGAGTAGAAATGAATGGGTAACTATTGTGGCAGCAATTGTTGTGGTCGTTATCATATCTGCCGGTCTATGGTTTTATTTCCGGCAGCGGTTTGTCAGAATGGCGGAGAAAGTGGAAGATGCCATTGATGCGATTATCGATGGAAGAGAACTCAAAACAGAAGAACTGAATAAGGATACCTTATTTTCAAAAATCCAGTCGAAGCTTGAGCAGTTATCCGAGGTGACAAAGTCTGCAGAGGAAAAGAATGTGAAGCAGAAAGAGGAGATGCAAAAAATGGTATCAGATATCTCCCATCAGTTGAAGACGCCGATTGCCAATATCACGATGTACAATGACACGATTTTGAATCATGACCTTCCAGCAAAACAACAGTACCGGTTTCTGAAAATAATGCAAAAGCAAGTGGAAAAGCTGGATTTTCTTGTGCGCTCACTGATGAAAATGTCGCGTTTGGAGAACAGCATGATCAAGCTGAAAAAAGAGGAGAACAGTCTCTTTGATATGGTTGTGGAGGTTGTGGAGAATCTGTCGATTCCGATGGAAAAGAAGAAACTGGACCTTCAGATTGACTGTCCGGAAAACTTACGGATATGCTATGATCGGAAGTGGACAGCGGAGGCATTATTCAATGTGATGGACAATGCAGTCAAGTATACACCGGAATATGGAAAGATTCGGGTTGATGCAGAGGTACTTGGAATGTTTGTACGTCTTTCAGTGAGTGACACCGGAATCGGAATTGCCCCGGAACATATGAATGATGTGTTTCAGCGGTTTTTCAGAGAGGAAAAGGTACACAATGAAAAAGGTGTCGGAATCGGTTTGTATTTGGCAAGAGAGATTATAACAAAGCAGGGCGGCTATATGAAAGTAGTGTCAAAGGAAGATGCAGGGAGTACATTTTTCATCTATCTGCCAAATGAGCAGGAAGAATTGTCTCAAAATTGAAATGATTCATCGGGCGTTTGAGATATTATTGAAATAATCAGATGCTAAGATAAAGACAGAATCAAGAAAAGGAGAGATGATGATGGCTGTTTTACAGACGATAGATTTAAAAAAATATTATGGGGAAGGAGAGAATCAGGTCAAGGCATTGGATGGCATCTGTTTAGAGATAGAAGAGGGGAAATTCACTGCGATTGTCGGAACTTCTGGAAGCGGAAAATCTACACTTTTACATATGCTCGGAGGACTGGATACACCAACATACGGAAGAGTGATTGTGGGCGGAAAGGATATTTCTAAGATGAAACCGGATGAGCTTACGATTTTCAGAAGAAGAAGGATTGGATTTGTATTTCAGAATTATAATTTGGTGCCAATCTTGAATGTGTATGAAAATATCATTCTGCCAATAGAACTTGACGGGAACAGACCGGATAAAGAATATATTGACAACATTATTACATTGTTGGGGCTGGAGAAAAAGTTGACCAGCATGCCGAATAATCTGTCGGGCGGACAGCAGCAAAGAGTTGCGATTGCAAGAGCCCTTGCGACTAAACCTGCGATTATTCTTGCCGACGAGCCGACAGGTAATTTGGACAGTAAGACAAGTCAGGATGTACTTGGTTTGTTGAAACTGACCGGAAATAAACTGAATCAAACTATCGTGATGATCACACATAATGATGAGATTGCACAGATGGCTGACCGTATCATCCGTATTGAAGATGGAAAAATCGTAGAAAGCAGGTGGTAGGGATGAAGCTTGAAAGCAACAATAATCAAAGAATTGTAAATCATCTGGCAAAACAAAGTGTGAAAGGCAATCGGATGCGCAACTTTTTCATTTTATTTACCATTGCACTTTCGGTGAGTCTGATCACGTTTATGGCACTGTTTACGATGGGCGTGCGAAAATCTTATGAAAGAAAAGTAGAACATATGCAGCATGTCATCTACTACGATGTGACAAAAGAGCAGCTTGGAAATCTTGCAAAGGATGAGCAGGTATCTTGTGTTGCAAAAATGAAGACGGGACCAAGTATTGAAGTGGAAGACTATATTTTAAGCTTTCAGTATATGGAAGAAAGCCGCAAAGAGCTGGAGATGCTGAAACTTTCCGAAGGAAAGATGCCGCAGAAAGAAGATGAGACTGCGGTTCCTAAATCATACTTAAAAAGGATTGGAAAGCCTGAAAAGCTTGGAACGAAGCTTTCTTTTACTTTTTTAGATGGAACGACGGAGACATTCACTGTCACAGGATTTTTGAAAGAGCAAGGAAAGTCAAAAGTATATTCCATTGTTTTATCTGAGCAGTACGCAGAGAATGGTTCACAGCTCTCGCAAGTACCATATACAGCACTTGTCCGGATTCACAATGCAAAACAATACGATCAGACCGGATTTTTAAATGAGATTCGTGACCTCGCAAGTAAGTATGGAATTGAGCGAAAACAGGTGAATGAGAACAATGCATTTTTAAAGACACTTTCCGGAGACCCAAATGCTTTGCAGCAGACGGTGATGGTTATAGTGATCGATATCGGAATTTTATTTGTCAGCGTTCTTGTAATCTACAGTGTATTTTATCTGTCGGTAATCGGAAGAATTCGTCAATTCGGTCAGCTTTCTACGATTGGCATGACAAGAAAGCAGATCCGGAAAATGATTCGAAGAGAAGGAATTTTGCTCAGTATGCGTGGAATTCCAATTGGTCTTTTATTAGGGGCAGCAGCGGCGTACTTGGCACAAAGGGATGGATGGGATTGGAAGAACACCATTGTGACCGCCATCGGTGTCACGATTGCTGATCTGATCACAGTGATGATTTCTATTCGGAAACCTGCAAAGCTTGCGTCTGCGATCGCTCCAATAGAGGCGGCAAAATATTCCGGGGAGACCGAAAAACAGGGAAAAAAGGAGACGAAAAAACTTTACAGAAAGCTAAGCCCCATACGGCTTGCAAAACTCAATTCTGAGAGGAACCGAAAAAAATCAATGTTGACGATGATTTCACTCGGAGTGGGCGGTATTTTGTTTATGTTGGGAGCCACGTTTATAGAGGGAACTAGTCTGGATGAGTACGCAAGAAGCGGGGAATTTTCTTATGGAGAGTATCAGATTGGTTTTTCCTCTAATGCGGTAGAGACGATGGCACATGGAAGAACCGGAATACAGATGAAAAATCCATTGAGCTTGGAGTTTATCAAACAGATAGACCAAATTGAAGGGGTGAAAAAAGTACATTGTTTTGAGCGGGCAGAGGTAAAATGGGAGGCAAACGGAGAAAATGTGGATGATTCGGTAAACACCTTTTCTGAAAAGATATTAAAAGATATGAATCGGGCAATGGGAACCAGTTTGGACTATGCCGAGATGGCACAAAAGAAAGAACTGATCATAAATAAGAATGCTCTAGTGCAGGAATTGTTCGGATGGGAGTTTGCAGTCGGGGATAAAATAGAAATTACGTTCTTTAATGGGACAGAAAATGTTACGGAGGAATTTACCGTTGCAGGGATTCTGCCAAGTGATTATGAGGAGCCGTCTCCGAAGTGGCAGTGGCTGATTCTGCCGGAACAAAGTGTGAAAGAGATTATGGGAAACATAAATCTCACAGATTTGTTGAGTGTATCTACGGAAAAAGAGAAAGAAAAAGCGGTGGGGAAAGCTATCCGGGAACTTGTGGAGGAGAATCCTCTACTTGCAATGGAGACAATTGAGGAGGAAAGAGACAAAGTGGAAGAACAATTCCACATGCTGCATGGAACAATGCTTGGGTTGTCTGCGTTTATTATTTTATTCAGTCTTTTAAATCTTTTGAATACACTGATCACCAATATGGTCACAAGAAAACAGGAATTTGCGATGCTGCAGTCCATCGGAATGTCGGAAAAACAATTATATCAGATGGTACAGAGTGAAGGAATTTTGCTGGCTGGCGGAAATGTCCTGCTCACCTTGGTGGGAGGAACACTTGGCGGAATCGGTATGATTGAGGTTATGAGACATTTTGAAGCGGAATATATGCACTATCATTTCCCGCTGTGGTATTTTGTTGTGTATACGGTCCTGCTTGTAGTGATTCCGATTATTGTGTCGAGAGTTGTATTCTATTTCTTCAAAAAAGAGGCATTGGTAGAACGGATTCGGAACAGTGATTAAAACAGAGGCGATGCTACATCGCCTCTGTCTCTTTCTTCCAGTCTTGAATCTGTCCTAATATAATGTTCATGAGGCTGGTGCGCGCCTCCACGCTCGCCCAGGCAATATGCGGTGTGATCAGCAGCTTTTTACTGTCTTTGATCCGAAGGAGCGGATTTGTTGCACACATTGGTTCGGTGCAGAGCACGTCCAGACCGGCGGCTGCAATCTGACCGGATTCCAGAGCATCAGCAAGGTCTTCTTCCACGACAATCGGACCACGGCCAAGATTCAGAAAGATGGCAGAAGGCTTCATTTTAGAAAGCGCTTTCGCATCAATTAAATGCTCTGTGTTTGGAGTGAGTGGAGCATGCACGGAAATGATATCGGAGGTGGCAAGGAGTGTGTCAAAATCTGTCCGTGTATATCCGTCCTGAGTGTTGCTTCCGGAGGCAGAATAATAGATTACATTTGCACCGAATGCCTTTGCAATATCTGTGACCCTTCGTCCAATATTGCCAAGTCCGATAATTCCCCAGGTCTTTCCATGAATCTGGCAGAAACGCTCTGCAAAATGGGTAAAAATGGTGTCGTCAACGTAGCGTTCCTCTTTTACATAATCATCGTAGTATCTGAGCTTTTCTAAAAGATAGAACAACATGGCGAATGTATGCTGGGCGACAGATTCTGTTGAATATCCGGCAACATTGCGCCATGCAATATTGCGTCTGGCAAGGTAATCCTTGTCGAGATTATTGGTTCCGGTTGCAGTGACACAGACGAGCTTTAAATTGCGGGCAGTGCCGATGGTATGCTCATTCACCTGAACTTTGTTCAGGACGAGTACGTCTGCATCGATCACGCGCGCAGGGACTTCTTCTGAGGAAGAAAATTCATACTTGACCACTTCGCCCAGTTCCTCATATCCGGATAAGTCGATATCGTCTCCGATCGTCTTCGCATCTAAAAAAACAATTTTCATGGAAATATTCCTCCTTCTGTTTTGGTCGTTTTTATTTATTATAGAAAAAACATCGGGAAAATGCAAAATGATTTTTCCGTTTGCGATTGGGAGGAAGTGTGATACAATTGTTATGGACTTTTAGAACGCAAAAAGGAGCTGAGGAAAAGATGATACAAGATATAGAACCATATGTTTATGATAATGCATATGATCCAAAAGCACCGGATAAAGACAGTTTTGTGCTTTACTGTCACGATATGGAAGTGCTTGTGAAATATGAAGGGAAAGAGATAGCATTTCCAACATTTGGTGAGTTGGAAAAATTAAATCCAGATATTTATGAGCAGTATACGTATCTGTTTTCAATTGACCAGATGAGATTTTATTTGACAGAACATCTCACTTACGATGCAGCAGGTAATTTTCAGATGATACATAAGGAGCAGTTCAGACATGCAAAACCACGGCATCTGGCATTTGCAGGAATTACGGGATTCCAGCTTTATAATTGGTATAAAAGCAGAAAATACTGTGGCAAATGCGGAAAACCGTTGAAGAAAGATCAAAAAGAGCGGATGTTATACTGTGAGAATTGTCATCAGATGGAATATCCGAAGATTTCGCCAGCGGTCATCGTCGGAGTCACAGATGGGAACCGGATTTTGATGTCAAAATATGCGGACCGTGATTATAAAAAATATGCATTGCTTGCAGGGTTTACCGAGATTGGAGAGACGATTGAAGAGACGGTAAAACGTGAGGTGATGGAGGAAGTCGGGCTGAAAGTAAAAAATATCAGGTTTTACAAAAGTCAGCCATGGTCCTTTACGGATACGCTTTTGATGGGATTTTTTGCGGATTTGGACGGAAACTCGGAAATTACATTGGACCAAGAGGAGCTGGCATTGGCGGAATGGTTCGAGCGGGAAGAGATTCCTGTGACAGAAAGAAATATCAGTCTGACAAATGAGATGATTTTGGCTTTTAAAAATTCCATAATTTAGGCGTAATAGTATTGACAGTTTTTTTATAGAATAGTATAGTAATATTTAGAAGAGCATTTGCGAATTATATCTGTATGATTCGTAGGTGCTTTTTGTTTGGAAAAAAATGGTAAAAGATGGTATGTGATTATAGAAAGGGGCGGTATGAGTTATATGAGACCGGGTAAAGTAAAAGAAGTCGGATTGGATATAGTGGCAGATATAGTAGGAAGTTTTTTTATTGCAGTAGGGGTTTATAATTTTGCGGTCGCGTCCGGGTTTCCGGTAGCAGGTATTTCCGGTATTGCGATTATATTTTATCATTTCTTTGGGATTCCGATTGGTGTTATGACGGCAGTCTTAAATATTCCTATCATTATCATCTGTTATAAGCTGTTGGGAAAGACCTTTTTGCTGAAATCCTTAAAGACGATGGTGATTTCTACGATTTTTATGGACGTTGTCGCTCCGATGTTTCCGGTATATGAGGGAGACTTGATGCTTTCCTGCATTTGCATGGGCATTTTTTCAGGACTTGGGTATGCACTTATTTATCTAAGAGATTCCTCCACAGGTGGTGCAGATTTCGTCATTATGGCGATTCGAGTTTTGAGACCACATCTGTCACTTGGAAAAATTATTATTGTATTGGATTTTGCGATTGTACTTACAAGTGGTGTGCTGATCGGTGGAAATGTGGATAAGATTATCTATGGTTTGATCTCAACTTATATTTTGTCGGTAGTAGTCGATAAGGTCATGTATGGTATGGATGCGGGAAAACTGACATTGATCGTGACAGAACATGGTCAGGAAGTTGCGGATAAGATTGATGAACTGACGCAGAGAGGCTCTACACTGCTAAAAGGAGTGGGAAGCTACTCAAAAGAAGAAAAACAAGTTGTGATGTGTGCATGCAGCAGCAAGCAGATGCACATGGTACAAAAAGCGGTAAAAGAAGTGGACAGAGCGGCATTCCTAGTGACGATGGAATCAAATGAAGTGCGCGGGGAAGGATTCAAACCGCATTGATAATATAGAAACGGGGAAGCGTTACGCTTCCCCGTCGTTGTTTTTATTTTGCATATAATTTTACTAATTCTACAACCATATCTGTTGCGAGATCCATTCCTTCAACTGTGATGTGTTCATATGGTCCGTGATATCCGTGACCGCCTGTTCCAAGATTCGGACAAGGAAGTCCTCGGAAACTTAGCTGACATCCATCTGTACCGCCGCGAATTGGAATTACAAGTGGTGTGATTCCGGCAGATTTTGCGGCAAGTTGGGCATTTTCAATCAGGTGCATGCAGGTTGCAACCACTTCTGCCATATTGCGGTATTGCTCTGTGAGTGTCAGACGCACAGTTTCTTCACCCCATTTTTCGTTCATGATCTTTTCGATATGTCTCAAAGTATTCTTTCTTGCCTCGAACAGAGAAGCGTCATGGTCGCGCACAATATAGTGCAGTGATGCAGAGGCAACCTCTCCTGTCATACTCATCAGATGATAGAATCCTTCATAATCTTCTGTGTCACGAGGAGTCTCTGTGCCAGGAAGCAAAGAATTGATCTCCATAGCAACAAGGCTTGCGTTGATCATGGCATTCTTGCTGGAACCTGGATGTACGTTAAAGCCTGTAATTTCAAAATCTGCTTTGCAGGCATTAAAGTTCTCATATTGAATCTCACCTTCTGTGTCTCCGTCTAAAGTAAATCCAAAGTCTGCATCAAAATTTTCTACATTGAAGCTTTGTGCGCCAGTACCAATCTCCTCATCCGGTGTGAATGCAACACAGATCTGTCCGTGTGGAATATTTTCTGTGATGATTCGCTCTAACATAGTCATAATCTCAGCGATACCGGCTTTGTCGTCTGCTCCTAAGACAGTTGTTCCGTCTGTTGTGATCAGAGTGCGTCCTTTTAAAGAAGGAAGGTGAGGGAAGTCTTTCACGCTTAATACGCGACCGCTTGCTCCGAGTACAAGGTCTTCTCCGTTGTAATTCTCTGTGATAACAGGTGTGATATCGTGAACGCAGAAATCAGATACCGTATCCATATGTGCGATAAATCCGAGTTTGACAGCGTTCTCGTAACCCGGTGTAGCAGCTAATTTTCCATAGACAAAACATTTTTCATCGACATACGCATTGTCGATGCCAAGTGCCTTTAACTCTTCTACTAAAATATTTGCCAAATCGAACTGGCATTGTGATGAAGGAACGGTCTCGCTGTTCTCATCACTTGGTGTACGTACTACGACGTATTTTAAAAGTCGCTCGTAAGCTCTCATTGTGATACATCTCCTTTTCTAGTGATGTCATTATTATAGACAATTTTATATAGAATAACAAGGGAAAAGTGTGTATAATAGGGGAGAATAGAAATGTAAAAGGATCGGATAGAGATGGGAAATAAAATGACAATCAATGATATTGCGCAGCTGTCTGGGGTGGCAAAAAGTACGGTTTCTCGTTACCTGAATGGTGGAAGCGTACGGTATGAGACCGGTCAGAAAATAAAGAAAGTAATTGAGGAGAATCACTATGAGCCGAATGTATTTGCAAGACTGAGTGCAAAGAACAGTCAGATTATCGGACTGGTTGTGCCGGGATTTAACTCGGTTACAACACCGCGTCTTGTAGAAGTGATTGTGGCATATTTGAAAAAATCAGGTTATACGCCGATGATCATGCATACAGGAAATGATTTAGAAGAAGAAGTACGGTGTATGGAAAGACTCAAAAGAATGAATGTAGATGGGATGATGGTATTGTCAACCGGTATCACGGACCGGCATCGGGAGATTGTAGAACAGTCGGAGATTCCAATCCTGTTTTTGGGGCAACGGTTTCTATATGGGAGTTCAGTTGTATACGATGACTATCATGCAGGTCTGGATGCGGGAAAATATCTGGGAAGTCAAGGAGTTCAGGATGTAGTTGTATTCTGGGTGGGAGAAGAAGACCCTGCTGTTGGAAAAGAGAGAAAACAAGGTGTGACAGATGGACTGCAGTCATGCCAGGTTCCACAGATCGAGTTGGTGGAGACGACGTTTTTCTACGAGGACGCAGTGAAAAATATGGAAAGATTATTACAGAAAAGAGCGCTTCCCGATGCAGTTATCTGTGCGACAGACAGAATCGCAGAGGGAGTGTACAAAGCGCTGGCAAAGAGAAATATTGCGATCGGAAAAGAAGTGTCGGTTATGGGATTTGGCAATTATGAGACAAGTGAGCTTCTGACGCCGCCGCTGACTACCGTTGCATTTGACTGGGAGAACTGGGGAGAAGTCAGTGCGGAGACGATCATTCAGATGATACAGGGAAAACCGGTGAGCAGAGTGCAGATTATACCGTATCAGTTGGTAGAAAGAAAAAGTGTAAAGCAGACAAGATAGAGTGTGTGAAAAGAGTTCGGGTTCGAACTCTTTTTGTGTATTTTATACAAAAAAAAGAGTTTATTTTTGGAACCGATTCCAAAAATATTTTTTATCATATATGTTTATTGACATTTGTTAATGTAGAAAATATAATATGTATAAAAGAAACCGGTTCCAAAACATAGGAGGTAATAAAATGAACAAATCAGAAGAGTATCTGAAAATTTCGGAAGAAATTGTGAATGGTGTAGGAGGAATGGATAACATCCAAGGCTCTGCACACTGTGCAACAAGACTTAGAATTGTCTTGAAGGACAATGATAAAGCGGATATGGAAAAATTAGAAAATATCAATAAAGTAAAAGGGGCATTTGTGGCAGGAAACCAGCTGCAGCTTATTTTCGGTGCAGGAACGGTAAACGATGTCTATGAAGTGTTTGCAAAATATACGCATACAGAAAATATGTCTCTTGGGGAATTAAAAGAAGAAAGTGCAAAGAAACAAAACCCGGTTCAGGCAGTGGTAAAGGCATTGTCGGATGTATTTATCGGAATTATGCCGGCACTGTTGGCGGCAGCGCTTCTTATGGGACTGACAGGTGTGCTTGGAGGTCTGGAAGTTGTTCAAAAATACGATACACTATATGCGATCAATAAACTGGTGAGTCTCGCATCCAACGGAATTTTCTCTATTTTACCGATGGCAGTCTGCTATTCAGCGACCAAGCGATTCGGCGGAAATCCGGTGCTTGGTATGGTTGTAGGAGCGATTATGTTAGATGGATCTTTGGCAAATGCATATCAGGCAGCACAGGGATTGGCGCAGCCGGAAATCATCAGTTTGTTTGGATTCAAGATTGAATTGGTGGGATTCCAGGGTGGAATTATTATCGCGCTTATGATGGGATATGTGGTTGCAAAGCTTGATGTCTTTTTCAACAAAAAGATACCGGATGTGATCAAACTTTTAGTCGCGCCATTGCTGACGGTGTTTATTTCTACTGTTCTGCTATTTACAGTTATCGGACCGGTAGGAAGAATTCTTTCTAATGGAATTACAGATGCAATGGTATGGGGAACGAACAACCTTGGAGTATTCGGTTATGCACTGTTTGCAGGAATTCAGCAGCTGGTAGTTATTACGGGACTGCATCATATTATCGGCGCCGTGGAAGCGCAGCTCATTGCAAGTACGGGAACAAACTTTATCAATCCACTGATGTCAGTTGCCCTGATGGGACAAGGTGGAGCTGTGCTTGGATATCTGGCAGTAAACTGGAAAAATTTAAAAGCCAGGGAATTGTGTATTCCAAGTTTCCTCTCTACGTTATTTGGAATCAGTGAGCCGGCAATCTTTGGTGTAAACTTAAGATATCGTTATCCTTTGATTGGAGGATGTATCGGCGGTGCTGCGGCAGGTGCGTATGTGTATTTCTCAAAATTGACGGCATTTGGATTCGGGACAACTGCTGTTCCGGGAATTGCGATTGCAAACCCGGCAAATCACGGATATCTGAACTATATTATCGCACATTTGATCGCATTGGCGATCGGAGCGATCTGCACAATCTGTTTTGGAAAAATAGCAGGGAAAAAGAGTCACAAATAAGATAAAAGTAGAAAGAATAGAAGGTTATATATTATGATGAACAGAGAAGATTATGTAAAGCAAATACCGGATTATCAATATATGAGAGAGACGGTGAAGAAGGATGAGAACCGCTTACATTTTCACCTGATGCCGCCGACCGGTTGGATGAACGATCCAAATGGATTGTGTGAGTTTCAGGGCATCAATCATATTTACTTCCAATACACCCCGTTTTTGGCAGGCTGGGGAACGAAACTATGGGGACATTATACGACAACAGACTGGATTCATGTTCAGGAGTGCGAGCCGTTCCTGTTTCCGGATTGTGACTGGGACAGAGAGGGTGTATACAGTGGGTCGGCATTTGTGGACGGAGACAAAATCCATTATTTTTACACCGGAAATGTAAAATTGCAGGACAAGGATTACGATTATATATTAGAAGGAAGAGAGCAGAATACGATTCATCTGGTAAGTGAGGATGGCGTGCATGCAGGTGAAAAACAACTTGTGATGACGAATGCAGACTATCCGGCAGATATGTCAAAGCATGTGAGAGACCCGAAAATATTTGCGAAGAACGGCAGATATTATATGGTTCAGGGAGCAAGGGATTGTGAGTCAAAAGGCTGTGTGCTTCTGTTTGAATCAGAAGATTTGATGACATGGAAGTATTTTGACCGGATTGCGCCGGAAGAAAAATTCGGCTATATGTGGGAATGTCCGGATTTGTTTGAAGTAGATGGACAGGAAATTTTGATTGCATGCCCGCAGGGGGTTCCAAAGAGCGGACATGATTATCAGAATGTGTATCAATGCGGATATTTCCCGATTGAGATGGATTTTGAAAATAAGAAATATAAACTTGGGGAATTTCATGAATTGGATAAAGGGTTTGACATCTATGCCACACAGACGTTTCTTGATGAAAACGGCAGAAGAATTCTGATTGGCTGGATGGGAATTCCTGATGCGGATTATGACAATGATGCAACAGTGGAATATGATTGGATCCATGCACTGACAATGCCGAGAGTTTTAACATATCAAGATGGAAAACTAATACAGAAGCCATTAGAAGAATTAAAAAGTCTGAGAAAAAATAAAATGGTCACAAGTATTACATCTTTTGGTGAGTGGACGACGACAGACTGCTGTTTTGAGTTGTCTGTAAAGAGAGACGATGAGAATGCTGCGATGATACTCGGTCTCAGGGACGATGTGACTTTGACTTACAAGGATCACATTCTGAAGCTGGAACTTGGAAAAAGCGGGCACGGAAGAAAACAGCGCACAGTGCAGTTGGATAGTCTTAAGAATATGACTGTGTATTCAGATACTTCTGCCATTGAGATTTTTATTAATGATGGTGAGGAAGTGATGACGACAAGAGTATACAGTGAGAAATTGAACCAGAAAGTAAGATTTTTACAGTCTGAAACAGATGGCGAGATAGAGGTATACGATCTTGGAAGTTTTGTGATGGAGTAGTGACAAAATAGTTGACAATATATTGACCATATAGTCTATTATTTGTATAATAGACTATATGGTTTATTTTATTGGAGGGATTATTTTGAAACAAAGTGAAAAAACAAAACGAACAAAAGAAAAAATTATGGCGGCTGCAATGGAAGAATTTGGAACAAAAAGCTATGATGCGGCATCGCTCAATACGATGTGCATTGAAAATCAGATTTCAAAAGGTTTGATTTATCACAACTTTAAGAATAAAGATGAGCTGTATTTGCAATGTGTCGGGCAGTGTTATGCACAGATGACGGAATATTTACAAAGGACAGAGGGCGATTTTACGGACGTACAAAGTGAATTGCAGGAAATATTACATTCCAGACAAGTATTTTTCGCAGAGAATCCGTATTGCTGCAATATATTCTTTGACAGTATCCTGCAGCCTCCGAAGCATCTCCAAGGGGATATCCGGCAGTTGAAAAAGGGATATGACATGTATCTTGCAAAACGGTATCGAAATCTGCTCGGGCGTCTGGAACTGAGAGAAGGAATTTCAGAAGATTTTGCGTTAGAATATTTTATTATGTTTCAAGAAATGTTTAACAGATATTTCCGCGAGAAATCGGATAAAGACAATGAAATAAAATCGGTTATAGAAAATCATGAATCAAAATTAGAACAAATGCTGAACATTATGTTATATGGAATCGCAAAAGAGACAGGAGGAGTGGATACAAAATGTTAGTACAAATATTACGTTTATTGATTATGGTAATTCTTGCGTTGGGCATCGGAAAGTTGGTTTCCAAATTAAAATTGCCGTCCATTTTGGGATGGCTGATTACGGGGATGGTTTTCGGACCACATGCGTTTGCAATGATGAATCAGGAAACTTTGGATGCAGGCTGGTATCAGATTGTCGTACATGTATTGGAATGTGCAGTCGGTCTTATGATTGGAACGGAACTTGTCTGGAACAAAATCAAACGTTCCGGAAAATCGATTGTCATCACAACACTTACGCAGTCACTGGGAACATTTTTGATTGTCTCGTTGGTATTCGGCGTGGTATTCTACTTGTCGGATATTCCGGTCTATCTGGCGTTTATTTTTGGAGGAATCGCGTTGGCGACTGCGCCGGCACCGGCATTATCGATCGTCAGAGAGTTTAACACAAAAGGACCAGTTACCGGAACCCTGATTCCGATGGCTGCGCTGGATGATATTGTAGGATGTATTGTGTTCTTTACGACAATTGCAATCGTTGCGGGGAATCTGTCGTCAGGTGAACTTCCGGCGTATATGATTGCCTTGGTTGTGATCCTTCCGTTAATAATAGGAGCGGTGACAGGATTTTTTGCAGGAATGCTATTGAAAAGAGAACAGAATGCATTTGCAACGATGACTACCTTAATCGGGATGATTTTAGTGACATCGGCTGTTGGATTTGTGTTTAACCATTTCGTGATGCCAAGCCCGGTTTTGAACTTTATGTTGATGGGAATGGCTTTTTCAGCGGCATTTTCCAATATGGTTACAGAGGAGAGACTGGAGCAGATTATGCAGGGATTCAACCCGATTTTAGGAATCGCAATGATTATTGTGATCTTGAATCTTGGAGCTCCGTTGGACTATCATTTGATTTTAGGGGCAGGTATGTTTACTGCAATTTATATCATTGCCCGTGCTGCAGGGAAATATTTTGGGGCATATTTTGGAGCGAGTGTTACAAAATCACCTGAAAGTGTCAAAAAATATCTTGGACTTACCCTTTTGCCGCATTCAGGAGTATCGCTTGTGTTTACTGGCATTGCAGTGTCTGTGTTAGCAGGACCGGCACCGGACTGTGCGAAAATTATTCAGGGAACAATTGCGGCAGCGGCGGTAATCAATGAAATCATCGCTGTAATTGCAGCTAAAAAAGGATTTGAATGGGCTGGTGAAATGCAATAATTATAGACTATGAATTATCCAGTGATTCAGGGATTTCCTAAGACAGAGGATAGAGAAGTTATTCGAAAAATAAAACAATTGACGGGAAGACCTGTCGGAATTAATTTGGAGCCATTGGAACAGGGAAAAGAAAGCAGTGTTGAGACAAATGAGATGTGGAAACTTTCCGGCGGACGTGTAGCGACACTTGAAAATGCAAAAACAGCAGTGGAAATGGGCGTGGATTTCATTGTGCTAACCGGAAATCCGGGAATTGGGGTCACAAATGCGGCGATTACAGATATCTTCTTTCGCAGAGGCAGGAGCTGATATTATCTTGCTTCCGGCGCCTGGAACAGTGCCGGGGATTACGATGGAATATGTGAGGAGTAAATCATTCAAAAAAGCGGTCAATGAAAGACCGCTTTTTTCTATCTCCTTCTCAGTCTGTGAATGATATTTTTTATTCCCACAGCAACAAATGTAAAAAATCCACTTAATAAGCATAAAAAGCCAATAGGAATTAAGAAAAAGTTTTCATGCAAAATTCCCTGTGCATCAATATATTCAACTGACACAGCCTTTAGAAAAATGCAGGCGATTCCAATGCACAATAATATGCCGCCGATTGATATTGAAATTAAGTTGATCTTTGCTCGTTTCGTTTCGTTACCGTCTTTGATTAGTTTTTCTGTTAGATTATTCATCGTATTACCTCCTAATATTAAATCGTCAAGCGAAACAGAAAATAATCTGGACATAGATATAATCAATTCTAGGTCAGGCAAATTTTTATTGTTTTCCCAATTTGAAACAGCTTGTCTTGAAACACCTAATTGTTCAGCCATTTGCTCTTGAGTTAGTTTCCTTTCTAACCGCATTTGTTTAATTTGTTTTCCAAAGTCCATTGTAAATTACCTCTTTCTGCTACAAGTTATTTTCTGCTTGCTTGATCTTGAAATCATCATAAGCGAAACCATGCTTTTTTATCAAGCAAGGCGTACTTGCATCCTGATTTTTTAGGGCAAACGATGCTTGCAATCCTTATAAATACTGGGGTTGACAGCTTTATAAAGATTATTATATCATTTTTGCAGTATCTCGGCAATCAGGGTATCTATATACTTCTGCTCAGACACCTTTGTTGACAAGTGTTTGCTTAGTAACTATAATGCAATATGCAACCATAGTTGTTAAGAAACAATCATCAATTCAAACAGTTTCAAGATGTTTGAAGAGAATGGGAGAATTACAGTATGGAGATTAAGAAAATACTACAAAACAAAGCACCGCAAGTTGCTATGAAACATCTTATGTCAGATGAAGTTATGAATCTGATCCATAAAAATATGAAACCAAGAGACACTATAATGGCATATTATCGCTGTGCGATTATGGAAGTTGAGACAAAATTTAAAGTGCTAAATGAACAGTTTTCATTGGAATATGATCGGAATCCAATTGAATCCATAAAATCCAGAACAAAATCGATGGAAAGTCTGGCAAAGAAGATCAGGGATAAGAATATTCCGCTGTCTATAGGTGCGATTGAGGAGAACATCAATGACATTGCAGGAGTAAGAGTGATATGCTCGTTTTGTGAAGATATCTATATGTTGGCAGATTGTTTGCTTAAACAGGATGATATCACGCTTATAGAAATGAAAGATTATATTAAAAATCCTAAACCGAACGGATATCGTTCGTTGCATCTGATTATTTCGGTGCCGATTTTTCTTAAAGATGAGAAGCGGGATATGAAAGTAGAAGTACAGC
The DNA here is from genome assembly GCF_052121495.1 of Faecalimonas sp. LCP19S3_D12. Taxonomy (GTDB): domain Bacteria; phylum Bacillota; class Clostridia; order Lachnospirales; family Lachnospiraceae; genus Faecalimonas. The sequence goes on along the minus strand of NZ_JBQKED010000041.1, from coordinate 2,145 downwards.
TTCGAACAATTGCCATGGATTTTTGGGCAAGTCTGGAGCATAAAATCAGATATAAGAAAAATCTTTCAGATGACTTGCAAAGAGAGTTGGCAGAGGAATTATTGTACTGCGCAAATCAAAGTGCGGAATTGGACCTGAAAATGCAGGGGATTCGAAATAAGCTATAGAACATAAAAGTGGGAGACTATCGTATCGAAGGGGGATACGATAATCTCCCATTTCTTATTTAGTACGCAGACTAATCAACTGTAGAAAAGCAGACTTTTCATAATGAAAGATTGCAAGCCCTATAGATTCCATATCTTTAGGATTGATTTCAGTGGTAATAGCAACGATTGTGTTTTGAACAGCGCAACCAAGAGAAGCAAGGAAGTGTTCAAATTTTTTGTTAACAACAATAACACAATTCTTTTTTGTATAAGGTGTCCAATTCTTGGGCATTAACAAGAATAGACGAGACGGTAATACTCTGTGTAGAGAAATTTTTGTAAAGAAACAGTTTCATAGATTCAACTTCTGAAATCAAATCGGATACAACAATAACTTCCACGGGAGGAATTGCTTGATGAAGTATCGACTTGATTTGAAGCGATATTGTTACAATATGATTAGCATTTCGTACAAGCGTTTCTAAAATATCATGCTCTTTTGCGGTAAGCGATAAAACTTCATCATTCTTTATAACCTGTGCATTAGCTAAATTAATTTTACAATCATGTAATTCTATAAGAGGACTGTATTCCTTATAACATCTACGTAATACAGCATTTGTTGTGATATAACATAGTTGTAACAGCTCGACCTAATAAGATATAATCTTAGGAGGAAACGAGGTATGTTACAAATGAGTCAATACTATGAACCAGAATTCAAGAAGAAGATAGTCCGTCTTCATCTCAAAGAGGGAAGAACCCTCAAAGGTCTTGCTGAAGAATACGGTGTATCCAAAGCAAGCATTTCTATTTGGACCAAACAATTCCGTGAAGAATGCCAAACAAACGACGAAGCCCAAGCCGATTATGATTACATGAAGGAGAATCTTCAGCTCAAAAAGCAGCTTGCAGAACTCCAAAAGGAAAATGACTTCTTAAAAAAAGCAGCGGCATTCTTTGCGAAGGAAATCGATTAGAGGCTTATCGATTCATTCAGAAATATAACAAGGAATTTGGGCTCAGATGGCTTCTCAGAATGTTTAATATCTGTCCAAATGCTTATTACAACTATCTTAAAAATCGAAAAGCTGATTATCATCAACAGAAAGATGAAATCAAAAAATCTATTCGAGAAATCTATCACTCTCATGGCGGAGTTGATGGTTACAGAACCATACATGCGTATCTTATTCGTAAAGGATACGATATTAGCCGCTTAACGGTTCACAAATATATGAATACTGAAATGCAGTTGTTCTCAATCTCAAGAAAAAAGAAACCAACGTATGAACATGGCGTCGCTCACAAAGTATACGAAAACAAACTGAATCAGAATTTTCGGGCAGATGAAATCAATCAAAAGTGGTGTACAGATTTTACGTATCTTTTCCTGACAGATGGCAGCAAGCGTTATAATTGCACGATCATAGACTTACATGACCGAAGTGTTATTGCAAGTATAACAGACAGAAACATAACCGCTGATTTAGCGAAAAGAACGCTAGAAAAAGCAATTCATTCTCAACCAGGAATTGACTTAAGCAAGCTTCTGGTGCATTCGGATCAGGGAAGCCAGTACACGTCAAAAGAGTTCACAGAATTTTGTGAGGATCTTGGTATTACTCAGAGCATGAGTAAGGCTGGATATCCATATGATAATGCTCCTATGGAAAGATATTTCAATACATTGAAAAATGATCTTATTTACCAGCATTATTATCGCACAGAGAAAGAACTCTACACAGCAATCGAAGAATTTGCGTATGTACAATATAATCATGTACGTCCGCATTCTTATAATGACTACAAAACGCCTTACGAGGTACGCTACGGGGTTGTATAGACCTTGTGGCAGAAATTAGGTCGTAGTGTTACAAAAAAGGGTTCTTTCCAATGTTGGTTGAATTCATAGTGTCTTTTGCTCCTACATGTGTTATAGTATAAACAAGATAAAGGGATTAGGAGTGGGGACAAAAATGGAAGAATTCATAAG
>NZ_JBQKED010000040.1:0-33119 GCF_052121495.1 Faecalimonas sp. LCP19S3_D12 | reverse complement strand
GTATAGAAGGTTTTTATATCTTCTAACGAGCGTCATCTTGTTCTCATGCCCGACTTTGTGCGGGCTATTTTCATTCATTGTTCCAACAAAAATCGGAATTTCCTATTATATGAAAAGAGAATTAGTGGAAAGCTACTTCGACTGGAATGAGATCAGGCTGGAGGCATATTTACGGATTGACCCGCAGCTGATTGAACTGGAAGGGGAATGCGAGAAAATGATGGATGAATTAAAGCCATACATTGAGAAATATGGTCATGAATTCTGGACGATCATTGACCGGATCGTATCAGCAAGACACGCAGTGGAAGCCTATATCAGCCGGGAAATGTATATCCGGGGATTTCTGGATTACGAACGTCTGGTATGTGAGATAGAAAGGGATGTATGAGTATGAAAGAGGAAGCATTAAAGGAATTTGTGGACAATATCATTCAGGAACGGATGCAGAGTGCATTCAGCCAGATGAAAGCCGGGAAAGAACCGGATGACGAGGATAATGTGGAACAAAAGTATGAGGAAGCGGTGGCATTGCTTCCAAAGGATAAACAACAGGCAGTCCAGGCATACTGCGATGCTATTTTTGACAGCGGTGCGTATGCTGAGCAGTTCTTTTATCGGTTGGGACTGAAGGATGGGATTCGGTTGTATAAGACAGTAAAAAGTATCATCAAGGGAATATCTTAAATGGATTGGAAAATGTTATTTAAAATTCACATGTGCTACCATAACTCGGAAAACATATGGAATAAGGAATTTTTTTGTGATATACTGTTCTAAAAATCGTTGTCTGGCGATTTGGTGAATCCCGATAGATTATTTTATAGGGAACAGAAACTTTGAATTTAGCATAGGGAGGAAATCAGTGTGCCACAGATGAATAAAGGCGGAAAGTTTATTTTCGGAAAATCACTCATCCGCGAAGATGGCGTAATTCAGTTTCCAGAGCAGGCGATTCGTGAATACGACATCACTGTGGAAGGACGAGTTTATCTATTTACAGGGAGCAAGAGTACAGGCGGATTTTGTGTTACACGAAAGGGTCTGCTTGAGCCGTCCAAGCTTGGTCACATATTAGTGGAAACTCCTGCGCTAAAGGATTACACTGCAAAGCAGGGAGAATTTGTCAAATATAAAGGGCGATCCTATTCGTGGGTGGATATCACTGACGATGGAAAAATCGTGTTGGCGAATGAGATGATGTCATTTCTAAAGATTGAACCGGGGATGAAACTCCTCTCCATTCGTAGCAGCGATATAGCTTTCACGATGGGGGCATACGGACGGTTGGTAGAGGAATCCATGAAACACGAAGATGAAATATCAGTGTTCTAAACAGGCAAATTTCAGTAATACGCTCTGTTGATGTGCTGATTTTTCTACGATATACTCCTTCAAAAAGGAGTGTGCTCTTATGGGTAGAGAAATTTATGACATCATCAATGACATGGCAGAAGTATTAAATGCATCGCAGATGCAGAAACTACAAGAGGTGTTGGTAAAACGGTTATCTGAAAATACTGTATCTGATTATTTGCAGACAACGAATGTGGAATTTCTAGATATGTTTATAACTGCAAAGCATTTAGAAGGGTGTTCTGACAAAACGATACGCTATTATAGGTGTAATATCGAAAAGATGTTGGATACAGTAAATATTCCGGTCATAAAGATAACGACCGAGATGCTACGAAAATATCTTGTAGAGTATCAAACGATAAATAATTGTGGAAAGGTAACTATTGATAATATTCGTAGAAGCTTTTCCACATTTTTTTCGTGGCTAGAGGAAGAGGATTATATTATAAAAAGCCCAATGAAAAGAATTCATAAGGTAAAGACTGCCGTTATTGTAAAAGATACCATTCCAGATGAGAAAATAGAAATTCTTAGAGATAATTGTAATAATCTGCGTGATAGGGCAATGATTGATTTCCTGCTTTCAACAGGAATTAGAGTAGGCGAATTGGTAAGGCTGAACATTGATGATATAGATTTCTCTGAGCGGGAATGCGTGGTTTATGGCAAAGGAGAAAAAGAGAGGAAAGCATATTTTGATGCTAAGACCAAAATTCATTTGTTGAATTATGTTGAATCAAGGACAGATAATAATATTGCGTTATTTGTGTCGTTAAACAAACCACACAGTAGACTTACTGAAAGCGGTGTGGAGTTACGATTACGAGAAATGGGGAAGAAGTTAGGTGTAGAAAAGGTGCATCCACATAAGTTTAGAAGGACTATGGCAACTAGAGCAATTGAGAAAGGTATGCCGATTGAGCAGGTGCAGAAGATTCTTGGGCATGAGCAGATTGATACAACTCTCAGATATGCTATGGTTAATCAAAACAATGTGAAATTGTCTCATAGAAAATATATATCATAAAAGTGCGTGTAATGACAATGTATTGACGCATAGTGAAAGAAGTGTTATGATGTAGAAAAAGTGGAGGTATGTCTTATGGATACAAATTTGAATGTTGCTATTGCACCAAAGGATTCAACGTTTCAAGTAAGAATAAATTCAGAAATCAAAAGAGCGGTTGAGGATATTTATGCAAAAACCGGAATGACATTGACGGATGCATTTAATACCTTTATACAGCAATCTCTAAATGTTGAAGGTCTTCCTTTTATTGTTACCAAGAATAGCAAAGAAGCGTTGAGGGAACAGGCGGTTGCTATGCTGATGCTTGATTTGAAGCGAGCAGAGGAGCGAGCTGAAATTGAAGGTTGGATTGATGCAGATGATTTGGAACGGGAATTGGGGATAATTGATTGAAAAAGATAAAATATACTCCTGATGCAGCGGATAAACTACGTGCATTAAAATCGGCAATATCCAGGGAATATGGCGAGGATAAAGCAAAGAAAATTATCAAAAGTATAACAGATACAATAAGAGGGCTTTGTGATTATGAAGAAAAGGGTCCTGAGGTATCGAAAATGTTTGATGTGGTGTCAGATTATCGGTACATATTTGTGTCTAGAAATTATGTGTTTTATAGGATAGAAGATAAATGCATTCGAATAATCAATCTTTATCATGAGAAAGAGGATTTTATGTGGCAGTTGTTTGGAATTGATACTACACCTCAAGATACGATAGATTATTGGGATGAATAGAACAGAAGATTTGAATTTGTTTTGCTAATGCAAAAAAATTTGACTTAAATACAGATGTTGTGGTATAATGGAAACACAATATTTGTATGCTTACAAACGGGTTTATAGTGTTGCAAATCTATATTTTTAGGAGGATAAACGATGAATCATTTACCTTTACATGTGCGTGTTCCAATCGAGGGAAATAATCCGAGTATTACTCGTTTGGAAGAAAAATGTATTAAATGTGGAATGTGTAAGGACGTATGTACAAATGCCATAGGTGTGCATGGTACATATACATTTGAGCAGACTTGTGGAGAGGCTGTGTGTATAAATTGCGGACAGTGTACAAATGTCTGTCCTGTAGACAGTATTATGGAAAAGTATGAATATTTGGATGTAAAGAGAGAGGTTCAGAATTCGGAAAAGATTGTCATTGTAAGTACGTCACCATCCGTACGAGCTGCGCTGGGGGAAGAATTCGGTATGCTTGATGGCAGCTTTGTACAAGGGAAAATGGTTTCGTTGCTTAGAAAATTAGGCGTAAATTATGTCCTTGATACCTGTTTTGCAGCTGACCTTACTATTGTTGAGGAAGCTAGTGAGCTTATTGAGAGAATGACCAAAAAAAACGCTCCCTTACCTCAGTTTACCAGTTGTTGTCCTGCATGGGTTAAGTATGTGGAAACATATTATCCGGAAATGATTCCGAATCTTTCATCAGCGAAAAGCCCTATCGGAATGCAGGGACCTACAATTAAGACCTATTTTGCTGAGAAGAAGGGTATAGATCCAAAATCAATTGTAAATGTGGCACTTACTCCATGTACTGCAAAGAAATTTGAAATTCGCAGAGATGAGATGAACGCTTCTGCTCATTATCTTGGTGTAGAGGGGATGCGTGACATGGATTACGTGATCACGACCAGAGAGCTTGCAAAGTGGGCAAAAGAGGAAGGGATTGATTTTGCCAGTCTTGAAGATGGTGAATATGACAATTTTATGGGAGATGCATCTGGAGCTGGTATTATTTTCGGCAATACCGGAGGTGTTATGGAAGCTGCTCTCAGAACTGCTTACGAATTTATTACAAAAGAAAAATCACCGGAACAGTTATTCAACCTTACACCTGTAAGGGGATATGAAGGCGTCAAAGAAGCTACTTTAAAGGTTGGCGATTTAGATGTGAATATCGCTGTAGTATATGGTACAGCCAATGCCGGGAAAGTAATTGAGGGCATCAAGCAGGGAGAAAAACAGTATCATTTTGTGGAAGTTATGACTTGCCCGGGCGGATGTATCGGTGGAGGCGGCCAACCAAAGGATATCATGAAGGATAAGGACGAGGTACGTAAAGCGAGAATTGCAAGTCTCTATACAAGGGATGAGGCGATGACACTCAGACGGAGTCATGAGAATCCGGAGATTATTCATCTTTATGAGGAGTTTTATGGAAAGCCGTTAAGTGAATTGGCAGAAAAGATGTTACACACTTCTTATGAAGATAAGAGTGAAATATTAAATCGAAAAGGAGATATAAAAATGAGTAAATGGGTATGTAGTATTTGTGGTTATGTGCATGAAGGAGAGGCAGCACCGGAGCAGTGTCCATTATGTAAGCAGCCTGCATCTGTTTTCAAGAAGGTGGAAGAGTCGCCTGTAAAGAGTAAGTATGCTGGAACAAAGACAGAGAAGAATCTTTGGGAAGCGTTCGCAGGGGAATCTCAGGCCAGAAATAAATACACTTATTTTGCTTCAGTAGCAAAGAAGGCCGGATATGAGCAAATTGCAGCATTATTCCTGCAGACAGCTGACAATGAGAAGGAGCATGCAAAACTCTGGTTTAAGGCGCTTGGTGAACTTGGAGATACCGCAGAAAATCTTCTTCACGCTGCAGAAGGCGAAAATGCAGAATGGACAGATATGTATGCTAGAATGGCTAATGAAGCGGAAGAAGAAGGTTTCCCGGAATTAGCCGCTCAGTTCAGAGGTGTTGCTGCGATTGAAAAACTTCATGAAGAAAGATATCGCGCACTTCTTAAGAATGTTGAAACTATGGAAGTGTTTAAGAAGAGTGGCATTACAATGTGGGAATGTCGCAATTGCGGACATCTTGTAGTTAGTGCAGAAGCTCCTGAAAAATGCCCTGTATGTAATCATCCTCAGGCTTACTTTGAGGTAAGAAAAGAGAACTATTAAGATACCGTATTTATTTGAACAAAGACTATTTACAGTGTACAAAAATGTAAATTTACAAAACAGTTAGACATATTCCAATTTGTTGAACTGAATAGCATATACTGACCGATAGGAGCAAGGTTGAAACCCACCTTGCTCCTATTCGTTTGTCAATGAGCATTCATACAAAATGAATAAAAAGGTCAGTTATACATACCAATACTTATCTCGGACAGAGACTAAAATAAAGGAGTGTGTTCGTATGATATATAATATTATTCAATCAGTGACAGAAAAATTATCCTCTTTGCCTTATATAGAAGGCATCGTATTAAGGCAACCTCTTTTGAGGAGTTGTTCGAAAAGACCAAGGCGCTTCCTTGGGAGCGGTATATCCCGGAAAACGGTAAGTTCTGGGTGACGAAGGCGAACTCCGTAAAGAGTAAGCTGTTCAGCCCGTCGGATATCCAGCGTATTATGAAAAAAGCCATGGTAGAGCGCATGAAGCAAAGCTACAAGAAGGAATGGTTCCCGGAGGACGGAGCACCGTTCCTGATTCGTGTGTCTATCATGAAGGACGAGGTGGCAGTGGGACTGGACACCTCCGGTGAGTCCCTGCATAAGAGAGGCTATCGTAAGCTCAGCTCCAAGGCACCGATTACGGAGACCTTGGCAGCGGTGCTGATTTTGTTGACACCGTGGAGAGAAGACCGCATTTTAGTAGATCCGTTCTGCGGCAGCGGTAACATCCCGATTGAGGCGGCCATGATCGGGGCAAATATCGCACCGGGCATGAATCGTGAGTTTTGTCCGAGGATTGGACGCATCTTGTGCCGAAGAAGCTTTGGTACGATGCGATAAATGAGGCAGAGGATTTGATTAAGCGGGATGTGTCTATGCAGATTCAGGGCTATGACATTGACGGTGATATGATAAAGGCGGCACGCCAGAACGCGGAGGATGCGGGAGTGCTGGATTATATTCATTTCCAGCAGCGTCCGGTGAGTCAGTTAAGCCATGCGAAAAAGTACGGTTTTGTCATTACGAACCCGCCGTACGGCGAGCGTCTGGAGGAGAAAAGGGCTCTGCCTGGCCTGTATCAGGAGTTCGGAAAGGCCTTTGCGGGATTAGATAGCTGGTCCTGTTACATGATTACCTCCTACGAGGAGGTCCAGAAGTATTTCGGTCGTCAGGCGGACAAGAACCGCAAGATTTACAACGGTATGTTAAAGACCTATTTCTATCAGTTTATGGGACTGCGCCCGCCGAAGAAAAAGCCGGAGCAGTAGGACTAATTAAAAGAGGATTTAGTTATGGAACAGAGTAAAAAACGCCGGCTCAATTTCGGTATGGCCGGTGTGATTTGGGCGCTGGCATGGCCTACCATGTTAGAGCAGCTCATGCAGACTGCCGTGCAATATATCGACACTGCTATGGTAGGTAGTCTGGGAACCCAGGCTACGGCAGCGGTAGGCGCCACCACCACGTTGAACTGGCTGGTGGGTAGTACCATCTCTGCAGTGGGCGTGGGATTTTTGGCGTTTATTGCAAAGGCGCTGGGAGCCGGAGAAAAAGACTCTGCTAAGCGGGCCGCTTCTCAGGCGGTGCTTTCCGTGCTGGCGGTAGGTATCGTGGTTACGGTGATAACGGTAGGCTTGTCCGGACAGATTCCGAAATGGATGCAAGTGGATGAAGGAATCCGGGATTTGGCAGGACAGTATTTCCTGATTTTATATTTGCCGATGTTATTCCGGACAGCCAGTACCATTTTCGGTACGGTGCTCCGGGCGGCGGGAGATACGAAATCACCGATGAAAATCGGTGTGGTGGTGAATCTTGTCAATGTGGTATTGAATTTTTTACTGATTTATCCCACCAGAGAGCTTACGGTATTTTCCTTTACATTTACCATGTGGGGCGCGGACCTTGGCGTGATCGGTGCGGCGGTGGCCAGTGCCATTGCTTATATCGTAGGAGGTATATTAATTACGATTGTACTTTGGCGGCACCCGTCGGTGTCTCCGAAGGGACAGTCCTTAAAGCCGGATATGAAGATTATAAAGCCTTGTCTGCGGGTGGCCATGCCGAATATGCTGCAGCGCTTCGGGACATCCCTGGGCTATGTGGCATTTGCGTCTATGATAAATGCTTTGGGGGATGTGTCCACGGCGGCACATACCATTGCCAATACGGTGGAATCCGCCTTTTACATTCCGGGCTACGGTATGCAAACGGCGGCAGCAACCTTGGCGGGCAATGCCTATGGAGCCAACGATGAAAAGCGCCTGAAAGAGCTGGCACGGATGTTCTTCCCGATTGAAATTGCTTTAATGATATTCTCGGGAGCTGCGTTATTCTTTGCGGCACCGGCGCTGGTAAGTATCTTTTCTGATTCGGAGGAGGTCATTCGCCTCGGAACCACAGTGCTTCGGATGGTGGCGGTATCGGAACCGTTCTTCGGCTTCTCCATTATTATGGAGGGCATGATGCAGGGCGTGGGCGAGACGAAGCGGCCGTTTGTATACAACATCGTCGGCATGTGGCTGGTGCACATCGTAGGAACCTTTATTTGTACGAGCTTCTTTGATTTGGGGCTGGTGGCAGCCTGGGCGTGCATGATTGCGCACAATCTGTTCCTGTTTGTGCTGTTTTTGATTTGCTATGCAAAGGGACGGTGGAATCCGTTCCAGAAGGTACGGGAAGCGTAAGGATGGATGGAATGCTTTACGGAAGTGTTGCCGGGAACTAAATATAAATGTGTTGGAGGACTCTCGGTTTTTGGGAGTCCTCCCCTTAAATTAAGAGGAGGATTGTTTGGAGAGTTTCCTGTATCATAAAGGGCAAGAAGTCTTCTTAATGTTGGAAAAAGTAAATTTGATGGCGCGTCGGATTTGCGAAGGATAAAAAGGAGAGCATAGAATGAATAAAACAATTACAAAGAATCTCAGAAAGCTGAGACAGGGAAAACGGTTGACTCAGGAGTATGTGGCGGAACGTTTGGGTGTAAGTGCCAAGGCTGTTTCGCGTTGGGAGAAGGGTGTTTCCCAAACTAAAGGATATTGAGGAACAACCTGTGTTTACCTGTTTGCAAATAAAAGAATATTACTATTAGGTTAAGAGATACTACATAAACGTGTTGGTATCTCTTTTTCGTTAATGCAACACAGTAAATTATTTCATTTTCCTAATTATTTTAGACTGATAAGTAACTTTTTAAACGAAGAAAAGAAATGACAATGCTTAAAGGAGCATGGTATAATAAAAATAGAATTTCATTAAGGAGGAAAAATAGAATGTTTAATCTAATAGAAATGTTATTTCCTATAATGTTTATACTGATTTTTACAATAATTGTTTTCACTTTTGTAAAAGGAATAGCTACTTGGTTTAAAAACAATAATTCTCCTCGCTTAACTGTGTCAGCAAGAATAGTAGCAAAACGTCAGAATACCACGCATAACAATCAACCAAACGCTGGTGATATATCAGGAGCACATGGATTTCATACAATTTCCAGCACCTCGTATTATGTGACATTTCAAGTAGATAGTGGTGATAGAATGGAGCTGTCTGTATCAGGCTCAGAGTACGGAGTGCTTGCAGAGGGAGATAAAGGACAGCTGACATTCCAAGGCACAAGATATTTAACATTTGATAGGGAAAATTGAATCTAGAGGTGCATTATGAATAAGTTTTTGAATAAGATAAGGAGTATAGAGAATGAAATACCCATTACTAGGAAAATTATAAATACAATACTTATACTGTGTTTTGGAATAGTTTTAGGAACTTTTGCAAAATTTTTAGATACTACAGCAAGCAATACTTTACCATTTATATTTGAATATTTAGATATTAGTAATTTTTTGGGTCGTTTTGCTATATGGTTATTGATTGCTTTGTACATTGCAATTTATAGTCATTCTTCCATAAGAGCATCATTAAATGTGTTAGTATTTTTCATTGGAATGGTTTCAAGTTATTACCTATATTCATATTTTGTTGCTGGATTTTTTCCAAAAAATTATGCAATGATTTGGCTTGGTTTTACTGCCATTTCTCCATTGTTAGCTTTTGTTTGTTGGTACGCTAAGGGGAAAAGCAAAATATCTTTTATACTTTCAGTAATAATAATTGCAATTTTATTTAATTTTACATTTATTTATGGTTGGATTTATTTTGATGTGTATTCAATTTTAGAAGTGATAGTCTTTGGTGGTGCATTAATAGCTTTAAAACGTAACACCTTTAGGGAGACAACGTATATGATATTGAGTGCAGTTGTTATTGCTGTTATACTTAATATGTTAGTTCCATTTCATTTTGGTTAGGCAGATTTTAAGATTATAGATAGAATATAAATTTCACGAACCGCCGAAGTGATCCGCCAGCGGTGGCGGTCGTAAGACATATCGCCACGCCAGCTTGCTGGCGAGAGGGCGGTTCACTTTGGTGGTTGGGCGAGCGTTAGCGAGCCGTTCAAAGCCCCCGTTATCTAACAAGGGGGGCACAAAAAACAAGAAACACTATACACTAACAAGCGGAAAACGCTGTATTTATAAGGCAAAACTGCATTTTTACAGTAGTGATATAAATTGTACCTATATCACTATGAAAATTGAATAGTAAATATGAGAAAGACAGTTGATTTCAAAAAATAAGAAATTGATTGTCGTTTTCTTTTGCAGAAATTTAAGTGCAGGCAATTATCAATTATGGTAGCTGTCGTAATTGCTGTCAGCTCAGTGTTTAACACTGATGGTGTGAAAGATTTACGGTTGTAGATGTTCAATAAGATTATTGGTGCTTAATTATTTTTTATTGTAGTGCTGATATGAGAATGTTATAATTGGGATATAAAACATACAAATAAATTTGCTGAAAAATGAGGTATCAAAATATGGAAAATGAATTACTGGAAAACTTAGGAAGACTTCACACAACTGAACTTGGCGTTATTAGAATTAAAAAGAACTTATCTTTGAATGTAGAAAATGTAATTGAATGGTGCAAAGAAAAAATTAGCCTTTCTAATGCGGAAATCACAAGAAAAGGAAAAAACTGGTATATAACGATTGATAATTGTATTATAACGGTAAATGCGTACAGTTATACCGTTATCACTGCTCACAAGGTAAAATGATAAATTTTTCTATAAAGGAATTAAACGCATTTGCAGTTATTGGGCAAGAAGTAGAACTGACTAATTATCAAAAAAAGAATATTCAGATTAGTACACAGTTTTGGAGAAAGTTTAACAGTAGTTTGAAAAAAGCGTATCTTTCACAATCGGGAAATTGGGTAAAATATGCTTTTATGGAAAGAAGAAATGGAAAACTTTATTATTTCTGTTCTATTCCCCAAAGAACCATTACCCCAGAGGGCTTTCTGTATAAAGAAATACCGTCTTATAAATATTTGGTTGTGGAGCATATTGGTGCTATGGATAAAATATATGAAACTTATGGCAAGATTTATCAAGAAATTATTCCTAGTACATCGTATATTCCTATAAAAGATATTATCCTACACTTTGAAAAATACGATTATCGTTTTCATTGGAATAGTGATAATTCAGTTATTGAAATTTGGATACCTATTCAAGATTAGAAACAATTTTATATCCATACACACAAAGCAGTTAGTCTTAGGATTGACTGCTTTTTCTATACAGATTTTTAATGACAGGCAATTATCAATTATGGTAGTTGTCTTTTTTGATTGGAGGAATTGAAGAATGAATGATAAGAACTTTATAGAAGAATTAAGACAAAAGCGTGAGGAATACGGAGTAACACAAACAAGGCTTGCTGTTGCCTGTGGTATCAGCCGTGAATATTACAACCGCATTGAAAAAGGGAAACAGCCATTGAATGACGAATTAAGAGAAGTCATAGAAAAACAGATTGAGCGTTTCAATCCGCAAGAACCACTATTCTTATTGATTGATTACTTTCGTGTCCGCTTTCCTAGTACGGACGCATTGGCGATTATCTGTGATGTATTACAACTGAAATCTGATTATATGCTTTATGAAGATTATGGAAAATACGGATATGAAAGCAAATATGTACTTGGCGACATCAATATCATGTGTTCCATGCAGGAGCATTTAGGTGTTTTATTGGAACTGAAAGGCAAAGGCTGTCGGCAAATGGAATGTTATCTGCTGGCACAGGAACGCTCATGGTATGACTTCATGCTGGATTGTATGACGGCTGGTGGTGTGATGAAACGGCTTGATTTGGCTATCAATGACCGAGCAGGAATATTGGATATTCCAAAGTTAAAGGAAAAATACAAGGCTGGCGAATGTGTTTCCTATTTTCGTATGCAGAAAGATTACAGCGGTACAGAGAAATGCGGTAGCGATCTACCAAAGAATACAGGAGAAACCTTATATCTCGGTTCTACAAGTAGCGAATTATATATGTGTGCTTATCAGAAAAATTATGAGCAGTATGTCAAGAATGGCACAGAAATTGAAGATACGGAGATTAAGAACCGTTTTGAAATACGCATGAAGAATGAACGAGCCTATTATGCGGTTGTAGATTTACTGACCTATCGGGACGCTGAACGCACCGCTTTTTCTATCATCAATCATTATGTACGCTTTGTTGACAGAGAGGACGACAAGCCAAAAAGTCAATGGAAAACAAATGATGATTGGGCATGGTTTGTAGGGGAAAACAGAGAGCCGATACGCTTAACCACAAAGCCAGAGCCTTACACTTTACAAAAAGCGTTGCATTGGCTACAAAGACAAGTCGCACCAACCATAAAAATGGTACAGGCATTAGATAAAGAAAATCATACAACGATACTGAAAGATATGATTGAACAGGCAGAACTTAAAGACAAGCATAAACATTTATTACAATTAGAAAAATCGACCATAGAAGAACGAATAGATACCGCTGTTCCACAAGAGAATGACGGTATTTTTTAATGTAATTGAAAAATTTCAGATTTAGTCAGCAAAGAGCTGTTTTCATTCCCTATGTGAAGTGAAAGAAGAAAAATAAATTTTTTATCAAATCTGCAACAAAACGGCTACTTGCGTACAGATATGGTGCGAGAAAAGGAAATCTAAACTTTTTTTGAAAATAGGTCATTAAATCGGGTCTTGCTGTCCCTATATGATGTGAAAGGAGAAAAAAGTTTTGAAAAAATGACGGAAATTCGTGATTAGTGGACAGTGTTCTATGAAAAGAGGAAAAACATCATCATTTTGTATTCAAACAGGCATTAGCAGTTGAGTGTTGATGTGAAAAGATGAAAATACTTTGTTCTCAACTTAACAATTCATGGTTTCCGTTCCCTATATGGTGCAAAGAAAATATTTCATTCCATAGTTGGCAGTAACGGTGTTGTATGGGTAGTTAGGGTGTGAGAAGAAAAATAATCTTTTTCATCATCAACTTAGCAAAACGACAATTTCTGTCCCTATATGGTGTAAGAAAAGAAGTTAAAATTTTTCTATTTCAACTTAGCAAATGGACGTTTGCTATACAGATAGTGCTATACAGATAGTAATGAAAAAGGAGAAAATCAACCGTTGATTGCCAAAATGAACCGTTCCATTTGTACTAATAATGGAAAAAGTTTTGGATTTTGGTTACGTTTCTCCTCTTTTCCAACGCGATATATAGGAAAGACGATTTTCTTCTTTCAATCGTTCTTTGACAACTGAATAAAGCAATTCAATACGTTTGACAGACAGCGAGCCGTTGAAACAAATACGCCATGACCTTTCCCCTGCAAAAGCGAGCGAAAACCTATTGTGTTCCTGTAAAGGACTTGTCCTCTTTTATCGCCATGACCTGTCCTGTCAGATAATGATACTCCCGTACAGCCACAGCTTGAGCGTTCAGAGCGTCGCACGCAATGGGTACGGCTACATAAGAACTATGCAGAGGTGAAACTCCTGTGGGTTATGACAAAAGCCGTTGAATTGCTTACATAATATTTTTACAGAAAGGGGGTATGTGTTATTGCTGATACTGTAAAAACAATTCAAAAGAAAAATAACAAATGTGGCATTGGCAACAGAGGAAAGACAAAGATTGTTGTAAAAGAGCATTTTTCCGAAAAGGGAAAGACAATGGAAGAACTTTTAACTGATGTCATGCTGGAAAAAGCAAAGCAGACAATCGCATAAAATCGGTGCAGTTGTAAGAAATAGATTGAATGACAAAAAGTACCCGTGTTATACTTTACTTGCAAGCAGGTATTGTAAACACGGGTTAGTTATAAAGGAGGATAACTGACAATGAAACAACAGATTTACAATACTGCACTTTATCTTAGGTTAAGCCGAGATGATGAATTACAGGGCGAAAGTTCCAGCATTACTACACAAAGAAGTATGTTGCGTCTATATGCAAAAGAACATCATTTGAATGTCATTGATGAATATATTGATGACGGCTGGTCGGGGACAAATTTTGACAGACCGAGTTTTCAAAGAATGATTGAGGATATAGAGGCAGGAAAAATCAACTGTGTTGTAACGAAAGACCTTTCTCGTCTTGGCAGAAATTATATTATGACAGGACAATATACAGAATTGTATTTCCCTAGTCATAATGTCCGCTACATAGCGATTGATGACGGTGTAGACAGCGAAAAAGGCGAAAGTGAGATTGCACCATTTAAGAACATCATCAATGAATGGGTGGCAAGAGATACAAGCCGTAAAGTCAAATCAGCATTTAAGACAAAGTTTGCGGAGGGGGCTCATTACGGTGCTTATGCTCCGTTAGGATATAAGAAACACCCTGACATCAAAGGAAAACTGTTGATTGATGATGAAACAAAATGGATTATTGAAAAAATCTTTTCCCTAGCCTATCAAGGTTACGGAAGTGCAAAAATCACAAAGCAGTTAAGAGCAGAAAAAGTTCCGACAGCGTCATGGCTGAATTTTACAAGATACGGTACTTTTGCACATATCTTTGAGGGAAAACCCGAAAGTAAGCGTTATGAGTGGACGATTGCTCATGTCAAGGCGATATTGAAAAGTGAAGTCTATATCGGAAACAGTGTCCACAATATGCAGTCTACGGTATCGTTCAAGAGTAAAAAGAAAGTGCGTAAGCCCGAAAGTGAATGGTTTCGAGTAGAAAACACGCATGAGCCGATTATTGACAAGGAAGTGTTCTATCGTGTGCAGGAGCAGATAAAATCAAGACGCAGACAGACAAAAGAAAAGGCAACGCCGATATTTGCAGGGCTTGTCAAGTGTGCGGATTGTGGCTGGTCTATGAGATTGGGAACGAATAAGGCAAATAAAACGCCATACAGTTATTATGCTTGCAGTTACTACGGGCAGTTTGGCAAAGGTAATTGTTCTATGCACTACATTCGTTATGATGTGCTGTATCAAGCCGTATTGGAACGCTTGCAGTATTGGGCTAAGGCAGTACAGCAGGACGAAGAAAAAGTGTTGAATAAGATACAAAAGGCTGGCAATGCAGAGAGAATACGGGAAAAGAAGAAAAAGGCAAGTGCCTTGAAGAAAGCCGAGAACCGCCAAAATGAGATTGACCGTTTATTTGCGAAAATGTATGAAGATAGAGCCTGTGAGAAGATAACAGAGCGAAATTTTGTGATGTTGTCCAGCAAGTACCAAAAAGAACAGATAGAACTGGAACAGCAGATAACAAGCCTAAGAGAAGAACTAAGTAAAATGGAACAGGATATGATAGGTGCTGAAAAGTGGATTGAGTTAATCAAGGAATATTCCGTACCAAAGGAACTGACAGCACCGTTATTAAATGCAATGATAGAAAAAATCCTCATACATGAAGCAACAACGAATGAGGATAACGAAAGAATACAGGAAATTGAGATATATTACCGATTTATCGGAAAAGTTGAGTAATCAACAAGAGTAATATTTTTAACTAAGGGAAACCGGAATGTCGGTTCCTGACTCTGATATACTGATTTCCATATTAGAGGTTCTAGAAACCCCTGTTAGTATTTTACTTGGAGAAACTGTTGTTGAAACTAAGGCCAGTGATTTAGAAGTAATTTCAGAAAAACTGGAGATTATAAATTTACAACTCGCACAAAAGAAGATTGTAAGACGAAAAATTATTCAAGGATTACTTATTACATTGTGTGCAGTTATAGTAATAATTTCGGCGGTCTTAATTGAATTAAACAGCCCCTATCTAAATTGGAATTATAATGACCCGGAAACAGCTGTTTTGGGAGTTGGATTTCATGTATTTGAATGGTTGTTTTTCAGGTTAGCGCCGATAGTCTTTGTTGGAGCAGTTGCTGGAATTTTCCTGACACGGAAGAAAATGTAAAACTCCGTTTAAAGGAGAAGTCAAGAAGTATAGCAAAACGCATGTATTAAGACATGCTTTTTATAAAAATATGGAGATAAAGGAGAGCAGGGCAATGAAATTAAAGAATATTTTGATTGTTGTAAAAGATATTGAAAAATCAAAACGCTTTTATCATGATTTGTTTGGTCTTGATATGGTGCTTGATAATGACGGTAACATGATTCTGACGGAAGGTCTTGTGTTACAGGATGAAAAAATATGGAAAAAATTTCTTGGAAAAGATATTATCCCGAAAAACAATTCTTGTGAGCTATATTTTGAGGAACAAAATATGGAAGCATTTATTGAAAAATTGGAAACATTATATCCTTCGATTCAGTATGTTAATCGCCTCATGGTGCACAGTTGGGGACAGAAAGTAATTCGTTTTTATGATTTGGACGGTAATTTGATTGAGGTGGGAACGCCGATGTTCAAAAGATCCGAGAGGCGATGATGATGAATCAATCCGATGACGAACAGATAGAATTGACGAAACAGGCAATTCTGTTATTGAAAAATCTCCATGTACTAGTGAAGATGCTGGATACAAATCGGCGGATTCTTTGCCCTTACTGAATTGAACTGTTCGATAAAATGGGCATTCCGATTTATGATGAGGAACTTGAAAAGAAATTACAGACCTTACCATATTTTTCAGAAAAAGAGTAAATAAGCAGGCGGTTCGTAAAACGTTCCGTCTATTGTTTTGAATACATACATTTGTTTGGTATGTATTGGCATAAGGAAGGAGAACTATGATGACAGCAAAATACAGCGATACGATGACAATGGCAATGCTCTTCTGTTACGGTGATTGCCGTAAATCGCGATCTTTCCAATAGGATACTTCAACGATTCTGCACACTTCCGATTCAGAAGTCGTCTATTTTATGCGGACGTATCTTAGAACAGGCGATATTTTGTCGCCTGTTTTCGTACAATAAAAACTACGACAATGCAGCACAATAAAATCCTAAAAACAAGAGTTGACACTAAACAATACATGAGATAAAATGAAATAAGAACGTTTGTTCTTAAAGCGACAATAGAAACATCCTAATGCGACAAAATATATGTGTTGTGATTTATATAGGAAAAAGGATATCATAATTACACAAAAAGATTGTGTAATTACCACACAAGTATTCAAGAATCATAGAGGGAGAAGTGTGTATGAGTGAAGAAAAAATTTTTAAATTAGAAGCTCCATATCAGCCAACCGGCGACCAGCCACAAGCCATCGAGCAACTTGTGAAAGGATTTAAAGAAGGCAACCAATGTCAGACATTACTTGGTGCAACCGGTTCGGGAAAGACATTTACGATGGCGAATGTCATTGCACAATTGAATAGACCAACATTGGTAATTGCACATAACAAGACCTTGGCAGCACAGTTATATGGTGAATTTAAGGAATTTTTTCCTGATAATTCTGTGGAACTATTTATGAGTTATTATGACTATTACCAACCGGAAGCGTATGTTCCGTCATCTGACACTTATATTGCGAAAGATTCGTCCATCAATGATGAGATTGATAAGCTGCGCCATTCGGCAACGGCAGCACTGTCTGAACGACGGGATGTGATTATTGTGGCGAGTGTATCCTGCATTTATGGATTAGGTTCGCCGATTGATTATCAGGAGATGGTAATTTCACTGCGCCCTGGCATGATAAAAGATCGGGATGAGGTTGTTGCGAAGTTGATTGAGATACAGTATGATCGAAATGATATGGATTTTAAACGTGGGACATTTCGGGTAAGAGGAGATGTGTTGGAGATCTTTCCGGCAGTTTCAGAAGATTATGCAATTCGCGTAGAATTTTTTGGGGATGAAGTAGAGAGAATAACAGAGATTGATGTTTTGACGGGCGAGATTAAAAATGCGTTGAAGCATGTAGCGATTTTCCCGGCATCCCATTATGTTGTGTCAAAAGAAGCGTTGGATCGAGCAACAAAGGCGATAGAGGAAGAATTGGAGGAAAGAGTCCGATATTTTAAAGGAGAAGACAAGCTTTTGGAAGCACAGCGTATTGCAGAGCGGACAAATTTCGATATTGAGATGATGCGAGAGACGGGATTTTGTTCGGGGATTGAGAATTATTCAAGGCATTTAACGGGACTGGAGCCAGGGCAGCCACCGCACACATTGATTGACTATTTTCCAGATGATTTTTTGATTATGATTGATGAATCGCACAAGACTATTCCTCAGATTGGTGGAATGTACATGGGTGATCAGTCGAGAAAGTCAACTCTTGTAGATTATGGATTCCGTTTGCCGTCAGCAAAGGACAACAGACCGCTTAATTTTGAGGAATTTGAAAGTAAGGTAAATCAGATGTTGTTTGTATCTGCAACGCCGGGAGAATATGAAGAAAAGAATGAACTTTTGCGTGTGGATCAGATTATCCGACCGACAGGTCTTCTTGATCCGGAGGTCGAAGTGCGTCCTGTGGAAGGACAGATCGACGATTTGGTCGGTGAAGTGAACAGGGAAATTTCAAAGAAAAATAAGGTTCTTATTACAACATTGACGAAACGAATGGCGGAAGATTTGACGGATTATATGCGTGAACTTGGTATACGGGTGAAGTATCTTCATTCAGATATTGATACGTTAGAGAGAACAGAGATTATTCGGGATATGCGTTTGGATGTATTTGATGTGCTTGTCGGAATCAATCTGTTGCGTGAGGGGCTTGATATTCCTGAGATTACATTGGTTGCAATTTTAGATGCGGATAAGGAAGGATTCTTGCGCTCAGAGACTTCGCTTATTCAGACGATTGGGCGAGCTGCCCGTAATGCGGATGGTCATGTTATCATGTATGCGGATCATGTGACAGAGTCGATGGAAAAAGCGATTCAAGAGACAGAACGAAGAAGAAAGATACAGATGGCATACAATGAGGAGCATGGAATTACACCTCAGACTGTTAAAAAGTCAGTGCGAGATCTCATTAGTATTTCTAAGAAGGTAGCAGCAGAGGAATTACGTCTTGAAAAAGATCCGGAGTCGATGAGTGAAAAAGAATTGGAAAAACTGATAAAAGATGTTACAAAGCAGATGAAGAAAGCGGCAGCAGAATTGAATTTCGAGGCAGCAGCAGAGCTGCGTGACAAATTAATTGAACTGAAAAAGCAGTTACAGGATATGGAAGGGTGAGCATACGATGGCAAAACAATATATTAAAATACGGGGTGCCAATGAGCACAATTTGAAAAATATAGATTTGGATATTCCAAGAAATGAACTTGTTGTGTTGACGGGACTAAGTGGATCGGGGAAGTCGTCCCTTGCGTTTGACACAATTTATGCAGAAGGACAGAGAAGGTATATGGAATCGCTGTCATCTTATGCGAGACAGTTCCTCGGACAGATGGAAAAACCGAATGTAGAAAGTATTGAGGGACTTTCACCAGCAATTTCTATTGATCAGAAGTCAACGAATCGAAATCCGCGTTCTACAGTTGGAACGGTGACAGAGATTTACGATTATTTTCGTCTGCTCTATGCAAGAATAGGGATTCCACATTGTCCGAAATGTGGGAAGGAGATAAAAAAACAGACGGTGGATCAGATGGTGGACCAGATTATGGGGGTGCCGGAGGGAACGAAGATCCAGCTTCTTGCACCGGTTGTGAGAGGACGAAAAGGCAGACATGAAAAGTTACTAGAAAAGGCAAAGAAAAGCGGTTATGTACGTGTGCGGATTGATGGGAATCTGTATGAATTGTCAGAAGAAATTTCTCTAGACAAAAATATTAAGCATAATATAGAGATTATTGTGGACAGACTTGTCGTGAGAGAAGGTATTCAAAAGAGATTGACAGATTCAATTGAAAGTGTATTGGCATTGGCGGAGGGACTTTTGGTTGTAGATGTGATTGGCGGAGAACCTTTGAACTTTAGTCAGAGTTTTTCGTGTCCGGATTGTGGAATCAGTATCGAAGAGATTGAACCGAGAAGCTTTTCTTTTAATAATCCATTTGGGGCATGTCCAGTTTGCTTTGGATTGGGATACAAGATGGAATTTGATGTAGATTTGATGATTCCGGACCAATCATTAAGTATTGATGAGGGGGCTATCGTAGTGATGGGATGGCAGTCTTGTACAGACAAAGGAAGTTATACGAGAGCAATCTTAGAGGCTCTTTGTAAAGAATATAATTTCTCTTTGAGCACTCCATTCCAAGATTATCCGCAGGAAATCAAGGATATTTTGATTCATGGAACCAATGGACGAGAAGTGAAAGTATATTATAAAGGACAGCGTGGAGAAGGCATTTATGATGTTGCATTCGAAGGAATTATAAAAAATGTAGAGAGAAGATATCGTGAAACAGGCTCAGAGACGATGAAAGCGGAATACGAAAGTTTTATGCGGATTACGCCTTGCCATGAATGCGGCGGACAGAGATTGAAAAAGAGTGCATTGGCGGTTACAGTGGGAGATAAAAATATTGCGGAAGTCACATCGCTTTCGATTGAAAAACTTCAACAGTTTTTGGAAGGATTAGAGCTCACAAAGACGCAGGAGTTAATCGGCGGACAGATTTTAAAAGAAATCAAAGCACGCATTGGATTTTTGATGGATGTAGGATTGGATTATCTGACGCTTGCCAGAGCAACAGGAAGCCTTTCGGGAGGAGAGGCTCAGCGTATCCGTTTGGCAACACAGATTGGTTCAGGTTTGGTTGGAGTGGCTTATATTTTGGATGAGCCGAGTATCGGATTGCACCAGCGAGACAATGACAAACTATTGAAGACATTGAAACATCTACGTGATCTGGGAAACAGTTTGATTGTAGTAGAGCATGATGAAGATACGATGCTGGAGGCGGACTATATTGTGGATATTGGTCCAGGAGCGGGCGAACATGGTGGAGAAGTTGTTGCTGCAGGTACCGCAAAGGAGATTATGTGGAATAAGAATTCTATTACCGGTGCATACCTGAGTGGACGAATGCAGATTCCGGTACCGGAGGTGCGCAAAGAACCGAAAGGATGGCTGAAAGTAATCGGGGCGACAGAAAACAATTTAAAGAACATTGATGTCTCATTTCCAGTTGGTGTAATGACATGTGTGACAGGAGTCTCTGGTTCAGGAAAAAGTTCATTAGTAAATGAAATTCTTTACAAAAGACTTTCTAAGGATCTCAATAGAGCAAGAACAATTCCGGGGGGGCACAAGCGGATGGAAGGAATTGAACAGTTTGACAAAGTGATTGATATTGATCAGTCGCCGATTGGAAGAATGCCAAGATCGAATCCGGCGACCTATACAGGAGTCTTTGATTTGATTCGTGATCTTTTTGCGGCAACTGCGGATGCAAAGGCAAAAGGATATAAAAAAGGGAGATTTAGTTTTAATGTCAAAGGCGGAAGATGTGAGGCTTGTTCAGGAGATGGGATTTTAAAAATTGAGATGCACTTTCTTCCGGATGTATATGTTCCGTGTGAAGTATGTGATGGGAAGCGATATAACAGGGAGACTTTAGAAGTAAAATACAAAGGAAAGAGTATTTATGATGTGCTGAATATGACTGTGGAGGAGGCGCTTCATTTCTTTGAAAATGTGCCGAGTATTCGAAGAAAGATGGAGACACTGTATGATGTTGGACTTTCTTACATTCGATTAGGGCAGCCGTCCACTACACTTTCTGGCGGTGAGGCACAACGAATTAAATTGGCAACTGAATTGAGCAAGAGAAGCACGGGAAGAACGGTGTATATTTTAGATGAACCGACAACGGGACTTCATTTTGCGGACGTGCACAAATTGACAGAAATCCTGCACCGTTTGTCAGCAGATGGAAATACAGTAATTGTGATTGAGCATAATTTAGATGTGATTAAGACGGCGGACTACATTATCGACATAGGTCCAGAGGGTGGAGATAAAGGTGGAACCGTTGTGGCAACGGGAACACCTGAGGAGATTGCCGCCAATCCAGCATCGTATACAGGCAAGTATATAGACATAATCCTTAAAAAAAGTTTAAATTAAAAAAAACTCTTTGCATTTATTGGAATTTTTATTATAATGAATAAAGTATATGTATAATAACGAAAGATGATAGAATAGATAAGTGCAGTGAAAGGAGAAATCAGATGTCAATTGATATCGGAATCGATTTGGGAACAGCTAGTGTTCTAGTGTATGTAAAGGGAAAAGGTGTAGTGTTGAAAGAGCCATCTGTAGTTGCTTTTGACAGAGATACAAATGCAATTAAGGCGATTGGTGAAGAAGCGAGATTGATGCTTGGAAGGACACCTGGAAATATTATAGCTGTAAGACCATTGAGACAGGGGGTCATTTCAGACTATACAGTGACGGAAAAGATGATCAAATACTTCGTGCAGAAGGCGGTGGGAAAGAGAACTTTTAAGAAGCCGCGGATCAGTATTTGTGTGCCGAGTGGTGTTACAGAAGTAGAAAAGAAGGCAGTAGAGGAAGCAACTTTTGCAGCTGGCGCAAGAGAAGTACACTTAATTGAAGAGCCGGTTGCAGCTGCGATTGGAGCAGGAATTGATATAGCAAAACCATGTGGAAATATGATTGTAGATATCGGTGGAGGAACTGCGGATATTGCGGTTATCTCACTTGGAGGAACGGTAGTAAATACATCAATTAAAATTGCCGGTGATGACTTTGATGAAGCGATCGTAAGATTTATGCGTAAAAAACATAATCTGCTAATTGGGGAGCGTACAGCGGAAGATATTAAGATTAAAATTGGGACAACTTATCCGTTGGTGGAAGAAGAGACGATGGAAGTGCGTGGACGCAACCTTGTTACAGGGCTTCCGAAGACTGTGACAGTGACATCTTCTGAGACCGAAGAAGCTTTGAAAGAGACGACAGGGCAGATTGTAGAGGCTGTTATTGCAGTATTGGAGAGAACACCGCCAGAACTATCAGCAGATATTTTGGATAGAGGAATCGTTTTGACAGGAGGAGGAGCACTTCTTCGTGGTTTGGAAGAATTGATAGAAGAAAAGACAGGAATTAATACAATGACAGCGGAAGATCCGATGAAAGTCGTTGCAATTGGAACAGGTCAATTTGTAGAATTTATGAGTGGAAGAAAAGAAGCGTAAGTGTGTAGAGTGAGTGAGGGCTGTCTCTTAAAGAGACGGCTCTTGTCGTCTAATATCAGAAGAGCTTTTCTTATACAAGATGGAGGATGAGGTTTTGGAAGTCATAAAGGGATATGTAGAGCATATCGTATTCCGAAATGAAGAGAATGGCTATACGGTGTTTCATTTGACGAATAGAGATGGAGAACTTACATGTGTCGGGACATTTCCGTATATTAGTGAGGGTGAAATGCTGGAAGTGTCCGGGGAATATGCAAATCACAATGTGTATGGCATGCAACTGCAAGTGATTTCTCACCAAGTGAAAGAGCCAGAGGATTTGGTGTCGATTGAGCGATATTTAGGATCCGGTGCGATTAAAGGGCTTGGTTCTGCACTTGCTGGAAGAATTGTACGCAAGTTTAAAGATGATACATTTCGTATTATTGAAGAAGAACCGGAACGTCTTGCAGAAGTAAAAGGAATTAGTGAGCGGAAAGCGCGTGAGATTTCAGAGCAGGTGGAAGAAAAGAAGGATATGCGAAAAGCGATGATTTACCTTCAAAAATACGGCATTTCACTTACTTTGGCAGCAAAAATCTATGAACATTATGGGCAGAGCGTTTATCGAGTGATGGAGGAGAACCCATATCAGATTGCAGACCATGTGCAGGGAGTTGGCTTCAAGACAGCAGATGAGATTGCGACGAAAGTGGGAATTCACACAGACTCTGATTTTAGGATACGAAGTGGGATTTTTTATGTGCTGTTGCAGAGTGTGACAGACGGACATGTCTATCTTCCGCAGGAAGAACTGCTTAGGAGAACGATGCAGCTTTTGGAAGTCGAGATCTGTGACATACAGAAGTATCTCATGGACTTGGCGATGGAAAAGAAAGTTGTTTTGAAAGAGAAAGAAGATGGAGTCCGGGTGTATCCGGCACATTATTATTACTTAGAATTAAACAGTGCAAAGATGCTGCATGATTTGAATGTTTCTTATGAGATTGCGGAGGATGCGATTGAAAAGAGACTTCAGCAGATTGAGGAAGATGCGGAACTTTCATTGGATGAACTCCAGCGGACGGCAGTGAAAGAAGCCGTGAGAAATGGAGTGCTGGTTCTGACGGGAGGACCTGGAACCGGAAAGACGACAACAATCAATGCGATGATTCACTTTTTTGAGAGTGAAGGCATGGATATTTTTTTGGCGGCACCGACGGGGCGAGCTGCAAAACGTATGACGGAGGCAACTGGCTGTGAGGCTAGGACAATTCACAGGATGCTAGAATTGGCATACGCACCTGGAAATGACGACAATCGCATGGAATTTGCGAGAAATCAGGAGAATCCACTGGAGACAGATGTTATCATTATTGATGAGATGTCTATGGTGGATCTGCCTTTGATGCATGTGTTGTTGAATGCGATTATGGTTGGGACAAGACTGATTCTTGTGGGAGACCAGGATCAACTTCCTTCTGTAGGGGCGGGAAGTGTTTTGAAAGATTTGATTAAATCAGAGTGTTTCCCTGTTATTACATTGACAAAGATTTTTCGACAGGCAGAACAAAGTGACATTGTGGTGAATGCCCATAAGATCAATCGTGGTGAAGAGGTCATTTTAGATAATAAGAGCAGAGACTTTTTCTTTTTAAAAAGACAGGATGCCAACACGATCATTAGTGTTGTGATTGCCTTGATTCAAAAAAAATTACCGAAATATGTGGGGGCAGATCCGTTTGATATACAGGTTTTAACTCCGATGCGGAAAGGTCTTTTGGGTGTGGAGCGGCTGAATACGATTCTGCAGCAGTATCTGAATCCGCCGGATAAAAGTAAAGAAGAAAAACAATATGGGGATAAGCTTTTTCGTGTTGGCGACAAAGTAATGCAGATAAAAAATAATTATCAGCTGGAATGGGAGATTGCGACAAAATACGGTCTCGTTGTGGATAAAGGAATCGGTGTGTTTAATGGCGACATTGGCAGAATTATATCCATTAATTCATACACGGAGACGGTGGAAGTAGAATACGAGGAAAAAAAGAAAGTGAATTATCCGTTTCAGTTATTAGACGAGTTGGAGTTGGCATATGCTATCACCATACATAAATCGCAGGGGAGTGAGTACCCTGCGGTTGTGATTCCGCTTCTGCAGGGACCAAGGCAGCTTTATCACCGGAATTTGATCTATACGGCGGTGACGAGAGCAAAAAAATGTGTGACACTTGTTGGAAGCGATGTGACATTTCAAGAGATGATTCGAAATGCAAATGAGCAGAATCGATATACGAGTCTTGTAGAATGTATACAGGAATTTTAGATGAGATATTTGAAATGTGTCTAGAGTCAGTGAATAACTATGGACATTTGGAGAAAGATTTTGGGGATAATTTACCCAAAAACATGTTGCTTTTGTGGAAAAGTAAGCGAAAAGGAACTGTGTAAGGAGTGTGCAGAAAAAGTAGTTTATATAACGGAACCAAGATGTAAAAAATGTGGGAAGCCGGTTCGTTATGAAGAGCAGGAGTATTGTTACGACTGTCAGAAAAATGTACATACATATGAACAAGGGAGAAGTATCTGGATGCATAAGATGCCCGTCAGTCTGTCGATTTATCAGTTCAAATATAAAAATAGGCGCATTTATGGGGAGTTTTATGCAAAGGAGATGTTTCGTATTTATGGAAGATTGATACGAGAGTGGGGAGTGGAAGTGATTATTCCAATTCCATTGCATCGAAAGAAGAAAAGACTGCGGGGGTATAATCAGGCAGAAATTATCGCAAGAAATCTTGGTGAAATAATGGACATTCCGGTCGATTGTAAATCCGTAATTCGTAATCGATATACAAGACCTCAGAAAGAGCTGAATGATAAAGAACGAAAGAAAAATCTAAAACAGGCATTTTCGATTACAAGCCAATGGGCAAACTATAAGAATGTGTTAGTAATTGATGATATTTATACAACGGGAAGTACGATTGATACAGTGACAAAGGAATTGAAAAGCAGAGGGGCGCGAAAAGTATATTTTTTGACTATAAGTATTGGACAAGGATACTGAATAATGTTATACTGAAACTAATGTCTTAAGGGGAAAACAAGCTTAGAGGTGACGTTTATGTTGAATGAAGAACGAGTAAAACTTATGGTGCAACTTGCTTCCTACGAAGAAAAAAAAGGCAAAGAAGATTTTAAGGTGAGTTCTTACTATAAGAAAGATTATGTGAGCTTTCATAGATTAGCAACTATGATTTGGACTACAATTGGATATGGTATGATCGTTGGATTGCTTGGAGTTATATATATGGATCAGATTTTGGAAGGCTTGACATTGGCGAAGGCGATTATTTTGCTAATAGCAATTTTAGCTGTATATTTGGTTGTGATGATTGTATATTGGCTGGCAAGTGGACGATTTTATCAGAAAAAACACAGTGAAGCGAGGGCGCGTGTGAAAAAATATAGCCATAATCTATTAGTTTTAAATAAACTTTATGAGAAGGAGAATATGTAGATGGATCGTTTGATTGAGGTAAGAGAGACTATACTGAGACTATATGCAAGATATTCTAAAATTATAGATAAAGGAATACAGTTTGTCTTGGCGCTGACAACTCTTATATTCATTAGTAACAATATTGGATTTATGAAGCTTGCAGCCAATCCGATAGTTACACTTGGGCTTTCGGTGATTTGTACATTTTTGCCAGTTGCAGCTACGGTTGTAGCGGCAGTATTGCTTACGATTGTCCAGTTTTATACGCTGTCTATGGGAGTAGCGATTGTGGCAGCGGTTTTGTTTTTGGTGATGTTTATTCTATATTTTCGATTCACACCGGATAAGGCAATTATTCTATTGCTGACACCAATTGCGTTTGCTTTGAAGATACCAATGTTGATTCCGATTGTGTATGGATTAATAGGAAGCCCGTTGTGCGCGGTTCCGATTGCTTTTGGAACGATTGCCTGCTATATGGTCACATATGTCAAAGCATATGAAACGACGATTAAAGGGGCTGGGGATGCGGAGATGCTTGCTCAACTGAGTGCATTTGCCCAGCAGCTGCTAAATAATAAAGATATGTGGATTACAATTATTGCACTTATGATATGCTTGTTTGTAGTATACAGCTTGAGAAAACTATCGATTGACAATGCATGGAAGATTGCGATTGTCTCTGGGGGGCTTATATATGTGATAGTGGTGGTGATCGGCAAGATTGCAATGCATGTAGATGCTCCGTATGTAACCGTAATTATCGGAACGATTGTTTCCGTGTTATTGACGTTGGTGTTAGAGTTTTTTGTTTTTGCGGTTGATTATTCAAGAACAGAGCGGCTTCAGTTTGAAGATGATGAATATGTCTATTATGTAAAGGCAGTTCCTAAGGTAACAGTTGCAGCGCCGGAAAAAACGGTAAAACGAATTAATGAGCGTCAGGAGACATCAAAAATGGATGGATGGCGACAGGAGAAGATACTGAGGAACCAGACTGATGAGATGCTTCTTACAAAAGCATTGCAAGAAGAATTGGAGATTCGAGAACTGTTAGAAGAAGAATTAAGACGTTAGTGAAGTGATAGAAAAGAGATGGAGGTGAGAAAATGGGACAGAAACTACAGAATTTTTTTGAAATATATTTTAAAGAATTGTATTTTCCCAAAATTCAGGTGACGGATGTTATTGAGATTATTATTATTGCATTCCTAGTTTATCAGTTGATAGTGTGGATCAAACATACAAAAGCATGGATGCTGTTGAGAGGGATCATTGTTTTGCTTGTCTTCATTTTACTCGCAGCTATCTTAAAAATGCACACCATATTATGGATTGCGACGAATTCTATCAGTGTTCTGGCGACAGCTGCGGTTGTTGTGTTTCAACCGGAGCTTCGGAGAGCGTTGGAGAGATTGGGACAAAAAGATTTCTGGACTTCGGTTGTTCCATTTGAGCGAAGTAAGGAGTCGGGAAGATTTGATGATAAAACAATTGATGCACTTGTGACAGCATGTTATGAGATGGGAAAGGTGAAGACCGGAGCATTGATTGTAGTAGAGCAGGAAATTATGCTTACAGAGTACCAGAATACGGGGATCGAATTGGATTGTTTAGTGTCCAGTCAGGTGCTGATTAATATCTTTGAGCATAATACACCGCTTCACGATGGAGCTGTTATTGTGAGAGGCAATCGAATTGTCTCGGCTACATGTTATCTGCCGCTGTCTGATAATATGGGACTTAGCAAAGAACTTGGAACGAGACATAGAGCAGCTGTGGGGATGAGCGAAGTAAGTGATGCGCTTGTAATTGCAGTCTCAGAAGAGACAGGATATGTATCGATAGCGATGGGAGGACATCTTACAAGGAATGTGAAGGAGGAGTTTTTAAGGGAGAAACTTGTCCAGGTACAGAATAAATCTCTGGAAGAAAGACGGTTTATGATATGGAAAGGAAGGCGAAAGAATGAAAAACAGACTGACAAATAATTTTGGCCTAAAGTTCATAGCACTTCTTTTTTCAGCACTTTTGTGGCTTGTTGTGATAAATATTTCAAGACCGATTGTCACAAAGACATTTTATCCAGAGATTACGGTGGCAAATCCAGAGGTGGTAACTGGTCATGGGCAGACATTTAAAATTGCAGATGATGTAAAACAGGTTGCGGTTACGGTAAAAGCTGAACGTTCTATTATGGAAAAAATTAAGACAGAGGACATCAAGGCTGTAGCTGATTTGAAAGAGGAACAATCTGGTTCTGTTCCAGTGAGAATCACGATAGAGGGGTTTGAAGGCGATTATAAAGAAGCATTACCCAACCCTAGAAATATTCAGATTGTAAAAGAAAATATTGAGAATAAAACATTTCCGGTTACTGCAATTGCAACAGGAGATTTGCAGAGTGGTTATGTGATTGGAGAACTAGAAGCGGAACCTAAGTCTATTGATATCAGTGGACCTAAGTCTTCGCTTGGAAGAATTAGTAAGGTGGTTGCAAGAGTTGACGTTTCTGGATTGTCGGAAGATGCGACTTTAAAAGCAGATGAATTGATTTATTACGATTCTGCAGATAATGTGATTGATAAAAATTTACTATCCAGCGATGTGGACAGTAGCGGAGTGAACATCAAAGTGCACTTGTTGGAGACGAGGGAAGTGGAATTGAAATTTGATCAATCTGAGATTGGAACTGAGAATGGATATGCTGTATCGGGATTGGAGATTGAACCACAATATATTACAATTATGGGAAGTCGTGAAGATGTAGAACAGATAGAGTATATAGAAGTTGGAAGCAGTGCGCTCAGGCAGGAAAATCTTACGGAGACAACAAGAGTTGTGGTAAATATTACCGATTATCTTCCGGAAGGAATTAGTCTGACAGAAGGTGCTTCCGGAAGTGTTGTAGTAAATATTTTGATTGAAAAAGAGGGAATAAAAAATATTGCTATTCCAGTGCGTTCGGTGGCAGTCAATAATTTACCGGAGGGAATGGAAATCTCATATGGTCCGGATCAGAATGTGGAGTTACAATTCGAAGGTCTTGATGAGGCATTGGAAAATATGTCTTCTGAGAAGATTGCAGCATCTATAGATTTAAAGAGTTATAGTGAACCAGGAATATATGATGTTCCGATTACAATAGCAAGCCTTCCGGAAGGATGTAGCTTTGTCGGTGGTGCAACGATACAGGTTATTTTGACGAAAAAATAAAACGAGGGGGACAGAACAATGGTACGAAAAAAACTGACAATTAATAACCCGACAGGTCTTCATTTAAGACCTGCGGGTCTGTTTTGCAAGACTGCAATGCAGTTTCAGAGTAAAATTACCTTTCTTTCGAAAAATACAAGTGCCAATGCCAAAAGCGTATTGAGTGTTTTGGGAGCTTGTATAAAAAAAGGTGATGTGATTGAAGTGATTTGCGAAGGTGAGGATGAAGAAAAAGCTTTGGAAGAAATGATAAGAATCGTGGAAGAAGGGCTTGGCGAATAGGAGGAAGAAGATGGCAAAAGCAACGTTGATAATTATGGCAGCAGGTATTGGAAGTCGTTTTGGCGGAGGAATTAAACAGTTGGAACCAGTAGGACCGAATGGTGAGATCATTATGGATTATTCTATTTATGATGCCATGGAAGCTGGGTTTGATAAGGTTGTATTTGTTATCCGCAAGGATTTAGAAAAAGATTTTAAAGAAGTGATTGGAAACAGGATTGAAAAAGTTGTAGAGGTCGCTTATGCATATCAAGAGATTTTGGATATTCCGGAAGAATTTAAAGGAAAATATGCTGACAGAGCAAAACCTTGGGGAACCGGTCAGGCGATTCTTTGTTGTAAAGATGTTGTGAGTGAACCGTTTTTAGTAATTAATGCAGATGATTATTATGGAAAGGAAGCTTATGTAGAGGCTTATAATCATCTGATTCAGGAATCGGAAAAGAATGATAAGCTTCAGGTGAGCATGGTTGGATTTGTTTTAGGAAACACTTTGAGCGAAAATGGTGGAGTGACAAGAGGAATCTGTAAAGTAGATGAAAATCATATGCTGACAGATATTGTTGAGACTTCAAATATTGAAAAGACAGAACATGGTGCCGCTGTTCGAACAGAAGAGGGAATGGTAGAAGTAGACGTGCATTCTCCGGTTTCTATGAACATGTGGGGATTGCATCCGGAATTTTTTGAAGCGCTTGAGAAGGGATTTCGAGAATTTTTATCAAGTATTGAAGAAAATAGCCTAAAAGCGGAATATCTTTTGCCTACGATTGTTGGAGATTTATTGGCGGATGGAAGCGCAGATGTAAAAGTACTGCGATCACATGATAAATGGTTTGGAGTGACTTATAAAGAGGATAAAGCAGCAGTAGTTGCTTCTGTGCGTGCACTTGTAGATGGCGGTGTGTATCCGGAAAAGTTGTTTTAGAAAGTTCATTTTAGGGGAGACCCCTGAGTCTGGGTGTTGGTAGGCTTAGCAGTTCTGGCTGAGCTTGCCGATGAGTGAAAACAAGTCGATGCTGTTTCGGGCAAAAAATCAAAAAAGAAGCAGAGGAGTTCTATAAAGAAAGAAGAAACATGGTATTATTACTCTTTTAGTGTTGAAAAATGTAAAAAGATATAGTACATTGAAATTGTATATAATTAATTTAGGGAGGTGAAAAGATGAAACGAAAGATAGTATCGTTGCTATTCGTTGTGATGCTAGCGCTTAGTGGTTGTGGAAAGGGAGACACGACTCAACCGCAAGAGAATCCACTAGAAGACGAAGATATAAAGGAGCCTGTGGAAGATGATGCAGAGCAGGAGGATCTCAATGATGATGCTGATGAATTGCAGAAAGATATAGAAGTCTATTATATAGACGAGACGACTGGAGAAATTACTAAAAAGGAAGTACCTGTGACAGGAGAATTATCAGAGACAATTGTTGAACAATTGAAAGAGACAAAAGTTCTATCAGCAGAATGTGAAGTAGAAAGCGTGTCTGTAAACAATACAGAAGAGACAATTGATTTGGCGGTAAACACAGGATTCGGTGATTACATCAGAGGGATGGGAACTACTGGTTCTGAGCAGGTGTTGGAGTGTTTCGTTAGGACATATTCAGAGGCCTATGACTGTGATGGTGTGAAAATTACCGAAAATGGGAATCCATTTGATACAGGACATGCAGTCTTGGATGGATATATTCGTTACGAATAGACTTAGGCGAAGGGGAAACAGAGGAAAAACGAATGAAAAATATAAAGAAAAGGATTTTAGCAATAGTGTTACTTGCGGTGATGATATTTTCTAATTTGCCGACAAGTACCGCATTGGCAATGGAAGATAGCACTACGCAAAAAACAGAGTCAGAGCATCTAGAATCAGATGCTGTACTTGAAGCGGGGAACAGGTTAAATTACATTTTGGTGGATAGTCCGTATTTAGAGGCTCCAAATATGCAGAATATTGTTGTGTCCTGGGGGGATGGAACAGAACAAATCAGCAATATGCGCATTACTGTACAAAAAGAAGATGGAACAACAGAAGAATGGATATGCAGTAATCAGTCAAGCTATCTGTATGTGTTTTCTAAAGAGTATACAGATAAAAATGAGCAGAGTACATACAAAGTAACTGATATCCGATTTGTAGAAAACGAAAAAGAACAGAGATTTTTACTGAGTGAATTAGGAGTTGAAGCAGAATTTGGTGTCAACAAAGCGTATGATGGAATCGAGGAGTTACAGCCGTTAAATCCAGAAGATGCACAAGCTATAGATACCTCTGTCGTAACGATTGATGAAAATGGAGAGACAAAGGCACAGGAAGATATTGAATCAGCCTTAAATGCAGTTACGAAAGAGATGGGAATGGCTGCGGGGGCAAGAACTGCTGAGAAAGCAGGAGAAATTGTAGTGGCACTAGACCCGGGACACGATAACAAGCATGGTGGGACGAGTGGTTCGGGATTGACAGAACAGGGACTTACTTTAAAAATAGCGAATTATGCAAAGGCAGAGTTAGAGACATATAATGGTGTGAAAGTTTACATGACAAGAACATCTGCCTCGTGTCCTTATCCGGAAACAGGAAGTTCGGGAGCGTGTATTGAGAAAAGAGTGCAGGCAGCAGCTGGAGCTGGAGCAAAAATATATGTGAGTCTTCATTTGAATTCAGGATCGGCAAGTGCAAACGGAGCAGAAGTTATTATTCCGAATACTAGTTGGAAACCAGAGTTATCAACGCAGGGAAAAGAACTGGCGCAGAAGATTTTGGATGAGCTGGCTGCGGTAGGATTGAATAAGCGTCCGACTCCGATTTATAGTAAAGATACTACGGTTGGAGAGAAATATCCAGACGGATCCATTTCGGATTATTTTGCTGTTCAAATTTATGCAAAAGAAAAAGGAATACCAGGCATTATTGTGGAACATGCTTTTTTGAGTAATGCTAATGATGTGAATAACTTTCTGAAAACAGAAGAAGGATTGAAAAAGCTTGGAGTTGCAGATGCAACCGGAATTGCGAAATATTTGGGATTGAGCAAAGATAAAGATGGATGGGTTACTATCGATGGAGAAGTCTACTATTATGAAAATAACCAGAAGGTATATGGCGAAAAGTGGATTGGCGGGGAAAGATATTATTTTGCATTGTCTACAGGAGCTATGCACCGCGGATGGAGAGTGGATGGGAATAAAATCTATTACTATGGCTCAGATGGAAAGATGGTAAAAGGACATCAAAAGATAGAAGGATCTAATTACTATTTTGATCTGTCAAGCGGAACGGTCTGGAAAGGCTGGGTGACTGAAGGGAACAAGATTTACTACTTTGGTTCAGATGGAAAGATGGTAAAAGGACATCAAAAGATAGAGGGATCTAATTACTATTTTGATCTGTCA
>NZ_JBQKED010000039.1:0-33147 GCF_052121495.1 Faecalimonas sp. LCP19S3_D12 | reverse complement strand
TAGTTCGTAACGTCTTGACATAATATCAGCCCCTTTTTCTTTATTTTACCATGAAAGAAGGGCTATAAACAAATATTTTGTGCACTTTTTAATTTTCAAACACGCTCTAGAAAACGATCCTGAATCTGCTAATTTTCTCAGTCTGATTCTAGCAGCTTATCCAAATGGCTCTACAAGTGGTCAAATAGTTACTGTAGAGGAATTACAGAAATCCCTGTATGACGAATGGATAAAAAATCCAAATGTAGATATGGATGGTCTGCTCACAAGTTTCGAAGAAGACTTTGTAAGTAATATTGACGCATTGCAATATATTCTTCAAAGTGCTTCTGATTACGCTGAAAACTACTCTAATTATTGGTTAGAAGAGCTTCGTATTATTTCAAAACAGCTCTCATCTATTCTATACACAACTCCAGAATTATATCTCCCAGAGTACCTTACTCAATTGGAGACATGCAATGGCAAATTGGAAGAATATATCACTAATTTAAAAAATGATGATGCAAATTTCTCCTATGCACTTGCAAACGGTAAAAATTTTCAATCAATTTCTGCGGAAGCTAATATGCTCCTAAGCAATATTGGGAAAAATCTGAATACTTCTATTTTGACAAAAGGAAAGAATCTTGCAGCTTCCTATAAAGAACTCTATGATTTAGGCTCTGGATCTCTTGGCGCTATTTCAAACCCAAATGCAGATCCTAAGAATCCAAAACCTGCTACTGATATTAAGGTGTTTGAATCGCTTGTAATCACTGATGGCCAAACACTTGCTACTGCTGATGTTCTTTGGAAAGATACTGTTTCTTACTTTACAGGAGATTTTTCCGAAATTACAGACGTTCTATTACAAGGAGAAAGTTCTCTTAATTCGCAAATGCTGAATGACTATTATTCCTACGGATATGGAAATTTAGTTTCTGCATATAATTTGCTTGCCTCTGCAGTAATGACAGATTCTGAAAATCAGGCAGGTGAAGTTGCTTTTATCAGCTATACAGGAAACGAAAAAACTGCTTATGACGCTGCACTTGCTACATTAAAAACTGCCGTAGACAACAAGGACTATTCCAATTATGCGACAGCTGGAAAGGAATTGAAGACAGCTGCCAAAGCTTATGTAGATGCAGCAAAAAAATATGCGTTAGAGCAAGCAGAGGAAACGAAAACTGATCTGGTTAAAAAATTAGAAAATATCCAGTCCGATATTATGGCACACAAAGATTATTATAACGAGACTTATCTGGCAGAAGTAACTGCAATTCTTGAAAAATTGGAAAAAGCACCTATTGATGAGACAATTCTGAAATTATTCGAAGAAGCAAATGCGATTCTGGCAAAACAAAGCGAAAGCTATTCTGAGAGTTTCAAAGCCAATTTGAACGATGCAGCTGCCTCTGTTGAAACCGCAAATAAATGGTGGTCTTATCTCAGTGAAACTCAAAAATCAGAGGAGCGCTACGCTAATGCGATTACCATTACCAATGCATTAAAAGATGCTCTTGTAAGCAACAATGGTGTCTATAATATAGATACTTTTAAAACAGCATATAATAATTTCCAGGCAGCTTTAGACCACGAAAAAGGATCTATATATCTCGCAGCAAAATCTGCCATGGAATCCCTTGTTTCCAATGCTGAAACAATCTATCAGCTAGAAAGCAAAAAAGACCACAACAAAGGTGTTTTCGAGGCTTACGCAAAATCAATTGCCGCATTAAAAGAATCAATCAAAGACTTTGACTATGCAAATTCTTCTGCAATTCAAAGTACTGCAGATGCTCTGCTCACTGCACAAAATACACTGTTAAATGATAAACCTGTGGTAGAAAATCCGAAGCCGGAAGTACCACAAACAGAAAAGCCAAAAACAGAAACACCAAATACCGCTAAGAAAGAAAAGAAGAAAAACGAAGTCCATACGGGAGATATGGCAAACGCTGCTACTCCTGGACTCTTCGGATTATTCTCTCTTGCAGGAATCGTTTCTGTATTCGGTTCTAGACGCAAAAAATAGTATTTATGTAAAAAGCTCCCTGGTAACCTTAAAATTAGGTTATCAGGGAGCTTTTCATATCATTCGCTCTTTTTATTCTACATATCCTTCTGGATTGTTTGACTGCCATCTCCAAGAATCCTCGCACATCTCATCAAGTCCTCTTTCTGCTACCCAGCCAAGTTCTTCTTTCGCTTTTGTTGGGTCTGCATAACATGATGCAATATCGCCAGGTCTTCTCGCCTTGATCTGATATGGAATCTCTTTTCCGCATGCTTTTCCGAATGCTTTTACCATATCAAGTACAGAGTATCCGTTTCCTGTTCCAAGATTGTAAACTTTCACTCCTGCTTTTTCTTCAATCTTCTTCAACGCTTTTACGTGTCCAAGCGCAAGGTCTACTACGTGGATGTAATCACGTACCCCTGTTCCATCCGGTGTATCATAATCATCACCGAATACTCCAAGACATTCCAATTTACCAACTGCTACCTGTGTGATGTATGGCATTAAGTTGTTTGGAATTCCTTTTGGATTTTCTCCGATTGTTCCGCTCTTATGTGCTCCAACCGGATTGAAGTAACGAAGTAATACTACGTTCCACTCTGAATCTGCTGTGTGAAGATCTGTTAAAATCTGTTCCAGCATTGATTTTGACCATCCATATGGATTTGTGCACTGTCCTTTTGGGCATTCTTCTGTGATCGGTACAAATGCTGGATCTCCATAAACTGTTGCAGAAGAGCTGAAGATAATGTTCTTCACGCCTGCATTTCTCATCGCATCACAAAGCACCAAAGTTCCTGCAATATTGTTATCATAGTATTCTAATGGTTTCGCTACAGATTCACCTACTGATTTCAATCCTGCAAAATGAATTACTGCATCAATATCTTCTTTTTCAAAAATATTTTTCATCGCTTCCGCATCACGAATATCTGCTTCATAGAATTTAATTGTCTTTCCGACAATCTTTTCCACACGGTCTAACGCTTCTTTACAAGAATTACACAAATTGTCTACTACAACCACATCATATCCTGCACTGATCAGTTCAATACATGTATGGCTTCCGATATATCCTGCTCCACCTGTTACTAAAATCGTCATAATTGTATCCTCCTTTTAATCATCTTGTTAACAAGGACGAGAGTTTTTCTCCCGCCCTTTATTATAATACTTCGCTCTAATATATACAACTATTTTGTTCCAAAACATTTTTTCTGTTATGAATTGTATTTTTTAATAATTTCCTGCATTGTATCCCATTTTGCTTCCATGTCTTCTACCAGTTTAAACTGTGTACGACATCTGTCAAGGTTATGGTTCTCTCTGTGGATCTTAAAGTATGTATCTCCCTGAAGGTAGTCAGTGAGGAATCTCATACCACATTCAAATGTCATTACTTTTGCTCCCATCGGCATCATTTCAATTTCTTTCTGTGTCAATTTGCCGCCGCATCCTTCAATGAAACCTTTTGCATACACATCAAACAATTCCATATCACAAGATACTTTTGAAAGATCCTGCTCGTCTTCCGCTGCTGTACTTGCGCCAAAACGGATAGAATCACCAAAGTCATTCATTGCAAGTCCCGGCATAACAGTGTCTAAGTCAATCACACAGATACCTTTTCCTGTCTTGTCATCAATCATGATGTTATTCAATTTTGTGTCATTGTGAGTAACACGAAGTGGAAGTTCTCCATTTGCGAGCATATCTCCGAATACATTTGCAACGTCTTCATGTGCAAGTACAAAATCGATTTCTTTCTGTACAGATGCTGCACGTCCGCACACATCTTCTTCTACCGCTTTCTTGAATGTAGCAAATCTTGCTTTTGTATCATGGAAACCTACAATCGTCTCGTGAAGTGTCTCTGCCGGATAGTCTGCAAGCAGTCTTTGGAAATTACCAAATGAAACTGCGCTCTGATAGAAATCTTCCGGTGTCTCTACCTGATCATAGCTTGTTGCCCCTTCGATAAATTTATATGCTCTCCAGTAATCTCCCTGTGAATCCACAAAATATGGTCTGTTTGCTACAGTGCGAATTACGTTCAAAGTCTCTCTTTCCGGATCTCCACCGTTCTCGATAATCTTTTTGCGCAGATAAGAAGTCACTCCTAAAACATTCCCCATAAGTTCTACCGGTTTTGTAAAAATGGATTTGTTCATGCACTGTAAGATCACGCGCAGTCTTCCCATCTCCCCGATATCAAAGGTCAAAAGGAATGTATCATTGATGTGTCCGTTTCCATATGGTCTTTGTTCAATCAATGTCCCTTCAAATCTAAAATTTGCAATTGCTTCATCTATTTGTCTATCTGAAATTCTTCCCATTATTTTTCTCCCCACAGGTTCTCTGGATACAAACCTGATTCTTTCATATTTTTAATCGCATTCACCACAACCGGTTTATCTTCTTTATATGTCACTCCGTACCATTTGTCTGCTGATGTCAGAACTGCCACTGTTGCACGATCTTCTGCGAGCAGATTGCTTACAACTGTCGGAAGGAAATATTCACATTTCAAAGGATTTGTCTTAAGTCCCTCATCTAAAAATGCTGTAAATCCGTTCTTAATCTCCTGAAGAATGCTTGCTGTGAATCCCCACATATTCATAGAAACAATGCTTCCTTTTGGAAGTTCTGTCCATGTCTCTCCTTCATCTTCTGTGTACGCTGCTCCGTCTCCTTTTTTCTCGATGCGTGTTCTTTCCACAACGCTCACAAGCTCTCCGGCTTCATTCATCGTGCAGACACCACGTGCCACATGACCATTCTCAGTCAATGTATTTTCCAATTGATAACCTACCATTGTGTAACGGAATTTATCATCGTCTTCGTGTGTTGACAGGTAGTCATAAATTTTCTGGAATGCATCTCTTCCATAGTAATCATCTGCATTGATTACTGCGAAAGGTCCGTCAATCTCATCGATACAGCTGAATACTGCATGCGCTGTTCCCCATGGTTTCACACGTCCTTCAGGCACTTCATATCCTTCCGGCAAGTTATGTAAATCCTGGAATACATAAGATACTTCCATTATTTCTTCCATGCGTTTTCCGACAGCTTCTTTAAAATCAGCCTCATTTTCTTTTTTAATGATAAATACTACTTTTTCAAATCCCGCTTTTTTTGCATCATAGATTGAGAAATCCATAATAATATGACCTTGATCGTCCACCGGATCAATCTGTTTTAATCCGCCATATCTGCTTCCCATTCCTGCTGCCATAATTACTAATACTGGTTTTTTCATGATTAAGACCTCCAAACCCCAATTTCTTTTCTAACTCATATTCTAGTACAAATGTCTTTAAAAATCTTTATCTGATTAATCTCTATGTTTGTATTATTTACACTTTTTCTTTGCATTCTAGAATTCTATAAGATATAATATCATTAAAAATCATAAAATTACAAGGGAGAATGTTTACATGAGCAATCGTCGTTATGGTCTTGAAGAGACTGAATTTGAAAAATTAGATATACGCTTACTTTATATCACTCAAGCCCGATACGATACGGACTGGCATAGTATTGCACATACGCATCATTTTACTGAATTATTTTATGTCATTCATGGTAGTGGCTTTTTTCTTGTAGAAGGGAAAAAATTTCCCGTAAAAGAAGATGATCTTGTTATCGTCAACCCTAATGTTTCACACACTGAGCTCAGTGACAAAAACAAGCCTCTTGAATATATTGCATTAGGAATTAATGGATTAAAATTTAAAGACGGAAATCTTAATTCCATCTACGACTATAGCCTGCATAATTTCCGTGAACACAAGGAAGAATTTTCTTTTTATCTTAAGACACTCCTTCGGGAGATTCAAAATAAAGGAGAATATTTCGAGACAATTTGCCAGAATTTATTAGAGGCATTGATCTTAACTTTAGTCCGGCGAACAAAGAAAAAATTAGCAATTGCACCAACAAAGAAGATTACAAAAGAATGCCGTTTTGTCGAACAATATATCGACGAACATTTTACAGAGGATATTACACTCCAGACGTTAAGTGATTTGACCTATCTAAACAAGTATTATCTCGTTCATTCTTTCAAAGAATACAAGGGCACATCACCTATTAATTATCTCATTACGAAAAGAATTCAAGAAGCCAAGCATCTTTTGGAAACTACAAATCATTCTGTCGCAAAAATTGCTAATATGATAGGATTTTCTTCTCAATCATATTTTTCTCAAGTTTTTAAACGGGAAACAAACATGACTCCAAACGAATGTAGAAAACTCATTGAAAAAAAAGACTCTACTTCATCTTAAAATAAAAGCACCATAGCCTATATTTCCAAATTAGGAATGTAAGCTATGGTATCTTTTTAATTTTCTCTAATTAGATTTCATACCAGATGATTTCATTTGCATCCAAATCTAACTCAAAGCTTGTTCCATCACCTTTGTATACTGTTGTGCTCTGTGGCTCATATGTGTTATTTACAACACAGTATTTTCCATTCTTCACATAAGCATGTACTTCTACATTGAAGTTCGTACTGAACCATTTGTGAAGGTTGTCCTCGTCATGTGCTGACCAAAGGATAGAACGGTATAACAGACGGCTGTTTTCAAAGCTGTATGGAAGCCCGCTGATGTATACACAACGTCCGTTACCAAAATCATTTACTGCCATCTGAACTTCTTTGTCAATCTGTCTTAAGATTGTTGTTCCGTCCAACGCGAAGATATTTTTCTGTCCTTCTCCGAAATCAATATCTTTTGTGCAGTCTTCTTTGATAAAGTGATCATGTTCTTCCCAGTTATATTTATCTGTATTTAAGTTAAATCCGTTTTCTTTTTCTACACCGAGTGCATTTGCAAGCTGGAAGTAACGTCCTTCCCACTGGTAAGCTGTCGGCTCACCAACACCGATAAATCCGCCACCGTTGTAGATAAATTCCTTCACTGCTGTTACGATTGTCTCGTCTACCCATGCAGAACCACCGCTGTGTGCTGTGTATGCGCCACCTACGTTGATGATAACATCGATGTCATTTAACACCTTCGGATCATTTTTGATATCATCAAAGCTGATAAAACGTACATCAAATGGTGCTCCGGAAAGCGCCTCTACGATTCCTGCGTAAGAATAGTTCTGTTTTTGATATAAAGCGTGGTGAACCATGTGATTGCCCCATGCTCTCATCTTGCCCCAGCTGTTCAATACTGCAACTGTCTTCACGCAGTATGGAGTTGTTCCTTTAATGTTTTCGTATAATGTACGGAATTCATCACATACACTTTCCACATAATCAATAAACTCAGGGAAGTCTAAAGCAAGTTTCAAATATCCGCCGTATCCGATTCTGTCGATTGGTTTTCTAAGAATCGCACGTCTTGCTGTTACCCAGTTTACTTTTGCTTCTTTTACCGGATCTCCGCCTTCATGGAATGTATCCGGGAAGAAGTATGGAAGGAAACGTCCTTCTGTATATTTTACATTCGGAATATCACTGATCAGACGAAGTGTAGAACCATTACCAACACTTCCTACTACAGCATCCAAACCAACGGATTTGAATTCATCCATGAATGGTTCCATACCAATCCAGTGGTCTCCAAGGAACATCATTGCTTCTTTACCCATCTCATGTGTGATGTCTACCATCTCTTTTGCAAGTTTTGCAACTTCTCTTCTCTGGAATGCCTGGAAGTCTTTAAACTCTTTTGATGGAATACGATACTGATTGTTCATGTAACCTTGATCGATAATGTATTCCGGTCTGAATTTATATCCAACTTCCTGCTCAAACTGTTCCAAAATATATGGGCTTACGGATGCTGAATATCCGTACCAGTCTACATATTTTTCTCTTGCAAGTTCATCAAAGATCAATGTGAACTGATGGAAAAATGTTGTATAACGGATAACATCAATATGCGGGTTGTCCTCGATATATTTGCGAAGACGTTTCATTGTAAATTCTTTTGTCTTTGGCTGACGAACGTCGAATGTAATCTGTTTTTCCACACCCTGCCAGTCATTGACAACTGCATTGTACATATGTACCGGATCCCACATAATATATGCAAGGAAACTTACTGTATAGTCATGGAATTTCTTTGCGTTGTGAATTGTGACATCTCCTGTCTCTTCACTGTAATCCCACTCTTCTACCGGAACAACTTCTCCTGTTGTACGGTCAATGACTTCCCACCATCTTCTGATATCATCGTGAGAATTTACTTTCAACATATCTGGATATAAGTGATCCATCAAGTGGATAGATAACTCAGCTTCCACAGCTGTATGGAAAGATGTCATAATGTACATCTGCTGAATCTCATCTGGATTCGCCTTTGCCCATGCATTATCTTTTCTTGTTGTGTAATATGTAGAATACACTTTCGCATCTACATCTCTCAATTCTGCCGGATAGTCTGTTCCATCACAGTCACGGATCGCATCTGCTCCCCAACGTTTTACCAGTTCCAATGTCTCAGGAACTACGTCCACATCTGTAGGAATTGTGACTCTTCCTCTTAACTTTTCGCTCATTCTAATACTTCTCCTCTCTTACGTTCAATCATAGTCTTTTTCTTCTCAATAGTATAATGAACTTTAGAAATGAAATCTATTTGATTCTTGCTTACAATGTTATATATTTTGTTTCTCCTGCTTTCAAATAAACTTCCACTTTCTTTTCTTTTCCAATTTTTACCAAAACGCTCTGCTCATGCTGAGCCTTCAGTTGAACTTCGCATATATCACTATTTTTCATCTTTGCAGAAATCAAAATACCTTTTTCTCCACGGAATCCTTCAAACCCAACCTGCTCATCTTTCCATTTTTGCGGTACTGCTGGAAATAGCTCAATCACACCATCATGCATTTGCATCAACATCTCCTGTAATGCATCTGCTGCATACATATTCGCTTCTAATGTAAATGGACGATAATGGAAAGTTGTATAACCGCGCTTTTTATAATCTCCATTCAGATGGAAACCATTCACAGAGCAAAAGCTTTCCCAAAAGATTCTCAGCCTATCAAATGCTCCCTCACCATTCTTTTGAATCGCATACAAATGCGCCATCCATGCAAAGCTAAAACCAACCCACATTCCTGTTCCGAGACGCTCATAATCTTCTACTACCGCGTCAATAATTTCCTTTTCTTCCTCGTTGTCATAACGATACAAATACAATGGACATATTGCCATCGCGTTTGATAAATGTCTATGTGATTCTTCCAGACTTTCATCTGGTGAAATCATCAATACATTTTTTTCATTTACTGCCAAGTGCGGAAGTTTTTTCATTACATTTTCCCATTTTTCTTTTTGCCCATTCTCAAGCCTGTCAGAAAATTCTATCAACATGGCATATAGATATCTTAAAAGAGCTAAATCATAGTTACTGTTCGGCGTCACCCATGCTTCTGCTTCATCATCATGTATCTCAGGAGAACTAGAGACGGGAAGATAGTAATATCCATCCTCGCCTTCTTCCAAAAGACTGGTAATACATTTGGCTGTTTCCTCAAAATATATC
This sequence comes from Faecalimonas sp. LCP19S3_D12, assembly GCF_052121495.1. Taxonomy (GTDB): domain Bacteria; phylum Bacillota; class Clostridia; order Lachnospirales; family Lachnospiraceae; genus Faecalimonas. Next base: position 23,622 of record NZ_JBQKED010000039.1, on the reverse strand, counting down.
CACGCACGCTCTCGAAGAAATGTCTCATCCCCAGTATAACGATAATAAAGTTCGAATGACTGACACAGCCAAATCTGATGTACTGGAGACAAAGAATACATTGGCCATCCTCCGAGTGGTTTTCCGTCTATTGTCATAACACCTGGCAGGCAGATTCCATCTGTCTCATAAAAAACTTTTGCAAATTTTCTTGCAGCACCCATAGAATCCCAGAGAAAATCAATGAAACTCTCTCCTTCTTCCAAATGATTTGCCTTATAAAAATGTGTATAGCTAAACTGTGTATTCAGATCATGATGATAGTCTCCCTTCCACGGTGGCAGATTTCCATCATCTGCAGTCCACACTCCTTGGAGTGGCATTGGATAAGAGCCTTTTCTTGAACATGAGGCAAATAAATAATTTGTCACATACCACTGTTTTTCAAACAATGAATCCGGAAGCATAACTTTGCTTTTTTCCCAATATCTCTTCCACCAAATACGATGTTCTCTTTGACTTATCTCGTATCCTGCCAATAATTCTTCTTTTAATTGCATCTTTGCATCTTCCAGCCAATTTTCGCCATCATTGGAAGTGATAATCCGATAAAACACTAACGTCTCCTGCTCTTTTTCAAGCACTCCTGCCACTATCCCATATGAAAATCTTTCATCCACTTCCTGTGTAAACCATAAAAAAGAAGGAGCGCCATTTGCCTCTCCTCTGACTGCTTCAGAATAATGAAGTTTTTCCAAACCTCCCTGAGATATCTCTCTTTCTTTCGGATTATAATACACCTCTTCTTTTTCATTTTGACTTCCAAATTGTGGACTTAACAATTTAACAGAAAATTTATCCCTTGTTGTTCCTATCTTTATCATACCAGTCTTTGAAACTGCATGGCAAAAAGAATATACTTTATAGCATTCAGATGGACCTGTTATATCTAACTCAGCCTCTGCTATCTGTAAATTCAAAACAGACTTCACTTTGCTCATATTTTTAAAATCAAAAATTAGTTTTCCTGCCGGTAATTTCGTTGGAGTCGGATAGTTGTATGGGGCATCGAACAGCTCCCGGATCTCTTGCGTCTTTTTTTCTTTTGCAAGCCTCACTAGATTTTTATAGCAGAACTCTTTTCGCTCTGTATTCATAGGAAGTGACAAATCCCAAATATCCGTTCTGTCCAAACTAAACCTTAACGCCGTCGGTTCCCCCCAAATAAGAGAACCGATTCGGCCATTTCCCAGTGGAATGGCTTCATCCCACCTTTTAATATTTTCTTTAAAAATCAATTTATGTCTCATACGATTACTTATACTGCCTGTTATATAGTCCAAGTAAAGATACCAGACCAAGCAAGCCAACCATCATCATTCCAAGACCTTTCGGTCCTATATGTTTTTGTCCTACTACAACTAAGGCAACACTTGCAACAAATATAACTGCTACGATAATGCCAATCAATATTTTTTTTGCGTTTTCGCTCATAGTATTTCCTCCTTAGCCTTTCAATCCGCCAACTGTCATTCCCTGCGTCAGTTTCTTCTGAACACACATATAAAGGATAAGTGTTGGAAGCATTACAATGACAAGTCCCGCATACATTTTTCCGTACTGTACAGCCGATCTCTGTGCAGCCATCAAATTCATCAAACCTACCGGAAGTGTCTTTAATTTCGGATCTGTCAACAATGTCATAGAAATAATATATTCATTCCAAAAAGCGAGGAAGTTGAACAAAATAATTGTTACAATACTTGGTTTCGCCATCGGAATAATAATCTGAACCATTGTTCTAAAATAGCCTGCTCCATCCACGTAAGCCGCTTCCTCGTAGTCTTTTGCCAATGATTTGAAATATCCTGATAAAAGATAGATTGTAAACGGAAGCGCTGTAGCCGCATACACAACTGCAAGTACAAATAAATTATTCATAAAAAATGTACTTCCAAATGTTTTGTATAGGAATGTATCACCATTATTCAACATAAGGAAAATAGGTACTACAATATAGTTTACATTAATAAACAAACCTGCCATGAATAAAACATTCCAAAACTTACTTGTTTTAAATTTAAATCTTGCCAATACATACGATGCTGGCAGCGCAATAATAACAAGCAAAAAGATTGCCACTGCTGTTACAATAACTGAGTTCAACATGTAAGAACCCATATTTGCACTTTCCCATGCGTCTACAAAATTCTGGAAATACACTCCTGCTGGCAGTGCCCATGGATTTCTATAGAACTCAGAATTCTCTTTGATAGATGCCATAAACACCCAAAATACCGGCACAATAATTGTGATTGTCAAAAGAACCAATGGGATATAAATAAAAAACTTAGCAAGTTTCGATGTCTCATGAATTGTTCCTTTACTTTTTCTGCTCATCTTTTTACCTCCCCTAGAATTCAATCTCTTCACGTTTTGTTACAAAATTCAAAATACCAGCTAATGCAAATGAGAAAATAAATACAACTGAACCAATTGCCATACCATAACCATAGGAAGAGTTCGTATATGCTTCTTGATACATGTAACTTAAGAATACGTTTGATGCTCCGTCCGGACCACCATTAGTCATTGCTTTTACAAACAAGAAACTCATATTGATCGTACTGATAATAAAGAATGTCAATGTTGTTCTGATATTTGTCCAAATCAGTGGAAGAGTAATGGAGAAGAATTGCTTAATCTTTCCTGCTCCCTCAAGCCCTGCTGATTCATAAAGACTTTCTGGAACATTTGCCATACTTGCCATATACATAACCATATAATATCCAATCGCCTGCCAAACCATTGCAATTACAATACTATAGATAACAAGCTTTTGATCACCAAGCCATAAAACCGGATTCTCAGCTCCTTTTGCCCCTCTAAACAGATTCAAGAAGGAGTTCAACAATCCCTGATTTGGATCATAGATGGCTGAGAAAATCGCACTAATTACTACAACAGATAAAATATTTGGAATGTAAAAAATAACCCTAAAGAAATTCTGTCCTTTGATTTTCTCCCTTGTCAGAATTGCTGCAAATATAAGTGAAAATGCAAATGTAAACAACGTTACAACAACAATTAGCAAAACTGTATTTTGAAATGCTTGATAAAACTTTTCACTTTTGAACAACGTCTGAAAATTTTGCAACCCTACAAATGTTTTATCTGCCGTATATCCTCCCCATTTGAACATAGACATGCGAAATACATCAATAGTAGGAATGATCATAAATACTACAAATAAAATTACAGCGGGAGCCAAACAAAAGAATATAAATCTCCCTCTACCTTTCTCTTTTCTCATTTAGTCATCTCCTAATCTTAATCTCAAGTCAAATCTTACTGATTTCATAAAAACAGCCGGCTCATAAAAAACTCATAGCCGGCTGTTTCTTTTCTGACTATTTATAGTCATTTCAAGTTTATTTTTTTAACGCACCTCTGAAAGTATCGCTAGCTTCTTTAAACTGTTTAACCCAATCTTCTTGTGTCTTGTCTCCAGATACTAAAGAGTTTACAGGATCAAAGAATGCACCTCTTACAGTAAGACCTTCTACTGGTTCTGTTGTAGCAAATGCATCTAATACTGCAACTGCACCTGTATCGTAGATGCTGTAGTATGTTTTTGCATCATCTTTTAACTTGTCTGACATTCCAGCGATTGGCTGTACAGCTCCGCCTTCATTTGCAAAAATCTCTGCTGCTTCATCCGAATATAAGAATGCGATAAACTCTTTTCCAAGATCCTGATTCTTTGCTTCTTTTGGCATCCATGTCTGCTCAAAGAATGAGTAAGAAGCTCTTTCTCCACCTTGTTCTACTGCTGGAAGAGCTGTGAATCCCCACTCAAATCCCTCTGCACGTGGAGCCTCTTTCATCTCACCGATTACCCAATTACCGTTTGGCATAAAGAGCGCTTTGTTGTCTAAAATTAATTGCTGATTTTTCTGGAAATCATTGTCATTAGCATTTGCCGGTGTTGTCTTTTCTGTGTAAGAAGCTAATTTTCCAATGATATCAAATACTTTCTGTGCTTCTGGAGTATCCCAGATTCCTTCTTCATACTGAAGTGCTTTTGTAAACGCTTCTTCTCCCATTGCTTCGTGAAGTAATGCATAGAAAAATGCATCAAAGTATCCTGTTGTTGGATATGTAAATAAAGCAATTCCTTCAGCCTTTGCTTTTTCTCCTAATTCCCACATCTCATCCCAAGTTGTTGGAACTGTCCAACCTTTTTCTTCAAAAAGCCCTTGATTGTAGAACAATCCACATGGTCCGTAGAACATTGGCATCAAATATGTCTTTCCGTCTCCATAAGGATTTGTAATTGTGTTCTCTGTAAATCCTGGAAGAATCTTTTCTCCTACTGTCACTTCTTCACCTGGTACTGTCATCTCTAACACATCTGTCAAATCAACTAAGTTGTTATCTCTGATAAATGTCTCTGTCATACCTGACTCTGCACCTACCGCACGCATGATAACATCTGGATAGTTACCTGCTTTCATATCTGGTGTAATTACATCTTCCAATTTTTTATCAATTGTAAGCTCTACAGTCACACCTTCATTAGCAGCTTCAAAAGCATCTGCTACTTTTTCCCACATATCTTTACCATATGCAGTTTCTACTGCTGCTACTTTTAACGTCTTTCCATCTTCTGCTTTGTCTTTTCCTCCATCATCTTTCGACCCACAAGCTGCAACACTCAATGTCATTACACCTGCAAGTACTAGACAAAGTAACTTTTTCATTTTCATACCTCTTCCTCCTTCTTATTTTAAAACGGAACACTCCGTTCTTTTGGTATAGAAAAATCATACTCCATCTTCAATTCCTTTTCAAGAGTTATTTTGCTCATTTTTTTATATATCTTGCTATTCAAAACAACATAAGTATTGTACAAAATTTCCAACTTACTTTTTATACTAGTTTCTCTTTTTCATATATTTTCTACATTTTTTTAATGAAAAGATTTTTCCCTTTATCCAAAACAACCTTGTTTTTATTTTTGACAGCATCTCCTCACCAATGCCTTCGCGCTAACTTTGCACTTTTCACACTATCTCACAACAATATAACTAACATCTTTTATTATTGCATTCTCAAAAAAAAGCATTTATACTTAAAACTATCACAAGAGAAAGCAGGTAATCTTATGCGATACAAAAGTATAAGTCTGAGAGAATCTATCTCTATAACCGAGTTAGTTACAATACATTACTTTGAATATATGAGCGACTTTTCTTTCCCTGGAGAAGCACATAATTTTTGGGAATTCGTGTGTGTAGACAAAGGCGATGTGAAGATTCGGATGGGCGATTCGGATATAATTTTAAAAAAAGGACAAGTAGCTTTTCACAAACCAAATGAATTCCATACTGTAGATGCTACCGGAACATCCGCTCCGAATCTAGTTGTAATTTCTTTTCACTGCAAGAGTGCTGCAATGGCATTTTTTGAAGATCGCATTTTAAAAATTGATGAATTGGAACGGAATATCTTAGCCGATATTATTGCCGAGGCAAAGACTGTGTTTAAAGGAAGGCTCGATGATCCTTATCAGACCGAAATGCTTCGCACCGCTTCAGCCGCACCAGACGCTGAACAGTTAATTCGGATTCATTTGGAATATTTCCTAATCCACCTGATGAGAAGATATAACCATTCCTCTATCACACACACTGACAATACACTTTCTTCTTTGAAAGTGACCAAAATGAAAAGCGATACAGAAGTATTGAACCGAATCATTCACTATATGGAGATGCACCTGAATTCTCGCATTACAATCGAACAAATCTGCAAAGACAATATGATTGGGCGGTCACAGTTACAAAAACTATTCCAACAAAAGACTGGACTTGGAATTATTGAATATTTCTCTAATATGAAAATCGAGACTGCAAAAGAAATGATTCGTACTGGGCACATGAATTTCACACAGATTTCTGAGCAGCTTGGCTATACATCCATACACTATTTTTCAAGGCAGTTCAAAAAAATCACAGATATGACACCTTCAGAGTACGCCTCCTCCATCAAAGCGATGGCAGAAGGGGCCTTTGAGGATCGGAGAATGTAATTCATGAAACAGAACATCAATAAAACACTACTTTTAAAAAAATTATTCTTTTCTACTCTTTATCTCAGCGCTTTTACATTCGGTGGTGGATATGTTATCGTCTCTCTAATGAAAACGAAATTTGTAGATAATCTGCATTGGATCGACGAAAACGAGATGCTGGATCTGATTGCAATCGCCCAATCATCTCCTGGTGCAGTTGCTGTCAATGGAGCTATTGTGATAGGATACAAATTATGTGGCGTTCCCGGTGTGATTTTTTCCATACTGGGTGCAATCATTCCACCATTTTTTGTCATTTCAATTATTTCCGGATTTTATACACTGTTTCAAGAAAACACTGCCGTGCTGGCTTTACTGAATGGAATGCGAGCCGGCGTAGGTGCGGTGATCGTATCTGTCGTATGGGATATGGGTTCTGGAATTATCCGTCAAAAAAAAGCAGGTCCAATTCTCATTATGCTCTGCGCCTTCATTGCAAACTATTATCTAAAAATTAATGTCGTTTTCATTATCTTAATATGTATTGCATTCGCAATCATAAAAGCTATTATCACAAAACAGGAGGCAAAACACTGATGATTTATTTACAATTATTTTTCAGTTATCTGCAAATTGGAGCATTCAGTTTTGGTGGAGGTTATGCCGCTATGGCTCTCATTCAGGCACAGGTTGTTGAGAAATACCACTGGCTTAGTATGGCAGAATTCGGCGACCTTGTAACTATCGCCGAGATGACGCCTGGACCAATCGCCGTAAACTCTGCGACTTTTGTTGGGACACAGGTAGCCGGAATACCAGGCGCACTCGCCGCAACACTCGGATGTATTCTCCCATCCTGTATCATCGTTACGTTGTTGGCAAAAATCTACATTCAATATCAAAATGTAAAAATCATGCAGGATATTCTAGGTACACTTCGCCCAGTCGTTGTATCTATGATTGCCGTCGCAGAACTCAGTATTATATTCTCCATATTCTTTGAATCCGGAACATTGGAACTGAGTTTGTCCAATCTTAATATTCGCGGTATCATTTTCTTTGCAATTGCACTTTTTTGCCTGAGAAAAACAAAACTTAACCCTATTCTCATTATGGTAGGCTGTGGTATTTTAGAGCAACTCTGCTCCATTGGTATGGATAACATTCTGATACCAATAAAAGCTATCTTTCTTGATTCTTTTCATATCTTTTAAATCTTGATCCTCACGATTCACATACACAAAACCATAACGTTTCCGAAAGCCTTGGTGAGAACTCAAAAGATCCATAAAGGACCACGCCGAATATCCGATTAGTTCCACGCCATCCTCTAACGCCATTGCACACGCTTTCAAATGTTCTTTTATATAGTTAATCCGATATGAATCGTGTATCTCTCCAGATTCTGTCAATTCATCTGCTGCTCCGAGTCCATTTTCCGTAATAAGCATCGGCAGACGATACCTGCTATAATAATCATTTAACACAATTCTCAAGCCCATAGGATCGATCTGCGCTCCATATTCGCTTGCCTGTAAATTCTCATTCTTTTCATCGCGAAAATATCCATATTGATCAAAATCCACCTCATTACCACGAAATACGCGCATTCCAATCAGGTGCTCCTCATCCGCCGGCAAATAACTTGCACATAGTGTCCGATAATAATTAACAGCAATATAATCCATTTTTCCAGCCCCTAGAATTTCTTCATCTCCCTCAAGCATATCCGGCACAATATTGCGCTCTTTTAAATAACGCATATAATACCCCGGATATTTTCCATAGTGATACATATCCAAACAGTAGTTTGTCTTCATACAGTCATTCATCTTTGCTGCCCATACATCCTGCGGTTTATTTGTCAAAGGATATGTGCAAGTAGAAGAAATCGCCGGACCAATTTTCCCATCTTGTATCATTTCATGGCACGCTCTCGTTGCAAGCGCATGGGCAAGGAACATATGATAATCCATCTGAGCCCGAATCTTATCTGCTTTCCATGCATCCGACTCGTTAATATTCATACGCTCATCTACACGAATCATAAGATTTTGCTCGTTGATAACCTGCCAGCATTTCACTCTTTCCCCAAACTCTGTAAAACATAATTTTGCATAACGCTCAAATGCATATACGCATCGCCTGTCCTCCCATCCATTGTACTTTTCCACCAATGCATACGGCAGATCAAAATGATACAAGGTGACAAAAGGCTGTATCCCATTCTCCAAAAGACAGTCAATCACCTTATTGTAAAATTCAATTCCCGCCCGGTTTACCTCTCCATCTCCATCTGGAATAATTCTTGCCCACGACAAAGAAAAGCGATACATCTGCATTCCTAATTCCTTCATCAATGCAATATCTTCCTTCCAATGATGATAAAAGTCGCTGGCAACCTTGCTATCCGCCTGCTTTTTTGAACGCTTGAATGAATTATAATCCGCTACTGTCATTCCTTTTCCATCTTCGTCCCATGCTCCTTCAATCTGAAATGCCGAGGAAGACGCCCCCCATAAAAAATTTTTCGAAAATCTTTCTGACATTATTTTTCTCTCCTATCTTTATTATGTGATCTCAATTACTGTAGTATCTATATCTGCATGCTGTGTCTGCAATCCAATTACCTCTTTATAGTCAAAAGTATTTGCGACTACTACCGAGACTGTTGTATCATATCCAGCTTCTTCAATTTTTTCTAAGTCAAAGGATATTATTTTTGTTCCCTTTTTTATATGTGTTCCCTCTTGTGCATATTGTTTAAAGTATTTTCTTTCCAGTTTTACTGTATCTATTCCAACATGAATCAAAAGTTCCACACCATTATCCAGAGTCACCCCCATTGCATGAAGCGTTGGGTAAATTACATTTACCGTACAGTCCACCGGAGCCACAACTTCTCCTTTCGACGGAATGATCGCAATTCCTTTTCCTAATCTTTCTTCCGCAAACACTTTATCATGAATCTGATTCAGCTCGATTGCTTTTCCTTCGACAGGAGCAGTTACATACCATACTTTCTCTGCATCTTTTACTGCAATTCTATTCGTTTCGTTATCTAAAATCGCCTCTTTCTTCTCCACAATATCTTCAAAACCAATAATGTAAGTGAAAACAGCTGTTCCAAAGAAAGCCACCATACAACCTGCCAAATAAAACAAAAATGGTTTCATTCCAAAAGCAGCATAGGAAAAAATAGTAAGCACTCCATTGTTGGCAAAAGAATCTCCATAAACGCCTCCTACTCCCATAATACCACCACCAATAGCACCACAGACAATTGCACAAATCATCGGCTTTTTCAAACGAAGATTACAACCGTAAATCGCTGGTTCTGTAACCCCTACCAATGCTGCTGAAATAGCGGCAGACGCCGCCACACTTTTTAATTCCTTATTCTTAGACTTGAGCATCACCCCAAGTGCTGCACCACCTTGCGAAAAATTTGCCGCACCTGCAAATGCTAATAAATTCTGTTTTCCACTCATTGCAACATCATTGAGTCCCACCGGAAGCAATGCCCGATGTGCGCCGAAAATCACAAATACTCCCCACAAACCACCGATTACTGCTCCACCAATAGCAGTGTTAAAGTCCATCAACACATAATATAAAGTCTGAATACTATTTCCTACCCAGATGCCAATTGGTCCGAGGAGTGTAAGCGTTAATGGCACCATAATAAGAATCGATAATCCCGGTACCATAATAATCTGTATTATTTGTGGAATAATCTTATACAGAAATTTTTCTAGGTACACCAAAACAAATACTGCAAGTAAAATCGGAATGACCGATTCTGTATAACTGAACACTTTCGTAGAATCGCCAATAGTCCATGCCCCTTTAGTCACATGAATTCCAAAAAATGTTGTTGTCGTAGTAACATCTTGAATTAGCATATCCAACTGGGGATAGCACAAAAAGCCACCAATTGTCATTGCTATAATCTCATTGCACTTAAGCGCCTTTGCCGCCGTATAGCCAAGAAAAATTGGCATGAAGTAAAAAATAATCTGGCTGGCCGCAAAAAGCAGCACATAAGTATCATTGGAAGAAATATCAATGCCATTTTTAGCAGACAAAAGTCTTGCCGCCGTCAAAATTCCTTTAATCAATCCTGAAGCTGCAATGGCTGGAATCAATGGGGTAAACACCTTGGAAATCGTCTGCAAAATTGAGTTTGCCAGATTTACCTTTACATTCTCTCCCATCGGATCATTTTTCATTGTCAACATAGGCAATATCTCATCATATACTTTATTTACTTTTGAACCAAGTACAATCTGAAATTGTCCGCCAGAAATCACAACTTGAATTACTCCTTCCAAACGCTCTACTGCCTGTTTGTCCGCTTTTGTCTCATCCTTTAACACCAAACGGAGTCTTGTAAAACAATGGCTGACATCTTTTATATTCTCTTCGCCACCGACATGCTTCAATATACTTTTCGCAACTTTATTAATATCCATAAATAACCTCCATTCCGCCGCATATACAATAATATAACTGTACCTGTGGGTTTTATGTATTTCATAATAAACGAAAAAAGAAAACGCCATACTCACTCCTATCATGAATATGGCTAAATATAATTATTATTTGCTTCTTGTTTCGTAAATTTCTTTTTCTATATCTATAAATATCTTAGCTATAACCTCATAAGCTTTTCCCCATGCATCAATAACCTCGTCTGTAGCCACATCACCCAAAACCTCTTTAATTGCACCTAGAAGATTTGCTCCAACAATTGGATAATGCTCTTCTTTAATTTTTGCATCACAATGTTTTTCTCCTATTTTTCTTACCGCTGGTAATAAAGATTCTAAGTTATCTATATTTTGAGCAGCTGCTAATACTACCATAGCTAACGCTTTGGGTTGCTCTCCTAAAACTTGTCTGTCCATATTAAATAATGGCTTAACCTCCGGATTATTAGCAAACATATTTTTATAAAATGTTTTTGTGATTTCTACCCCGTGTTCCTTTAGCGCTGGTACTGTACTCTTAACTATTTCTATTGTTTTTTGATCTAACATAAATAATCCTCCTTAGTATTTCAATATATTAATAACAGTTATTATTATTTATATTTTATATATAGCATAAAATCTTTTAATGTGCAAGTAAAAATAGAATTTCCAATGTATAACCTCAGTTCTAAAATTATTTATTATTCTCAAAATCCAACAGTATTTTCAAGAAAAACTCACCCTTTTTCGCCACAAGATATAACATTTTCTGTTTATCACAGAAAAAGCAGTAGATATCTATTTTTTTAATAAATATCTGCTGCTTTGAAGAATTTTTCATATTTCTTCATCTGCGTTTCCATACATCTAGTAATAGAATATCCTTTAAAGACATTTTTCTTTGATATCAATACTGGCTTATTGTACTTCTATCGATATTTTCTTCTGCAAATGACAATTATACCTAGTATTATGTGTAACCTCAATCCTTAATAAAGAACAATATAAGTATTCCTATGGTAGAGCATTTTTAATGGATAGAATCAAGGACACTATAATCAAACTACCAATTATCAAAAATACGGATAAAACACCTGTTGTAGATCAAAGTAAACGATACTCTGAAAAAGGATATTTTCCTGACTAGAATTAGGCAGAAAACTATATCAAATCTCCCTTTATAAAGATAGACTATAACAGGTCTTAGGGTGTTCCCTAACGAGATTTACCGTTTGGCTATCCGAATGGTCTGCTCGCTAAGATTGCACAGTTATTTTATAATCTTGAAAAATTAAGGCACAACCAACGGATTTTTGTCCGAAGACTGTGCCTAAATTCATCTGTATATCACTTCTGTATTCACGATTTCTGTTACTCGATTGCGAATATTGTTCATCTTTTGAACCCATAACATGGGGTTATTTGCTTTCAGTTTTTTCGTAACGTCCTCTTTTTCGGCGAGTGATTTTACAATTTCCTCGAACAGTTTCTCGACTTGTTCTTCGATGTCGGCAAGATACTCATACAATTTTCCGGGGTCATAAGATTGTAATACCTTACCCGATAATGTTGTTTGAGATATTTTCTGTGCCTGTTTGCCCACACGCTGATATGTAATTCCTTTTGCTCTTTGGTTTCCACGCAAGGGATAAAATAATCGCCCTAATTTTGATATGTACCGTCTTGTTGTTCAAATAATGTCGTCATAAAAAATCCTCCTGTAATTTGATTGTACTATAATTTTACAAGAGGATTTTAATCATTTCCAATGTGCCGATTACCACTAATCAACAGACTTTATTAACTTAAATGTGCTTTATACCATTCAATTACGGCACTTCTATCAGTTTCAAAAAATTGAGTAGAGATATAAATATTCTTACCATTAAATTGCAGTTCTTTAGCTCTGTATCGCTTTTGTAATGAGTTTCCCATATTATCTGTTCGATTATTTGCAACGGCAGGATAGTCTGTGGCTCTAAATAAACTCTTTGTATATTCTTTTGTTTTCAGCTGTTCGATTTCATTTTCTGTAATTTTTGTTTGTTTGATGAGTTCCTCAATTAAATTATAAAATAATTTTGCTACCGGTAACATCCCTTCTGACCAGGTATTTTCATCATTAACATCAAGCGGGGCTTCTGAAAGAGAAAAACTAAAATCGTCTATATCCAAATTCATTTTCTCTAATAAATTTTTTATAAACGAGATAATATTATTAGCTGATAAATTGGTTTCAAAATAAATTCCACTGTTATCAATCTGTTTAGCTTTACGAAGCTTTCTTTCGTCATTACTAATATATGTCCTATCCGCATTCGGCAATGAATAGTCGCCCGCTGCTAAATCACTAAAGGTATCTGCATCTAAATCATAAGCAATACTGATGAATTTTGTCAGAAGATCTCCCCAGCTTAATGCCTTTGTGTACTCACCGACAAACGCGAATCCTTCCGGTTTAGTATTTGAAAAATCCATGCCACTATTAACGCCAAAACTTAATTCATTGCTTTCATTCAAATCAGAATGTAGTTCCACATAATTAAATTTACCAATCAATATATTAGCAAGTACCTTTGCCCTGTTTCGAATGGATTTTTCATCCCATTTCTCTGCCGCCAAAACTTCTTTATTCAAAATATTTGCCTTTGAATTTTCACGAATTATTTTCTTCTTATCTGCAAATGCCTTTGTTCCTAACTCACTATTATGCCCGGTTATTGTCAAATTACCGAGTGTATGCAGATATATTTCATAAACTCTTCCATAATCATTTCCAACTTCCTTTTTCCATACAGCTGCATTTTCTTTTTGCGGTAAAATACGCTCTATCGTCAGATTAGAAATATCAATATGCTCTTTAGACGAATTTTCTATCACAGAAAGAACAAACTTACAAATCGGTTTCTTGTATAATGGTTTATGAATAAGTGCTTCTTCAAATTCTGCATCTGTCGGCATTCGGTCATTGGCTCTTAAATCATTAAGAAATACTACCATTTTTTCGTAATATTTTTCATAATTCCCATCAAAAAATCTGTCATACATAGACTTCATAAACTTAGACAAATTCTTATTAATTTCGCAGGCAGTAATCCTGACAAAATAAGTCAACAAATAATTCAATACTTTAAGAAGCGTAGTTTCGTCAATATTTTCATCTTCGTAATCATCAAAAACTCGAAAAAGAAATGGAAGAACAGTTGTTTGTTTGATGGTATAGAAAGCCTGTAGGTAATCCAAAATCTGTTTGCTATAATAGTGATTTTCACCAATAAAAGCCCCGTAAGATTTTGACATTCTCTTTAATTTTTTTAATACATCTTCGTGATTCAGATGATTTTCTTCGCAATGTTCTTTAAATAAACGATACGCATTCTTATTGTTTACTGACTTACTGATTTGCGAATTTAAAAAATTAATGGCAAAATCTCCAAGATTACGATATCCAACATTCTTTTCAATAACTGACCAATAGTTTTCATAAAGTTCATCTTGATTATTATCGTCCATCAGCAAATAATTTCTGATTTTATCTGCCAAACTCAATTCTAATCCTGTTGAGTTAATTGACTCAAATATTTTTTGTGGTTCATCTCCTTGTGATTTATCAAGCACAATTTCTACCATTTCCAATTTCTTGATTCCATTAAGAATATCATTTACTTCTAATCCTAAGCCCAATGTTTTATCAATCAGATTTTTAAAGCAAATATAATTTTTATAAATATTGGAATTTCTGTCCATCTCATCAACTTTATCTTGAATCAAAAGACGCAATTGTACATTATCTGTTTTTACTGGCTTTAATTTCAGTTTATATTTCTCGTCACAATTCCGATTAAACATCACTTCTTCTATTTCAGTTTCAATTCTTACAGATACTCCCTTTGCAGCATCATAAAGTGCTTTTAAGAGAATATATACCGTTGTAAGGCGTTGCTGCCCATCTATAATCAAAACCTCATTTAATGTACTGCCATCAATACCAACTATGTATACTATCGTTCCAGTAAAGTGTTTATGGTCACGTTCATTTGCAATCATTATATCCTGATAAAGTTTTTCGCACTGTATGTTATTCCAATCATAATTACGCTGATAAACCGGAACTTTAAATACCCTCTTATTTTTTTCTAATAAATCTGAGAAGAGCCAAACTTTATATGGTTGCATAATACCTTATCTCCTTTATCTTTCTTGTAAAACAAACCTATTTTCTGTTATATCATTTTAAAATGCCGAAGTGCTTCTTCAATCAACTTCTCTTTCTCCGTCGGACACTGTGGCTGCCCTGCATTTCCCGACTTAGATGTATTGTAATTCCCTCTTTCAATAATTCCGTACTTTTCCTTTACCTGTGCAATATACAGCGAAGACAACTTTACATCATACTTTTCCTTAATGTAATCCTTAATTTCCTGATAAGTTGCTTTCGCCTCCGCAGCAGTCAAATCAAGCTCGTCCACATCAACCGTCATGTCGATATATGCGTCGGGATTTTTTCTAACCAACTTAACAACTGTCTCGACCATTGTTTCATTTTCCAAGGGCAGTTCTGTTATTTCCTGCCCATTCACAGGAACCGGAAAATTGAACACAATCTTCCGAATCCAGTTACCATCTTTCTGCTTCTCCGGATATAGGTCAATTCGTTCAATAAACGCCTTCATAAATTCTTTTTTCTCAGCTTCGCTGGCAGCGCCATACACCTCATCAAACGCCAGCAGGAGCCGATAAATATTATCGCCGGAAATCTTTTCCTGACGGATACTGCGAATCTGACACTGTACCTCATCTATTCCAATTTCAACTTCTTCTATTTTAGCATACTGCTCATCATAGCGGCGCTGTAAATCCAAAATTTTTTGGTCGTAATAGGGAGCGTTAATATCCAAATTATCCATCTGACGTTCCAAACGGGATTTTGTTCCTAATGCCTGACGGAGCTGCGCCTGTAAAGTCTCCAACTGCCTCTCCAAATCTGCGGTATCGACTGCCGAACCGATTTTTGCTTTGATCGCTTCTGAAAAGCGAGGGTCTTTTACCATGGCAGAGATAATGGCAGCTACCATGCGGTTCATCTCTTTCTGCTCAATGTTCACACGGAAGGTACATTTGTGTCCGGTTGCCCCCAACGTGTTTTTGCAGTAATAGTAATAGCGGGTTTTCTTATCCTTGCTGTGTGCCTTTGCAATATTCCCATAAAGACTTTTGCCGCAACAGGGGCATTTCAGGATACCGGACAAGATATGTGCGTGTTCTGGGTCAATTACTTTTTCTCTCCTAAAGGCGTTGGCCTTCCGTTTATCCTGTGCCAAGTTCCAATCTTCTTCTGAAATGATCGCCTCATGCTGCCCCTCATAGATCGGGAACTCGTCTTGCTCGACTACGTGCATCTCATTTCTTGTTCCCAGCTTTTTTTCTGTTCTGCGCCGACCGTAGGCAATCTTACCCATGTAAACAGGATTGTCCAGAACATCCTTCACAAAGTTAGAAGAAAAGCCGGGGATCGTGCCATTCTGACGGATTTTCTTTTTGTATCCGTGATCATTCAAATACTTCGCCACACCGTTGATTCCATCGTTGGTATGAATATATCTGTCGTAAATGAGCTTTACCACGTCTTCCTCATCTTCGGCAATCAGCAGTTCACCGTTCTCCAGCTTATAGCCATAGGGGGCAAAGCCGCCATTCCATTTTCCCTCACGGGCTTTCTGCTCACGGCCTGCCATTGTCTGTGTCCGAATATTTTCACGCTCAATTTCCGCTACTGCGGAAAGGACGGAAATCATCAGCTTGCCGGAATCTTTGGAGGAATCAATACCATCCTCCACGCAGATCAAATTCACACCAAAATCCTGCATCAGCTGTAAGGAATTGAGCACATCCGCCGCATTTCTGCCAAAGCGGGACAGTTTGAACACCAGCACAAATGAAATATCGTCCTTACCTTCTTGGATATCACTCAACATCCGCTGGAACTCCAGCCGTCCCTGAATATTCTTGCCGGAGAAGCCTTCATCAGAATACTCCCCAACAATGGTCATATCTTCATACTCGGCGTACTTCCGCAGCTTGTCCCTCTGGGCATCCAGACTGTATCCATCTACCTGAACGGAAGTGGAAACTCTTGTGTAAATATAGCACTTAATCCGTTTTTTCATGGCTGACACTCCTTTCTCCGACAGGATTATTTTCAACAGGCTGTTTTATCAATCCCTCATTGCGGATGTAATACTCTAAAAGGCGTAACACATATTCCGGCGCATGGCGGTTGTCCAATTCCCATTCCGTCACCGTCCGATAGGGGATATGAAAGAATTTACAAAATTCCTTACGGTTCATTCCGGTCATTTCCCGCAGTTCTTTTATTTTGGTTTTACAGTCCATCGCATCATCTCCATAAACAAAAAAACACACGTTGCATAATTATTATAGCATCAGCTCAATAATTACGCAACGTGTAAATCATAAACATTTAAGCGGCGTTAGCAAAAGAACTGCTTTGCATCGTATCCGGCTGTTCCTGCAAAGAAACAGGAGCAGCCGTCTGGTGCTGCTCCAAAACTTGGTTTCCATATTTCAGCATCAATTTTGTCATTACATCAATACGGCGGTCAAAAGCCGCATTATACTTCGGATTATCATAAATCCTGCTCAATAGGCCGCTCCTTTCTCCCGTGACCACC
Organism: Faecalimonas sp. LCP19S3_D12; assembly: GCF_052121495.1. GTDB lineage: Bacteria > Bacillota > Clostridia > Lachnospirales > Lachnospiraceae > Faecalimonas. The sequence goes on along the minus strand of NZ_JBQKED010000039.1, from coordinate 6,400 downwards.
ACGGGCATACACATCCAGCACTTCCTTTGGGATACGTTCCAGCACCGAAACGGCATTTTCATAATCCCGTTTCAGCTTGGCATCCGCAATCTGCTTCAAAGTGCTTTCCTTCGTGGCTTCCTTCAAATCCTGCTCCAACTGCTCATTTTTCTCTTTCAAGTCCCTGTTTTCAGCAGTGGTATCTGTGAATGCTGTACGGTACTTTTTCAAAGTAGCGTGCATCTGTTCTACAGCCGGGATATATTTATCCAGCAAATCTCCAATTTCAGCAGCCTTTCCCTTAGCGTTAAAGGCGTTGATTCCGGTCAGTAATTCTTCCAATCTGGCTTTCTGCTTGGTCAGACGGGTCATCTCTTTGAACACTCTGGGTGGAATGTGGTCACGTCCAGTCTGGCTGGCACTTTCACCACGCTCCAAATCCGGGTATTTGCGCACCATATGTTCCCAGAACTTATCCTGCCACTGGGTCAGCTTCTTTTTATTTCCTAAAATTTCTTTCGCACAAAGCCGTCCATCCTCCGTCAGTGGGACAAAAGAAAGGTGCATATGGGGCGTTTTCTCGTCCATATGCACCACGGCAGAGATAATTGTTTCGGCTGATTGATTTTGCTTAAGAAATTCCAGAGCTTCTGTGAAAAACTCTTTCAGTTCGGCTCTTTTCTTGCCTTTAAAGAACTCCGGCGTAGCAGTCACAAGGGCTTCCACCACTCGGACGCTGTCGGAGCGGGTGCGGCATCCTGCCGCTTTAATCTGTCGTTCTGCCTCTGCACGGTAACGGCCTTTTGGCTCGACCAGATGGAAATTATACTTGCTACGGCTGATGTCCACATCGGGATTGCTGGCATATTTCTCTTTGGTGCGCTCGTTGTGGGCTTCAATGTTCCCAATCTCCGGCCCCTTGTACTTGGCAAAGCGGAGAATGGCATATTGTGGCTTGCTCATGCTCTGTCCTCCCTCCGTTTCTGCCAAATAATCTCATATCCCAGCACATCGGCCAGTTCCACGATCTCCTTATATCGGATAGATTCCCTCTGGAGTTTGGCGGATAGGTTGGAAACACTGTCCGACCAGCCGTATTCCTCATGGAGCTGGTCAACTACCTCCTGCATGGTAAAACCGGCACGTATGATTTGTGCCTTAATTTCGTTGCGTACACTCATATTCAAAATCCTCCTAAATTTGCTTCATAGAACAGTGAAGCCGGTACGCCCTCTGACATAACCGCTTCACTGGTTCATAAAATTTTCTATTACGTTAAAATCTGTTTAGAATTACCGGTGTGATGTCCTGCCCATAGGTCGCACTTTCCGACTTTTCCGTTCCGTGTGACTTGAATTGAAGCCGTGTATGTTCCCATAATTCCATGCACCCGGTTCGCCGGGGAGAGAAGCACGATTTCGCAAAATAATTTCTTCCAACAGTCAAATATTTTCCGCTTTTCACTCCTTGATTTTTTATCCATAAAATGAGGGACTTCTGATAAGCAGATTTTCTATATAGCGGTGTTTGTGGGTATATGCTGCGTACATACATACGGAAGTCAGAAAAAACTTACTTCCTCCATTCTTCCGGTACGTACGTATCCTCTGAAACACTGGAAAATCCGTTTATATTAGGTCTGACAATCGCTTCAATTCCAAGAAAGCCCCATACCCGCCGCCCGGCAGCGTTGGTGATCCGATTGTAGTATTCCAGATTGTACTTGTTCTGGCTGGCAATGACGGCATCGCTGAAGCTGCGGCGTTTCAATGGGGTCAGATTGTTTTCCTCACACCACATCCGGTAAATTTCATATAGCTCCTTAGAACTGATGGAACAATCCGCTTTCAAACGGATATAGCCATCCGATTCCATAAAATCAAAGACATTGTTGTTATCTCGTTTCACGGCTTCCCGGTTGTCTTTTGTTCGCTGGCTTTCCGTAAATTTGAAATGATTGGCTACCAGACGCTGCAATCCCTCAAAAGCCCAGAGCAGAATACCCTCCACCTCGGCTTTCATCTTCTCCGCAAGGTCGGGATCATCCACACGGTCAGCGGGTTTGTCCTTGGTTGTCAGCACCAGCTGACGGCGGTAAAATCCGTCGCTCCGGTCAAACAGTGCCTGCAAATCTCCATTGCTGAATGCCACTAATCTGGCGCACATCCATCCCTGATAACTCTGCTTGCCCTTGCGCTCCAAATCCATTTTCCCCTGTGCGGTAACAATGGATTTTACATAGTTGGTCTGGCGCAGGGCCTCCATCCGCATATCGTCATCCACGCACAGGAGGATATGCTCCAAATCCGCACGGGCAAATCGGTTTTCCGATATTTTCCCAATGCTGCTATCCTTCATGTTGGAGCCAAATAAAGTTCCCAGCACAGCACCGATCTGCGACTTGCCCTCACCGCCATTGCCCTTAATGACCATCATCCGCTGTCCCTTATTGCTGGGGATCAGGCAATAGCCGATATACTCCTGTAAGGTGGGAATATCCTCCGGGTAGAGCAGACCATCCAGAAATTTCAGCCAGAGAACTGGGTTCGGGGTGTTGGGGTTATAGACCACAGGAAAACGGTTCCGCACAATATCCGGCTTTCCCTCCATAAATCTTCCATCCAGAAAAAGCGTCCCGTTGGAAAGATGAATCCGATCTGCCTCCGGAGGAAAATCCTCTACCAGTGCCGCCAGCTTCATCAACTCCACAATATTGCTGATTTTTCGAGGGATATTGCTGACCGCACAGCATTTCAGCTCCTCAAAAATCTCTCCCCGCAGGGGAAGTTCATCGGTCACACGGCCTTCGGGTGTGAAAAAAGCCCCGTTTGTGTAGATGATTTTGTGCCTACTAAGAAAATCATCACAAAACAGGGCTTCGTTGATACTTTTGCCGTCAAACCAAACAGGAGAATCAGGCGACTTCTGGTTCTTCACGACTGTCCACCTCCTTTTTCAGCCGGTTCAAGCGTTCTTCCAGACCGCTGATTGTGCCATTGTTGATAAGCATATCTATCGTTTTAACACGCACTTCCAAATCCGCAAAGGTTAAAATGTCCGCCAGATACTCCACATAGTCCAGCATCTGGCAGGCTTCTACAAAGCGGTCATCCAAATTATCCTCCGGCGCTTTAGGTGCATACTGCACCTTCCAGCTTTCCAGAAGATGCAGATAATCGCACAATACCCGCTGACAGTGCAGTTCCTCTTGCCGGAATGCTCTTGCCAGCGGGTATTTCGGTTTTGACAGCACCGCAGCAGCTGGCGGTTTATCTGGGTCAATGCCAAAGTCATAGGCCAGCTTTTGTGCTGCTTGCAGACTGGTCATGTCAAACAGCCTTGCCACAAAATCGATCACATCGCCCTTTGCTCCACAGCCAAAACAATAGAAGTACTCCTTGTTCAGCTTCATGCTGGGAGTGTGGTCATCGTGGAAGGGACAGCTAACCATTTTGTTGCGACTCAATTTCAATCCGTAATATTCAGCGGCCTGTCTAACTGAGACAGTCGCTTTCACAGTTTCAAAAATACTCACTCATAATCCTCCTGTTTGTTTTTGGTTAAGCCGTTCTATCCATTCCGTTTCCTGACAGGCAACCCTGCTCGGCGCTGTGCCGTCCCCTTGCGGGGCGCTCGTTCCTTTTGCGGAAGCCTTGGCGGTTTATATCGGTCTGGACGGTCATTCAGTTGTTCCCATCGATCGTTAAGCCAAGTTTATCGCAAAAAATAAGCGGCTCTCGTTTATCCACGAAAGCCGCAAAAGCTGGAAGTATAGGCTTGAAAAATTGCAAATTTGCACAGGATGAATTATAATGATAGACAGACAGGAGGTGAACTGTAATGTCCAAAGGTTCCAAGGCACAGTTCAAACAATTTACAATCAATACAGCTGAAGATGCGTGTTTAGTTTTGAAAAGCCTTATTGTGCCAACAACTATTGATTTAGAGAAGCTAAAACGATACGCTGATGAGGCTCAAAATCTTTTGGGTGGGACATCATCGCCTCAAACCATTTCTGCTAAGCAATATGAAACTGTTCGTGACAAAGTGTTATATGTACAACGAGAGCTACTACGCTTTCTTGCCGATTACCAGTCATCCTCTTTTTCTTATATTTCAGTGAGGCCGATATTTATAAAAAAGGGATTTTTGAAACGAAATCTTGATGATGAGAGTACAAAGGCCATAAATGAACTGCTCGATGTAAGAAATTGGACATTTCACAATGCACAATCCATACTTGTGGCAGATTTAGAACATGCTAAAAAGACAATTCCCTCTGAGCTTGTTGGTATTGCGGAAATACACCCTATGCTAAATCCTGTCATTATCCGAAGACCAAAATCATACTCTAGACCAATGCTTGAAGGATTTATACATCATAACGAAGTGCGAATTAAACAGTTCGATACTATCCTCTCAGAAATGAAAAAAGATTATCAAGAATTGTACGACTTATATTGTTCTACGATGTCCATGCCAAGAGAATACAACCAACCCGGACAGGTGCAATACATGGAGTATGATATCGAAGCCCAAACTGCCAAACAGGCAGGTGCAAACATTGCACAGATTTCCATGGGCATACAAAAGGGTAAGTATGATGGCTCGATTGAAGCATTCAACCGATTACTGAACGAAGATACTCCTTCCAGTTAACATAGTAGAAAACAATCTCATCAAAATTGAAAGGAGGCAGTTCCGTGAAGAAACACTATGATGATGAACAAGAAAATACAACAGCGTGTCGGGTACGCAATCTGAGATTGGATAAAAACTTGAGCCAAAAACAACTGGCAGACAGGCTTTTTGTCGCCCACTCCCAAATAAGCCGATTGGAAAGCGGAGAAACCACAAATATTAGCAGTTCCTTATTGGTGGCTCTCGCAAAAGAGTTCCATGTGTCTACGGATTATCTGCTCTGTCTCACGCCAATCAGCGTTCCGAAAAGCTATGATATTTCTCAGCTTGGCTTGTCCGAAGAAGCAGTGAAGCGGCTGATTACAAAAAAGATTGATGCGTCTGTTCTGAACAGACTGCTGGAGCATAAGGACTTCCCGAAACTATGTGTGCTAATGAAGAACTACTTTGACAATACCGTTGCAAGCGGCATCATGGCAAGAAATCAAGTTATTGACTTTGCCACAGAGCCGCTGGTAGAGCTGATGAGTGCAGAACCTTCCAAGCGGGCAGAAATTATTAAGGATATGAGTTTCCTGAACTCCACAAAAATCCAGAACAATGAAGCGGATGTTGAGAAAATTAAGAATATCCTGATGAAAATTATCCGAGAGATTAAGGAAGATGTAACGGCACAACAGCCTACCGAAGCAATAGCCACGGCGGAAGCTGTAAATGCTATTCGTGATTCACTGCCAGACAAGCCGCAATCTGAGCTGACTATCGATGATGTGTCAACTGCCGTTGCTACCTATGTCGGAACGATGCTCCCAATGGACGAAAACACATCTGCACTGTTGCAACAACTCGCAAAGCAAATGTTGGAGACACCTATGGAAGGCAAAGAATAAGTATATCTCTGTAGCAGGACGACGGCTGATATATACCTCTGCTTCCTTCTCCGGTCAGGCAGATTTTGCCCTGTGAGCAAATCTAAATTTCGTCCGTGTTCGTACAAAATCTGCCTGACCTACTGCCGCCGAAAAGAACCTGACAACTGCTACCTGCCTACACAGCAGATAGCGTATCCAGTTCCTTTCCAGCGTCAGCCGGAAGCAAAGGTATAACACACTAGACTTTCCTGCGGAAAATCGTGTGCCAATAGGGATGCTGCTCGCCCCTATTGGAAACCCAGAGCCAAGGGGATACTCCCCTTTGGATACCCCTTGTTTTCGCCTCCTGTGTATATACAAACCAGACCTGACTTGTATATTGCATTGTCTCCGAAAATGTAAAAGCCACAGACTCCATTCATCAGGAGTGTGTGGCTTTTCTTTAATTTCATATTGGCAAATTCAAAGGCATCTAACAATAAAAAGTCAGGTGCCTTTAGTTTTAATGCTATTGTTACTTATAATCCGTTGTCTTATATACATCTAAAGCATTAAAATATAAGAAATCTTGAAAAAGAGGGATAGGATGGATATTCAAAAATCATTTGGATTACGTGTTCAACAATTGCGCAAAGCTTTAGGCGTAAGCCAAGAAAAATTTGCACTTTCAATAGATATGGATAGAACATATTTAGCTTCTGTAGAAGCTGGTAAGCGCAATATATCACTTCAAAACATTAAGAAAATCGCAGATGGTTTGAGCATAACGCTCGAAGACTTATTTAAAAATCTGTAACAACGAAAGACTAACTATTAAAAGTCAAGTCTAAAATGAAAGGTTTTTAAATGAATTGCAAAAATGCATTTCAGATATAGTTGAACCTTGAAAACTGCATGACAAACAGAGT
>NZ_JBQKED010000038.1:0-33578 GCF_052121495.1 Faecalimonas sp. LCP19S3_D12 | reverse complement strand
TGTAAGATATTCATAAGTCTATTATGCAGGAAAAAGGAAGAAAAAGAAACCCCCTAACCCCTCAAGATTGAGGGGAAGGGGAGCTGAATAGGCGAAGCCTATTTTTTAATAATCAGAAGGGAGAAAAGTATGAATATATTAGTAGTAGATGATGAAAAAGAGATTGCGGATGTCATTGCATTATATCTGCAAAATGATGAATATCAGGTACATAAGTTCTATACAGGAGAAGAGGCATTAAACTGCATTGAGACGACGAAGATTGATTTGGCGCTGCTGGATGTGATGCTGCCGGATATTGACGGGTTTGAGATTTTAAAAAGAATACGTGAAAAATATACATTTCCGGTGATTATGCTGACTGCGAAAGTGGATTACATGGACAAGATTACCGGATTGACTCTAGGAGCGGATGATTATATTCCAAAACCATTCAACCCGCTGGAACTTGTTGCCAGAGTGAAAGCGCAGCTTCGGCGTTATACACAGTACAACGATGGAGGAAAGATAGAAGGCGATGTAATCGATTTTGCAGGAGTGCTGCTAAACAGAACGTCTCACGAGTGCATTTTTAATGAGCGTTCGCTGACATTGACACCGATTGAGTTCGATATTTTATGGCTTCTCTGTGAGAATCGTGGCAAAGTGATTAGCTCAGAGGAGCTGTTTCGAAAGGTTTGGAAAGAAGAATATTATAAAAACAGCAACAATACGGTGATGGTGCACATCAGGCATTTGCGGGAAAAAATGAGTGGACCGACCGGAAAGTCGGATTTCATCAAGACCGTCTGGGGAGTGGGATATAAAGTTGAAGAATAAATATCGAAAATTAAAATTAAGTATTTTATTGCAGACCGTGTTTGTGACAGCACTGACTATTTTAGTCGGAGGATTTATACTGGAATATTTTCTGGAGGACTCTTCGAACGATCTCGTAAAACTGCTGACGTCTGTTCATGTTCAGGAGGAAAGTGCAAGACATTGGTATTGGAGAGTGATAGGAAACAATAAGGATTTCTTTCTTGTGATTGGATTTTTGTGCCTGTTTTCTTTATTTTTTTATGCGGCATTATCAAAAATGGTAAAATATCTGAATCAGGTGGAGACCGGGATCGATAACATTGTTTTAGATTCGGCAGATTCTATTCATATGATCACGGAACTAAAGCCGATTGAGACAAGGCTTAATGAGATCAAGCAGATTTTGAAAAAGCAGGAGCAGGAAGTGATTGAGGGGGAGAAAAAGAAAAATGACCTGATCGTATTTCTGGCACATGATTTAAAAACACCGCTCACTTCAATTGTAGCGTATCTGACGATGCTTGACAGTTATCAGGACATGCCGGAGGAAGAACGACAGCGGTATACACATATTGCATTGGAGAAATCCATCCGACTTGGGGAATTGATCAGTGAGTTTTTCGAGATTACAAAATTTAATCTGCAAGATATCGTGTTAGAGCCGGTGGAGCTGAATCTTTCAATGATGCTCGAACAGCTTGCCGATGAATTATACGGAGTGCTGAGGGAGAAAAATTTGACTTGTGAGGTTGAGGCGGCTGAGGATATGGTAGTTTATGGAGATGCAGATAAGCTGGCAAGAGTATTTGACAATATCTTGCGAAATGCGGTGTCTTATTGTTATCCGAATACAAAGATTCGGATTCAGGCGGAGATGACGGAAGAAGGGAATCGCATTGTGTTTTCCAATAGAGGGAAACAGATACCAAAGGAACAGTTGGGGACAATCTTTGAAAAGTTTTATCGTTTGGATGAGGCGAGACATAGTACGACCGGAGGTGCAGGACTTGGACTTGCCATTGCAAAAGAGATTGTAGAGTTACATGGAGGTACTATTCGGGCAGAAAGCGATGAGGAGGAGACACGTTTTATCGTAATGCTGCCGAAGAAAGAAGAAGGGGAGAGAGATGAAATTCATTCATATAGCGGACGTCCATCTAGGGGCAGAACCAGAAGGTTTAAAATTAGGCAGTAAAAGCCGTGGACAGGAAATATGGGAAAGTCTGGAGCAGATCATTAAGATCTGTGAGTGGGAAGAGGTTGATCTGTTGTTGATCGCAGGAGATTTGTTTCACCGTCAGCCATTAAAGAAAGAGTTGAAAGAGCTGAATTATCTGTTTTCACGGCTTACAAGGACAAAGGTGGTGTTTATAGCGGGGAACCACGATTTCATCAAACCAGATTCTTACTATCTTACATTCAAGTGGCATGAAAATGTCTATCCATTGCTGAATGGACATATGGGAAGTGTTGACTTTAAAGAATTGAAGACACGGGTTTATGGTCTGAGTTACTATCAGAAAGAGATCGGAGAAGGACTTTATGATCGGGCAAAGGCGCCTAACAAGCAGAAATATGAGATTTTATTGGCGCATGGTGGGGATGAAAAGCATATACCGATAAAAAAAGAAATTTTGAGTAATCTTGGGTACAGCTATATTGCGATGGGGCATATTCATAAGCCACAGGCATTGGTGGAGAATCAAATCGTGTATGCGGGGGCGTTAGAGCCAATCGACAAAAATGACACTGGAAAGCACGGCTATATCCGTGGCGAGGTGACAGAAAAAGGTGTGAAAGCAGAATTTGTTCCAAATGCAAAAAGAGAGTACATGCATCTGCCAGTTGAAGTAGGAAAGAATATGACAAATGGTTTTGCAAAGGAAAAGATTCGGGAGATGATTCAGATAAATGGAATTGAGAATATTTATAAATTCATTTTAACTGGTTTTCGAGATGCGGATATCACGTTTGAACCTGAGAGTCTGAGAAGTTATGGGAATGTTATTGAGATTGTAGATGAGACAAAACCATCGTATGATTTTGACAAATTATTGGAGGAGAACAAAGGAAATCTCTTGGGAAGATATATTGAGAGTCTGAGAGAATGTGAGGATGGCAGTGTGGCACACATGGCATTGTACGAAGGAGTACAGGCGCTGCTGGATACGAAGAGGAGTTGACTATGAAGATAAGGGAACTTTATTTGAGAAATTTTGGAAAGTTCTCAGGAAAAAAGATTGTGCTGAAAGATGGAATCAATCTTTTTTATGGGGAGAATGAGTCTGGGAAGACAACGATTCACACGTTTATGAAAAGTATGCTGTTCGGGCTGGAGCGCGGAAGAGGAAGAGCATCGGTAAATGATACGTTCAGCATCTATGAACCGTGGGAGAATCCGAATTATTATTCCGGGACACTTCGTTTTGAAAGCGGAGGAAAGAATTTTTTATTGGAGCGAAATTTTGATAAATATTCAAAAAGCGCGAGGCTTATTTGTGAGGATGACGGAGAGGAATTTTCGCTGGAGCACGGGGATTTAGAGATGATATTGAATGGACTGGACGGCTCGAACTATGAAAATACAGTAGCGATTGGTCAGATGAAGGTGGAGCCAAATCAAAGCCTTGCAGTGGAAATTCAAAACTATGCGACAAATTATTATTCGACCGGAAATAGCGATATCGATCTTGATGGGGCGCTGAATCAATTAAACAAAAAGAAAAAAGAAGTCGAGGGAGAGATTCGGAAGTCCTTGCAGGAAAAACAGCAGCAGCGTTATGCAATCGAGCAGGAGACAACGTACCTCTGGCGCGATATTCATAAACTGGAGCAGGAAATCGAGGAAGTTGACGGTAAAATCGGCAAAGAGGAAGCGCGCGTGAAGGAAGAGTGCCGAAAATACGAAGAGGAAGGCAGATGGAGAGTATCTCCGATCAAAGTTGCAGCGATGGCAGCGATTCTTGTGGCAGTGTTTATTATTTTTCACAGACCGTGGAATTATCTTGTGATGATTGTTCTTTTGCTCGCCGAGGGCATGTATGTGTGGAACCGAATCAAAGAAGGTAAAAAGAAGCCGAAAAGTGAGATGGAAGAAGAGCAGAAAAAGGTATTGGATAAGCTGTTGTGGCAGAAAGAACATTTGCAGGGAGAGTTAAAAGAAAAACAGATTCAGTACGGAAATGTGCAGGAGCAGTTGAGTGAACTGGATGAAGTTAATGATGACTACAGAAAACAGGATATGAAAAAACGAGCGCTGGAGCTTGCCTCGGAACGTCTGCTGGAACTTTCAAAAGATGTTCATAAAGAACTTGGTGTGAAATTAAATGAAAAGGCGTCTGAGATTCTCTCAGAGATCACAGGTGGAAAATATACGATGCTTTTGATTGATGAAAAGCTGAAAATGAGCCTGTATACAGGAGAGCGAAAAATCGGAATCGAGCAAGTGAGCCGCGGAACAATCGAGCAGATTTACTTTGCAGTTCGTATGGCGGCAAGTGAACTATTGCACGAAGAAGAGTATCCGGTTATATTGGATGATACATTCGTGTTTTATGATGACCAAAGGCTTGAAAATACGCTGAAATGGCTTGCAAAGCATAAAAAACAGGTGTTGATTTTCACCTGTCAGAAAAGAGAACAACAGATATTAGAAAAGTTAGAGATAGGAGAGAAAAATTATGTCAATGAAAATTAACCATCAATTATGCAGCCCGGAAACACTGAAAAAAGAGTACCCAATGGCGGACTCACTGAAAGCATTAAAACAAAAAAGGGATGAGGAAATCAAAGCGATTTTTGCAGGAGAATCTGATAAATTCATCGTATTGATCGGTCCTTGCTCAGCGGACAATGAAGATGCAGTGTGTGAGTATGTAGGTCGCCTTGCGAGAGTGAATGAGCAGGTGAAAGATAAATTGATGATCATTCCGCGTGTTTACACAAACAAACCGCGTACAACAGGGGAGGGGTATAAAGGAATGCTCCACCAGCCGATCCCGGATGAAGCGCCGGATCTTTACGGAGGGATCATCGCAATCCGCAAGATGCATCTTCGTGTCATTCAGGACTATGGATTCACATGTGCCGACGAGATGCTCTATCCGGAAAACAGAAGCTACTTAGACGATATTCTCTCTTATGAGGCGATTGGAGCTCGCTCTGTGGAAGACCAGCAGCACAGATTAACTGCAAGTGGAATGGACATTCCGGTCGGTATGAAAAACCCGACGAGCGGCGACTTTACAGTGATGCTGAACTCCATCGTGGCAGCACAGGCAGGACATAACTTCATTTACAGAGGATATGACGTGACAACAGACGGAAATCCATATGCACACGCAATCTTGCGCGGCGGTGTGGACAAGTACGGAACATGCATTCCGAACTATCACTATGAAGACTTGATTCGACTTCTCGAGATGTATGAGAAGTGGGATTTGAAAAATCCAGCTGCCATCGTGGACGCAAACCACTCCAACTCCAACAAAAAATATAAAGAACAGCTCCGTATTGTCAGCGAAGTGCTTCACAGCAGAAATTATAATGCAGACATCAAGAAACTTGTCAAAGGTGTGATGGTGGAAAGTTATCTTCTGGAAGGAAATCAGAAGATTGACGAGCAGAGAATCTTTGGAAAGTCTATTACAGATCCTTGTATCGGATGGGAAGATACAGAGAGATTGCTGTATAAGATTGCGGAGATGTGCTAGAATGGATTAAGGTAGCCCTTGCGATGTAAGCTGTAATCAAGAAAAGGAGATCGTAAATGAAGATTGGAGAGAAACTGAAAGAGGAGAGGGAAAAGAATAAATTGTCGCAGAAAGATGTGGCAGACAGATTACATGTCGCGCGTCAGTCTGTCTCAAGGTGGGAGACCGATCAAAGTTACCCGGATTTGGAGAATCTGATGGCATTGGGACAATTGTATCATGTCTCGATAGATGAATTGCTTGGAATAGAGAGAGAAGAGGTGATTCCCGAATCTGCGGAGAAAAAAACAGTAGAAGAGGAAGAGGACAAACCTGTAAAAAGAGCAGAGTTGGACTGGAAAGAGCAAGGCATGGTTTTTGCCTTTGCTCTTGCGTCCTGTTTGTTTCCTCTGTTGGGGGTGTTCGTTCCGGGAGTGCTTTTTTGGAAATATTGGAGAAAGAAAGTGGGGGTATTGTTAAAAATACTGCTTGTTATGTGTATTCTGGTCAGCATATACAATTGTGTTGTCTGGATACAAGCAATATTTTTTGAATCTTATTATGTGAATGTAGAGGTTGTCAAATAACAGTCACTTTTAGGGAGGAAGAGGTTAAAGTTGTGCGAACTCCATAATTAATGGAAAGTAGTAAATGTTTCCAAGTGAAATGGAGAATACCCTGTTTTGAAGTTTCTAACTTTAACTTTAAGTTTTGTGCACTTCCTAAAGCAGTGGCTACATATGGAGACGAAAGAGAGGTAATAGCATTGTTTTTTACTGTAACGTTATAACCTGCTTTCCATGCTTTATTAGAGTGGGATACAGAAATTTTATATGTACCATTTGCTACAGAACGAGAACGGGAAGAGCCTTGCTCTATGGAGACATAAATAGTATTGCCTTCTGAACCGACTAGGGTAAATGTCTGTTTGCCACCTTTTTCAAGATTATAACAAGCGGTTGAAGAATTAGGTGTGTCAGCGGCATTCGCCGTAAAACAGCTACTAAAGCATAACGTGAGACAAATAAATAATGGAATAAATTTTTTCATAGGTTTTCCTCCTTTGTGTGTGGGCAATGAGATTTTTTTCTCATTACCCGAAATTTTTTTGTTTCATATAGTGTTAGTATAAGAAAATATTGACAGTTCTGTAAAGAAACTAATGCTGCATCTGTCAATTATTGATTGCTTTTCGGGGATTTGAAGGGAAAATAAGGGAGCAATAATTAATTGACAGAGTGCAAGTGAAGTGTGCTTGCTTTTTAGATAAAAAAATGCGATTATTGTGAAAAATAATAGAAAAGGGGGAGATTCCAATGGGACAGAAGTATATGAAGTCAAAAGAGAAAATGAAAATTGTAGGTTCATAAGCGAGGAGGAAAAGTTATGGTAAAAAATTATTAGCAGCTGTATTGGCTGTAAGCATGATGTTTGGATTGGGAACAACAGCTTTTGCTACTGAAGAAGCAGGTATGGTGTTGGGGGATGAGAACGAATCCTTAGCAACGACAACTGGAAATGAGTTGTTAGACGAGTTGAATGCTATTGACTTCGACAAAGAGGTCACATTTACAGCATTACCTCAATCACGATTAAGTGATCAAGAGTTGTTGAATTTTGATTCGGTTGAGGCAGCAGAAGCATATCTAAAACAATTAATGGTTGAACAAAGAGAATTTACAGTTCCTACTGGAGAATTTGTACAAAACCAACCACGACCATTGTTTGACAAAAAATCTATTGAGAGTCGTGCTGGATGGCATTACAATACTGTATATTGGTGAGGAGGTGGAAACACTAGTTTGTTGTCGCTGACAAACGCCGAGATCAAATTTTATTATAACAATAGTAGCGTTTCAAAGATTTCTGTCAGTAATTCTTATATGACGGGTATCGTTGGTGCTACGTGGACACATAGATACGGTAGTGGCACTCCAGTAGGTGGAAAGAAGGCGAAATTTTCTGTGACGGGAACTTGGTTCATTGGTCTTTCTATAGGCGGATTCCCTATTGGTGCATCTTTTAATGAAACACTAAAGTCCCCTACGATAACTTTGACTGTATAAAGTGTAGATTAGCTATAAGATATGGTGGACTGTGTTTATATATTCGCTACCTATTAAAATTAAAATTATAATGATAAAGGTGAACTATGAAAAAAATTAGTTGGAAAGTATTAAATTTTGCAGTTTATTTTGAATTATTGCTGTCATATTTTTTGCCTTTCAAAATTGTTAATAAATATGAATATCAAGTTGGCTTTCCGTTTCCGTTTTTGACAGTTTATGATAAGGCAATCATTCATATTAATCCATACCAATCAATGCTCCTAAATGGGTGGATTTTATTGTTAAATTTGGTCATCATATATTTTGTAACTGTTTTAATAATAAAACTATATAAAAAGATAAGGAATGAAACCACGACCACTCTTTAATAAAATTCACCCCATATATTATACTGGAATTGTCAACATTTTTAGACACAAAGTTAGGTTCATTTAGAAGAAGATTGGTAGAGATTAGTAAGGGACTTCCATTGGACAAAGAGAATGAAGAGGGTTTGACGGAAGAGCAGAAAGAACAAATTATAAATGCAGAGGGAAAATGGACAGGCAGATTATAATATTGGACTGATTCTAGGTCTTTCTATAACTGTAATTTTGATAGCAGCAGTTGTAGCAAAAGTTTATAAGACGAAAAGGTCTTAGTGAAAGAAGTGTTATGTTGGTAGTACTGGGGGAGATGCCTCAATAATTGCAAAAAAGATGAAATATTAGATACTGAGGGTGTGTCAGCATGACATGCCCTCGGTATTTAATGTTTTATCCTACTTAGATTTTACTATTGTGATATTTTTTGTTTTATATAGTGTCGCAGTATAAGAAAATGTTGACAGTTCTGTAAAGAAACTAATGCGTACATCTGTCAATTATTGATTGATTTTTGGGGGGGGGTGAAGGGAAAATAATAGAAAATGGGGAGACTCCAATGGGGTAGAAACATATGGAGCCAAAAGAGAAAAGAAACTTGTGTTACAACAAAGAGAGCAGGTCGTAGAAATAAAAGGAAATGAAATTATGATTTCTGAACAAGCGAAAGCATTTAGTCCTAGAGCAGCGGGTAAAGGAGTGATCAAGGTTGTTTGGAAAGGAATTTATATAGATTTATATTTAAAAGATGCACATGCTAAAAACGTAAGTGATGTCTCGCAAATGACAGCTGTATTGCCGGATTTTATTCCAGAGCCAGTAGTATCTAAAATATTAGCAGCTTGCCTTTCTCTAAATTCTATTATAATGAATAGGCAAAACAAAGGAAAAGGTGTAGGTATGAGCTTGTTAATCACACCCCCTACAGTACAAATTATTTGGGTAAGATCACAATAGGAGAATACATTTTATAGACATTTTGTTGGAAATAATTTTGATTTGGCAATCGTATTCATGTGTAATTATAATCAAAGATTAGGAAGGGGAAAATATTTTATAATTCGTATAACAGAGGGACGATCGTTTATGGTCATACTATCTTACTTAGGAGGGGAATATAATATGAGTGATTTACTTTTGATATTAGGAATTGCATTAGCAATAGATACAGTGATATGGGTTTGTGGGCATAGTGGAATTGTAAAGATGAAACCCCAAATGAAGAAAAAGTTGAATGTAATATTTTATTTGTTATTGTTTCTCATAGCTGTTTTAAATCTATTAATATTATAAGACTGATTGACAGGTGCGAATTATATTAAAAACTTGAAAATGAATTAGTAAAATGCTATTCTGAAGTTAGAAAAGATGTAAATACATTAAGTGTAACGGAGGAATAGCATTTTTAGAAATATCACAAATAGAGTTGATACCGCTTCAAGAGAATGGATTTAAAACTTAGGACTTTGCTTATTGTGGTGATACTGCTGGAATTAGCTGCTTCGATAATTACGAAAAGATAAGTTTGAATTTGGATATTTTTCAAAAATAGTATTGCGGTAACGCATGCAATTGGTTTTATGCTTGGAATAAGAGCAAACCTGCAGAAAATGTATTGGTGGAGACAAAAGTAGATGCTTATAATTCATTTTATATTAGTCATTGTATTGATTTTAGGAGCGCCATATTTTCCGAGCTGTATATTTCAAGTGATTTATTTATATGATTATCATTTTCACGATATCAGATTTGCAAATATCATCTCATCAATTCGGACATGTGGAATCATTCTTTCAGCTTGTGGAATTGCACTATATTATAAAAAGTGAAAGAGGGGGTACGTTTATGAAAAAGATAATATCAGTCATAATAGTAGCGGTTTTGACATGCAGTTTTACAATGCTCTGTCAGGCGAGTGACATGTATGATAAGCAAGCTGGCTTAGAAGAAATTGAAAAGTTATCATCAGAAATTTTGGAATTTGTAAACAACGGTTATAGAGGGGTGTATGACGGAGAACCAGCTGGGGAAAAAGACATTGATTTTTCAAAGGCATATAAAACATATGTGGATTTGGATATTTTTCAAAAAGAGAAATTATCAGAGGAAGAATTGGAGAAAATGATTCAAGAAAGTCCGGTAGTTTGGACGGTGCCGGTATATTATGATGAAGCAACATGTTTGGTAGAGATTAGTAAGGGACTTCCATTGGACAAAGAGAATGAAGAGGGTTTGACAGAAGAGCAGAAAGAACAAATTATAAATGCAGAGGGAAAATGGACAGTAGTCAGCTGCTCATTTGAAGACGGGCATGTGGATAGGCTTGAAGAGATATCATCCACTTTAAAAGAGAACAATATGGCAGAAGATGAGAACTATGTTTTGTTAGGGGGCGTGCCTAACGTCCGCACGGAGCTTATAGCATCGGTCAAAGATGGCTATATTGATAAATTAATATCTTCAAAACGGGATATTGAGTTGGGAAATGCCGTTTTAAAAGAAGGGGGAGCTTATTCTTTTAGTCAATTTAGAAATGCAGTTCTAGGTGACGCTTCTGTAATGCCAATTGAAGAAGGAAAGACAGATGATAATATTGGACTGATTCTAGGACTTTCTATAGCTGCAATTTTGATAGTGGCAGTTGCAGCAAAAGTTCATAAGACGAAAAGGTATTAATGAAAGAGGTAAATACCATATGAGTGCAGTACAAATCTTAGGAGTTTCAAAAATCTATAAAGGTCAGTATCAATCAGCAAAGGCAATTGATAACATATTTCAGAAGAACTGAATGGCTATCATTCCTACATTATTGATTATACTGTCTGTACAGTTGACGATAAATTATTATCAAGATTTTTTTCGCACCCTTTTCTAAAATATCGTTTGGATAGTGAGACAGTGCCTAAAATTGAAAATTTTAATGCAGGGGATACTGCTACATTGTTTAGCAGAGAAAATATAAGAGGGCGTCATTATGACGCCCTCTCAATATATATCCGTCTCTTAAATTTTCTCACCATTGCGGTATTTTTTAACTACATTCTGAATTCTTTCGTTCGGACTTAAGATACTGCTAATAGAACCGTCGTGGTTCAATGTATCAATTATGAGAGCGATGTATTTGCTCAGATCGCAGTTGATGTAGTAAGGCTTGCTCAATAATTCCGGTGTCTGATAAATTAAGTTCGTTGTCAGAATACCGTGAATAATGCCCTGTTCGTAAGCCACGTCAAATTTTTTCATACCGTTTGTGAAAAGACCGAAAGTAGCCGCTGCGAAAATACGGTTTGCTTTTCTGTCTTTTAACTGTTTTGCCACATCAAGAATACTGTCCCCAGAAGAAATCATATCGTCAATGATAATCACATCTTTACCTTCCACAGAAGAACCTAAAAATTCGTGAGCGACAATTGGATTACGCCCGTCTACGATTCTTGTGTAATCACGACGTTTGTAGAACATACCCATATCGAGTCCGAGTACGTTGGCAAGGTAGATAGCACGTCCGGTAGCACCTTCATCCGGACTGATTGCCATCATGTGATTGCTGTCAATCTTCAAGTCAGGCACATTCTGAAGCAGTCCTTTGATAAATTGATATGTCGGGCGTACAGTCTCGAATCCGTTCAGCGGAATCGCATTCTGAACACGAGGATCGTGAGCATCAAAAGTAATGATATTGTCAACGCCCATATGCACCAATTCCTGCAAGGCAAGTGCACAGTCAAGAGATTCTCTTGAGCTTCGCTTGTGTTGTCTGCTCTCATAAAGGAAAGGCATGATTACATTGATTCTGCGAGCTTTTCCGCCAATGGCAGCGATAACTCTTTTCAGATTTTGGAAATGATCATCCGGTGACATGTGATTTGTATGTCCAGACAATGAGTATGTTAAACTATAGTTACATACATCTACCATCAGGTAAATATCTTTTCCTCGTACTGATTCGTTGATAATACCTTTTGCTTCTCCGGAACCAAAACGAGGAACCTTGGCATCGATGATATAAGTCTCCTTCTGGTAATCATGGAAAACAACATCATCTTTGGTCTTGGAAATGGACTCTTTTCGCCATTTTACAAGATAATCGTTTACTTTGCCTCCCAATTCCTGACAACCGTCAATTGGAATCATACCAAGTGATCCCACTGGTATATTTTCTAAAGTGCGTTCTGTGCGGTGTAACATTAATTTGCCTCCCTGTTCATTAGTTTCTTTTTGATGCGAATATCATCGCCGGTTAATTTTAACATGGTGTAATTACTGGTAATTCGGGAAAATGTTCTCTCCGAATAAATCTCTACAAGTGATTCCAAGGAAAGATTTGTAGAGATGATTGTTGATTTTCTGCGCAGCAATCGTTCGTTCAGGCAGAGGAACAATTGCGATACAGTAAATGCATTGGAAAGTTCTGTTCCCAAATCGTCAATAATTAACAGATCACAGCTGAAAATATGTTCATACATGATCTCAGCTGTGTTATCTTTTTCGAATTTACTCTTGGCAATGGTGTCAAAGAGTTCAAATGCAGTAAAGTAAATTACCGAATAAGCATGATCAATTAATTCTTTTGCGATACAGTTGGATAAAAAAGTTTTTCCCACGCCAGTGTCGCCATAAAGAAATAAATTGCGAAAATTGTCCGCGAACGTATCTGCAAATTCGCGGCAAGTAAGATAGACATTCTTCATATTTGTGAGAGAAGAGCGCCCTGTTTTTGGGTCAATATGATTATCTGAGTAGTAAGAAAGAGAAAATGTATCAAAATTTTCTTTTTCCAAAATATGCTGTAAATTGGATTGTGTATAAAGCAGATCGATGACTGCTTTGTGGAAACAGTGACATTTTCGATTGCCGATGTATCCGGTATCTTTGCAGTCTTCGCATTCGTAGACCGGCTCCAAATAATCTGCCGGGAAACCAGCAGATAAAAGCAACGTTTTTTTCTGCTCAGATAACTTCCGAATCTCTTCTTTTAAAGCGGGAAGTGCACTCTCATCTCCGTCTAGAAGTTTCCGCGCGTGATTCACACTTAAAAGAGAGATAGAATCGTTGATTTCTTTTAACTCCGGTAGTCGATTATACACTGTTTTATAGCGTTTGTCTAATACATTTCGATTATGCAGCTGTTTTTGCTCATAGGCACGAATAATGGTATCGTATTGAGAATTATTTAAAGCCACGATGGATCTCCTTTAATTATGGTGTGTTCAACAGTTGTTGTTCCAATGAATTAATGTCATAAGAACGTCCCTCAAAATTGTTAAAACGGTTCGAGGTCGGTGCGGCGGCTCTTGTTGCAGCAGCACGACGTTTGATTTCTTTCTCCTGTTGGTATACAAGATCAAGCTTTGTAATGTCAGATAAATGATGAACTCCTTTGGCAATCCAGTTCTTTAAGATGGAGTCAGTGTATTTAAAATCAGGCTGGTGCGTGTTCGCGATTGTGCGGTTACACGCCTCAACAATAATCTCCAAAGTCAGACCGTACTCTTCTGTCCATTTCTTTATGTAGCTTAATTCTACTGCGGCCGGACTTCGTCCTTTGATTCCAAATGCGTTGAGAACTGTATAGCAGTTCTTATTATAAGTGGCAGAGCTTGTCTTTGCTTCAGTTACACTCTTAATGTTTTCGTCAGACCATGCAAGTGCAACAGATTCAATGTAATGCATGCTCTTATGTCCATTTTCCACACAATATTCAATTAGATACTCAATCAAATCTGTTGAAAAATGTAACGTATCAAAGAAATAGTTAATCTTCTGAATATCCTTGCTGGACAATGGTTTACCCATGTACTGCTCAGCGACAAAGTAAAGTTGTCTGAGTTGTTCCTGATTCTCAGCAGCGGCACTTCTAAGTGGTTGGTCTGGCTTTGGTGCAACAGCACTTCTAAGAGGAGACTCTGCTTTTGGTGCAGCAACCGGCTTTGCGATTTCCTCTTTTCTGATGGCAGGTGCAGCGTCGGAAAGCTCCGAAGTCTTTCCAATAGAAAGTCCGCAGATTATTCCGGCATCGTCGTAATCGATCACAAGAAGTCCCATCTTAGACCAGTAATTAAATGCGCGGATAATATCTTTTTCCGTGCATTCCAGACAGTCTGCAAGTTTTGAAATAGTCAGTGAGTTGTCCGGTGTATTCAGGTGGCGCAGTAAAAGCAGGTATACTTTTACATATTCGCCATTTGCCTTTGTCATATAATAATCTATAAAGTCGTTTTCCACAATTGTACTGTTACCTTGAAAACGATTTCGAAGTGTCAGTGTTCTCATTCCTCTTTCGCCGTATCCTTTCCGTTCTCTTCTCTTTCAGTAATGGCTATTATAACACCATATAAGCATAGGAAAAAGCACTTTTCCGTGGATATCTCGGTTTTTTTGTGGATAAAAAAATTGTGGAAACTGTGGATAACTCTTATTTTAGAAGCGCTTCTCCAATGTTTACAACGTCTCCAGCACCCATAGTTATCAACAAATCACCGTGGATACATTTTTCAGAGACAAAATTTTCAATCTCTTCAAAGCTTGGAAAATAGTATGCATCTGTGCCAAGTTCTTTGATTTTTTCAGCAAGTGCAGCCGAAGACATTCCTAAAGTGTCTGTCTCGCGGGCGGCATAGATGTCGGCTAGGACAACATGGTCAGCGAGAGAAAGTGCCTCTGCAAACTCGTCAAAAAATGCTTTTGTTCTTGTGTAAGTGTGCGGCTGGAAAATGCACCAGATATCTTTATGAGGATAATTCTGGGCGGATGTTAGTGTCGCACGGATCTCCGTTGGATGATGCGCGTAATCATCAAGGATTGTAACGCCATCTAGCTCCCCTTTATATTGGAAACGGCGGTCTGTTCCGGTAAATGACAGAATTCCTTTTTTGATAATATCAAGCGGAATCTCAAGCTGCTCGCAAACCGCAATAACCGCAAGTGCATTGGAGACATTGTGGTTACCAGCAACCGCAAGTGTGATGCGATCCACATATTCACCATGCCTTAACAGATCAAAAGAAGCATTTCCGATCTCATCAAATCGAATGTCAGAAGCAGAATAGTCTGCCGGCTGCCTTTCGGAATATGTGATGATCTTGCAGTCCAGTCCGTCAGTGATCGAATCGATTCCTTCGATGTTTTGGTTGATGACCAAAGTGCCATCTGCAGGGAGCAGTGCGGCAAATTGATGGAAGGAGTTACGGATATCGTCAATGTCTTTGAAGAAATCCATATGGTCTTCTTCTATGTTCAGGATAATTCCAATCTTTGGAAAGAAATGCAAAAAGCTATTAGTGTATTCGCAGGCTTCTGTGACAAATACATCAGAGCTTCCTACACGGATATTGCCACCGATTGCCTTTAAAATACCGCCAACAGAGATTGTCGGGTCTTTTTCACCTGCCAGCAATACGTGAGAGAGCATGGAAGTTGTCGTTGTCTTTCCATGAGTCCCAGAAACGGCAATCGGAATCTTGTAATTGGTCATTAGCTGACCAAGTAACTCAGCACGCGATAACATTGGAAGATTTTGTCTTTTTGCCTCGGCAAATTCTTCGTTATCTTCGTGAATTGCCGCTGTATAAACAACAACATCGATTCCGTCTATGATGTTAGATGCTTTTTGCGGATAAAAAACAGAAGCGCCCATAGAGGCTAAATGTTCTGTGAGAGCAGAAACTTTTGAATCAGATCCAGAAATTGTAAAATTTTCTTTTAAAAGAATTTCGGCAAGTCCACTCATGCTGATGCCGCCAATTCCGATAAAATGAACGTGAAGAGGTTCGTTAAAGTTTATTTTATACATATATTACCATCCCATTCTTATGTTTTTGTCATATAATAAGTTTATCCTTTATATTATATACATATATTCAAAAAAAGCAAAGGTCTTTATTTTGTTGGAAATAGATAAAAACATGTAAAAAGATGTTGTTTTTTTGTAAAATATGTTCACTATATGAAAAGATTGTGTTATAATAGACACACTAATACTGAGAAGGGGTGAAGGCATGAAGAAAAAGGAAATGATAGCAATGTTATTAGCAGGAGGACAAGGCAGCAGACTTGGCGTCTTAACTGCGAAAGTTGCAAAACCGGCAGTAGCTTTTGGAGGAAAATACAGAATCATTGATTTTCCGCTTAGTAACTGTATTAATTCGGGGATTGATACAGTCGGGGTGTTGACCCAATATCAACCCTTACGTCTAAACGCACATATTGGGATAGGTATTCCCTGGGATTTAGACCGTAATATTGGCGGGGTGACAGTACTTCCCCCATATGAAAAAAGTACGAACAGTGAATGGTATACCGGAACGGCGAATGCGATCTATCAGAATCTGGAGTATATGGAAAGCTATAATCCGGACTATGTGTTAATTCTATCAGGAGACCATATTTATAAGATGGATTATGAGGTTATGCTAGATTTTCACAAGGAGAACAATGCAGATGTTACCATCGCTGCGATGCCGGTTCCAATTGAAGAAGCGAGCAGATTTGGTATTGTGATTACGGACGAGAATAACCGGATTACAGAATTTGAGGAAAAACCAGCACATCCGAGAAGCAATCTTGCGTCTATGGGAATTTACATTTTCAGCTGGCCAGTGTTAAGAGAAGCATTGCTAAAAAAGAAGGACGAGCCTGGATGTGACTTTGGAAAACATGTGATTCCATATTGTCATGTAAATGGGCAACGTTTGTTTGCGTATGAATACAACGGATATTGGAAAGATGTTGGAACATTGGGTTCTTATTGGGAAGCCAACATGGAATTGATTGACATTATTCCAGACTTTAATTTATATGAAGAATTTTGGAAGATTTATACGAATACCGGATGCATTCCACCGCAGTACATATCAGAGAATTCTGTAATTGAAAAGAGTATTATATGTAATGGTACAGAGATTTATGGAGAAGTTCACAACTCTGTTATCGGATCTAATGTAGTGATTGGACAAGGTGCGGTTGTCCGGAATTCCATTATCATGCAGGATGTGGTTATCGGAGAGAATTGTGTGGTTGATAAGTCGATCATTGCAGAACATGTAAAAGTTGGAGATAATGTCACTTTGGGAATCGGAAGTGATATTCCAAATAAATTAAAACCAAATATTTATTCATTTGGACTTGTTACAATTGGGGAGAATTCAGTAATCCCTGCGAATGTGCAGATAGGAAAAAATACTGCAATCAGCGGCGTGACAGTAAAAGAAGATTATGTCGATGGAGTACTTGAAAGTGGAGAAACGTTGATAAAGGTAGGTGAACAGGCATGAGAGCAGTAGGGATTATTTTAGCGGGTGGTAATAGTAATAAGATGCGTGAATTGACAAAAAAACGTGCGGCGGCAGCTATGCCGATAGCTGGAAGTTACAGGGCGATTGATTTTGTGCTTAGTAATATGTCGAACTCGCATATTCAAAAGGTAGCTGTGTTGACACAGTACAATGCAAGATCGTTGAATGAACACTTAAATTCTTCCAAATGGTGGGACTTCGGGAGAAAGCAGGGCGGATTATATGTATTTCCACCTACAATTACAGCGGATAATGGCAATTGGTACAGAGGAACGGCAGATGCGATTTATCAGAATCTTGATTTCTTGAAAAAATCGCATGAACCATATGTAATTATAACATCAGGTGATGCGATTTATAAGATGGATTATAATAAAGTATTAGAATATCATATTGCTAAAAAAGCGGATATTACAGTAGTTTGTAAAGATCTCGATGACGGCGAAGATGCAAGAAGGTTTGGAACTTTGAAGCTAAATGAGAATATGCGTGTGGAAGAGTTTGAAGAGAAACCGATGATGGCAAAGTCAAGTACTGTCTCAACCGGTATTTATATCATCCGGAGACGCCAGCTGATTGATCTGATCGAACAGTGTGCGGAAGACGACAGATATGATTTTGTATCGGATATTTTGATCCGTTATAAGAATTTGAAGAAAATTTATGCATATAAGATTAAAGACTATTGGAGTAATATCTCCACAGTTGATGCATATTATCAGACGAATATGGACTTTTTGAAAGCAGATGTAAGAAAACACTTCTTCAAAACATATCCGGCGATTTATTCAAAAGTTGGTGATTTGCCTCCGGCGAAATACAATCCGGGTTCGGTTGTGAAGAATAGTTTGGTCGCAAGCGGAAGTATTATCAATGGAACAGTTGAGAACTCCATTCTTTTCAAAAAAGTATATGTGGGAAATAACTGTGTGATAAAAAATTCAATTATTTTGAATGATGTATATCTTGGAGATAATACCTATATTGAGAATTGTATTGTGGAGAGTCGTGACACGATTAGATCCAATACACGTCATATTGGGGAAAACGGGGTAAAAGTCGTAGTAGAAAAAAATGAGAGATATGCATTGTAATCTGAATTCAGAAAAATAAAAACAATGCAAGATGGAAAGGGGTTAAAACATATGCAAATTACAGATGTACGTGTGAGAAAAGTAGCGAAAGAAGGAAAATTAAAGGCGGTAGTTTCCATTACGATGGATGACGAATTCGTAGTGCATGATATTAAGGTGATTGAAGGAGAAAAAGGACTTTTTATTGCAATGCCGAGTAAAAAAGCTTTGGACGGTGAATATAGAGATATTGCACATCCAATCAATTCTGATACAAGAGAAAGAATTCAAAGCATCATATTGGAAAAATATGAGGAAGCATTAAAAGAAGAACCTGTGGAGGCGTTGGTGTAGATTTATACCGGAAACAGGATGTTTTCTAAAATATGGAGACGAGGGTTTGTGCCGAACCCTCGTCTTTAGTTGTGAAAAGGAGAAAGAATGAATTTAAAGATACTATTTGAAGATACACATGTGATCGTCTGCTATAAACCGGCAGGGGTGCCGACACAGACAAGCAAAATTGGCTCTCAGGATATGGTGAGCATTCTGAAAAATTATTTGTACAAAAATCAAAAAGAAAGGAAAGAACCCTATGTGGCGGTGATTCATCGGCTGGATCAACCGGTAGAGGGCATACTTGTATTTGGAAAAACACCATTTGCGGCTAAAGAGCTAAGCTCCCAGATGCAGGGGGCAGGGTTTGGAAAGTATTACAAAGCAGTTGTATGTGGAAAATTTGAAGAAAAAAGTGGGAAACTAGAACATTATATGGTAAAAGACGGCCGGTCAAACCTTTCAAAAGTGTGTGAGCCGTCAGCGAAGAATGCAAAAAGCGCAGTGCTTTTTTACAAGGTCGAAAAGGAAGGAATGGAAGATGGAGAAGAGAGAAGTCTTGTAAATATCAGATTGGAAACGGGGCGGCACCATCAGATACGGGTGCAGATGGCAGCAACAGGCTGCCCGATTTGGGGAGATGCAAAATATAATGGAAAGCAATTAAAGGGAAGACGGCAGATTGCTCTTTGTGCAAGCCATTTGGAATTTTTGCATCCAAAGGCAAAGGAAAAGATGATATTTGAAATCGAACCGGAAGGAGAAGGCTTTCGAAAAATATTTTTCTGAAAAATCAGTATTCTACGGGGTTGACAAACAACAAGATTTCTCATAGAATTAGTGGTAATTACTGAGAATATTGGCTGTGAAGAGGAATAGTATATACAGGACGAGCCACAGAGAGAGAATTGATTGGTGAAAGATTCTTGCGAGAAGTGTATGGAACCTACCTTGGAGCCACTGTGTGAAAATGCAGCGTGACATCAGCGTTAATGATGACTAAAGAGAATTGTAGAGGAATCTATGATTAATTAGGGTGGTACCGCCGAGTCTTTCGGTCCCTTTTGGAGGGATGAAAGGACTCGGCTCTTTTTATTTCCTCAAAAAATAGGATGGGGCAAGGGGCCCTGCAAATAAAAAGGAGAGAAAAACATGGCAAACGAAAAAAAACTTGTAAAAGCGATTACGGCGAGAGATGAAGATTTCGCACAATGGTACACAGATGTTGTACGTGAAGCAGAACTTTGTGACTATTCATCAGTAAAAGGATGCTTGAACTACTTACCGAATGGTTATGCGATCTGGGAGAACATTCAGAAAGATTTGGATGCGAGATTTAAAGAGACAGGTGTAGAGAACGTATCTTTACCAATGTTGATTCCGGAAAGTCTGCTTGAAAAAGAAGGAGATCATATCGAAGGATTTGCACCGGAAGTAGCATGGGTAACACATGGAGGAATGGAAAGACTTCAGGAAAGACTTTGCATCAGACCTACATCAGAGACATTGTTCTGTGACTTGTGGAGCAAGATGGTTCGTTCACATAGAGATTTACCAAAAGTATGGAATCAATGGAATTCCGTGCTTCGTTGGGAAAAGACAACAAGACCTTTCTTGCGTTCAAGAGAATTCTTGTGGCAGGAAGGACATACAATTCATGCGACATACGAAGAGGCTGAACGGAGAACACTTACTATGTTGAAAGTATATCAGGACTTTATCCGTGATTCACTTGCAATTCCGTTCGTATCAGGAAGAAAAGCAGAGAATGAAAAATTTGCGGGAGCTCAGGATACTTACACAGTAGAAGCGCTTATGCATGACGGAAAAGCGTTGCAGTCAGCAACAAGCCATTTCTTCGGAAATGGTTTCCCAGATGCGTTTAACATCAAATATATAGACAAAAATAACCAGCCTCACAGTGTATATGAGACATCATGGGGACTTTCCACAAGAATTATCGGTGCGATCATTATGGTTCACGGAGATGATGACGGACTTGTATTGCCACCAAGAATTGCACCGGTTCAGACAAAAGTAATTCCAATTGCTCAGCATAAAGAAGGAGTTCTTGAAAAAGCAGATGAATTGTTGGCAGCATTAAAAGCAGCTGGATACAGAGCGAAAATCGACGATTCAGAGAAGAGTCCAGGATGGAAATTCAGTGAGCAGGAGATTCTTGGTATCCCAACACGTATCGAGATTGGACCAAAAGATATCGAGAAGAATCAGGTTGTTGTGGTACGTCGTGATACACGTGAAAAGATTGTTGTTTCTATCGATGAGATTACAACAAAACTTGGTGAGATTTTAGAGACAATTCAGAAAGATATGTATGAGAAAGCAAAAGCATTCTTGAATTCACATATTGATACAGCAGTTACAATGGATGAGATGGTTGAAAAATTCAAAGCAAACCGTGGATTTGTAAAAGCTTGCTGGTGTGGAGATGAAGAATGTGAAGGCGAGATCAAATACGCTACAGGTGGAGCTTCCACGCGTTGTCTGATCGAAGATGAAGAGATGATTTCAGACACATGTATTTTCTGCGGAAAACCTGCAAAACACATGGCATACTGGGGAAAATCATACTAAAAATAATTTGGGCAGAGATTTTATTAAAAATCTCTGCCCTTTTTATGTGGTTATTGATTGTCGTAAGTTTCTTTTGCATCCCGAATCAGGCTATTAAAATTATCCGCCTGCCATGCGCTTCGTCCAGTGAACAGTCCGTCGATGGAGGGCTGGACAATCAATTGATTCGCGTTTTGTGGGTTGACGCTTCCGCCGTATAACACAGGAATATCAGAAGCTTCCTCGCCGAACAGCTCAAAGAGTGTAGACTTAATTATCTTGTGTTTTTCTTCAGCATACTCTGCAGAAGCAGGGATTCCGTTTACCCCGATAGACCAGACAGGTTCGTAAGCAACCCAAATGTTTGGAACCTGTTCCTTGGTGATGCCGTGAAACCCTACTTTTAATTGTGTGCGAAGCACTTCGTCGCTGATACCGTATTCTTTTTCAGCAGCGGTTTCTCCGATGCAAAGCAGAGTGGTAAACCCGTGAGAGAGTGCAGCGTGCACTTTTTTGTTTTCTTCAAAATCTGTCTCGCCAAAGACGTGACGGCGTTCCGAATGCCCGATCATGACGAGCTCCAAATTCAATTCTTTTAGCATTAATGGAGAAATCTCTCCTGTAAACTGCCCTTCTTCTTCCCAACACATATTTTGTGCTCCTAATTTGATTAGGTTGTGGTCAACTGAAGTTGAAGCAGAGGGAAGGGAAGTGAAAGAAGGAATGACGAATAGTGTGATCTCATCCCGACTGATATCTTTTGTGTTTTCTGCCAGTTTTTGCAGGTAACTAACGGTATCTGCTATGTTCTTGTACATCTTTAAGTTTGTTCCAAAATAAAGTTTTTTCTGCATATGAATTCCTCCTGAATAAAATTGTGACGTTGCTTATGGGTTTATTATATCTCATGTGCGAAGTGAAATCAATAAAAACAAAAGAAAACATAAAAACGAAAAGAAACGAAAACGATTAACGAAAATATAGTATAAAATGCACAAAAGTTATTTTGTTTAAATGTTAAAAAGAATGAAAAAGTAAAAAAGTGTTGAAAAACAAAAAGAATAGTCGTAAAATCAAAATATAAAATAAAAGAAAACGAAATATAAATAAAATAAAACGAAAGGAAATGAAATGCTATGAGCGAAACAAGATTTAAACCTATCACAGCGATAACAATGGGAGATCCGGCAGGAATAGGACCGGAGACAGTAGTGGAGACAATGCTGGAAAAAGAAATTCATGAATGCTGCAGACCGTTTGTAATCGGAAGTGTCGCAATTATGGAAAGAGCAGCTAAAATATTGGGAAAAGAATTGAGATATAACCGGATTCAAGACCCGGAAGAGGCAAAATTTGAATATGGTACGGTTGATATCATTGAGACGGGTGAATATGATACAGATTCTATTCAATGGGGGAAAGTACAGGCGCTTGCAGGTCAGATGGCAATTGACTGGATTATGAAATCCATTGAACTTGGAATGGCAAAGAAAATAGATGCCGTTTCCACAGCTCCGATTCATAAAGGTGCGATTAAGCTGGTTGGTATTCAAGAACCTGGACATACAGAGATTTACCAGCATGCGACAAATTCGCCGTATGCATTGACAATGTTCTCGTGCCATAAGCTGAGGGTATTTTTTGTGAGCAGACATATGTCATTGGTGGATGCTTGCCATTATGCAACAAAAGAAGTTGTTTTGGAAAATGTAATCAATATTGATAAGGAACTTAGAAAAGTAGGAATTGAAAATCCGCTTATTGCAGTTGCAGGATTGAACCCACATAATGGTGACAATGGTTTATTCGGAAGAGAGGAAATTGATGAACTGGAACCGGCGGTAAAGGCGGCACAGGAAATGGGAATCAATGCAGTAGGTCCTTGCCCGGCGGATTCTGTTTTCCACATTGGAAAGTCAGGAAAATATGATGCGATTCTTTCGTTGTATCATGATCAGGGACATATTGCATGTAAGACATTGGATTTTGAAAAATCGGTGACATTGACATTTGGACTTCCGTTTATTAGAAGTTCTGTCGATCATGGAACTGCATTTGACATTGCGGGAAAAGGAATTGCGGGAGCGGTAAGTTTGATAGAATCAACCAAGGTGGTCTCAGAGTATGCAGCTCTTCAACATGAAAAAAGTCAAAAGAAATAAAAGGAGGCGGTTAAAATGCCATTAATCGGAGCAGTAGCAGATGATCTGACAGGGGCGACAACGACAGGTGTGTTACTGGCAAGATCGAAAGCAAGAACAGCGGTGTTTTTTAATGAAACAGCAGCGGAAAATACAAAAAATGCAGAAGCGTTAGATGCGATTTTGGTAAGTAGTAACAGCAGGGCGCTTCCGGCTGATGAGGCATACGAGAAAGTGAAATCTGCAACTCTTGCGTTAAAACGAATGGGGGTAAAATATTTTTCGAAAAGAATTGATACCACTCTTCGAGGCGGAATTGGTATAGAGATTGATGCGATGCTGGATCAGATGGCAGAAGATACCGTTGCAGTTGTGGTTCCGGCAATGCCGCAGTCAAAACGTATCGTGGCAGGTGGATATTCGATTATCGACGGAGTGCCGTTGATTCGCACACCGGTGGCACAGGATGTGCGGACACCTGTAAAAGAAAATTATATTCCACGACTTCTTGCGGGACAGACAAAGAGGAAAGTCGGTCTTGTAAAACTGGATCAAGTACTTGCGGGAGTGGGTGCGATTCGGGAGGCATTGGAAGACCAGCGTGAAGAGAAATGCCAGGTTATTGTGGTTGATGCGGCCACTCTTGAAGATGTTGAGAATATTGCAAAAGCATGTATTGACCTTGCGTGGGATGTGGTAGCGGTAGATCCAGGACCATTTACGGCAAAGCTTGCATATGGAAGAGGCTTGATACAGGCAGAAGAGGCAAATGTACCAGAAGGAAAAGCAGATGAGACAGGAAAGACTGTTTTGATTGCAGCAGGAAGCGCGACGCCGGTGACGAAGAGGCAGATGGAAGTGCTCTGTGAAGACAAAAGACATGTGAGAATCAGTGTTGAGCCAATTCCGTTGGTTGACGGAGGAGATGCGGCTTTGGATGAGGCGTTTAAAGCGGTTAATAAAGCGGTAGAACTTTTGGAATCGGATGAACAGCCGAGGGCGATTTTGTTTGAGACGGCATTGCATGGAGAGTTGTTGGATTTGGATAAAGAGGATGAAAAACGAGGATATTCAAGCGGTATGAGTGCAAACCGAATTAACGCAGGACTTGGAACAATTATCTCTCAGGTGTTGGAACAGGTCGGCAAAAAAAGAATTGCAGGACTCTATACAACAGGCGGAGATACGATGGTGAATGTCTGCTATCAGCTTGGAGTGGAGTGTATTGAAGTGCTTGACTATGTGATTGCACAAACAGATATCGGAAGACTTGTCGGAAATTATGAAGGACTTCCGGTAATTGGAAAAGGCGGATTAACCGGAAATGATCATACAGCTTGTGATATTGTAGATCGTTTATTCCAGGAGACATTGAGAAAATAAAGTTTAGGAGGAATAGAATTATGAAACTAGCAATTGGTTGTGATGAAGCTGCATATGCGTTAAAAGTGGAGATTATGAAACACCTTGACAGTAAAGGAATCGAATATCATGATTTTGGAGCGGAGAAAGGAGAAGTTGTGCTGTATCCGGATGTTGCGGTAAAAGTGGCGGAGGCTGTGGCACGAGGAGAATATGAGAGAGGAATTCTTGTCTGTGGCACCGGTATCGGGATGGCGATTGCGGCAAATAAAGTTCCTGGAATCCGTGCTGCGGTATGTCATGATCCGTTTTCGACAGAGCGTTCCAGAAAGAGCAACAATGCACAGATTATGTGTATGGGTGAACGAGTAATCGGTGTGGAACTTGCAAAATACCTGGTAGATATCTGGCTGGAGTGCGAGTTTGCAGGCGGAGGATCCGCTCCGAAAGTAGACCGCATTATGGAGTATGAAGAGATGTATTTGAACAAAGAACGCAAAATCTAAAAGGAGGGCATGAAAATGGGCGGAAAAGAAGTAAAGGAACAAAGAGATTTTGATATACTAAATAAAATGAAAAAACTACCGGGCGGACTTGTCATTATTCCGTTGGTCATTGCTGTTCTGCTCGCGACGTTCGTGCCTCAGGTCTTTCAGATTGGTGGGTATGTAACAGCACTTTTCTACGAAGGAAACGCATGTATGATGGGATTTTTCCTGATCGTGTGTGGATCTACAATCAATATCAAACAAGTTGGCATGCCGCTGTATAAAGGTGTTGCGCTTACCGGAATCAAATTCCTGTTAGGTGTTGCGTTTGGGTTGATTGTCGGAAAAATCTGCGGACCGGCAGGATTTCTTGGGATTACACCGTTTGTAATGATTGCGGCTATCACAAACTCCAATGGATCGCTATACATATCACTGTCTTCGCAGTTTGGAAATGCAACAGATACAGGAGCGATTTCGATTTTGTCATTGAATGATGGACCGTTTTTTACATTGGTTGCATTGGGAGCAACAGGACTTGCATCAATTCCGTTTAAATCGTTGATCGCGACATTGATTCCTATTCTGATTGGATTTATCTGGGGAAATCTCGATGCAGGATTCCGAAAAGCATGTGCTACTGCACAGCCGATTGTTACATTTTTCATGACCATTTCAATAGGCGCAAAAACGGATGTCAAGACAATATTGACCGCCGGAGCAGCTGGAATTATATTGGGATTGATCTCAGCAGCAACATCTGTCATCTTTTTCTTTGTATTCAATTTGCTTTTGCCGAAGAAAGAGAGAAATGCAATGGGAGCGGCGATTGGTACGACAGCGCTGAACTCGGCAATGACGCCGGCAGCCGTTGCGGAGGCAGATCCTTCGATGGCTCAGTATACAGATATGGCAACAGCACAATGTGCGACAGCATCTATCATCACATTGTTCCTATGTCCGTTTATTGTAGCATTTTTTGATAAGATGATGAGGAAGAGACAACTTGGTATCTATTCTCCGGAAGGATGGGCATACCAGGGGCAAAAAGTGAATTAAGACAGATTGGAAAAACCCCCTTTTTATGATATAATAAAGGGGGTTTTTAGAAAACAGGGAGAAACTTTTATGGAAGAAAAAATATTTGTACAGATGACAGAAAAAGTACTGTTTGATTTTATGTTGTTTCACACGTATTCGAAGTTTGCGGGATTTTTGAGCAACGTTCTCGGAATGGCAGTGGCGTTTATTGGTATTATCCTTACGATTATGAATAAGGCAACGATAGGACAGCTTGTTTTGTATCTGGTGGCTGCTGCGATTTTTGTCAGTTTTACGCCAATCCAGCTAAAGATGCGGGCGAAAAAACAGATGCAGACGAATGCGGAATATAAAGAAGGATGCAGTTATTTATTCCGAAAAGAGAATTTGACTCGGGTGCAGGGAGAGTGTGAGACTGTGTTTGAATGGAATCAAATTGAAAAAGTAGTTTCTACACCTAAGACGATAGGGTTTTATTATGGACCGGACAAGGCGCTGATCGTGCCAAAAGAATGTTTTGAAAATCGGTTTGTACAGATCATGCAGATTGTAATGCAAAATGTGGATATGTCGAAAGTAAATGTTAGATAAGAGTGACAGAATATGGGGGGATTATTATGCAGGAACGTCGGAGAGCGATTTTGCAGGAATTAGAAGAATATGGGAAAGTCAAGGTGGCGCAGTTGAGCGAGGAACTGAATTGTTCTGAAGTGACCATACGAAACGATATCAAAGCGATGGAAAAAGAGGGGCTTTTGCAGAGGACGCATGGCGGTGCAATTGCGTTGGAACAAGAGCGTAAACGGAAATATTCGGCCGAGAGTATCTATCGTCATGTAGACAGAAAAAAAGCGATTGCTGCAAGTGCATATGAATATATCGACGATCGCGATACCATCATATTAGATGATGCGTCCAGCAGTTTCTATTTGGCGCTGCATATCAAGCAGCATCCGGAGAAACATGTGGCGATCGTGACGAACTCTCTGCTTGTGGGCAACGAGTTAGAAGGGGTAAAACATGTGGAGCTTTACATGATAGGAGGATATGTGGGAGGACACCTTGCCGCAACAATGGGTGAGGCGGCTGTGGCGAACATGGCGCAGTTTCATGTGGACAAAGCGTTTATCGGTGTGCACGGTATTAATTTTGATGTGGGACTTACTTCGATTGGAACTCCGCAGATGCAGGTAAAGCAGGCGATTTTGAACTCTGCAGAGCAAGTGTTTGTGTTGGCGGACAGTAGTAAGTTCGGAGGCGGTTATTTGTCCGTTATCTGTCCTTTGCAGAAGATACACAAGATTATCACAGATAAAGAGGTTGATGAAAAATACATTAGACTAGCGGCAAAAAAACAAGTGTCGATGGTCGTGTCAAAATAAGAAAAAGGAATCTCGCAAGTGGGATTCCTTTTTGGTGTCTATTTAGTTAATACTTCGATACCTGTTTCGGTGACAAGCACCATGTATTCGATCTGTGCGGATAATCCGTCATCTTCGGTGTAGACCGTCCAGCCGTTGTCTTCATCTACAAAGAAATCGGGACTTCCTTCGTTGATCATCGGTTCGATGGTGAACATCATTCCCGGAACAAGAACCATCTCGGTTCCTTTTTCAGTGACATAGCTCACAAAAGGTTCTTCGTGAAATGCAAGACCGATTCCGTGACCGCCGATGTCTTCAACCACAGAGTAACCGTTTGCCTGAGCGTGTGAGTTGATTGCATCGGCAATATCCCCGAGATGCCCCCAAGGTTTTGCTGCTGCAAGACCAAGTTCTACACATTCTTCGGTTACTTTTAGAATCTTTTTCGCCCGGTCGGACAATTCGCCGATGGCAAACATTCGGGATGCATCTGAATAATATCCATTGAGAATGGTAGAGACGTCCACGTTGATGATGTCACCTCCCTCTAAAATAATATTTTCGTCTGGAATTCCGTGGCAAACTTCGTTGTTGATGGAAGTGCATACACTTTTTGGAAAACCGTCATATCCAAGTGGCGCAGGAATACCGCCGTGTTCGGTTGTGTAGTCATAGACCAGTTTGTCTATCTCGGCGGTGCTCATCCCTGCGTGAATATGTTTTGCAACGTGATCAAGAACCGCTGTGTTGAGCGCTGCACTTTTTTTGATCTCTTCAATCTGTGCAGGTGTCTTGAGCATACTTCTGTCAGGGACAATGTGTCCTTCGGAAGCTAAAAGTAATATTTTGTCATCAATTTGCATGTGGCATTTTTTATATTTTTTCCCGCTGCCACACCAGCAGAGTTCATTTCGTTCCATAATAAAAATCTCCTTTGAATTGCATCATACTATATAGTATAACGCATTTTTCTGTTGTTAGCACCTATAAAATGGGGTATACTGTTACTGAAATAAATGACTATGTAATGTGAAAGGATGTGTATATATGTTGAGAATTGGAATACTGACAAGCGGCGGAGACTGCCAGGCGTTAAATGCAGCGATGCGCGGCGTGGTAAAAGGGATCACATCGAAGAGAAATGATGTGGAAATCTATGGATTCAAAGACGGGTATAAAGGTCTGATCTATGCCAACTTTGAGATGTTGACAGCAAAAGATTTTTCAGGGATACTCACGGTTGGAGGGACGATTCTCGGAACATCCAGACAGCCGTTCAAATTGATGCGGGTGCCGGACGCCAATGGACTTGACAAGGTGAAGGCGATGAAGCATACATATCATAAATTGAATCTGAACTGCCTTGTGGTGCTTGGTGGAAACGGGACACATAAGACAGCGAATCTGCTTCGAGAGGAAGGTTTGAATGTGATTACACTTCCAAAGACAATTGACAATGATTTATGGGGAACAGATATGACATTTGGTTTCCAAAGTGCAGTGGATATTGCGACGAATACAATTGACTGTATCCATACAACCGCGACATCTCACAGCCGTGTATTTATCGTGGAAGTGATGGGACACAAAGTTGGATGGGTGACATTGCATGCGGGAATTGCAGGAGGCGCTGATATTATCTTGCTTCCGGAGATTCCGTATGATCTGAATGTGATTTCGGAGGCGATTGAAAAACGCACAAAAGCAGGAAAACACTTTACGATTATTGCAGTTGCGGAAGGAGCGATGTCAAAAGAAGAAGCTGCGATGCCGAAGAAAGCTTATAAAGCAAAATTAAAAGAACGCAAATATCCTTCTATTGCATATGAATTGGCAGAAGAGATTCAGAAAAAGACAGATCAGGAAGTACGTATTACGGTGCCGGGGCACACACAAAGAGGAGGTTCCCCTTGCCCTTACGATAGAGTGCTTGCGACAAGGCTCGGAGCTGCTGCGGCAGAATTGATCTTGAAAGAAGAATATGGTTACATGGTCGGGATGAAAAAAGGAGAGACTGTAAAAGTGCCGCTGTCTGAAGTGGCAGGAAAGTTAAAGATGGTGGATCCGGATTCTAAGATCATCAAAGAGGCAAAGCTGACAGGAATCAGTTTTGGAGATAAATAGACGAAGAGAAAGAAAGGAAGTTGGAGATGTCGTATACTGCTTTGTATAGAAAATTTCGCCCGGGGGAATTTGAGGATGTAAAAGGGCAGGATCATATCAGCAAGACATTGCAGAATCAGATAAAAGCAGACCGAATCGGACATGCGTATCTCTTTTGTGGAACGAGGGGGACCGGTAAGACATCGGTTGCGAAGATATTTGCAAAGGCGGTAAACTGTGAGCATCCGGTAAATGGAAGCCCCTGTGGTGTGTGCGACAGCTGTAAAGCAATCAGTTCCGGTACTTCTATGAATGTGATCGAGATAGATGCTGCTTCGAACAATGGTGTTGACAATATCCGTGAGATTCGGGAAGAGGTGGCGTATCGTCCTACGGAAGGAAAATATAAAGTGTATATCATCGACGAGGTGCATATGCTTTCTATTGGGGCGTTTAATGCACTTTTAAAGACGCTGGAAGAGCCGCCGGAATATGTTATTTTTATTTTGGCGACAACGGAGGCTCATAAGATACCGATTACAATTCTATCCAGATGTCAGAGGTATGATTTTAAAAGAATTACAATTGATACGATTGCGGCGCGTCTGACAGATCTTATGCAAAAGGAGAATATAGAAGTTGAGGAGAAAGCAATTCGCTATGTTGCAAAGGCGGCGGATGGCTCGATGAGAGATGCGTTAAGCCTTTTGGACCAGTGCATCGCGTTCTATCTTGGGCAGAAGCTGACATATGATAATGTGTTGGAGGTGCTCGGAGCGGTTGACACGGAAGTGTTCAGCAGGCTGCTTCGTGAACTTTTGGAAAGAAATGTTGCGAAAGTGATGAAAAGTCTGGATGAACTTGTTATGCAAGGGCGTGAGCTTTCGCAGCTTGCAGCTGATTTCACGTGGTATTTAAGGAACTTGCTTCTTGCGAAAAGTTCTGATAATATGGAGGATGTGTTAGATGTATCGACAGAGAATCTGGCACAGCTGAAGGAAGAAGCACAGATGATAGAAAATGATACACTGATACGCTATATCAGGATTTTTTCAGAATTGTCCAATCAATTAAAATATGCAACACAGAAGCGGGTTATGATGGAAGTGGCATTTATCAAGCTGTGCAGACCGGAGATGGAAGTGGAGCAGGATACACTGTTAGAACGTATTCGTGCTTTGGAAGAGCAGATGCAGCAAGGGATTGCGGTAAGACCTCAGGCAGCTGCCTATGCGGAACAAACTGTGGAAGAGGAGCCTGGACCAAAGGTGGAACTTACAAAAGCACTTCATGAAGATGTCAAGGCAGTTGCGAAAGATTTTCGTCCGATTGTAAATCAGCTATCGGGCATGCTGCGCAATTGTCTGAAGATGGCAAGGCTGAGTGTAGGCAATCAGGATCAGCTTCTCATTGTGCTTCCGGATGAAGTGAGCGCAGGTGTAGTTGGGACGCCGGAACATAGAGAAGAGATAGAACATCTTATTGAACAAAGAATCGGCAAGACTGTCGCGATCGAAGTTCGGTGTGTGGAAGAAGGACGACGATTTGAGGATAGTTTTGTAGATATAGAAAAAGTGGTACACATGGATATCACGGTAGAAGATTAGGAGGATTATAATTATGGCAAAACGTGGAGGATTTCCAGGTGGAGGAATGCCGGGAAATATGGCAAATTTAATGAAACAGGCTCAGAAGATGCAAAGACAGATGGAAGAGCAGGCAAAAGAGCTTGAGAGTAAAGAATTTACTGCAACAGCAGGAGGCGGTGCAGTGGAAGTGACGGTATCCGGAACGAGAGAAGTGACAAAAGTGAAACTTCAGGAAGAAGTTGTGGATCCGGATGATATTGAGATGCTTGAAGACTTGATTGTGGCAGCTACCAATGAAGCGCTTCGTAAAGTTGAAGCGGAGTCGGCTTCTGCGATGTCAAAACTGACAGGCGGATTAGGCGGCGGAATTCCGGGGATGCCATTTTAAGGAGTGCAAAAGAAATGGATTATTATAGCAGCCAGATAAGTAAATTAATCGAAGAATTATCAAGACTTCCTGGTATTGGTGCAAAGTCAGCTCAGAGGCTGGCTTTTCATATTATCAACATGCCGAAAGAGCAAGTGCAAAGTCTTGCGGGCTCGATGACAGAAGCCAGGGAAAATGTACGCTATTGTAAACAATGCCACACGCTTACCGATCAGGAATTGTGCCCGATCTGCAGCAACAGTAATCGTGATGCAAAGACAATCATGGTGGTGGAGACGACGAGGGATTTGGCGGCTTACGAAAAGACAGGAAAATATCAAGGAGTCTATCATGTGCTTCACGGTGCGATCTCGCCAATGCTTGGGATTGGACCTGGAGATATCAAATTGAAAGAGCTGATGGAACGCCTTCAAGGAGATGTGGATGAGGTGATCATTGCGACAAATTCCAGCCTGGAAGGGGAGACGACAGCGATGTATATCAGCAAATTGATCAAGCCTACTGGTATCAAAGTAAGTAGAATTGCAAGTGGAGTTCCGGTTGGCGGCGATTTGGAATATATAGATGAAGTGACGCTTTTGCGAGCGTTAGAGGGAAGAACAGAGATTTGATGAAAAAAAAGAAAGTGACATCGACAGATATTGCGCGGAAAGCAGGGGTATCTCAGTCGACCGTGTCTATGGTTTTAAATAAAAAATATAATGTTTCTTTTTCGAAAGAGACAATTGAGAGAGTGGAAAAAGCAGCGAAAGAGCTTGGATACGTGGCACCGAAACGCAAGGTGAGAAAAGCGGGAAAAAAGGAAAAGCATTTGGCGGTATTTTGCCCGAACCTTACCAATCCATATTATGTGATGCTTCTGCAAGGGGTTGAGATGCGTGCGCGAGACGAGGAGTATACTTTGTTTGTATGCAATACTCAGCGGGACCTTGGTATGGAAGAACGATATTTAAAGATGATGCCGAGCCTGAATCCGATGGGAATTATCTATATGTGTAATCCGAGTGAATGTTTTATGGATATGGTGGAGCGTCTTGCCGAGCGGATTCCGGTCGTGATCATCAATAATCAGAATGAGAAACTGAGTCTGGATGCGGTGGAATTGGATAATTCAAAGCTTGGACGTCTGATGGCGCGTCATCTTCTGGATTTGGGACACAAAAAAGTCGCTTATATTACCCCGCCTCTTACGACAAGGCAAAAACAGCGGTCGAAGAGGACGGAAGGTTTTTTGAAAGAGTTTGAAAAGGAAGGTCTGAAATCACAAGTAATTGTGAAAGAGGCTGGTGAGCAGATGGACATCGGAGTGGCAAATGTGGATTCAGAATATCGCGTGGGATATGAGCTGACTAAGGAGCTTATGGAAGAAGAGACAGATCTGACGGCAATTGTCGGTCTCAACGATATGATTGCGCTTGGAATACTAGATGCTTTGTATGAGCTGAAATACCGGGTGCCACATGATGTTTCGGTGATGGGATGCGACAATATTCTGTTTGGAAAGATGCACAAGGTGGCTTTGACTACGATTGAGCATTTTGTGATTTTTAAGGGAAGAGATGCGTGTGATATTATTATGAAAAAGATTAAGTTTAAACATGCAGACTTTTCTGATATGGAACCGGTAAGCACATACCATGTAGAGTATGAACCTAAATTAATCACACGCGGAACAACCTCTTATGCCAAGATAACCGACCGGACAAAACAAAAGTGAAATTAATAGAAAAGAGAAAATTATCAATAATAAAAATATGAAAAATATTTGTAAAGAAGCCTGAAAATGGCTTCTTATTTTTATATAATAGGAAATTCCGATTTTTGTTGGAACAATGAATGAAAATAGCCCGCACAAAGTCGGGCATGAGAACAAGATGACGCTCGTTAGAAGATATAAAAACCT
>NZ_JBQKED010000037.1:0-36161 GCF_052121495.1 Faecalimonas sp. LCP19S3_D12 | reverse complement strand
GCATAACCTTAACTTCTCAATATTCAATT
Source organism: Faecalimonas sp. LCP19S3_D12 (assembly GCF_052121495.1). Lineage (GTDB taxonomy): Bacteria > Bacillota > Clostridia > Lachnospirales > Lachnospiraceae > Faecalimonas. The sequence continues at coordinate 36,132 of NZ_JBQKED010000037.1, read as the reverse complement.
TTTAAAGCAGCCACCGAAAGATGGCTTATTTGTCGTGTGCTTAAGGTAATGGATACCCTCTACTTCTCATTTTCAATCTTTTCTCCTTTGAAACTTCCGATTTGTTGACTTGTTTATAATCATATCTTACCATACAGCCCTCAAGAAATCTACTTATTTTGCCCTCAATTTTAGGAATAGTGAGGGCTGCTGTCTATCAAATTTTTGTGTGTTACTTTATCGCACATGAGCACTGTTCTCGCAATTGACACACAAAATGCTTCAATACATCGCATCCACCACAGATTGCCCGATACTGATTCCCATCATAAAAGCCGCATCTCCAAGGATGCGGCTCACTATTCTGATTTTATGAACGCAAAATGTATTATAGCAGATATTTGACAGTTTGAAAATCTATACATTCACTGCCGATATTTTTACTTTTTTCAATGCCTTTGACACTGCTGGAATAGAGATTATAATAACTGTAATCACCGCTTCAGCAAATATGTAGCATCCGTTATATACCAAGGAATATGGGAGCGCTCCCCATCCGTCCCAGGCATATTCTCCAAAGAAAATCCATCCGGAAATGACTGCAAATACATATCTTCCAAACACACCGAGCAGATAGCCTTTTACTAGTCCATGCTTGGACTCCGTAAATACTCCGGACAATCCAAGTGCCCCGAATGCGAGCGGATAGTCAACCAATACCTGCAGTGGAAAATAAATATACGGCTCAATAATAAATTGCAGTACACCATATGCAGCGCCTGTCAAAATTCCTGTTGCCGGACCATACACATAACCTACAAAGCAGATGAATAACATGCTGAACAATGTAATAGAACCGCCGAATGGGAAAGAATAAACCTTTAACATAGATGTCACCATCGCAAGTGCCACTGCCATCGCACAGAAGACAAGCTGCTTTGTCCCCATTTTCTTCTTTTCCTTTTTCTCTTTCTTTGCCAGAACTGTTGCAAGCACAATCAACGCAATTAAAATCACTGCCGCTGCAACATATCCCGCTGTCGTGAGTTGATACCCACTCTCTGTTGTTGATACAAAAAATGACATAAAAAAACCTCCTAAAATAATTTTTTACAGGAGGAACCACTTCGGTACTGCTTCCTTCCGCCGGTACTAACCGGTTCAAGTGATGAGGGTCAACACACATCTGTGTGATTCTCAGCTCATGGCTCCCCTAGCAAATTGCTATATGAAATTTGTCATTTCTAATCTATTGTACTGTACACCGCTGTCTTTTGTCAAATTTTTATCTTGATGTTAGCAAAAGGGACACCGTTCCCGACATCCCTTTTCCTTTCAATTCACTCTATTATATTTTATTTTCCAAATCTTCTGCGAATAACTTCAACCGCTGCGCCAAGGCATCCTGCCATTCCTAACATAAATGGAACTGCTGAAGCTGCATCACCTGTTTTTGCCGGCTTATTCTGTTCATTCTTATTGCCATCTGGTTTTGTAACATTAGAAACCTTTTTCAGATTTTGTGCCGCATCTTTAATTGCTATAATAGAACCTTTTACATCCTGCTCTGTAGCATCTTCATCTTCTAATACAGCTTTTGCGTTATCCATTGCTGTCTGATATCCTTTCCAGCTGTCAGCTGTGTAATCAGCCTCTTTGTAATATGCCAAACATTCATTGTAATATTTCTCTAATGCTGATTTATCTACCTCTTCTGGTGCAACCGGAAGTTTCGGAATTTCTCTTGTCTCTTTCACATCACAGCCTTCTCGCTTACAAGTACGAACTTCCAATCCTGTTTCTGTCTCAGTCGCCTCTTTTTCTACTGTCCAACCACCAAACTGATGTCCAAGCGCTTCGATTGCTTCTCCTTTTTCCACAACTGTGCCACACACTTTACACACTTTGTCGCCTGTGTAACCTGCTTCTGTACATGTTGCTTCTTTCGCTCCCTGTAACTCTTCTGTATGTTCTAATGCTGGAATTTCTCTTGTAGTTGTTTCATCACATTTGCTACATGTTCCAGTCTCCACACCTTTTTCTGTACATGTCGGTTCTTTTGTTACTTCCCATTTGTATGAGTGTTCACATTCTTGAGATTCATGTTCCTTGATCGTAATCTTATAAGTAGTTCCTTCCGTCACTAATGTCACTTTGCCTACAGCTTCTGCAGTCACTACATTTCCAGACGAAGCTTTGTAAAAATACCATGTATTATTATCTTGGTTGTATGCTGCTACCCTATTATTTGAATTAGCCCAGTTATTCAAATACATGTTGCTATTAGAAACTGACACTCTGCCGTTTTCTTTTTCCTTAATCAACAATGTCTGAGGTGTATCCTTCAACTCAACATCCTGTCCTGAGATATTCACATATTTTCCATTGACATCTTTCATCGTATAGCCTGAATCAACTTTTGTAATTGTCCACGCTGATTCTGCATATTCACCTGTGCTAAAGTTCGCTGCTGCCATCCCAAGACTCTTCGGAGCCTCTGACACGGTACTTTGTGAATTGAGCATAATATGTGTATCGTTACCAAATAAGTAAGTTCCTTCTTCTACTGTTGTAATTGCTTTGTAAGGAGGCATATCACTTCTCGCTTCTTTTGTGATACTATTGACATCTCCCTCCTCCTTCAAAATTTTTCCAACTAAATTATACGTTTCACCTAATTTTAACGCCACTTCTTTGACATCATTTTGCACGATAATATAATATGCCACATCTCCGATTGTTACAGATGTCTTTCCTTCTGCCTTTCCGGTGATTGTAATCTCTGTCTTTGCAGCTGTCGTTTCACCTTCGTACATCTCATTCGTCACTTTCGCAACATAATTGTACTTGTTATCTCCCTGTGCAGGATTCAGTAAGTAATAGTTATTATCACTTGCTTTTGCTGCAACCAAATATTGCCCATTATCAGAAATCTGTGATAATTCATTCACTTTTTGATAGCCTTTGATAACTCTTCCATCTGCATTTTCCGATTGTTTGTAAAGCTCAAACTCGCAATTTTGATCTGGTTCACCTTGTCTATCAAAATGTAACTTATCTGCCTCTCTGTGGAAATACAGAGTTCCTCCTGCACCCCCCTCTCCATCTTGTCTAAAACTGACTTTACCATTTGCTCTATCCATTATGTCGACAGATGCTCCACTTGTAGTAAGTGGTGTATTTGCCGTAGTGGCTGTCTTTGGTGTCAAATACACTTTCTGACCACTGGCCGTTGTCGATGAAATAATATATTTTCCATTATCCTGTTTATCAAATGTAAACAAGCAACTGCTAATTTTCTCTTTCTCCCCATCAAACTGTGCGCTTGTGCCAAGCTGTACTGCTACTTCTGGTTTTACCGCTACTTCTTCCTTCACCACTTTTGCTACATGCTCATAATTTTTATCTGTCGAAGACGGATTCACCACATAGTAACTTCCATCAGTTGCTTTTGCAGCAATCAGATATTGCCCGCCATCAGTAATCTGATTTAATGTAGTTACTTTTTGATAGCCCGGAAGTTCTGTCTCAGTTGCCGTGTTCGCTTTTTGATATAGCTCTAAATGGCAGTTTGCATGGTCTGTACTATTTCTATCAAAATGTAACTTTTTTGTATCATCTTTCCAGAAATACAACAATTGCCCAGTACTTCCATTAGATGTATCTTTAAATACTACTGTTGCACCATCTTTTTGTTCCAACTGAATCTCCGTTACATTTGCTGTACTCACACATTGTTTTGGCGCATTTCTGTGACCGATATAAACTTTCTTCTCTCCAGTCTCTGCAGAAATTTGATATGTATTTTCTTTATTTTTCACTTTATCGAAGGTAAACAGGCAACTATCCAATGATTTTTTCTCACCATCAAAATTTGCTACCGAAGTTGCAGTCTGCGCTTTTAACTGTGTTTCCACTGCCTGTGCGTCTTCACCTTCTACAGTAACATCTGCAACATTTTTATCCAAGTTTGACTCATCAACTTTTCCTTCATAATTTCCGGTTTTATCTGTATATGTCTTTGTATCACCAATTTTCAAGTCTACAATCTCATATTTTTCTGAATCTGTCACATTTACCTTGATTTTTGTAGTTGTACCTTCTGATTCTAATGTTACAACTGCCTGTTCAAGACCTTTCACTGTCTCTGGTGAAGTCAATATCACTTTTCCATCTGCATATGTTGCTGTCACTGCCTTTTCGTTGTCAGAAGATACTTTCACTTCTTTGCCTGTGGTTACTCCATTTACAGTCAGTTCCTTGCTTACATTCGATTTCAGATCAACTTCCGATACAAATTTGCCTCCATCTGTACACCAAATATTTCCGATTGCTGCATCTTTTGCAATATCTTCAATTGAGTAATTCTTATAAGTCAATTGCTGATCTGCACTTTCATACAACAGTCCAACTGTTCCATCAGGCAATACTGTCAAACAAGAATATGCATAATGACCATTGTTAATGTCATATGTATATTTCCAATCTAATGTTTCATCTTCTTGCACCAATCCTACAAAAATTTTTCCTGCTGATCTGCTTCCTGTACTTGAAGGTGCTGCGAATAGGATTGCCGTTTTTCCATCAATTTTCTGCGGATAAGTAATCGCTGTCAATTGGCATCCTAAATTGTAAGTAAGTCCCACTTCTCTTCTCTCAGACCACGTTTCTCCTTCATTGTCTGATATATAGTACCCACCATGACGAGTGAACATATAAAGTTTGCCATCTGCCTCTGTCACAACCGCCTCCGAACTTAATCCAGCTACAGATGCACCTCTTTCCCATGTTTTCCCGCCGTCATCCGAGTAGATTGCGGTACTATTTTTATCTCCTTTTGTAAACTCATATGCCGTAAAGAGGATTCTTCCACTAGAGGTCACCATTCCACGTCCCGGTCCTACTAAAAGAGACTGTTCTGATTCTTTTCTCATATTTAAAATAGAAGGTTCAGACCATGTCTTTCCTCCATCTTCAGATGTCGTCAAGTAGAGATAATCCGTTGGCCATACTTGAAATGGAGAGTTTGCCTCAAAAAGATTCGCAACCAACTCTTTTCCTTTGCTGACATTAAAGTAAGCATCGACTGTATAATCTTCCACTGTCTTCCCGTTGGCATCTTTGATCAGATATGCAGACTCCGATTTTTTATCCATATTCTTTTCTAATCGATATGTATAGTTTTCAGACTTTGCACGTTCTCCACCTAATACATTCTCCCATCCTCTCGCATCTGCTAGAAGAATATTCCCATCTTTATCGTGACTTTTTCCCGGAATAGGTTGTGTTACTGCACCATTCAAAGCATATCCTGCCGGATAAAGATCCGCAATCATATATACCTTTTTTCCATCTGTCGCCATCGCAGGATCAATAAATGCAGTAGAATTTTTATTCCACACATTTCCGTTATCTCCTAAATAATTGGCAAATGTATAGTTCCAATTTTCTCCTTTATCTTTAGAATATGATACGATTGTATCTAATCCGCCTCCGTCTGCTCCACCATTCCATCTTGCGTCACAACCGGCTACCAAAGTTCCATCATCCAATGCCACTAGACAAGGAATACGGAATTTTTCACTTCCACCTGTTCCTGGCCAAAACGGCTGCTCTTTCGTTGTACTGTCTGCTGGCTTTGATTTCTCCTGTGCCATCACTGTCCCCGGTACGCTTCCCAATACCAAGGTTGCCGCAAGCAATAGCGCCAAAGCTCTCCCTCTTTTTTTCATGTTTTCCTCCTACTCTACTTCAAATATTCGTAAAGCAAACTCGGATTGTACAAAATATATAAATTATTTCCAATTTTGCCTTATTTTATATTATAATTGCCTTAATTCTATTTGTCCACTAAAAAATCACAAAAAAAACATCCAAAATAAGTTCTTTTGACCTCATTTTCAGGATGTTTTTATGCGCTTTCTATATCCGATTCAAACGTGCGCATTCAGCCTTTCATGCAGCAGCTCTTCCAACTCTGTATAACTCTCCACTCGATTAATCTCATCTCGCAGTTTTGCTGAGTTTGGGAGTCCACTTGTATACCACGATACATGTTTTCGCATCTCACGGATTCCGAGATATTCTCCCTTATATTGCATCTGAAGCTGTGCATGACGAAGCATCATCTTCCTAATCGCTTCCACACTCGGACGTTGCGGCATCTTTCCGGTTTGCTCATACTCCAAAAGTTCTGAAAAAATCCACGGATTTCCCTGTGCTCCCCTGCCAATCATCACGCCATCACAACCTGTCTCTTTTTGAATCGCGATTGCACTTTCTCCTGAGACAACATCTCCATTTCCAATAACCGGAATGGATACCGCCTCTTTCACCTGACGGATAATATCCCAGTCTGCTTTTCCGGAATAATACTGTTCTCTCGTTCTTCCATGAACCGCCACCGCTTTTCCTCCGGCATCCTCAATAATTTTCGCAATCTCTACCGCATTAATGCAAGTATCATCAAATCCCTTTCGGATTTTCACTGTGACCGGCTTTTGAATTGCCCTTGCCGTCTTTCTGACAATCTCATACACTAGTTTCGGATTTTTCATCAATGCGGAACCTTCTCCATTCTTCACAATCTTCGGAACCGGACACCCCATATTGATATCTAGTATGGAAAATGGAAGTTCCTCTATTCGTTTTGCAATCTCACTGATCACATCCGGATCAGATCCAAATAACTGGAGAGATACCGGCAATTCTTCCGGATGAATCTCCAACAACGCCTTTGTATTCTTATTGTTATACTGTATCGCTTTTGCGCTTACCATCTCCATGCACAAAAGTCCCGCTCCCTGTTCTTTGCACAGCAGACGAAAAGGCAGGTCTGTCACCCCTGCCATCGGTGCTAAAATATATGGATTTTCTAATTCTACCGTCCCAATTTTTAACGTTTTCATTCTAATTTAACCCTTTGTTTTTTTCGTAAATAATGCGTAACCCTTCCAGCGTTAATTCCGGGTCATAGATATCCACAACATCTGTCTCAGATACAATAATATTCCCCAGTCCGCCTGTGGCTACAACCTTTGCATTTGCAAATCCAGCCTTTTTGATTTTGTTGACAATATATTCTGTCTGTCCGATATAGCCGAACACAAGCCCCCCCTGCATACTGGATACAGTCTCTTTTGCAAGAATAGACTCCGGCTTTTTTATCTCAATCTCCGGAAGCATAGATGCTCCGCCCCACAATGCTCTCGCTGATGTGCGGATTCCCGGAGAAATCACACCACCTTCAAAGACTCCCTTTTCACTTACCACATCATAGGTCGTCGCAGTTCCAAAATCAATGACTATGACCGGACCGCCATATTTTTCATAAGCAGCAACCGCATCTACAATTCGATCAGGTCCCGTATCCTTCGGATTTTCTGTGTTTATCTGAAGTCCGGTCTCCAAATTGGGCGATACGATGAGCGGCTTTATATGGAAATACTTAATGATCGCGCTCCCAAGGGAGTGCATAATGTCCGGCACAACCGACGACACGATCACCGCATCAATCTCTTCGATATCAAATCCTCTGTGTTCCAATAACGTACAGAGCTTGATTCCATATTCATCCGAAGTTCTTGGTTGTTTCGCCGTCATGCGAAATGTCGCCTCTAATTTTTCTTTTTCAAATACTCCCAGAGTGATATTTGTATTTCCCACATCAATTACCAGCAGCATTATACTTCCTCCCCTAAAAAGAAGACTCTATAATACAACTGCAAAGACTCCAGCAGTTCTTTTTTGGTTCTCTGAAGTTCTTTAATCTTCAGATGACTTCCGATTTCATCAAAAAGCAGATCATTGTCCTCTGTCGTAACCTCAAACATAAGCTCTCCATCTTCTTCAAATACCAATGTCAGAATCCCTCCGACGTCCTCCGTGTACAATACACACATGATCTTCAGTTCATCTTTGATGCTGTCTGGAAGTGCCTCAAAATCCGGATTCAGATAAAACTTTCTATCATATGAATTCGCACCACACAGTACAATTTTTTCTTCGTACATACATTCCTCCTAAATATACCCGTAGATTCCGCGCACAGAGACTTCTCCCGCAAAAACAGTCTCCTCTTCGCCATCTTCTTTTCTCACAAGCAATTCGCCTGTCTCGTTGATGCCCAATGCATAGGCGTTATATTCGCCTCCAGGCTCCAGAACTCTCACTTCTTTTTCTTTGCTTACTAGAAGACGATTGTAATCCTCCTGCAAAAATTTTAAATTCTGTTCTTTTGCAAACCGCTCATAGTTTTCTTCAAACTTTTTCATGATACATGCAATCAATGCAGAACGTTTTATCGGGCTTTCCTTTTCCACACGCAATGAGGTCGCCTTTTCACACAGTTCTTCCGGAAAAGACTGCATATTCACATTGATTCCGACTCCAATTACAACATAGTTGATATAATCAATCTCGGCACTCATCTCCGTTAGAATTCCACATATTTTCTTCGTTCCAATCACAAGATCATTCGGCCATTTAATTCCGACTTCAAGTCCTTCCTGCTCTCGGATCGCCATCGCCGCACTATACGCCATCACCAATGTCAGCATGGGGGCTTTCGATGGCTCCATCGTCGGTCTTAAAAGCAGAGACATATAGATATTTTTACCCAGCGGAGATTCCCAAGCTCTGCCACGCCTTCCTTTTCCGCAATTCTGACGGTCAGCGACCGCTAACGTGCCATGCTCTTTTCCCTGTTCCGCCAGATGTTTGATCCTTGTATTCGTCGAGTCTGTCTCTTCATAATAAATGACATGCCTTCCCATACACTCTGTCTGCATCAGGCTTTCTATCTCCTCTTGCGAAAGCACGTCCGGACATTCCACAATTCGATATCCTCTGTTTCTTACGGCCTCAATCTGATACCCTTCATTCTCCAACTGCTTGATCACTTTCCACACTGCTGTTCTCGATACCTGAAGCCGTTCACACAACTGCTGCCCCGACACATATTCTTTACTTTCCCGAAGCATTTTCAAAATCTCTGCCTTCACAACTCGTCCTCTTTCTCTGCTTATTCTCCAAGTGTTGCGACCATAACCGCCTTGATTGTATGAAGACGGTTCTCCGCTTCATCAAATACTACTGATGCCTTTCCTTCAAATACATCTTCCGTCACCTCTTTGCCTTTCACCGCAGGAAGGCAGTGCATGAAGATTGTCCCCTCTTTTCCGGTCTTGTCCATCAGTTCCTGATTGATCTGATAAGGACTTAAAAGCGCAATTCGCTCAGCCGCTTTATCTTCCTCACCCATAGAGCACCATACATCCGTATACAACACATCCGCGCCCTCAACTGCATCGATGCAATCTGTCACACAGACCGAGGAACCGGCTTCTTTTGCATAGCCTTCACACAGCGTAACAAGTTCTTCTCCCGGCCACAGTTTTTTTGGCGCAATGATAACAAAATCAACACCTACTTTCGAACATCCGATCATAAGACTGTTCGCCATATTGTTTCTCCCATCTCCAAGATATACGAATTTCAGTCCTTTTACATACCCAAAATGTTCTTTCATCGTCAAAAGGTCTGCAAGAATCTGTGTTGGATGATACTCATCTGTCAAGCCATTCCACACCGGAACTCCGCTGTATTTTGCAAGCGCTTCCACATGCTCATGTTTGAAGCCGCGGAATTCAATCCCGTCAAACATACGCCCGAGAACACGAGCCGTATCCTGAATGCTCTCCTTGTGTCCCAGCTGAATATCATGCTCTGATAAATAAGTCGGAATACCGCCCTCATCACACGCACCCACAGTAAATGCACACCGAGTTCTTGTAGACGGTTTTTCAAAAATCAATGCAATGTTCTTCCCTTTCAGAGAATTTCCGGTAATTCCCTGTTTTTTCTTTTCTTTCAGATCTGCTGCCAGATCAACCAGATACATAATCTCATCTGGAGTAAAGTCTTTCAGTGTCAAAAAATTACGTCCTTTTAAATTCATTTTACTATCCTTTCTGATTTCCATGAACACATGTACAAATCTTGGTAAATTAATCTGATCTCTGAGACGCTCATATCTTCGATATACTGCCTCTTCTAATGCCTGTACCGTATAAATCTGATACTTTGGCACATGAAGTAATTTTGCACTCGCCTCAAGCATTGCCATATAGAGTGTTTCATCGGAGAATCCATGAGACAATTTCAGCACAAACGCAATCTCTGCCTTCTCAATCTCACTCAAACCACTTAATATTTTTTCATAATACCACTCTTTTCGTGTTTGTTCAATATAGTAAATCATTCCGGCAAGTCCATAAATCATCCGTTTCGCATCGTAATAGCCAATTTTCAGATTCTGTCTGCTGCGTTTTCCGTAAAATTCAATGATGCTTCCTAGTTTCACCCGCGGCGCAATCTCACACATCGTCGTATCCTCTGACAGCTTCACTCGCGGTTCTCTTCCCGGACCATAGATGCGAATCTGTATCAGGTTCTTATATCCCCTTTTCACAAGTGAGCCTGTCGGCACATTGTTGATGACTCCGCCATCCACATATGTTCTTCCGTGCAGTTTTTCATTCTTAAATCCAATCAGGTATGCACTTGCAAGCAGAAAATCCTCCAAAAGCCCTTCCGGAATATCATGAATACTAAGATCCAGCTCCTTCATATCCGATATGGAAAACGTAAGCAGGCAAAATTCCATTCCAGACTCCCTTATCTTCTTCTCGTCCACCATCTCATGGATCAGATTCTTAAGCGGAGTGATATCAACCCCACCGTCTGACAGTCTCTTTTTCATCTCTGAAATCACTTCACCGAGTGTATTTTCTTTGTTGAACAACCGTTCCATCCACGCGTCATCTACGTCCATCACACGCGAAAATGTCATCTCACTCCAGATTTTTTCCGCCTGCTTTACATCTCTCATGCAGATCAATGCTCCATTTAATGCGCCAACCGAAGTCCCGGCTACCGCATTCACTTTCACACCTGCCTCCACAAGCGCCTTCCACGCACCAATCTGATAAGCTCCTCTTGCACCTCCGCCATCTAAAATCAGTCCATACTCTTTCGTCAAGTCTATCTTCGCTTTCACGTTTTCTTCCCTCCTGATACCACAAAAGGGGCATGCTCTCGCACACCCCTCAACATCTAACCGTCTTTTTCCGCTCCGACCTCTACCAAGGATTTCACAAGTCCTGCAACTCCCTGAATCTCAGATGGAATAATAATCTTCGTCGCCTTGCCGTCAGCCGCCTTTGCAAATGCTTCCAGACTCTTCATCGTAAGAACCGCCTCATCGGCACCAGCCTCTTTCAGGAAACGGATACCATCGGCATTCGCCTGCTGCACTTTTAAGATTGCCTCAGCTTCACCTTCAGCTTCTCTGATCATCTTTTCTTTTTCGGCTTCCGCACGGAGAATTGCCGCCTGTTTTTCTGCCTCTGCATCAAGGATTGCAGATTCTTTATTACCTTCTGCTACAAGAATTGTAGATTTCTTTTCTCCTTCTGCACGAAGAATTGCTTCACGTCTTTCACGTTCTGCTTTCATCTGTTTCTCCATCGCATCCTGAATCGCTGCAGGCGGAATAATATTTTTCAATTCCACACGATTAACCTTGATTCCCCAAGGATCTGTGGCCACATCAAGAGATGCTCTCATCTTTGTGTTGATTGTCTCTCTGGATGTCAATGTCTGGTCTAATTCCAAATCACCGATAATATTACGCAGTGTAGTCGCTGTCAGATTCTCAATCGCCATGATCGGATTGGCAACTCCGTAACAGAACATCTTTGGATCTGTAATCTGATAAAATACAACCGTGTCAATCCGCATTGTTACGTTATCTTTTGTGATAACCGGCTGTGGTGCAAAATCTACAACCTGCTCTTTGAGATCCACACGTCTTGCCACTCTTTCGATAATCGGAATCTTAAAATGCAAGCCAACCGCCCATGTCGCCTGATATGCTCCCAGCCTCTCCACAACAAGAGCCTGTGCCTGCGGAACAATCTTTACACACGATATCAAAAGACCTACTATAATGACTATGATAGCCACTAACACAACACTTGTAATGATACTTCCTACATTCCCTGCATTCATAATTTTACGCCTCCTTTAGTCTTACAATCAGTTTCACTCCTTGTATCCCTTCGATAGATACAACCGCGTCCTTCTCAATCACTTCGTGCGGTTCATCCGTCTTTGCAGACCACTCCTGTCCGTTTACTTCCACTCTTCCGACATTATGAAGTGTATCTACTGTCTCAATGACAACCGCCTTCTGTCCGATCAGGCTCTCTGCGTTCGTAAGCTTTCGTTCCTGATTAAAATATTTTATTGCGATTGGTCTTGTCAGGACGAGCAGTAAGATAGAAGATACGAGGAATGCCACAATCTGTACCGGTAAGCTAAATCCTACTATCGCCAAAATAAAGGCAACAATGGAACCTCCGGCAAACCATATCGTGGTCAGTCCAAGCGTAGCAATCTCAATCACTACAAGCACTACGAACAAAATAAGCCAGAAAATTGTTTGCATTACGAATCGCCTCTTTCCTTATTATTTCCATTAGTGTTTCTATTTTTTTATCTTACTATACTTTCCCCAATATTACAACTAAATTCAGCGTCCATAAGATTACAATATCATTACAGAGTCATTAACAAAAATCACAGAAAAACACTCTTAATTGGCTACATACATCTGTCGATACGGATTTTTGCTGTCCGGTGTTACGACCGTAAACGGCGCCTCCAAAACTGTTTCGATATCATATCCGATAGTATAAATATACTTTTTCCACTTGCTTATCAAGCTGATTTTTTTCAAAAAAAGATTGACAAATATTTTTTTCAGGTGTATAGTGCAATTCGTAAAGACAAAGGCGTTTTTGAGTGAAAGCACTCAGAGACGCTTTTTTGTTTTTCAATCTTAATTAAATCCTACTTGTTTGATAAGGGAAAAGGCGTCTTAAATGTGAAAAACATTGAGGGCGCCTTTCCTGTTATTTAATGTAAACTCACTGGAGGCGCGAGTTACTTTCGGAGATCTTGATTTTGTGAAATATGTCATGGCATTAGATCCATCGATCAAACAAAATGTCTACGGAAAAAGAAACCTTCTGCCAGAGTTCTTGCAAACTACGGGGACAGCGGAAAATAAGCCAAAATAATTATAAAACCTTTCAAAGACTAGTTGACAATAATCCGAAAAAAGAGTATCATATCGGCTGGAAAGGCAATGGCGTCTTTAATGTTTACACATTAAGGCATCATTGCCTTTTTATTGCAAACAGTAATGAAAATGGAGGTACATAAGTCATGCAAAAAGCAGAACAACTTTACGAAGGAAAAGCAAAGAAAGTGTTTAAAACAGAGGAGCCAGAGGTTTTGATCGTCTCTTACAAAGATGATGCGACTGCATTTAACGGTCTCAAAAAAGGAACCATTGTCGGCAAAGGAGTTATCAACAACAAAATGAGTAACTTACTCATGCAGCGTCTCGAAAAAGCGGGAATCCCAACTCATTTCATTGAAGAAATCAACGACCGCGAAACTCTTGTCAAAAAAGTCTCTATTGTTCCCCTGGAAGTAATCATAAGAAACATTGCTGCAGGCTCATTTTCTAAACGCTATGGTGTAGAAGAAGGGCTTGTCTTCGAATCACCTACCATCGAATTTTCATATAAAAATGACGTTCTCGGCGACCCACTGCTAAATACATATCACGCACTCGCAATGAAACTTGCAACCAAAGAAGAAATCGAAACAATTGAAAAATATGCTTTTGGTGTCAATGAACAGTTAAAAGCTTTCTGGAAAGAATGTGGTGTCACACTCGTCGACTTTAAGCTGGAATTCGGAAGACTTTCTGACGGTACAATTGTGCTTGCCGATGAAATCAGTCCGGATACATGTCGTCTTTGGGATTCTAAAACAGGAGAAAAACTTGATAAAGACAGATTCCGTCGCGACCTTGGCGGTGTGGAAGACGCTTATCAGGAAATTATGAAACGATTAAACGAACATATCTAAGCTATTTAACGGAGGATATTATGACGAAATATATATTTGTAACAGGAGGTGTTGTGTCCGGTCTCGGAAAAGGCATCACTGCCGCATCGCTCGGTCGCCTTCTGAAGGCAAGAGGACTTAAAGTTGCGGCTCAGAAACTTGATCCCTACATCAATGTCGACCCGGGCACAATGAGCCCTTATCAGCACGGCGAAGTCTATGTTACAGAAGACGGCGCCGAGACAGATCTTGACCTTGGACATTATGAACGCTTTATCGACGAAGATCTGAATAAATATTCGAACCTTACTACCGGTAAGGTTTACTGGAATGTTCTGAATAAAGAACGCCGTGGCGAATACTTAGGCTCTACAGTGCAGGTCATTCCTCATATTACAAACGAAATCAAAGAATTTGTTTACAGTGTTGGGAAGAAAACCAATGCCGATGTGGTGATCACCGAGATTGGCGGCACAATTGGCGATATTGAATCCCAGCCTTTTTTGGAAGCAGTACGTCAGATTTCTTTGGAAGTTGGCAGTAAGAACAGTTTGTTCATTCATGTCACACTCGTACCTTTCCTCCGTGGCTCAGATGAACATAAGTCAAAACCAACTCAGCATTCCGTAAAAGAACTGCGAGGAATGGGAATCAATCCAAACATTGTCGTCCTACGCTGTGACGAACCTTTAGAAGAATCCATTTTCCAGAAAATATCTTTATTCTGCAACGTAAAGCCGGACTGTGTCATCGAAAACATTACACTTCCGAATCTCTACGAAGCTCCACTTATGCTCGAAAAAGCAAATTTCTCATCTGTTGTCTGCCGTGAACTTGGTATTGAGACACAAGAGCCTGATCTGAGCGAATGGACAGAGCTGGTAGAACATATCAAAAATCATACCGGCAATGTCACAATTGGTCTTGTCGGAAAATATGTGGGACTGCACGATGCCTACCTTTCTGTAGCAGAATCGCTTCGACATGCGGGATATTTTCATAATACAGCCATAGAGATTCGCTGGATTGACTCAGAAGATCTGACAGACTTTAATATAGAAGAAACTCTCTCTGATCTGGACGGTATCCTCATTCCGGGAGGCTTTGGCAACCGCGGAATTGAGGGCATGATCTTGGCTGCAAAATACGCAAGAGAACACCAGATTCCATACTTTGGAATCTGCCTCGGAATGCAGATTGCCGTAATCGAATATGCAAGAAATGTTGTCGGAATCAAAGATGCAAATTCCGGTGAATTTGACGAGCAGTGCAAGCATAAAGTGATCAACTTCATGCCTGGACAAAACGACAACATCGATAAAGGCGGCACATTAAGGCTTGGTGCTTATCCATGTAATATCCAGGCCGGAACAACTATGCATCGCTGCTACGGTGTTGACACAATCAGCGAACGTCATAGACACCGCTATGAATTTAACAATGACTATCGAGAACAGATCACTCTTTCCGGTCTGACAGTCAGCAGTACTTTGCCTGATGGAAGTCTTCAACACCTCAATGGTCGGCTATCAGGAAATCCTGCCTAATCCGTCCCACACCGGACAGGCTGTCGTAATGACTTATCCACTGAGTGGAAGTAGATGCTGTCTGCGATGGGAAAAATGTGTTTGTACCGGGTATTATGGAACTGGTCAACGTACCGGAGTCCATTCCGGAGACTCTATCAGCGTTTATCCAACGCACAGTATTTCCGAGAAAGTAAAAGAAACGATTCTTGACTACACACAAAAGCTGGGACTTGGCATCGGAATCATCGGACTGTTCAATATCCAGTTTATTGTCGATGAATTCGAAAACGTCTATATTATAGAAGTGAACCCAAGATCCTCCAGAACGGTACCATTTTTATCGAAAGCAACCGGATACAGCCTTGCAGATATCGCGACCCTTGCAATACTTGGCAAAAGTCTTCCGGAACAAGGTATTCATACTCTCTACCCAAAAGAGAAAGAACGTTTTTATGTAAAAGCACCTGCGTTCTCTTTCTCAAAATTACACGGTATGGATGCCTATCTGTCACCGGAGATGAAATCAACCGGAGAGGCAATTGGATACGACAACAAACTGCACCGTGCAATATATAAGGCAATGATTGCTTCCGGCATCAAAGTACAGAATTACGGTATTGTCGTTGTAACACTCGCCGACGAAGATAAAGAGGAGGCGCTGCCACTGGTAAGGCGTTTCTACGATATGGGATTTAATATCGAGGCAACTGTCGGCACTGCACTCTTTTTGAAAGAGCAGGGTATTCGAACCCGTATCCTGCGCAAGCCATCTGAGGGCAGCGAAGAAGTACTTGATTCTATTCGCGCTGGATATGTCAGCTACGTCATCTGTACACGTGCTATCCTTTCCGGTATCCACTATGAAGATGGTGTTGCAATTCGTCGATGTGCCTCCGAAAACAATATTACCATGCTCACTTCACTTGACACCGTGCGCGTACTGCTCGATGTCCTGGAGGAGGTAACTATCGGTATCTCGACAATTTAGAATAAACAAGACAGTGACCGAAATGCTTTCATTGCCCTTCGGTCACTGTCTTTCTATTTAAAAATACTCCCTCTAATGAAAATAGTGATCTCCAATCAACTGACCATAATTTCCATTTCCGAAATATAATGAATCTCCAATTGGGTTATATCCTGCAAGTGCATCAGCTGCTGCCTGATAACATTCTGCCGGGATATTGCCACTTGCCAATACTCTGTCAAGCTTTCCTGTGATTGCCGGACCAAACTGTCCTGCCTGATAAATAACCTCTCTGATTGAGTTCGGGAAAGACCCGCTTCTTACACGGTTCAAAATAACCGCCCCAACCCCTACTTTTCCGTCGTGTGGCTGGTTCCCTGCCTCGCAGTAAATAATTGCTGCCAATAATGTCTGGTCGTCTGCGGACGCTGACATTGCCTCATCATATCTTACACTGCTTCCTGACTGTCTTGCAGCTTCTTCTGCAGCCTTTCTGGCAGCTTCTTCCTCTGCCGCTTTCTTTGCTGCTTCCTCGGCAGCAATCTCTTCCAACGTCTTTGCATCCTGCGGATTTGTCATATCAATCGCTGCTGCTCTTGCTACTGCGTCTGACCCAAATGCAAGCATTTCATTTTTTACATATCCTACAACCGAACCTGAAGAAACCTTTGACCATACATCTCCTCTTTCTTCCACAGTCAAGATTGTATTTGTATACATCTTTCCGACTACTTCACCGCCATCAACTGCCTCCGCAAGCACATCCGCTTCTGACTCTACATTTGCCAGCGCTTTTCCATGCCACACCTGTGTAGCCTCCGCAACTGCTGCTGTCTCTGGAATTTCATTCCATGTCTCCGCTAATGGTGAAATTGTCGTTTCGTGATTTATTGTTTCGATTGGCTGAGCATCAGATTGTGTATCAGCTGCCAAACTGCCGAACTCTGTGGTAAACACCATACAAGCTGTCAGCGCGAAGCTTATAATCACTCTCTTTTTCTCTCGTCTCATAAATTACCTCCTGGTTTGTTGCAATAACCTTACTGACTATTACAATAGTATACGCATTTAATTCATTTTTATTACAAATGTTACGTATTTGTTACATATTTCAAACACAAGTGATATCCTAACATCTATTTGCCAATCTGTCAACACTTTCTCCTTAAAAAACTAATACTTGTATATTTTCCACAAAAAACAAAAACACATGCTATTTAACAACATGTGTCTTCGCTTTCCCATTTTTCCTGCTGTACTTCTTCTACAGATACAGAAATGTATTTCGCGTCCATATTCAGTTCTTTCATGACCAAATCTCTTGTTTTAATTCCATTGTGTTCCGATACCTGCTGCTACCGCTTTCTCATAGATTGCTTTTGCCGCTGTCAAATCCTGAGCAGCCACACCTACTGTTTCAAAAACAATAATCTCTTCATCATTTTCTCTTCCGACAACTTTTCCTTTGATGACATCCCCCAAATCTCCTGTGAAGTCTTCTTTTGTTATAATTCCTTCTTCCAGCGGAATCAGAATATCGCCAGACTCAGACAATACTGCCTCTTCTGAATCAAAATAAATTTTGGATGCACGCGGAAGAATAGCCGGATCCATCTCCTGCATATGATGCTGATAGGCGCCTACACAACTGATTGTCGCACCTTCTTTTACTTTTGTTCCGTCAAATACCGGTTTTGACGAAGGCGTAACCGTCACAATTAAATCCGCATTGTCAATCGCCGCATCAGATGTCTCTGCCACGACTATTTTTGTGCCATACGATTTTAGTTCCTCCCTCATACGCTCCGCAAATTCTTTCGTGCGCTCCAAATTCATATCATACACTCTTACCTCTTCCAGTTTTCTTGCCGTCATCATCGCCCCCAACTGAGCGGCTGCCTGTCCTCCCGTGCCAATCAGCGCGCCGATTTTGCATTCTTTTTTTGCCAAAATATCAAATGCTGCCCCTGATGCCGCCCCTGTTCGAAGCTGTGTAACATAAGTACCGTCAAGCACAGAAATTACCACGCCCGTCTTTCCATCAATCAGCAACACTTGTGCCGGTGCTGATGGAAGTCCATTGTCAATATTATGTGGGAAAATATTTACGTTTTTCAAAGATGCGATTTCCATCTCTTCTACATAAGCTGGCATAAAAAGAAAGCACCCATCCTGTTTCGGAGCCTGAATATTAATTCGAAGCGGTGACTCACACTTTCCTTCCACAACCAGTTGAAACGCCTGTTTATCTGCCTCGATAGCATCTTTCATAGTAAATACCTGTTTAATATCTTCTTTTGATAACAATAACATTCTTTGTTCTCCTTCATCCTTATTTTCTGAATTTTGCATCTAAACTCCATGGCTGCATCGCTCCGCCTTCTTCTGCCGGGCGACACATTCTGGCAAAAATGTTAAGACATCCTTTTTCTTCTTTCAAAGGAGGGCACACCCATTTTTCTCTTCTTTCTTTCAGTTCTTCCTCTGATACAAGGAGTGATACCTCTCCATTTGGAATATCAATTACAATTTCATCTCCGTTTTCTACAAGCGCAATTGTTCCACCATCATAAGCCTCTGGAGATACGTGCCCAATAATTGCTCCAAAATTGAATCCGGAAAATCTCGCATCTGAGATCAATCCCACACTCTTGTGCAGTCCAAGTCCAATCAAAGCATCAATGCTCAGCATCAGTTCCTTCATTCCCGGAGCCCCTTTGCATCCTTCATATCGAATCACAATAATGTCTCCCGGCACGATCTCGCCCGCCTGAATTGCTTCAAACGCCGAACGGTCTCCCTCAAATACTTTCGCTTTTCCTTTCATATATTTTACTTCGTCATAGACAGCTGTCGGTCTGACAATCGCTCCATTCGGAGATAAATTCCCTCTTAAAATTTTCAGTCCCGGCTCTTGGAATAATGGACGTTCCAAAGAGTGAATCACCTTATTCTCCTGCGGTTTTACTACAGCAAGCATATCTTTCCACGTATTTCCATACATGCTTGGCACATCTGTGTACAATTTGTTTTCTAACATCTTCATGACATTCATGACACCGCCTGCATAATGAAAATCAACAACCGTGTACGGTCCGCTTGGCACCACTGCATTGATACAAGGAATTTCTTTTGCATATTTTTCAAAATCTTCTAATGTCAGTTTAATTCCCAACTCATAGGCATAAGATAATATATGAAGTACTGCATTTGTAGATCCGGCTACTGCCATATCAAACATAATCGAGTTCAATAACACTTCTTTTGTAATCAGTTCTGACGGTTTTCTTCCAGCTCTTGCCATCTCCACCGCATATTTTCCTGCTTCTCTTGCCTTTCGCAATTTTTTATTATCTGAAGCCGGAATTGTTGATGTTCCCGGAAGTACCAGATTCAATACCTCTCCCAGCATCTGCATCGTATTTGCTGTTCCCATAGATGGGCATGCTCCGAATGACGGACACACACTATCTTCCATTTCCATCAGCTCTTCTTCTGTTGCCCCGGAAAAACGAGCTGCATCCAAGTCTGCCTCTACCACTGTTTTTCCGCAATGTTGTCCCGGTTGCATGGAACCTCCCGTTACAATCATAGATGGAATATCCAATCTCATAGCTGCCAAATAACAGCCTGCAATAATATTGTCACAGGACGCAATCATGGCGAGACCATCAAAATTATGTACACGGCTCACAAATTCTACAGACATTGCGACAATATCTCTTCCTACCTGTTCATATTTGAGCTCTTCCGCACCATTTGCTATGTTTCCGCACGTAGCTGGAATTCCAAACTCTACTGGAATTCCTCCTGCCGCCCAAATTCCTTCTTTCACAGCCTCTGCAATCTGACGTAAATGTGCAGATCCCGGCGAACCTGCCATATAGGAATTCGGTACACCAATATGTGGCTTTTTACGAATATCTGTATCTGAATATCCTGCTGCTTTCATCATAACTCTTCGGTGTGCCGCCTGTGCACCATTCCAAAATTCTGTTCCCATACGTTTCTTTCTCCTATCAAATTCTTTCTGCCTTGACAAAAAATTATCATTTGTGTTTATAATAAGATGGAAACAAGCTATTTAAAAGCCAGTATTCTTAAAGGATATATTCACTTTTACTTATAGCTGAATTTTGATACGGATTTATCATCAATGTGCCGAATAAAATTCGTTTTCTTTATAACATACATTAATTTTTCTAATAGATAAGGAGATTACATGAATAAGTATGAGATTATTTTAAGTGTATGTGAAACACACAGCATATCCAAAACAGCTTCAAAATTAAATTACACTCAATCTGCAATCAGTCAAGCAATCAAAGGCTTTGAAAAAGAATTAGGTATAACTTTATTCAGACGTTCTAAACTTGGTATGGATTTGATGCCAAATACAGAGGCAATCATTGAATCAATTAAAATAATTTGTAAGGAAGAGCGTAAAATGACACAGCTTGCCGCAAATATTGCAAATTTAGACAGCGGGAATATTCGAATTGGCACAATACAAAGTATTTCCTACCACTGGCTACCTGATATTTTAAAACAATTTTCAGAGGACTATCCAAATATCTGCTTCGAACTCACAGTAGACGGATTTAGCACTTTGAAGGAAAAGATTCTGTCAAATCAGCTGGATTGTATTTTTGTATCGCAATACTCTGTCCCAAACCTGCCATTTATTCCTTTAGATAAAGATGAACTGATGCTTGTCACGCCTATTGGTCATCCTTTGTCAGAACAAATCAGCGTATCGCTGTCCGATATTAACGGAGAAAGCTTTTTGCTATCTTCAGATGGACTTGACTATGAAACAGGGCAGATATTCAAATTAAACAATATTCATCCTAAAATTCAATATTGCCTGAATGATGATTTTGCTGTTTTAAAAATGGTTGAGCAGGGATTTGGAATCACAATTCTTCCAAAATTATTATTACATAATGCTCCCTTTCGCGTTTGTATCCGTTCTTTTACAGAACACTACTCTCGTATCTTAGGGATTGCTTATAACAAAACCCCTTCATGTGCGCTGGCAACCTTAAAATTTTTAGACTATGTGCAAAATTGGAATCGCAGTCATTCTTCTCAGTAAAAAGGTTTATCGCCTTTGGCGATAAACCTCAAACATCAATATTGATGCGGCAATTGCCGCATTGAGCGATTCTACTTTTCCCTGCATCGGAATCTGAACCCAGACATCCGCTTTTTCTGCCACTTCGTCTCTCAGTCCATTTCCCTCATTTCCAATGAGAATTGCTGTCCCTGACTGATAATTCTCCTTGTCATAAGTATTTTTTCCCTTAAGATGCGCCGCATAAGTTGTTACCTTTTTCTTTTGAAATTTATCCAAAAGCGCTAATAGATTATCCACATACACAAACGGCACACGATAAATCGATCCCATTGTAGAGCGAATTGTCTTCGGATTATAAATATCCACACAGTCACTGCTCATAAAAACGGCCGTCACTCCGGCTCCTTCCGCTGTCCTGACAATCGTCCCTAAATTTCCTGGATCCTGTAGGTTATCCAGCACGATAAAGTGCGGATTTTCCTTAGAAATCAGATCCTCTATCTCGTATTTTAGCTGCTTTACAACACATAATATCCCCTGCGGTGTCTTTGTGTCAGACACATGTTGAAATACCTTGTCCGCTAACACTTCCACTGGGAATCTCTCCAAATGTAATTCTTCTTTCTTCTTATTATAAAGTGATTCAGAAACATATACTTTTTTTACTTGGTCTTGCGGCACTTCCATGAACATCCGAAGTCCTTCTACAATAAATACCTGTTCCTCATTTCTCACCTTACTTTTCTTTTGTAACTGCAATAAATTTTTTACTTGCGGATTGCTTGTACTTGTAATCATATTCCCTATTCCTTTTTCAACTTTTGTAATGCTTCATTCGAACCGATCAATATCACAATTAAATTTTTATGAAATGGCCGCTGCGGATTAATTGTAACATCTACAACACCATTTTCAATAGTTCCTACTACATTAATTCCGTATTTTTCACGAATTTGAAGGTCAACAAGCCTTTTCCCAACCCATTCATCCGGAATTTCTGTTTCCACAAGACTGTAATCCGGCGACAGCTCTATCCAGTCAGCAAAATTACCTGACACCATCGTTCTTGCAATACGGCGTCCCATCTCCTTTTCCGGATGGACGACAGCATCTGCTCCCACTTTTTTTAATACGGTCGCATGAAGACTGCTCTGTGCTTTTGCAAGTACATATGGTATTCCAATCTCCTTTGCCATGATCGTAGCCATAATACTTGTTCCAAAGTTTTCAGAGATTGCAATCACTGCGCCATCCAAATTTCTTGCTCCCAGTGATTTTATCACTTCCGGATCCTCAATATTGGCGCACATTGCATATGATACCTTGTCTGCGATTTCCTGAATTTTTTCCATGGAATTGTCCACCACAATCACTTCACATCCCAGATTTTCCAATCCGAGCGCAAGATGCTTCCCAAAATTTCCCAAACCAAATACTGCATATTGTTTTCTCATATTTTGCTCCTATCCAACCATGATTCTCTTTTCCGGTAATTCTCTTGTGAACTCTTTCGGGTTTTTCTTTCCCCCAAATACCAATGCAATTGTAATCGGACCGATACGTCCCACATACATTAAACCCATCACCACAAGTTTACTTCCAAATCCAAGACTTGGTGTAAGATTTGCCGAAAGCCCCACTGTACCGATTGCTGATACTGCCTCATATAACAGATCCAAGAAATCCGTTCGCGGTTCAAATATCGTAAGCATTGTCACTCCTGCCGTCAGAAACAAAAGTGCAAGCATTACTACCGCAAAGCCAGTTCTAAAATTCTCCACCGGAATTCTTCTGCCAAAACACTCTGTATCACGTCTCCCATAGACAACCGTCATACATGTCAAAATGAGCATTGCCGCAGTCGTAGTCTTGATACCGCCGGCTGTTCCTGCCGGAGAGCCTCCAATGAACATTAAAATACACGACAAGAACTTACTTCCTGCCGTCAATCCATCCTGACTTACCGTTGCAAATCCCGCTGTCCTCGTGGATACCGAATGAAATGCCGATGCCATGATCTTTTCTCCGAATGTTAGATTCCCTATCGTCTTTGCATTATTATATTCCAGTGCAAACACAAACACGGTTCCTGTTATAATCAGCAAAACCGTCATCGTTATCGCCAATTTCGAATGAAGAGATAATCTGGTAAAAAATTTACTCCACACAAGTTTTTTCGCTTTTACTTTCTTAAAATTTCCAATCAGGTCATTCCATACTGTAAAACCGATTCCTCCGGCTATAATCAACATCATTGTCGTCAGATTGATAACCGGATTACGAACATACTGCGTAAAGCTTCCATCTCCTAAAATATCAATTCCTGCATTACAAAACGCCGAGACAGAATGAAATATTGCATACGCAATCCCCTTCAGCGCCCCAAATTCAGGTACAAACACAACTGCAAAAAGAAGCGCACCGATTCCTTCTACTAAAAAAGTACCTTTGATAATCTTTAGTACAAACGCCACAATTCCGGACAGTGTATTCAGATTATAGCTCTCCTGAATAATCACCCGCTCCCGCACTGTGATTTTTCTTTTTAAGATAATAAAAAAACCAGTCACACACGCGATTACACCCAATCCACCGATTTGAATCAAAATCAAAAGAATGACTTTTCCAAATACCGTAAACTGTACCGCTGGCACAACTGTTACAAGTCCGGTTACACAGACTGCGCTTGTTGCCGTAAAAAGCGCATCTATAAAGCGAATCGGCTGTGTATTAGAAATTGGCAATGTTAATAAAATCCCGCCAAGGAAAATGGTCCCGATAAATCCCATTGCCAATAACTGCATCGTGCTGAACCTGATTTTTTTAAGCGATGAATATTCCATAGCGTTCCCTTCTTAATTATACTTTAAATCGATATCCAACGCCCCATATAGTCTCGATATACTGTGGTTTCGACGTATCAAATTCTATCTTTTCACGGATCTTTTTAATGTGAACCGTAACTGTTGCAATGTCTCCAATCGATTCCATGTCCCATATCTCGCTGAATAATTCATCTTTTGTATATACATGATTTGGGTGTGAAGCCAAAAATGTAAGCAGATCAAATTCTTTTGTCGTAAAAGGCTTCTCCTCACCATTCACCCACACACGTCTCGCCGTCGTATCAATCTTCAGTCCACGAATGTCGATCACCTTATTTTCTTCTACTGCGCTTCCAACTAGTCGATCGTAACGTGCCATATGTGCCTTCACACGAGCAACCAGCTCACTTGGGCTAAACGGCTTTGTAATATAATCATCTGCTCCAAGTCCAAGTCCTCTGATTTTGTCAATGTCATCTTTTTTTGCTGAAACCATAATAATCGGCGTATTTTTTTCATCTCGAACCTGTCTGCAGATCTCAAATCCATCTACTCCTGGAAGCATCAAATCCAAAATAAACAGATCATAATCATTTTCCAATGCTTTTTTTAAACCTGTCTCTCCATCATTTGCAACCTCAACTTCAAAACCACTCAACTCTAAATAATCTTTTTCTAAGTCAGCAATTGCCTCCTCATCTTCTACAATCAATATTTTACTCATTTACTGGTACCTCCTGATATTTTCTAATAACAAAGTACATTACGGTTCCGGTGCCTTCCTTACTCGTAGCCCAGATTTTTCCGTCATGCTCTTCCACAATTTTTTTCACAATCGAAAGACCGATTCCACTTCCTCCCTTAGAAGAATTTCTCGATGCATCTGTCCGATAAAACCGATCAAAAATATGCGGCAGCTCTTTTGCCCCAATTCCTTTTCCGCTATCTTCCAACTCAATCTGAACAAAATCTCCCACATCTTTCACGCGTAGATTGATCTTTCCATGTTCTTTATCCATATATTTTTCTGAATTGGATACAATATTATTAATGACACGTTTTAACTGCTCCACATCCGCAATGATCTTTACATCACTTTCCACGTAATTAAAATAGCCAAACTCAATCCCCCTTGCCTCCAGTTCCATAGCCAGATCTTCTGCACAATCGTCAAAATATTCGTTTACAAGAACTGTGCTGAAATTGTAAGGTATACGGTTAGAGTCGATCTTTGAGTACAGCGTCAGCTCATTGATCAAAAGATCCATCTCATTTGCCTTGTTATAAATCGTTTTAATATAGCGCTCCATCTTTTCCGGCGTATCTGCCACACCGTCCATGATTCCTTCTACATAACCTTTAATCGCTGTAATCGGAGTCTTTAAATCATGGGAAATATTGCTGATAAGTTCCTTACTTTTTCTGTCATACTCTACTTTTTCTTCCGCCGTATCTTTCAGACGTTTTCTCATCTCCTCAAAATCACGGCAAAGCTGTCCAATCTCGTCATCCGCCTCAATCTCCAACTCAAAGTCCAAATTGCCATCCTTGATATTTTGCGTGGCAATCTTCATTCTCCCAAGCGGTGTCACAATTCCACGATAAATCCAAAGAATCAAAAGCAATGCTGTGAACATCAGGATAAATACAACTGCAATCACCATATCTGTTATAAATTGCTTCACTTCAGGCATAGAATCACTCACATCCGTCACGATAAAAGCACTTCCCTGTGCCCCATCCTGATACTCAAAATCAATCTGCTTTACAAGAACCTGAAGGTCACCTCCAAGATAGACCCCGCTCTCCGAAGATGAATCATAGTCTCCATATGCCGGAAGCTCTTCTAAAAGCTCCGTCTCTGCCTCTGCTCCTATATAGACCACTTTGTCATCGCGCCTTACAACCAGATAAGAATTTTTCTTTGTCAGTTCTTCATTGATTTTTTCCAAATATGTGATATCCGTCAATGTCTCCGGCGTTGTCCTTGCCGTTTTCACTAACTTGTGAAATGTTGCTGACGTGACTTTATTTAACATATTAACCGGATTCGAAAAACTCTTATATGTCGTTCCTGTAATATTATAATTCTTCTCAATCATCGATATCTGATACTGACTGAAACCGGTAATGACAGCAACAGACAATCCCATCGGCAATACTATAATGATTAAAAATGCTATCACCAATCTTGTTTTTAACTTCAATAAACACACATCCTTTTCTACAATTAGTAGTATTATACCATGTGACAAAATGTAATACACCAAAGAGCAGGTAAATATTTATAAATTTTTTGTAAATTTATACATAAAAATCAGATGCATACTCATTTTTAAGAATTTGCATCTGATTTTTTCTTATTTTTTGAAATCTTTCTACAAGTAAGCTTTCAAAGTCTCTACTTTATCTAATTTTTCCCAAGGTAAATCTAAATCATGACGTCCAAAATGCCCGTAAGCTGCTGTCTGCTTGTAAATCGGACGGCGAAGATCTAGCATCTTGATAATACCAGCCGGTCTTAAATCAAAGTTCTCTCTTACGATATCTACTAATTTGTCTTCAGAAAGTTTTCCTGTTCCAAATGTATCAATCATAATTGATGTCGGCTGAGCCACACCGATTGCGTATGACAGCTGAATTTCACACTTGTCTGCCAAACCTGCTGCAACAATATTCTTTGCCACATAACGTGCCGCATATGCCGCAGAACGATCCACTTTTGTGCAGTCTTTTCCAGAGAATGCTCCGCCACCATGACGAGCCATTCCGCCGTATGTGTCAACAATAATCTTACGTCCTGTGACACCGCTGTCTCCGTTTGGTCCACCGATTACAAAACGCCCTGTTGGATTGATAAAGAATTTTGTATTCTCATCTACCATCTCTGCAGGTAAAATCTCATCAAAAATATATTTTTTCACGTCTGTGTGAATCTGCTCCTGTGTCACCTCCGGATCATGCTGTGTCGATAACACAACTGCATCCAGTCTGGCAGGAACACCATTTTCATCATATTCCACTGTTACCTGTGTCTTTCCGTCCGGGCGAAGATAGGAAAGTGTTCCGTCTTTACGCACTTTTGTAAGTCTCAGTGCAAGCTTGTGTGCCAATGCGATCGGATATGGCATAAATTCCTCTGTCTCATTGGATGCATATCCAAACATCATTCCCTGATCTCCGGCACCGATTGCCTCAATTTCTTCATCTGACATCTTATTTTCTTTTGCTTCCAAAGCCTTGTCTACACCAAGTGCAATATCAGCCGACTGCTCGTCAATTGCAGTTACCACACCACATGTATGTGCATCAAACCCGTATTTTGCTCTGTTGTATCCAATCTCATCGATTGTCTCTCTTACTAATTTTTGAATATCTACATATGCATTTGTTGTGATCTCTCCCATAACCAACACAAGACCTGTTGTAATTGCTGTCTCACAAGCTACACGACTCATCGGATCCTGCTCTAACAGTGCGTCTAAGACTGCATCTGAAATCTGGTCACAAATCTTATCCGGATGTCCTTCTGTTACTGATTCTGATGTAAATAATAATCTTTCCATTCGTTCTTTCCTTTCTTTATTTCTTTCTCTCTTTAAGGATTGTCCTACATCTTTCCTAATTAAGTAAAAACAGCCCGACAAAATCGGACTGTTTTATATTCTCATAAACCAATCCTCTTATTGTTCGATTACTCGCTCAGGTTGGCACCTTCCGTTCCCGGGGTTGCCGTGGCTTCATAGATCCTTTTACCTCCACCACTCTGAATAAGAGAAAGTTCGCATTATTTAATTTGTTCCATTGACTATAGTATCATTTCTGACTATATCCGTCAAGACTATTTTATTTTTCATATTCCATAAAGTACTTATAAAGTTTCTGCAAATCTGCCTCTTCACTTGCAACAATCTCTAAATGCAATTCTTCACTTCTAGAAAAAATCTGTGATACAGACAAATATTGGCAAAGTTTTGACTTAAGATTCAAGCGATCCCCTTCACCAGTCAAAAGCTCTACACGTCCAACGCAGCTATCAACCACTTTAAAAAATTCTTGAGCATTTGTTATTTTGTCAACTTTCATATCTTCTCCCTTATACCATATAAAAATCGCTCTTCTGAGCTATTCCTTCAATTCGGTCTTCCAAACTATCATATAACCTTTTTTGAAGCAATTCCTTATCCTTCTCTTTCAAAGCATCTATGTAACTTTGATGTTCTTCAATCATTTTGGACACTCCATCCATATTCTTAAGAACGTCACGACCATATATCAATTTGAAAAATGATAATGTATTCCAAAGAGACTCTATTACCGAACAAACTCGCTCCATTCCACTTATAGAATAAATGGCAAAATGAAATTCACGATTCTGAAGATATAGTTTCTTAGCATTCAACTCTGGCTCGCTTACAATCCGAATATATTCTTCATGAATTTTCTCTAACTCATGAATCTTTGCTTCAGTAATTTTCTCACAGGCTTTGCCAGCTGCAAGAGGTTCTAAAAGTTGTCTCATCTGATAAATCTCTAAAATATCCTCCTGAGTCAAAGATACCAAACGCATCCCAACATAAGGAACCGACTCTGCAAGTCCCATCTTCTCCAAACTTTTTAAAGCCTCTCTAATAGGCATTCTGCTTACTCCCAATTGCCTAGCAAGTTCTTCTGTATTAAGTTTCTCTCCCATTGTCAATTTGCCATCCATAATCCAATCCATTAATTTATTCAATACTTGTATTGGAAGAGGATCTCTCTGCACTATAATCGAATCATTTTCATTCATCACTCGGTTACTCATCTTTGACATTACTCTTCTACTTTCCTATATTTACAGACCGACCGTCCCCAATAATTTCTCTAATACGGCGACCTGAGCTGTCTCTTCTACAAGTTCTGCTGTATGCTCTGCTGAAATCGCATCATTCCCCATCGCAACCACTCCATGATCTGCTAATAGAAACGCTGAAATATCTGGTGACTTCTGAAACATCTCTTCCACCATCGGAATATCCTCAGGGCGAACCATTGCAGCATGTACATCCAACGTTGGATATCCTGCTGGACTCTTAAGCTTTGTATGCCAGGTTACAAGAGGTAAATCCTGCTTTGTAGAGGACCAACTGATTGCATAAGGTGAATGAACATGTACCACTGCATTCACATCATCTCGCATTTTATAGATGTATCCATGTAGTAACGCTTCTCTGGTCGGTTTTCCATTTCCTTTAATCAATTTTCCATCAAAATCTGTAATCAAAAATCCTTCCAGCGTACAATCCCCAAGCGAACCTCCACTTGCCTTTACCAGCATTGTCTCTGTTCCTGGAATCCTTGCACTTACGTTCCCACCACTACCAGTCTGTATTCCTCTATTATAAGCTCTTTTACTCGCAATAACAAGCTTTTCTGCAATTTCCAATACCTTTGTTTCCATCTTTGTTTCCCCTTTTCTTGCTTAATATAAAAAATCTTGCGGCAGCTTTCCTCTTATCTTCATCTCATCTATAATGTAGTGTGCTGCTTTAATACCAAATTCCTTAGTATCCAAATTATGTGGAATTACAATTACTTCAATATTATCATTTACATTGTCAATAATCGTTTTGATTAAAACATTATCACTCTCTGGTGAATACAATTCTTGTCCCACTAATGTATTATGACGCATTCCCTTCGTTGGAATCAAAAGTTTTACTGGATATGTGACCTTGCTCAGTCTCTCCGCTAAAATTTTTCCCAACGCTTCAGCTTCTTCAGGTAAAATTTTGATATGTGCTGTATTGGCATTGTGTAGCATATATTTTCTTTCATCCATTCTATCTGGAAGTTCATTTGTACCAAAATCAACAAAGTCTAAACCTCCAAGGCTGATTACCAACGGGATTTTTTGATCTACCGATTTCACAAGCCGAATACATGCTTTAGGTCCATATGAAAATCCGCCACCAAAATACTCACTTGTCAACTCATGTAATGTCAAATCTAAAATCCCGTCTATCAGACCGTTCGATGCCATTTCTTCCATAGTCGCTCCACCAACTCCTGTTGCATGGAACCCAATCACTTCTATTCCCAATCGTTCTAATTCTTCTACCGCAGCAACTGCTCCATTGTTCGTTACCCCCATAAGCGTAACTGCTACAACCGGTCTATCTCCCTTTTCTAAGACTTTCCCTGCATACTTTACCATTCCCACGCAACATGCACACGCATTTGAAATTACTTGTCGTGTAACAATATTAAGTCCTGTAAAATCACAAATTGCAGGCATAACCGTGATATCTTTATCCCCTACGACTAAATCAAACTTTCTAGTCCCACTTGCAACAGTTGTTGCTATCACCTTAGGAAATCCAATTGGTAACTTTTGCATAGCATTTGCTGCCATAACGGTATTTTGTAAACCTCCTACCGAAATAACTCCGTCAATTTTTCTTTCCTGATACAGTTTTTCAACATATGCTGCAACTGCATCCTTCATAAAATCGATCTTTTCTCCTTTTGTTTTTTCTTCCATTTCTTTCCAACTAGTTCCATATGCCTCCGCTATCTCCTCCCTTGAAATATCATAATTATAAGAAGGCTGTGGTCCCGTAGCTGTATTAATCACAATAGTATTCAAATCTTCATTTCTTATAAAGTCACTGATAAATTTTGCCTCTTTAAATTTTGTATCACAACTTTCGATAATTGCTATTGTTTTCATCTTTATCACCATTTCTCCTCTATATAGATATTGTGAAGATTTCTAAAATAGAAAATCTTCACAATTCAACTCACTAGCTCTGACTAAAATATTTTGTTTCTGCCTTCTTCGCAGCTTTTTTTGCATCTTTATCAATAATTGCAGTTTTATATTGATCAAATACAAAATCACTTTCTTTCAAACCAATTACCGGAAGTTTCTTAGCATGAGCGTTTTCATACTTTTCCACTGCGGCAGATAAAATTACATCATGTGCAAGTAACAAATGTTTATGAGGATCCACCCCTGCTTCTTTACATCTGCGAAGAGTATCACGCAATGTCTGCCATGCTGCCACAATATCAACATAACGACCTGGAGGGCAGATATCATAATGAAGTTCATCTTGCATTTCCTTTGGTGCATCAATATTCCCCATTACAAATACTGAGTCACCCACACAGAAATATGGACCTTCTTCCGTTTCAACAACTACTGTCATATGACCTGGACAATGTCCAAACGATTCATATACACTTACTCCTGGAACAATTTCTGTTTCACCTTTTACTGTCTCAAAACGTTCATAAACTCCTGGCTGGTCGTACGGTGCGATAAATTCATTTCCACATGTTACATCACCATCTTTTGCAATAATCGGTCTGCAATATGATTTATAATGTAAAGGAATTGGATTGTGTGCATAATTCCACTCTACCTCGTTACAAATAAAACGAGCTTTTGTAAATTTTTCAAGATAGAACACATGATCCCAATGAAGATGTGTAAATAAAACAATATCTACGTCCGATGGCTTGTAACCTACCTGAGCTAGACGAGATTCAATATCGTCAATTCCAACTCTCTGTAAAGATGGTCCATGATGATACTTATCTGCATGTTCCGTCCATGACATTCCTGTATCGACAAGTACAAGCTGATCGCCTCCTTCAATCAAAAATGTAAAATCCGGTAATTGATCTGAGTCGTTCGTAATTCCCATTTTCTCTACATATTTTTTACATGAGAAATGATACCAGTACTCCAATGGACGTGTTGGAATATAACCTGAATTAAGTGGTCTGATTGTTAATGACATAATAAATTCCCCGCTTTCTGTGATTAAATAAAATTATAATATTTCTAACAATTATTTTCTGCTTTCGCAAGTTCTCGTTCACGAACTGCTTCCTCTGAATAAACTCCCATTTTTTTCTTTCTCATACGCTTATCTAAAAATGCTGTTATCATAGGCGCCGTAAAAGCAGTTATAATTGCTGCTACCGCACACTGAGCTGTTGCAGTACTTGCATATGGTTGCCAAGCTGGATCCATCTCCGCAACTGATGCTGGTACACTTGTTGCATTTGCCGCCGTTGTTCCAATTGCTGCTCCCATAGCATTTCGTCTGTTTTTTGGGAGACACAATTGAAAAAGAAAGTAAAATACAAATGCTGACATTGCAGATAGTATTGCAAGCAAAATTCCTGCAAATCCACCTTCTGCCAAACTGGCAAGACTCATTCCTGCTCCAATTGGAATCATCATGAAAAATGTAATGATTGGAAGTGATTTCTCTGCCAATTCCCGGAATGTCTCATCTAGATTTCCCCACACAATACCTATAATTAATGGAATCAATGTTGCAATAAATGCTTCAACTGGAATTGATGCCATACCTGCTGTTCCCATTGCAATCATCGTAAAAAATGGTCCGTCATTTAATGACAAAATGGAAATAGCTCCCGCATCACTCTCATCTCCATATTGTTGTGCAAGTCCCAAATACAATCCGCCTGCTGAATTTGTGATTGCCGCTATGATTGCCATTGGTGTAACGCCCAACAAACCCGCGTTTCCACATAGTTTTGCAACAATTAATCCTAACGAAACACCTAATATAAATTTCATAAGTGTTAATACAAATCCTTTGTAAAGCGGAAGTCCGATCTTCTTTACATTGATTGATGCTCCGTTCAGCATGAGAAACATCCCCAGTAAGCAACTTGTCCCAGTTTTAAACATACCTGTTGTAAATCCGCCAATTTCTAATACACTTGGTATGAATGTATTAGCAAGAACACCTACAAGCATAGGTACAATAATCAAACCACCGGGAATCTTTTGCATTAATCTGAAAAAACTTTTCTTTTCCTTCATTCTTTCTCCTCCTTTTCGGATATTGGATATTGGATACGATTTATTTGTTTTTATAATACTTCAAGAACTATATTTTGTCAATTCGATAATTTTCATAGTTTTTTTCACTAATTTTTATGCATTTTTCCACTACTCTTCATGTCATATGCCACAAATGCATCCACTTTAGGTTGTGAAGAACATCCAGGGACAAAGTTATGCGTTAAAAAAACATCTACCATCTCTTCTCTTACTTTGCTCCCTGTTGTAAATGCTCCCATGCAAATAATATTTGCATCGTTGCTCAAACAGGCTCTCTTTGCCGAATAAACATCTGATACTAGGGCTGCATATGCTCCTTGTACTTTATTAGCAGCTATAGACACCCCTATTCCCGTGCCACAAATTAAAATTCCTTTATCATACTCTCCTTTTGCAACACTTTCTGCAACCTGTATGGCAGTATTCGCATAAATAGGATCTGGACTTCCAAAATCAACGACCTCTCCATAACCTCCCTTTTCAATATGTTTAATCAATTCAGTTTTAGCACTTTCAGCATTTGGATCACTTCCGATTGCTATTCTCATAGTATATACCTCCTTTTTTATTTTGAATATTGGATATTGGATACGATTTATTTGATAATATCACCATAATTAGATTGTGTCAATGGATTTTAATACAAGAACTCTAATAAAATGAATGCAAGATGTGTTATATTAGTAATATTACTGTGCAACGTTACATAAAACAAAAAAATACCGCAACCCTCTTATTTTCAAGGATTGCGATACTTTGAAATCAAGGCGCCAACCAGATTTGAACTGGTGATAGAGGTGTTGCAGACCTTTGCCTTACCACTTGGCTATGGCGCCATATGTTTTCTTTCTAATATATTGTATTCTAACAACAAAAAAATTATAACAAAATATTGATTCTCAGTCAATATTTTTTCAAAAAGACACAGTGAAAGGTTACTCCCAATTCACTGTATCTTTAAAACAGGCTTCAAAACTAATTCCCCCACTGAAGTGCGTCAAATTCAGTGTCATAAAAATAGCCAATATTAACTATTTCTCCTCTGATTCTTCCAGGATTTTCAAAAAATCTGCTTCTTCCTGCTTTGGTTTCGGAATAAATCTGTTTGCAATTTTCCCCTTTCCGCGTTTTTTCACATAAAGAAAACCAATAATCGAAAATACAACCGCTCCGATAAAATTCACAAATAGATCTTTCATTGTATCCAAAAGCCCAATATCCAAATAACCACCAAGTCCAAGCTCTTTTCCATTTACTATCACGCTGTTAATATCGCCAATATGAATCACTTGATTGCCGCCCGTTGGATCAAGCATCACTGTATTGATACTGTTTACAATCGTATCCTTCTGTGTGTCCATCCCGAAAAATAAATCCATACCGCACTCAAAAAATTCCCACATCACACCAATTGTCATTGAAAAACAAAATGCTACCACTGCCATGTAAAGCGGTGACAAATTGAACTTTGCCCTCTCATCCCGATTGAGAATATCCACTAACGAAAAACCAATTGCAGCTGCTAGAAATCCATTCAAAGTATGAAGCATCGTATCCCAGTTGGGAACCCGCGTATAATATGCACCGATCTCCCCCAAAATTTCTGCCGAAAATATAAACAGTAAAATAATAATCTCTAATGTCGTCGGAAGTTCAATCTTTAACTCTACTTGGAGAAAGCTCGGAACAATCAACAGCAATAAAGTCAATACACAGTAAAATACATCTTCGTAATTCCTGTTTAAAATCTGTAGAATCATCACCAGGATTACCAATGCTCGAAGTACCATATACACCACAAAAGAACTTTTATGTTCTTTTATTTCCATCTTTAATGCTTTCCAGCGAATTCTCAACTTTTGTCTCATCTTTCGTCCTCTTTCTTTCATTTTACCTACTTATCTTACCTCTTTCTCTACAATTCTTCAACCTTTTAATTGTTAACTAGTATTTGTATATAGTTGACAATTCATCTTGCATAACGTATACTTAATTAAAAATGTATTTATTTACAACAATCTTATGGAGGAAATTTATATGCAAAAAACCAACTTTAAAACACTGGATCTATGTATGATTGGTGTAGTTACTGCCGTCATCGTTATTATGGCACAAATATCCATTCCAATGCCTCTCGGTGTTCCAATGACCATGCAAACCTTTGCCATCACACTAGCCGGAATTATACTCGGCTCTAAAAAAGGAGCAGTAGCTTCTCTCATCTATGTGCTGCTTGGAGCAGTCGGTGTTCCCGTATTCGCGAACTTTAGCGGTGGATATCAACTTTTGGTCGGTCCAACTGGTGGTTTTATCATCTCATTTCCAATTATGGCATTCATTATCGGACTTGGCGTTGAGTACAAAAATCGTTTTAAAGGCTGTTTTACTTTTTGCCTGATTCTGGGAACATGCATTAATTATCTTTTTGGTGTTGTTATGTTCTGTATCATCATGCACAGTACCGTTTGGGTTGCACTCACAGCTTGTGTGCTTCCATTTATTCCTACAGCTATTTTAAAAGCCCTCTTGGCAAGTATACTTGGATTAAATCTAAGAAAGAGAGTCCCGGGATTATCCTAGGGCTCTCCTTTATTATGCGAGTATTTTTCATTACATAGAACATAACTCTACGCAATAAAAAATATCGAAAGCTTTAAACTTTCGATATACTTTAAAGGCGCCAACCAGATTTGAACTGGTGATAGAGGTGTTGCAGACCTTTGCCTTACCACTTGGCTATGGCGCCATATCTAATTGTAACCACAAAAACATATCCTGTGGCTTAAGTGACTCCTACGGGAATCGAACCCGTGTTACCGCCGTGAAAGGGCGATGTCTTAACCGCTTGACCAAGGAGCCAAAAACTCCCCCTGTTGGACTCGAACCAACGACAA
>NZ_JBQKED010000036.1:0-36260 GCF_052121495.1 Faecalimonas sp. LCP19S3_D12 | reverse complement strand
CCGCATAACCTTAACTTCTCAATATTCAATTTTTAAAGCAGCCACCGAAAGATGGCTTATTTGTCGTGTGCTTAAGGTAATGGATACCCTCTACTTCTCATTTTCAATCTTCTCCTCCTTCAAAAATCGAAACGTTTCGGTTTTTGTTTTATTATAATACGCAGTAATATTACTGTCAAGAAAAACAACTCCTTACTGACTTTTTTCAAAAACATTATTTTCGTGGTTATAACAACATAACTGTTTTCCAAACTATATTATAATGAATCTACAAAATTCAAAAACAGTATAAAAAGGAGATTCTAATTATGACAAATAAAATGTTTTGTTTTCAATGTGAACAGACTGCAGGATGCACCGGCTGCACAGGTTCTGCAGGTGTCTGTGGAAAGAAAGCCGATACTGCCCAATTACAGGATGAGTTGACCGGAGCACTCATAGGCCTTGCACGCGCAACTGTAAATAATGAAGATTTGATCACTGATACAACTGATCAGCTTATTTTAGATGGACTGTTTACCACTGTAACGAATGTAAATTTCAACAATGAAACACTCCGCGCTCTAATCGACCAAATTCATCTTGAACGGAATCGTTTCACTCCAATGTGCAGTTCATGCGCCTCTCCTTGTGGGAAAGCAAATGACTATGATATGTCTGACCTTTGGAACGACGACGAAGATACCCGTTCTTTAAAATCACTAATTCTGTTCGGTATCCGTGGAATTTCTGCTTATGCTTATCATGCTGCTGTTCTCGGATATAAAGACAAAGATGTCAATCAGTTTTTCTACAAGGCACTTTTCGCTGTCGGAATGGACTGGGACATGGACGAACTTCTTCCAATCGTACTGGAGGTTGGGGAAATTAATTTGAAATGTATGGCTCTTCTTGATCAGGCAAACACAGAAACTTATGGCACGCCGATTCCGACAGAAGTATCTCTCATCGTAGAAAAGGGACCATTTATTGTTATTTCCGGACATGACCTTTATGATCTAAAACTGCTTTTGGAACAGACGCAGGACAAAAATATTAATATCTATACACACGGAGAAATGCTGCCGGCACACGGTTATCCGGAGCTGAAAAAATATCCTCATTTGAAAGGCAATTTCGGAACTGCATGGCAGAATCAGCAGAAAGAATTTGCAGCTCTTCCGGGCGCTGTCCTTTTCACCACAAATTGTTTAATGCCGCCAAAACCAAGCTATGCGGACAGAGTGTTCACAACAGAAGTCGTATCCTATCCGGAAATCATCCATATCGGCGAGGAAAAAGATTTTACACCTGTCATCGAAAAAGCGCTCGCTCTTGGAGGTTATCAAGAGGATACTGTCTTTACGGGTATCAATGGTGGAACAACTGTAATGACCGGATTTGGTCACAAAACAGTGCTCTCCGTTGCAGACCAGGTAATTGAGGCTGTCAAAGAAGGGGCTATCAAACACTTTTTCCTCGTTGGAGGCTGTGATGGAGCAAGAACCGGTAGAAATTATTATACAGAATTTGTGAAACAGACACCAAAGGACTCTGTTATTCTGACACTTGCATGTGGAAAATATCGTTTCAACGACCTTGATCTTGGAACGATCAAAGGACTTCCACGTATCATGGACATGGGACAATGCAACGATGCTTATAGCGCAATCAAAGTGGCTGTGGCACTTGCCGAGGCATTTGAATGTGGTGTGAATGACCTTCCACTTTCCATGGTATTATCTTGGTATGAGCAGAAAGCGGTGTGTATCTTGTTGACACTGTTCCATCTTGGCATACAGAACATAGTACTTGGTCCTACACTCCCTGCCTTCCTCTCTTCAAATGTGTTGAATCTATTGGTTGAAAAATTCCATATTTCACCAATTTCCACACCGGAGGAAGACTTAAAGAAACTGTTAGGATAAGATATCAAAATGGCGGAAAGGACATTCTCTCCGCCATTTTTCTTATAACAATTTTTCATAGATTGCCTTGGCAACCCCATCTTCGTCATTACTTACTGTCACATACTTCGCAATTTTTTTGATTTCTTCATTGGCATTCCCCATTGCAACGGGATATCCTGCCCGTACTAACATCGAATGATCATTCACATTGTCGCCGATTGCCATGACTTCTTCCATATGAATTCCCAAATATTTGCAAAGGTGTTCCAAAGCTTTTCCTTTTTGGGCATCCTTTTGTGTAACTTCGATATAGCCGCTTGTTGAAACTGCCAATTCCAAATCATCGAACAGTTCCAGTTCCTTTTGAACGGCCAGCAGTTTTTCCATTTTTCCATAAAAAATCTGAATTTTCTCGACGGGCTTTCCACTTTCTTCCACAAGTTTCCGCAAATCTTTTACGGATTTGCGTGCTTTAAAATCACCATGATACGCTAGTTTTCGATACAGTGCCTGCACTGTTGAATTGTCGTAGCACTTTCCTTCTTGATGAATTGCAAGCCCGATTTTATATTCCTGACATATTTTTAAGACATCACATGCCGTTTCATTGGAAATCAGTTTTCGATATAGCACTTCTTTTTCTTTCCAGTCATAGACTTTTGCACCATTCGAAGTGATAATATAAGAAAGTTCTTTTATGCCCCTCAGCCCAGTTGGCAATCCCTCCAGACACCGTCCAGTTACCGGAACTACCTGAATTCCTTTTGCATACACTTCTTTCAAAGCTTCTTTTGTCGCCTTTGTCATCCTGTGTCTGCTATTTACAGCCGTCTCATCCATATCTACCGCAAGTAATTTTATCATTTTCATCACCCTTTTATTTATTTAACTTTGCAGCCTTGCAGAACAATACAAATCCAATCACAAATAAAACAGTGATCATTGCAACTCCTGCATTTGCCACATTTGTAAGCTGAGCTATCACTCCCACTAAAGTAGTCCCCAGAAAGGATGCTCCCTTCCCACAAATATCATAAATTCCAAAATACTCCCCTGCTTTTTCTGCCGGAATAATTTTCGCAAAATAAGAACGTGATAACGCCTGAATCGCTCCCTGGAACATTCCTACCAACACGGCAAGCAGCCAGAACTCCCACTGCTTATCAAGCTGAATTGCAAACAATGCGATTCCGGTATATGCTGCAATACAGATTTTGATCAACAAATCTGTCTCGTATTTTTTTGAACATCTTGCAAAAATCAACGCGCATGGAAACGCTACAATCTGTGTCACTAAAAGTGCCAGCAGAAGTCCGGTAGAATCCAATCCCAATGCACTTCCGTACGCTGTTGCCATCTCGATGATCGTGTACACGCCATCGATAAAAAAGAAAAACGAAAGCAGGTATAAAAAGATATTCTTTTCTGCTTTGATATCTTTCAGCGTGTTTATCAGACGTCTGAAACTGTCCCTCACCGGATGTGTCGGCATCTGTGCATAATTCACCTGTTTGTATTTTTTCAACAATGGGATTGTAACCAGAAACCACCATGCCGCATTTAAGAAAAATGCAAGCATCATCGCCATCCCCATTGTAATCCCTATCTTTTCATACATCAATACAAACACAAGCGAAATCACAAATGGCACACAGCTTCCTATATATCCCCATGCATATCCATACGAAGACACCACATCCATTCTGTCGTGATCGGTAATATCAACCAACATAGAATCATAAAAAATCAAACTGGCATTATATCCTACTTTTGCGATCACAAAAACAGCCAAAAAGACGACCCAGGATGTCGGAAATGCCAAAGCTGCACAACCAATAACCCCTACCATCATACTGACCGTAAACAGTGGTTTTTTGTAATTTTTCGTATCTGCAATAGAACCCAGAATTGGTCCGATCAGCGCGACAATAATTGTCGCAGCTGAAGCCGCATATCCCCAATACGCCAAGGAATCTACTTCCGATACCCCTGCATTGCCTGTTAAATAGTTAAAATAAATCGGTATGATCGTAGATACAAGCAAGACAAACGCTGAATTCCCCACATCATAAAGAATCCAGTATTTCTCCAATTTTGTCAGTTTTTGTTTTTCCATCTTCTCTTCCTTTTACTCAAATGTACGATTGAATCGCTCATCCAGTTCCTTTCCCATTTTTACACTCTCATCAAAACTTTGGATCATCTTTACAGCCACAGGGACTGCCTCCTCAAAATGTCGCAAAAGACCAATATTGCTCTCCATACATTTTGGATTATCGACCCGCTGGTTCATAACACCTTTCATCACAGCATATTTCCCCGTCATCTTCAGGGCAGAATTGATCATCGTCTGTTTGACCACTCCAGGTGCCGTGAAAAGGCGCTTCAACTCTTTTAAATAAATCAGAGAATGGCGAATTCGCTTTTCGTCAATCGCCGGGTGAAACGGCGCGATTGCCTTTACAGTATTCCAATCGGTCGGAACAAGTTTTGCAATCGGGTAGCCAAGTGGATCTTTCTTGTCAATGCGAAGCAGTTTTTTTTCAAATTCTTCTTCGATCTCCACATGCTCCACTCCCGTCTTTTGAATCATCTCATCCACATACGGATGGCTCTCACTATCCAGAATAAAATGGCATAAAAAACCTAACAGATATGCATATTCTTTGCTGTCTCTTCCTTTTTCTTGAACTATCTTTACTGCTTGCGAAAAGAACGGATATGCAGAAACCGAGTGCATATTCGTTCCATATTTTGAAACTTCATTATTACTGTATAATCTATAAAAGAAAAAAATGTCAGGACCTTGCAATCCAATCTGAAACTGCGGATAATGCTCTCGAATCGTCTCCTTGAGCTCTCCATGCAT
Source organism: Faecalimonas sp. LCP19S3_D12 (assembly GCF_052121495.1). GTDB lineage: Bacteria > Bacillota > Clostridia > Lachnospirales > Lachnospiraceae > Faecalimonas. The sequence goes on along the minus strand of NZ_JBQKED010000036.1, from coordinate 31,502 downwards.
TTGTTTCCAGACTTTTTTCCCAAATCGTTCATGTGCATAAAATGCTGGCATAACATCACTCCTCATTTGTTTTATCTTAAAAGTATATCATTGAAATGTGAAATTTGTATATAGCTTATGTTAAAAAAAATGAAATTTAAATGTTTCTGCCTTTTCTTTTTTATTTGGAATACACTTTTGGCATCCTGCATCCGATACGGCTTAATAACTCATTTGTAATTGTTCCCGCTTTTTCTGCCAACTCTGTGATAAGAATTTCTTCTTCGCCGTCTTTCCCAACAACTGTAACCAAATCCCCTGCACTCACCGACTGCAGTGATGTCACATCAACCAACATCTGATCCATACAGATTCTTCCAACTACCGGCACACGTTTTCCCTGTATCAGAACTTCCATATGACTGTCGGAAAGATTTCTTGGGATACCGTCTCCGTAACCAATGGAAACCGTTGCAATTTTCCGGTCTGTCTGTGCCAAAAATTTCCTTCCATATCCTGCTGTTTCACCGGCTCTCAGCGTGCGGACAGATGTAATCCTAGATTTTATCTCCATGACAGGATACAATGAAACCTCCTTGCGGACTTGGTCCGCCTTCGCTGACAATGTACCATATAATGCAATTCCCACCCGCACATAATCGCACGGCAGTTGTGGATAATTCAAAAGTCCGTAACTGCTTTGCAGATGCATACACGGAATCTTGATTTTTTTCTCCCCCAATTTTTGAATCTGTTGATAAAAAAGTGAAATCTGTTTTTTCGTATAATCTATTTCTTCTTCAGTTGTGCCATCGGACACGCATAGATGAGAATAAATCCCACAGATCTTTAGACAATTCATTTCATATACCTTTTCGATTTCATGCACATTCTGAACATCGATACCAAGTCGATGCATCCCTGTATCAACCTTTATCTCTACCTCCAAAGGAATTCCTATTGCATTTAATGCTTCTGCATGTGCCATGTCCACGACTGTTTGACGCAGTCTGAAACGTTGCAAATCTGCTGCTCTGCAAGGAGCAGTGTAGCCTAGAATTAAAATTTCTCCCGCAATCTTATGTCTTCGGAGTGTAATTCCCTCCTCGATTGTTGCAACAGCAAAAGTATCTACTCCTATCAGATTGAGGGTCTTTGCCACTTCTACCGCACCGTGTCCATAAGCGTCGGCTTTTACAACTGCCATCAACTTACATCCCGGCTGCATAATACGCCTTAAATGAGCTGCATTTCCTTTTAGTGCACGCAAATCAATCTCAACCCAGGCTCTTTCCATCTCTCTTTTGTTCATTATTTTGTCTCCCTCCGATTTTTTGTGCTACAGTACACACAATTGCTGCCACGATAAATGAACTTAAAGTAACAACTCCAAATTGAATCAGTTGATTCCCTGTCAGAATCTTTTCTATATGCAGTATCTTTCCGCACATTCGTGTCATCACAATCATCCAAGGGTGTATGATGTACACGATCATGGAAATCGTTCCGTATAATTTTCGACGCTTTCCTCTCTGTTCAATCAGAATCGCAAACAAGAACATCATTACCGGAATCAGAAAAAAATACATACTGTCATGTCTCTGCAGATGATTTAGATATAGTATCGTTCCTTCTCCTGCCATGCCGGCAAATGACAAAACGGCTCCTGCCCATACTATTTTTTTGCTCCTAAATTTCCATTTTGAAAGAACTGCTCCCATCACAAGAAATATTGGGGCGAAGAAAATACCATTTCTTGTATAATCAAACAATCCAAAAAGTGCCTGATAAAAAGCCTTCAAAACCGTAATCCGCTCGACTATTCCAAAATAACTGTCTCCGAAAAGTCCTATTATATAGAGTAGAACACAAACGACGATCGTAGGCTTTTCTCCCACTTTTCTCAATAAAACAGTGACAATTCCAACCCCCAGCACAACCGCCGGGAAGTACCAGAGATGGTACATTGTTCCATCAAACAAAATATCCTGTATACACTTTTTGAAAAAATCCTTTCCAGAAAAATAGCCATTATATAAATTCAGCGGCAGATAGAGCAGTATAGCTGCTCCATATAAAATTCCGGTTTTCTTTAAAAATTTTTCTGTCCTTGCTCTTTCTGTCTGCAAGTGAGGAAATAGAAAAAAACCTGTTGTCATCAGAAAAAATGGCACAGCAATCCTTGCAGCTACACGTGTGAACAGAAAATCCGCGAATCTACTATACTCCTCCAGTGGAGATATATGTATTGCCACTACAAGCACCGCGGCTATCATGCGAAAATAGTCTACCATCGGATATCCCTTATGCTTTTCCATCTCTTTTCTCCCACAATATCAATATCACCCCATCTACATTGTTGCCTGATATCTGACAGAATTTTTGTTTTGGCAGCATAATCTCTTTTACCTCTCCCTCCATCTTTAGGTAAGAAACCTCTACTGTTTTTTCATCCACCTGAAGTTTTAAACCGTTCTCCCCATACAGATACCGTCTCAGCCGTTCTATATACTCTTCCAGACAAATTCCCTGTTCATTCATATACACAGCTTCCATCAAAACATTTTTATACTGTTCTGTTATAGCTCTTGCTTTCCACGTTTTCTCTGCAAACTCTTTCAGCGGGTGTTCCTGATTCACCAAAATCAGCGCCCCTTTATACACGTCCTTCGGATATATCGTATATCTTTCCATCAACGTACCTCCAATTCAATCAGGCGCTCCAATATTTCTGAAAACGTCATCCCTATCCCTTTCATCATGTTCGGATAACGACTATGTGACGTAAATCCGGGAATAGTATTGACTTCATTAAATACTAATTTCTGTTCTGGTGTCAGAAAAAGATCTACCCTCGCAAATCCTTTACATGCCAATGCTCTGTAAATCTGTTTTGCCGTTTCCTGTATCTTTTTTTCCATCTGTTCATCGACTCTCGCTGGCATATGGATTTTGGAACTTTTCAGCGTATATTTTTCTGTATAATCAAAAAATCCGTCTGACAGTTCAATTTCATCCACTCTTCCCACCAAAAGTTCCTCGTTTCCTAAAACGGCACATCCCACTTCAAAGCCTTCTACCGCTTCTTCCACAATCACTTCATCATCATGTGTAAATGCCATTTTCACAGCTGACAAAAGCTGCTCTTTTTCACTTACTTTTGTGATTCCAAAAGAAGAACCTGCTCGGACCGGTTTTACAAACAACGGGTATGTCAGTGCGCTTGTCCGTTTTAAAAGTTCCTTTTCTTCCATTACCTCAGAAAATACCAACGCCTTTGGCACTAAGATTCCTGCCTTTTCTGCCAGTTGATGAGCCCTGTCCTTGTCCATGCACAATGCTGAAGACAGCAGACCACATCCTATAACCGGAATCCCGGCTAGTTCTGCTGCCCCCTGCACAGTTCCATCTTCTCCATTTTTCCCATGCAAAACCGGAAACACCGCATCTAACCATGTCTCAATCCGCTTATTGTCTCGGATTTCCACCATTCCATGGACAGATCGATTCGGGCTCAGCCACGCCGGATGGCAAAATGTTTCACTTTCATGCCAGGTGTCAGCTGCGATTTCTTCATAATCACCATCATACCGGAACCATTCTCCTTGACGTGTGATTCCTATCAGAACCACCTCATATTTCTCTCGATTCACATGGTTGATAATGGCATATGCCGACTGTAATGACACCGGATACTCACTGGAGCATCCCCCAAATAAAATTGCTATTCTTTTCAATGTTCTCTATCTCCTTCTCATTTGTATATTGCGATCCTCGCAAAGCGTTTTATGCAATAAAAAACATCTTCGCTTTCGATAGAGTTATCCTATCAAAAACAAAGATGTCATTTTCCCGTTTTTTCTAAATAATATTCTACTTTTTTTCTGCAAAATTCTTAAGAATTTATTGTGCTTTTGGCAGAACGATCTCAAACCGTATCGTCTCATTTTCACTGAAAGCAGAAATTGTTCCGTGATGCAGCTCGACAATTTCTTTTGCAATTGCAAGCCCCAATCCTGCGCCGCCGCTTCTTGTCGTACGTGCCGTATCCAACCGATAAAACTGTTCAAAAATCCGTTCTAGTTTTTCTTTTGGAATTGTGTTGCCGTGATTCACACACACAATTTTGATTCCCGCTACTTCTTCAGTAACAGATAAAAAGATTGTATCTTTCTCAAAACTATAGTTCACTGCATTTCGCAGCAGATTGTCAAATACTCTCTGCATTTTTCCAATATCGCATTTCCACTCCAAATCCTTTGGAACCGACAACTTACAATCCAATTCTTTTTCGTCCAGCATCGGTTTGAATTCATACACCAACTGCTCCAACATTCTTGTCAGATTCACTCTGCTCAATTCCAATGTCAGATTAGAGAGATTAAATCTTGTAATCTCAAAAAATTCATTGATCAAATCTTCCAGATGCTCTGCTTTTTCCAGTGAAATCGAAAGATATTTTTGTCGTAAATCTTCCGAAATCTGTCCTTCGTCCCGCAGCAAAGTCAGATATCCGATCACGGAAGTAAGCGGTGTCTTTAAATCATGCGCCAAATAGACAACCAGATCATTTTTCCGTTGTTCTGCCTCTTTTGCTGCCCTTGCATTGCGCCCAATCTCCAGTTTCATAGAATTTAGCTCACTCTCTATTTCCTTCAGTTCATACGGCAGCTCAATCAGCTTCTCCTCACTTTGAAATAAATTTTCTGTCGCCCAAAGCACTTTCTTAAGATAAGAGAACGGCTTTCTCAAAAAGAAAATCGTCGCAGCCGGATAGCCAACCATCAAAGCAAAAACCACTATGACATCGATTCGAAGCTCAATCCATTTTCCGATGCGGTAAAGCAAATCCTCCGGATACCATATCACCATGCCAGCCGCAAATTCAGCCAGATAATACCCGCCAATGAGCAAAAACGGAAGTCCTACAATCACGAGAAGCATCTTTAGTAAAAATTTGTAAAAAATCTGATTCACCGTCTTATTTACCCGCATGTATTCTTTTCTACTCAATCTGATACCCCACTCCCCATACTGTTTTAATAAATTTCGGTTTTCTAGGCGGCTCATGCAATTTTTCACGCAGCCTTCCAATATGAGCCATCACCGTATTATTGCTGTCATAGTATCTTTCTCCCCATACAGCCTCAAACAGCTCCTCTGAGGAGACAACTCTTCCCTTTCGTTCACAGAGATACCATAAAATAGAAAATTCAATCGGTGTCAACGCAATCTCTTCTCGAAACAATGTGCACTTGTGCGTAGTTTGATTGATCACAAGTCCTCTGATATCATACTCGTTAATTTCTTTTTCTTCCGGCACTTCCGCATGGTTGTATGTTTTATATCTTCTAAGTTGTGTTTTTACTCTTGCAACTACTTCCAACGGATTAAATGGCTTTAAAATATAATCGTCAGCTCCCAGCGTCAATCCCATGATCTTATCTGTATCTTCTACCTTGGCAGTCAGCATGACAACCGGATAATAATACTTTTCTCGAATTTTCTGGCAAATCTTAAACCCATCTATGTCCGGCAGCATAACATCCAAAATCGCCATATCAAGCTTTGTATGCGCAATACACTCCAACGCATCTTTTCCGTTGTAAAATTTATGTACCTGATAACCGTCACTCATCAGATAAACTTCCACAAGATCTGCAATCTCTTTTTCATCATCTACCACTAAAATATGTTCACTCATTTTTCCTCACCTACTGTCAATTTTCGAATATACCAATAATAATATGGAATCAGCGGAATCAACGCGCTCACCCAGGCTGCCGGGTCACAGATACAGATTCCGGTAAACCGAAGCGCTTCAAACAACAAAATTACGGTTAGGGCTCTTGCCAACAGTTCAAACACCCCACCAAGCATTGGAACCAGTCCGTTTCCAATTCCCTGCAGCGTATTCCGGTATAAAAAGATAAGTCCTAAAGGGAAATAAAACCACAGACTGATATGGAACATCTTTTCCGCAATTGCGCGCAGTTCCCCGGTCGGATCTGCCACAAATACTTTTACCAGAGATGGCAGCCAAAAATATGCTACCACCATGATCACGACACTGTAAACCGCCGTCATCCCGATACTGACATTCAGACCTTTTTTGATCCGCCCGATTTTTCCTGCACCGTAGTTCTGTCCGGCATACGTTGCAAGCGCAGCTCCAAGTGCCATGTACACCTGCATCACAATATTCTGAATCTTGCTTGTCGCAGAGTAAGATGCAATATACATGGAACCTAGCAGATTCAATGAGGATTGTACGATCATCGTTCCAATTGCCGTGATGGAAAACTGCAGTCCCATCGGAACACCCATCGACAAAAGTTGTCTTATACTCTTTAGAGAAATTTTCCTTTCTTGTTTTCCAAACCGGACAATCTCATACTTCTTCCATACATAAATAAAACATAAAATGCCGGATACTGCCTGAGATGCAACGGTCGCATAAGCTGCACCTGCCACCCCAAGTGGAATTACCGCCACCAAAAGAAGATCCAGACCAATATTTAAAACAGACGATAACACCAAAAAGACAAGCGGTGTCTTGCTGTCTCCCAAAGATCGCGCAATCGCAGCCAGCATATTATATAGAATCGTCGCCGGAAGACCTGCATAGATGATTGCAATATACTCCCAAGTATCCGCATAAATCTTTTCTGGCGTATTCATCGTCGTCAAAATCCATCCATTTGCCAACAATAACCCGACTGTCATCACAGCTGCAAGTGCAATGCATAAATACGTCGACATTGCCACATAATGTTTTAATCGTTTCTCATCTTTTGCACCATATGCCTGTGAGATCAATATCCCAAATCCGCTCGTCATTCCGGTAATCCACCCCACTACCAGAAAATTTAAAGACGTGGTACTTCCGACCGCCGCAAGGGCGTCTACGCCCAAAAATCTTCCTACAATCATAGAATCTACAATATTATAAAAATTTTGAAACAGATTCCCACACAGTACCGGAAACATAAACGCCAATATTAGTTTTAACGGTTTCCCCTCCGTCATATTCTTCGCCATCATTCTTCCCCTCTTCCTTTTTTCATACGCATTTCATTATATCGTTGTATGCTCATTTTTTCTAGTGTTATATAAAAAAAGATTGCGCTATTGCGCAATCTTCGCGCGCGAGCGGTTCACGCAGTGATAGTTTCACCCCCGCGAGCTGCGCATCTTTGCACGAAGTGCATTTTTTGAATTATAGGATTCCAAAGGAATTTCCTATAATTTAAGAAAAATGCCCTGAATTTTTCAGAGCATTTCTACACTTTACTGAATTACCGGCTGATATTGTTTTCCTTCTAGCGCCTCTTTTGCCGCATCCAGCAAAAGTTCCGTATGCGCAATCATCGAGTTTGGTTTCTTTTGAGGATTATCCTGTCCAAACGGCACAAAATAAATATGCTTTGCATTCAAAAGTAATCCGATATTTTTCATATTCATGCCAAGCGCATCATTTGTGGATACTGACAGCAAAAGCGGCTTTTCATTCCTAAGATGTGCCTTTGCTGCCATCAGAACCGGTGTATCCGTAATTCCATTTGCAAGCTTTGCGATTGTGTTGCCTGTACACGGAAGGATAATCAAAAGATCTAAAAGCTCCTTTGGTCCGATTGGTTCTGCCTCTGCGATTGTGCGCATCGGTCTGATTCCGGTGAGTTTTTCTGCCTTTTGCACGAACTCCTCCGCCTTTCCAAAACGACTGTCAATCGTCTGAGATGCATCTGAAAAGATTGTCTGTACTTTTGCCCCCTCATCCACCAGTTTCTGAAGTTCTTTAAACACTTTGTCATAGGTACAAAACGAACCGCTCAAAGCGACACCTATCCGCTTGTCATTCAGTTTCATCATACACCCTCCCACATATTTAAACTAAGCAACAGATTCTCTTAATTTCCAAAGCACGGTATCTGCTATGATTTCAGCAGAGGAACAAGGTGCATATTTTCCCGGAAGCCCGGGAAGTTGTACTGCCTGCACACCTGTTCTTCTCGCTGCCGTATAATCTACTCCGCCAGCGCCAGATGCAATATCTAAAATCCACGCCCCTTTTTGCACATAGGCCAGTCTCTCCGCTGTCAGGATCACCTGCGGCACTGTGTTAAATATAATATCCATCTGTTCAAGTTCTCGTTCAAGCGTTCCTGCATCTATAATCTGCATACCATCTGCTTTCGCACAGGCACAAGCTTCCCTGCTCTTTTCCAAAACTCTTACTTCGCATCCGATGCCCTTCAGATATGAACCAAGCATTCTTCCACACGTTCCATACCCTAATATCATGCACCTGCTTTCACGGAGATTTCTCGAACTTCGAATTATCGCTTCCGCAATCATTCCTTCTGCAGTTGCAACACTGTTTTTCACAGATAGACTTTTATCATCCATAAGGTCAAAGACATGAACCCCTTTCGCTTCCATATCCCGATAAAGCTGTTTCGGAATCCCCCCTGCAAAGAAAAACTGTCCCTCTCGCAAATTCAAAAGAACCTCTTTTCGCTTGGAAATTTCTATGCCTGAAACACCTTTTTGTTTCAAAAACGGAATCGGATAAATCAACACATCCGCCGCATTTGTAAGCTCTTTCACAGAAGATGCTGTTTTTGCACGTGGAATTTTCTCCTCTTTGCATAAGTCATATGTCAGGACTCGGTATCCTCTCTCTGCCAGCCTGTCTGCCAGATACCACTGCCGCAGATCACCTCCCACAACAGCAAACTGATACAAATCTGTTCCCAATTTTCATAATTCCTTTTTTCTTTATAGTATGCAATGGCTTATTTTCGGTGTAAAAATAGAATGCGTTTTACCACATTCTATTCCTTTTCGTTCTCACGTTCCATATTCACTTTTTCTTCTTTCATCCGCCGGAAGTAGGAACTCATCTCATCCGCCATTCCTGACAAACGATTCAGCAGTGTCGAAAAATCACACAGCATCGGGTCGTTTTTGAAATACGGATAGACAATATCATGATCGATCTCACTCCATCCTTCCTCAAACAATGTTCTTCCCTGTACCTCTACGTAATATCCCTTATATTTGATAATATAATGAAGTGACCGATAGATGCCGCCTGCTTTAATATCGATCAGCCTTTCATCATAGATCTTGCTGTCTCCCGAACGCTTATACACTTTCGGTCGTTCCGCAAGATAGTAATGATTCACATCCTCATCGAAATCTTCCAGTCTGTTCTCCACATAAATATCCGGATTATTTTCAAACACCTTTGTAATATAATTATGAAAGTAAATCCAGTCTTCCCGATATAAGAAAAATACTCGTATTCCAATCAAATCCGTAAAATACTTATAATAATTTTCATGATTCAAAAACGCAAATTTGTCCTTTGCCTCTCTGCGCTTTCGGATAATCTTTTCAATCAGATGACCAGGAGCCTTTGTACGATAGCGATAGGAATGAATCCCCGCTCTCTCGATATCATAAAGGTAATCATCTACAAAATCTTTTCCGATATCTCTTAAGTCCTTCTCAATTTTTTGATAATTCTCATATATTTTCTGCAGCTCTTCCCATGCGATTCCCGCTTCCTGAAAAGCCTCTTCGCTAATATTATATTCTTCCAAAAATTTTTTCTTATCTAACATATCTACCCCTTACTTTTTTACAACATTTTCCGTCCTCATTATATCTTATCTTTTCTCATTTTACCAGCAAAAATGTCTGTGCCATAAACTGACACAGACATCTCTGCTAGATTCCCTTTTTATACAATATAAATGAATAGATTACCGGAACCACTCCAATTACAATCAGCACTCCAATCAGCACTGCAGTCTGATTAAAGAAAACATTCATCAACAAGACAACGCCTGCTGCAATCCACAGTCTTCCTGCAAACCGATTCGTTCGATTCCAATTTTCGGCACTGTTCAATGTCCACGGCAGTTTGATTCCAACTGTGTAATTTTGCCGGTTCTTTGACATGTAATTTCCCATAATGAGAAAAATCACACTGATAAGAATTCCGGATACCACACCAATATCAATTGCCAGCTCTAATGCATATGCATAAATAGAAACAAACATCACCCACGAAATGACCGGTATAATCCAAAATACCAGCGTAAGCATCTTCCCGCCAATATTCTTCCGTTTTGGATCATTTAGAGAAACTATGACTGTAACCAAATGAATGGCCAACAAAATAAGCGGCAGTCCCAAAACAGTAAATGTCTTACTGCTCCATCCATTCGCCACATTGCCGGAGTCAAAGTGTGTCGCAATCGTATCTGGAAGTCGATTCCATAACAGCAATCCCACAACTATCGGCATCACTGTCATCATGCTTGTCAAAATAATTTTTCCTTTGTACTCTTTCATTTCTGCACATCTCCCTTCAAGTCTGCTAACCATAACATAATGTCCTCTACCGCTGAAATATTCAGCTCATAATACACATAATTCTTGTGTTTTGTCTCACATATCAGATCTGCTTTCTTCAAAATTCCCAAATGATAAGAAATTGTTGCACCAGTCATGTCAAAATGACTCCCAATCTCCCCTGCTGATAAAGATCCTTTCTTCAGCAAAACAAGAATCTCTCTCCGAACCGGATCTGAAAGCGCTTTAAATGTCTCAGCAAAACTCATAGCATCCCACCTTCCAGCAATTCTATTTAGAATTTTATCTAAATAGCTTACAGATAATATACCACTTTACCGAACATAATACAATAACTATTTAGAATTTTTTCTAAATACTTTTCACATTATTTTTTCGTTTTCATACTATATAGAAATACCTTTTAAAAGGAGTTGTCTTAATGTATAATTCACCTTGTAACAAACCTGAAAAACAAAAACACGTCCACGAAGTGACTGGAAGCACCGCTACTGCTGAAGATTGTAAAGATTGTCATAGCCATCGTTTCTGTACCATCTCCGGTGAGGCAATAGAAAAAGATTGCAGCCACGTCCACGAAATCAAGTTTCGCACTGATTTTTCAGATGAACATTATCACGAATTTTGTGGTATCTCCGGTCCTGCCATCGACGTAGGTAACGGCAAACACGTTCATTACGTCAAATCATGTACCGATTTTGAAGACGGACACAAACATCTCTTCCAAGTGGCAACTTTGATAGAGAGTCCCGCCGATTTTAAACACTGCGATTAATAACAAATGTTGAGTGGCTAAGAGAAGATATACAAAAAATAAAGTAGGCAGAGTGTTAATATCTGCCTACTTTATCATCTAAAAGTGAACAATTTCACTTCTTTTTATATCTGCTAAGAGTCCCGTATTTCCGCGGTTTCTTAGAATTTTCCGCCTTCTGCTGCTTCCTGAATAGAAACTGCAACAGCAACTGTCATACCAACCATTGGGTTGTTACCAGCGCCGATTAATCCCATCATCTCTACGTGAGCAGGAACTGATGAAGAACCAGCAAACTGTGCATCAGAGTGCATACGTCCCATAGTATCTGTCATACCATAAGAAGCTGGACCAGCTGCCATGTTATCTGGGTGAAGTGTACGTCCTGTACCACCACCTGAAGCTACTGAGAAGTATTTTTTACCTTGTTCGATACATTCTTTTTTGTATGTACCAGCCACTGGATGTTGGAAACGTGTTGGGTTTGTTGAGTTACCTGTAATAGAAACATCAACACCTTCTTTGTGCATGATTGCAACACCTTCTGTTACATCGTTAGCACCGTAGCAGTTAACTTTTGAACGAAGTCCGTCAGAGTATGCTTTTCTGAATACTTCTTTTACTTCTCCTGTGTAGTAATCCATCTCTGTCTCAACATATGTAAATCCATTGATTCTTGAGATGATCTGCGCAGCGTCTTTTCCAAGACCGTTTAAGATAACACGTAAAGGTTTTTTACGTACTTTGTTAGCTTTTTCAGCGATACCGATAGCACCTTCAGCTGCTGCGAATGATTCGTGACCTGCTAAGAATGCGAAACAGTCTGTCTCTTCTTCTAATAACATTTTTCCTAAGTTGCCATGTCCAAGACCTACTTTACGCTGGTCAGCAACAGAACCTGGGATACAGAAAGCCTGAAGACCTTCACCGATTGCTGCAGCAGCATCAGCAGCTCTTCTGCAGTCTTTTTTGATTGCGATTGCAGCACCTACGATGTAAGCCCAGCAAGCGTTTTCAAAACAAATTGGCTGGATTCCTTTGATCTGATCGTAAACGTTCAGTCCAGCGTCTTTTGTGATTTTTTCAGCTTCTTCGATAGAAGCGATTCCATAGCTATTTAACACGCTATTGATTTTATCAATACGTCTTTCATATGATTCAAATAAAGCCATTTTTTACGTCCTCCTTCTCTTACTCTGCTCTTGGGTCAATAATCTTAACAGCGTCATCTACGCGGCCATATTGTCCTTTAGCTTTTTCCCAAGCTGTGTTAGGGTCATCACCTTTTTTGATGAAGTCTGTTAATTTTCCAAGACTTACAAATTGGTATCCGATGATCTCGTTGTCTGCATCTAAAGCGATACCTGTTACATATCCTTCAGCCATCTCAAGGTAACGAGGACCTTTTGCTAATGTTCCGTACATTGTACCAACCTGTGAACGAAGTCCTTTTCCTAAATCTTCAAGACCTGCTCCTACTGGAAGTCCGTCTTCTGAGAACGCACTCTGTGTTCTACCATATACGATCTGTAAGAATAATTCTCTCATAGCTGTATTGATAGCGTCACATACTAAATCTGTATTTAAAGCTTCCAAAATTGTTTTTCCTGGAAGAATCTCAGATGCCATAGCTGCTGAGTGTGTCATTCCTGAACATCCGATTGTCTCAACCAATGCTTCTTGAATGATACCATCTTTTACATTTAATGTTAATTTACAGGCTCCCTGCTGTGGTGCACACCAGCCCACACCGTGTGTTAAGCCTGAGATATCTTTTACTTCTTTTGCTTTTACCCATTTTGCTTCTTCTGGGATTGGAGCTGGTCCGTGATTAACGCCTTGAGCTACTGGACACATAGTTTGTACTTCATGTGAATAAATCATGATAAAACTCCTTTCAAATATGTATGATTTTTTCTCTATGGTGTTTGTTAGAACTTTAACGCCATATATATTCTTATTTTCTCACAAACTTCTCTTTTCGTCTATATTTTTTTTCATATTTTTTATAATTCGACATTATAAAACATTGTTTTTCTGTAAAAACATTTTCCTTGTTGAATATGACTATAAATTTTCCGCCAACAATTTCAGCGCCGCTTCCACAGCCGCATTTCTGTTTTCTTCTCTTGTTCCATGAAAACGACATTCTTTGACATAGGTCTCTGTGCCAATACAACATCCCACATAGATAAGACCAACCGGCTTTTCTTTTGTTCCGCCTCCCGGGCCCGCAATTCCGGTCGTGCTAAGTCCTATCTCTGCCTTCGCCGTCTTCGCCGCTCCACGTGCCATCTCCTCGGCTGTCTGCCTGCTGACCGCTCCGTATCTTACGAGTGTCTCATGCGAAACCCCCAGCAGGCGCTCTTTTGCCTCATTGGAATAGGTAATGTGTCCTTCGTTATACACAGACGATGCTCCCGGAACATTCAAAATTCTTCCTGCCAGAAGACCGCCCGTACAGGATTCTGCCGTTGTCACTGTATACTGCTTTTCCAATAATTTTTTTACAATTTCTTCTTCCAACATGATCTTCATCCTTCTTTTACATTCCACCCTGTGTCAATACCTGTTTATTCTTCACAATGTAATCCACAAGAGAAACCACTGTCAAAATCAGTCCAATCCATACAACAACAATTGTAATTGTCTGCATAATCGGATTTTGAATATCCAATATCAAGAGAATGATCATCGCCATATGAGATACTGTTTTAAATTTTCCCCAATAGCTTGCGGCAATGACAATCCCATTATCAGATGCTACAAGTCGGAAACCACTGATGATAAACTCTCGTGCAATGATGATCAAAACAATCCATGCCTGCAACTTTCCTGTCTCGATCAGGCAGATCATCGCAGAACATACTAGTAATTTATCCGCAAGCGGATCCATAAATTTTCCAAAATTCGTCACAAGATTATGCTTTCTGGCAATCTTTCCATCCAGCATATCTGTCAGGCTTGCAATACAAAACAGTGCAAGTGCAATATATTTTCCATTCCCTTCTGCCAAAGGTGTGATCATAAATACAACAAAAAATGGAATCATTAAAACTCTCAGTACCGTCAGCTTATTTGGTAAATTCATGATATAATCTCTCCCATCAAATCATATTCTAATGCGCCGGTGATTCTGACACGTGCGAAATCTCCCGACATTAATTCCTCTTCTGATTCTACAAAGATAAGCCCATCTACATTTGGAGCATCCTTGTAAGTTCTTCCTACATATGCATTTTCATCTGCCACTTTTCCTTCGATCATGACAAGCACTTCCCGCCCGATCATCTCTTCCGCAAGATCAAACGCGATCTCCTGCTGCAATTCCATCAGTTCTGCCTGACGGTCTTCCTTGACGTCCTCTGGAATCTGATCCGGCATCACAGCAGCCGGCGTATCTTCTTCCGGTGAATATGTAAACACACCGAGGCGGTCAAATTCCATCTCATCTACAAACTCCATCAATTCTTCGTGTTGTTCCTGTGTCTCTCCCGGGAAACCGGTAATCAATGTAGTACGGATTGCGATATCCGGTATTTCTTTTCGCAGTTTTCCAATAATTTCAACCAGCTGTTCTTTTGAAGTCCTTCTTCCCATTCGTTTTAAGATTCCATCACTTGCATGCTGAATCGGAAGGTCCAGGTAGTTACAGATCTTATCCTCTTCTTTGATTACCTGAATCAATTCATCTGTAATCTCTTCCGGATAGCAGTATAAAATGCGGATCCAGCGTAATCCACTGATTTTACAAAGCTCTCTCAGCAACTTGTGCAATGATTTTTCACCATAGAGATCTTTTCCATAAAGTGTTGTCTCCTGTGCCACTAGAATAATCTCTTTTACTCCCTGTGCCACCAGATCTTCCGCCTCTTTCAGAAGCCGTTCGATCGGAACACTTCTAAAGTTTCCGCGGATTTTTGGAATGATACAATATGTACAGTGTTTATCACACCCTTCTGCAATCTTCAGATAAGCAAAATGTCCTCCTGTCGTCACAAGGCGCTTGCTCTCCACAAGCGGAAGTGCATCAATGTCAGTCATCTCCACACTTGTGTGCCCTGCAAGTGCCTCGTCAATCGCTTCCACAATCTTATCGTAAGAAGTCGTTCCAAGCACTGCATCCACTTCCTCAATCTCATCGATAATCTCCTGCTTATATCGCTGTGCAAGACAACCTGTAACAATTAACGCCTTGCATGAACCGGCTTTCTTATATTCTGCCATCTCAAGAATCGTCTGGATACTCTCCTCTTTTGCATCATGGATAAAGCAGCAGGTATTAATGACAATGACATCTGCGATCTCTTCACTGTCCACCATCTGGTGTCCTCTAGACGCCAGCAGTCCAAGCATCACCTCCGTATCGACAAGGTTCTTATCACATCCTAGTGATACAAATAATATATTCATAGTCTCATTTCTCCTATATAGTTATTGAGGCAGATACTCCACTACGCATCCGCCTCATCATATCTTTTATCTATTCTTCTGTATCTTCTGCAATGATCTTAATCTTTCCATTATTCAATTCATCAATTGCAATCGAAAGTGGTTTCTCACCATGCTTTGTTGGTACTAAAGGTAATTCTCCGCCGATAATCTGTCTTGCTCTTTTTGAAGTTGCCAAAACAATCGAATAACGGCTGTTTACAATCTTAGTTGCCCCTTCCTCTACGTCTTGATTGACTACTTTCATCAAATCTGTGTAAGATGGATGTAACATGTATTATTCTCCTTTCAAATTCCCATTTAATTCTTCTTTTATCTGACACATAAAATCCCCATTGCGGAAACTTCTGTTGTGTTCACCCTCGATAATATTATGCATCTCCTGCACGCAGGTATCCAAATCATCATTAATGATCAGATAGTCATACTCCTGCATTCCCTCAGCCTCTTCTGCTGCTCTTTGCATTCTGGATTCAATAACATCCATCGTCTCCGTTCCTCTTCCAATCAAACGCTCTCTCAAAATCGAAGCATTCGGTGGAGTTATAAACAACAACAGTGTCTGTGGAAATTTTTCTTTCACTTTCAAAGCACCCTGAATCTCAATCTCCAGAATCACGTCTTTTCCGGCTGCAAGCTGTTCTTCCACATAGGCTTTTGGTGTGCCATAATAATTATTCACGTATCTAGCATACTCTATTAACTCATCTTGTGCAATCATTTTTTCAAATTCTTCTGTCGTTTTGAAAAAATATTCCCTTCCATCTACTTCTCCTTCTCGCGGATTTCTTGTAGTTGCTGAGATAGATAATGCGTAATTATCATATTTTTCAAGCAGCGCTCTCATCACAGTCCCTTTCCCTGCTCCTGAAAATCCTGAGACTACAATCAAAATTCCTCTCTTTTTCATCCTTCTTACCCTTCCCTTTATTCGATATTCTGAATCTGCTCTCTGATCTTTTCAATTCCTGTCTTCAGATCAATCGCATGATTCGATACTTCAATATCATTCGCCTTTGACAAGATCGTGTTCGCTTCACGGTTCATCTCCTGTGCAATAAAATCCAGTTTTCGACCGATTCCCTCTCCCGCTTCTAATGTGGTTCTCATATGTTCAATGTGACTTCTCAGTCTGACCGTCTCCTCATCTGTGCAGATCTTATCCGCAAACAGAATCACCTCGGCAGCCAGTCTGCTCTCATCCATCTGTACGTCTTCCAGAAGTTCCTTCACTTTCAATTCCAGCTTCGCACGATATTCAGAAATGATCTCCGGTGAGCGCTCTTCGATTGCTCCAACTAATGCAAGCAATTCATCCAATTTCACATTAATGTCTTTTTTCAGATTCTCGCCTTCCACAATTCTTGTCTCCACAAATTGTGTAAACGCTCCTTCCAAGGCTTTCTTCAATCCGTTCCAAAGTTCTTCCTCATTCTCCGGTTGTTCTTCCATCGTAAGTACTTCCGGACAATGCGACAAGGCAGAAACACGAATATCATTCTCCAATGAAAATGTCTCTTCCATCTGCTTAAAATACTGCAGATACTCCTCAGCCAATGCAGCGTTATATTTTAATGCCACCTGATTCTCTGACATGTCTTCATATGTAATAAAAATATCTACTTTCCCTCGCTGTGCATACTGCTTCAGCAAGCTGCGGATGGATGCATCAAAAAAATTCAATTTCTTCGGCATACGGATATTGACATCTAAGTATCTGTGGTTCACGCCTTTTAGCTCCACCGTAAATTTACGTTGTCCTTCAGACACCTCACATCTTCCAAAGCCTGTCATACTTTTCATCATATTGTTAACCTCTTTGCTTGTCTTTTTATGTTACATTTCATTATAAGTCATTTAAAAACAAACGTCAATTGAAACTCCCCTTCATTTCGTGTATACTAACATCTATATGGTTACTGTTCACTCCGCAGCTAAAACAGAGATTTGCATTGTCATGCCTGCATGTAAAAGGCGAATTTCTGTTTTTGCTACGAAGTGTAACTCGTAACCGCCACCCAATAAGCAGTCTTAGCACAAAGTGCGGGACTGGAGTGCGAAAGCACGACGAGTGCGCATATGGTGGTGGTTAGGAGTGAACAGTACCTCTAAAATATGAAAGGACGATTTACATTATGGCTTTTGACGGAATTACAATTGCAAATATCGTACATGAATTAAGAGAGAACCTATTAGACGGCAGAATCAATAAGATTGCACAGCCTGAGACCGATGAGCTTCTTCTGACAATCAAGACACCCAAAGGGCAAAAGAGGCTTTCCATATCCGCAAGTGCTTCACTTCCGCTTATTTATCTAACTGAGACCAACAAGCCAAGTCCAATGACCGCACCGAATTTCTGTATGCTTTTAAGAAAACACATTAATAACGGGCGAATTACGGCAATTACACAACCTAAATTAGAACGTATCATTCGGTTTGAAGTAGAACATCTGGATGAACTTGGTGATTTGTGCAAAAAATATCTGATCATTGAGATTATGGGAAAACATAGCAACATCATTTTCTGTACGGAAGACAACAAGATCATCGACAGTATCAAACACGTCTCCGCACAGATGAGTTCTGTTCGCGAAGTACTTCCGGGGCGCGAGTATTTCATTCCGGATACGATGGAAAAATCAGATCCACTGGATATTTCTTTTGCCGACTTTGTATCAACTTTGATTGCAAAGCCTACCCCTCTTGGAAAAGCGATCTACACAAGCTTTACCGGCATCAGCCCTGTTGTAGCAGAAGAAATCTGCTATATTGCCGGAATTGATTCTGAAGTCACACCAAAAGAGCTGTCAGAAGATGTATTGATTCATTTATATAAACAATTTACTTTATTTTTTGATCCGGTAATCAAAGGTGATTTTCATCCGGTAATCTACTATGACGGTGCGGAACCAAAAGAATTCTGTGCACTGCCATTATCGCATTTTCCGATGTATGAGGCAAAAATATTCGACTCCATGTCAAATGTACTGGAGACTTATTATGCTTCCAAAAACACATTGACACGGATTCGCCAAAAATCGGTAGACCTCCGAAAAATCGTGCAGACCGCATTAGAACGAAACCGAAAAAAATATGATTTGCAGTCCAAACAACTCAAAGACACTCTGAACCGTGATAAATACCGCATATACGGCGAATTGATCAACACCTACGGCTATAATTTAGAGTCCGGTGCAAAACAACTGGAAGCGTTGAACTACTATACAAATGAGATGGTGAAAATCCCGCTCGATCCTACAAAGACACCCGGTGAAAATGCGCAGAAATATTTTGATAAGTATAATAAACAGAAACGAACCTTCGAGGCGCTTTCCTCTCTAATTCAGGAAACGCAGGAAGATATCACTTACCTTGAATCTGTCAGCAATGCACTTGACATTGCATTGAGCGAAGACGATCTGACTCAGATTAAAGAAGAATTAATCGGCGCCGGATATGTAAGGCGAAAATTCACAAAGAAAAAAGTAAAGATTACAAGTAAACCATTCCACTATATTTCCAGCGATGGCTATCATATGTATGTTGGAAAAAATAATCTGCAAAATGACGAACTGACTTTCCATTTCGCTGTTGGAAACGACTGGTGGTTCCACGCAAAAGGCTGTCCGGGATCTCATGTCATCGTGAAAACCAATGGCGAGGAACTGCCAGACCGGACTTTTGAGGAAGCCGGAAAACTTGCGGCCTACTACTCTAAGAACCGCGGAAATGAAAAAGTAGAGATTGACTACATTGAGAAAAAACATGTCAAAAAACCGTCCGGCGGAAAACCTGGATTTGTCGTATATTACACCAACTATTCTCTGATGATTGATTCCGATATTTCCGGAATTCAACAGATTGATTAAAGCATTTAAAAGGGTGAAAGTCATTCGAAACTTTCACCCCTTTCTTTATTTTCCAAGAAGATAATCTATGAACTGCTGCGCTGTCCTGCCTGACAGGCCGCCGTGACTTAACTCCCATTTATTGGCTTCCAGAAGAAGCTCTTCCTCCGGCATATGAATTTGATTTTTCTCAGCTAATGTCTTCACAATCTGCTGAAATTCTTTCTTACTTGGACCTCCAAAATAGATTGTCACTCCAAATCTTGCCACCAGTGATAATTTTTCCTGAACAGTATCGTTCGTATGCAATTCCTCATCTCGGTCAGACTTATCGCGAAATGTTTCCCGAACAAGATGCCTCCTGTTTGAAGTCGCATAGATTAAAATATTATCCGGCTTCTTTTCCAATCCGCCCTCAATCACTGCTTTGAGATATTTATATTCAATTTCAAACTCCTCAAAAGACAGATCATCCATATAGATAATGAACTTATAGTTTCTGTTTTTTATCTGAGCAATCACATCGTTCAAATCCTGAAACTGATGTTTATACACCTCAATCATTCGAAGTCCCTGATCATAATACTGATTCAATATTGCCTTGATTGAAGTAGACTTTCCTGTTCCTGCATCTCCGAACAGCAGGCAGTTATTCGCCTTTTTCCCTTTCACAAATGCCTCTGTATTCTCAATCAGTTTCTTTTTTGCAATCTCATATCCCACAAGGTCATTCAGATGTGCATGGGCAATCTTCGTAATTGGGACAATATCTGCCCCAGCTTCTATATGCTCGATACGAAATGCCTTGTGCAGCCCAAACTTACCCACTCCGAATTCTTTATAAAACTGTGTCATCGTACATTTGAACTCCTCTGCATTCTCACATGTTCCAAGCTTTTCGCTCAGCTCACAGATACGGTCTCGGATTCTTTTATTGAATACCTTCCCATGTCCTTTGACATTCTCATAATGCATCAGTACAGAAAGGCAGTTCACCCCCAACGCCTTCTCTAAAATAGTAAAGTCATATGCAAACAGCTCTCGGAAAATCTCAAAATCATGCAGTGTAATCGTGTTGATGCTTCCCTCAATCTCGCCTACAATCTCACACTCTGTACTGTATGCATTTTCGTCATTTACCAAAAGAAATGTCAGGTAATTATGCCAAAGGTTTCCTTCAAACCCATATCCCGCTGCCAGCTCCAGCAGTTCATTCACACATTCAAATAAAAGTCCTGCCATATCTTCTTTATTATAGTAGTCGCTGTCACAATTTTCCATTAAAAATGTCATATCACGCAAAAGCTCTTCATGTTCCATATGTTTGTATAGCATCAGTTCCTTTGTTCTCATTTTATACGCCTTCTTTCGATGAATAATTTCCTAAAATTTTCAAGCTTTTAGACTCCTCGCGCAACCCCCGGATCGCATTTTTCACAGCCCCATCTGCCATATTTCCTTCAAAATCCACAAAGAACCGATATTCCCAGGTGCGTCCTTCCACCGGTCTTGACTCAATCTTTGTCATGCTCAGATTATTATAAATAAAATGAGACAACAGATGATACAGCGTTCCGCTTTCATGTGACACTTCAAAGCAAATACTGATCTTCGATGCATCCTTCAAAAAAATCTTTTGGTTCGTCACGATAATAAAACGCGTGGAATTATTATCATTATGATTGATCTTCTCCTCCAAAATTTCCAATCCATACAGACGCGCTGCATATTCGCTGCAAATTGCAGCCTTTTTCTGATCTTGATCTTCCAGTACTTTTTTTGCGGCAACAGCAGTATTTGCCACACTGATCTGCTGCCAGTCTCTGTGTGCGTCCAAAAATTTTGCACTCTGCATCAATGCCTGTGGATGAGAATATACACGTTCAATCTGGTCTAATGTCGTTCCCTTCAATCCTGATAATGTATGATTGATTGGGAGAACCACTTCTCCTACGATATAATTTTCAAATTCCACAAGCAGATCATACACCTCATTGACTGCACCCGCAGAAGAGTTTTCAATCGGAAGTACCGCAAAGTCGGCCGATCCCTCTTCGATTGCCTCCATCGCATCTCGAAAAGTCTGCACATGAAAACTATTGGTATCTTTTCCAAAATACATCTCCATCGCCGCCTGGCTATATGCTCCTTCCGTTCCCTGAAAGACAATTCTCGAATTCTCCCAATCTAATTTGTGCACGCCGATAAACGGCAGCCTTCCTAGCGCCCCCCGTTTTGTCAAAAGCTGATACTGCAGCTTGCGGCTTAAAGACATCAGTTGTTCAAACAGTTCCTGCACTCCTTTTTTGTGAAACTCCTCCGTCACCTTTGCGGCAACTGCTGCCAGTTTTTCCCGCTCCCTTTGCTTGTCAAACACTTTATTGCCCGCGCTGATCTTGATGTCTCCAATCTCCATACAGACATCCATTCTCTTTTTATATAATTCGATAATCTCATTATCAATTCCATCTAACTGTGCTCTTAACTCTTCTAAAGTCGCCATCCTTCTCTCCTCCTGCCCAAATTAAAAATTATTATAATACATTTTTCAGACAAAATCTATATTTGATAAATATAAGAGTTGAAAAAAAAATCTGTTTATTATATGATAATAAAAATAGATTTTCAAATAGGAGGATATTTTATATGAACGCAACAGAATGTATGAAAGGGCGAAGAAGTATTCGTAAGTACAAGAAAGGCTGTATTGACCATTCATTATTGGAATCTATTATCTCTACAGCATCTTATTCTCCTTCCTGGAAAAACACTCAGATTACTCGTTACATCGCAATTGAAGACACTTCTATTCTCAATAAAATTGCCGATGAATTCACCCCAGACTATAATTCGAATATTATCAGACAAGTTTCAACATTAATTGCTGTAACTTTTATCAAAGGGCGCTGCGGTTATGAGCGAGATGGTTCTTTTTCAACCAAAAAGGAAGACCGTTGGCAGATGTTCGATGTCGGTGCTGCCTGCCAGACATTTTGTCTTGCTGCACATGAAGCCGGTCTTGGCACTGTAATCATGGGAATCTGGGACGAAGATGCAATCACAGAATTGTTGGACATCCCGGAAGGACAGGAACTGGCTGCCTTGATTGCCATCGGTTATCCTGATGTTGCTCCCGAAGCTCCAAAGCGAAAATCTGTACAAGATTTATTAACTTATCGATAAACTAGGAGGTTACCATGAGACACTTAATGAGTCCATTAGACTTTACAGTCGAAGAATTAGATGAAATTTTGGATTTGGCAGATGATATCGAAGCCAATCCTGAAAAATATGCACATGCCTGCGATGGCAAAAAGCTTGCAACTTTATTCTACGAACCGAGCACTCGAACAAGACTTAGTCACGAAGCCGCAATGTTAAATTTGGGGGGAAGTATTTTAGGATTTTCTTCCGCGGATTCCAGTTCCGCCGCCAAGGGGGAGAGCGTATCTGACACAATCCGCATGATTTCCTGCTATGCAGACATCTGTGCGATGAGACATCCAAAGGAAGGTGCGCCTATGGTTGCCTGCAGACATTCTTCTATCCCTGTCATCAATGCCGGTGACGGCGGACATCAACATCCGACACAGACTTTAACCGATCTTTTGACAATCCGTTCTTTAAAAGGCAGGCTTGACAATCTCACAATCGGTCTTTGCGGTGATTTGAAATTCGGACGTACGGTTCACTCTCTCATTCACGCACTGGTACGTTACCCGAATATCAAATTTGTTTTGATTTCACCGGAAGAGCTGCGTCTGCCAAGTTATATCCGCAAAGATGTGTTGGACAAACAAAACGTGCCTTACAAAGAGGTAGTTCGTATGGAAGAAGCGCTTCCGGAACTTGATCTGCTCTACATGACAAGGGTACAAAAAGAACGTTTCTTTAACGAAGATGATTACGTTCGTATGAAAGATTTTTATATATTGGATGCGAAAAAGATGGAACTTGCGCCAAAGGATATGCTTGTACTTCATCCACTTCCACGTGTCAACGAGATTTCTGTCGAAGTAGACAAAGACCCACGTGCCGCTTATTTTAAACAGGTACAATACGGTGTCTATGTACGTATGGCACTCATACTCACTTTGCTGGAGATCAAAGTTTCATAACAATAATAAAAATTAACCATAGAGAGAAAGGAAATATATCATGGTAAAAAATACATTGAATGTCAGTGGTATTTCCGAAGGATTTGTACTTGACCATATTCAGGCTGGAAAAAGCATGGACATCTATCACTATTTGAGACTGGATAAATTAGATTGCTGCGTTGCAATCATCAAAAATGCAAAAAGCAATAAGATGGGGAAAAAAGACATTATGAAAATTGAATGTCCAATCGACGTAATCGATTTGGATATCCTCGGCTTTATTGATCACAATATCACAATCAACATCATTCAGGATGAAAAAATTGTTGAAAAAAAACGTTTGAAACTTCCAAAAGAAATCACAAACGTAATCAAATGCAAAAATCCTCGCTGCATCACTTCTATTGAACAGGAACTGGAACACGTTTTCGTGTTGACCGATCCTGAAAACGAAGTATACCGCTGCAAATATTGTGAAGAAAAGTATAGCAGATAATAAAGACAAGCATTATTTAAGGACTGGATGGCTAATTTGCCACCAGTCCTTTGCTAAAGAATATTTCACATATTCACTAAATTTTCCTTTTCCCCACAATCCCCTCCTTTGTATAAACTACACACATTTTCAATCTCTGTTTCCGGCAATTGTTTTCCATGTTCTAACACTTTTCTGAAAAAATAATTCTTGAAAATCAATCGGTTGAAAACACCCTCTCTAATCATGTTGCGGTAGAAAGCAGGCATTTTCGGTACTTTTCCAACTTTAATCAATCCTGCTGCAACAACAAAAACTGTGACAATTGTTAAAAAAATCATGAAATACGTTGTCATAAAAAACGCCCCTTTCTGTTTACTTCTATTGTTATCTTTATACTACTCCTTTCAAATTTATCAGTCAATAGTTTGTTTGAATTTAATATTTCTAACTATAGTATATTTAGAAACTTTTAATAGCAAAAAAGACAATCACTTCAAAGCAATTGTCTCATAAATTCTAAAAATACATCGTGTAAAAGCAAAACGATAAGCCGGGTTATGTCGTTGAACGGTCATCTATCTAGCCTTACTGTTGCCAGTAAGATCAAGCAACCTACCTAAAACGTGACGGGCCGCCACATCGTTTTCGTTCGGTCTTGCTTCGAATGGGGTTTACATATGCCCCCTTTGTTACCAAAGGGGCGGTAGTCTCTTACACTGCCCTTCCACCCTTACCCAGAATCAATCTGGGCGGTACATTTCTGTTGCACTAGCCTTGGAGTCGCCTCCACCGGACGTTATCCGGCATCCTGCCCTATGAAGCCCGGACTTTCCTCACCTGCAATCTTTCGACACTTGCAGCTGCGACCGTCTGTCTTACTTTTACACCTCTGTGATTTTATCATTTTCTTCAAAACTTGTAAAGTACTTTTAGCCCCCGATTACATCATCCAAAAGATTTCCACCATCCGCCGCTGTCGTTGCAAGTGTATCACAGCGCTCATTCTGCGGATGTCCATCATGTCCTTTTACCCAAATAAACGCAATCTGATGCGGTTCTTTCGCCTTCAATAATCGTTTCCACAAATCCACATTTTTGACCGGTTCGTTTTTTCCGCGTTTCCAGCCTTTTTTCAGCCAACCATCAATCCAGTGCTGATTAAATGCATCGACCACATATTTTGAATCCGAATATAACTCAATCTCACAGGGACGGTTCAACGCCTCCAGCCCTGCGATCACCGCCATCAATTCCATACGGTTGTTCGTCGTCTTCTTATATCCGCAGGACAACTCTTTTGTATGAAGCTGCCCTTTTGAATCTATAAATTCCAACACAGTGCCGTATCCTCCCGGTCCATCCGGGTTTCCTCGTGCCGCACCATCTGTATAAATCTTTACTTTCATATCGCTCTCACTTTCTCTACAAACTCCATATTCCGGTATTTACAAAATTCTCTGCCGTCTTCTCAGCCTCTTTGATAATTTCCCCGTCATATCCGATAATCCCAAGCAGCTTAATAGCATTTCTGGATACCGCCCTTCCTCTGTACAACATATAATTAAACAAAATATCATTTTCTTTTACCTCTTCCTGAAAATGATAATTACTATAAAACTCTTCCAAAAGATGTGTCAACTCAATATCATGTGTTGCCGCAAAACACATTACATGCACTTTTGCCAGACTCTTTAAAATCTGAGCCGATGCTGAAATACGCTCAATCGTATTCGTTCCCCGAAGCACCTCATCCACAAAACATAAGAGCGGTGTCTTCTCTTCTACGCGGTTCAAGATTCTTTTTAAAGATTTGATTTCCACAATGTAGTAGCTCTCATTTCCCTGAAGATTATCTTTGAGCGCCATAGATGAATAAATCTGAAAATAGCAGGCGCGATACTGTCTTGCCGGGCAGGTGTGGATCGTCTGTGCAAAAACCGCACTGATTGCCACTGTTTTTAAAAATGTTGATTTTCCAGATGCATTGGAGCCCGTCACTAACACGCCTCGTTCTTCTTTGATCGTATTTGCAACCGGATTCTCAAGCATAGGATGATACATGTCTTCACTTTCTAAAAATGCCTTTTCCTGCTTCACAAGTTCCGGCACACAATAATATGACAATGACTCCCGATAAGAGGCGATTGCAATCATACTGTCCAAAAGTCCAAGATTTTCCATCATACACTCAATCGCATCCAAATTTTTTTGAAACTCTTCCAGCATCGAATTGAATTTAATTAAATCCACATGAAACAGCATACGGAAATAGTCCATGATAGATTCTGTAACAGATGCTCCCATATGCCGTCCAGACACCACCAAAGAGGAACCCTTTTTGAACTTGCCAAACTGTTTCTTTGCTTTGATAATCTCCTGCACATATTGTTCCACTTCTGGAATATCAACATGTTCAAACTGATCGCTGATGTCAAGCAGTTTCATGATATAAGAAAATGTACTGATATACGCCTCGATTTCTTTCTTCTCTTTATAATAACTGTTGATATTTACACCCATCACCACAAGTAACGCAATCACTCCGACAGTGATGTTGAAAATTGCCAAAACAATGGCGGCAAAAATCCCTCCAATTGCCAGATAGTGCGGTGTGTTGCTTTTCTTTTTCACTTCAGATAAACGGTAAATATAATCACTGACCGGAACTTTTAATAATTTCCCAATTTCATAGAATTTGGTCTGAAAAACTCTGCGCTCTTTTTCATGCTCTGCAAAATAAGTAATCAGACGCTCTCGCTCTCTCAGCACAGATTCCTCCGTTTGTGGTCTCCTCAAAAGATCATACAAATAGTCCTCGCCAATATTAGAATAAGTATGATTTAACTTTAAGAAGACATCATCCATCTCTAGATCATTCCATGTGATATCATCGATAAACGCCCCTTTGGCACATCTTCTCTCCTGTCGGTTCTTGTAATAATGTGAAATCCATTCAAATTCCTCATATGTATATTCTTTTGGATGTCCACTGCCCCACTCTTCTTTCAGCATTGTCTGTATATACGCCATCCGATTTTTACGGCTTACCATGTTCACCACCCAGATGCCGGCAAGCACAGTGAACAATCCTGCTACGATTATGATATCTTGAGACATATTTCCTCTCCTTCTTTTTTGATCGGATAAATCCGCTCGCGATACTCTTTTGTCTCCTCCTGATGCATCAGTTTTTCACAAACTGTATAGTCTTCCCAGCAATGCATCGGAATCAATGCTTTTGCATCCACCCGTTTTGCAAATCCATCTATTCCATAATAATACTGCTCACCAAGCCTTGGATCTACGGGCACAAATGCCACATCGATCGGTGTGTCCTTCAATTTTTCAATTTCCTTCAGATACGCCGTCTTCATATGTTCATTATACGAATCCGGCTCTCCTTCCCAATGCCACCAGTTCAGATCTCCTGCATGATAAATTGTTCTTCCTTCACACTCTACCAAAAAAGCAACACCTGCATCTGTTGACTTCAAAGTCTGAATCCGTACCTCTCCCAGTTCAAGTTCCTGATGGATTCCCAAGAAAGAGACCTGAGCTTCGATTTGCTTTTCTTCCAGAAATTTTTTCGCTGACCTTCGAATATCCGAAGACAGAACATAGTGCACATCCGAATATTGTTCTCTCAATTCAAAAATTTCTTCTACATAATGATCGTGATGGACATGGCTTGCAAATACAACTATGCCTTTCCCCGGATCAAACTTGGGTATCTCCCCTTTGTAATAGTCAAACAGAAAAATATGGTTCTCCAGTTCCACCGCAAACCCACTGTGTGAAATATATGTGATTTTCATTTACTCCTCCTTATCTGTCAAAAGCTCTATACAGTCACCCTCTGAAATCTCCCCGCCGTGAAGTACAACTGCAAACACACCTTCTCTTGGCATGATGCAGTCTCCCATCGTCTGAAAAATCCTGCACCCGTGATGACATTCCTTTCCTATCTGCGTCATCTCAAGAATCACATCGTTGCAGCGAAATCTTGTTCCAATCGGAAGGATTTTAAAATCAAATCCCTCTACGACAAGATTCTCTCCAAACGCACCGAATTCTATCTGTGCCCCTCTTTGCCGAAACGCTTCTATCTGCTCATAAGACAACAGACTCACCTGTCTATGCCAGTTACCTGCATGCGCATCTCCTTTCAGACCAAAATCCGCAACCAGCTTTGCCCTATGTACATTTTGCTTTTCTGTTCCTTTCTTTTCACTGATGCAAACAGCTCTCACAACTCCCATAAATCTCTATACTCCTTTTCCAAATCCACAGTTAGGATACGTACAGATATCGCAGCCAAGACATAATCCTCCTGCTCCCATCCTTGCCAAATCCTTCTTCGTAACCGGTACATCTGCAAGTATCCGTGGAAGAAGCAAATCAAAAATGGTCGCTTTCGCATACATCACGCATCCCGGCAGTCCCATAACTGGTGTTCCATCCGAAAAACAGCCAAGCAGGAACATCGCCCCCGGAAGAACCGGAGCCCCGTAAGAAATAATCTGCGCTCCACTTTCTTTGATTGCACTCGGTGTCATATCATCCGGATCGACACTCATTCCTCCAGTACAAAGTACCAGATCTACTCCTTTGCCTTTTATCTCCCGAATTGCTTCTACAATCTTTTCTTTTTTATCCGGTACGGTTTTATGAACCAATACTTCCACATCATATGCTCTCAATTTTTCTCGAATAACCGGAGTAAATGTGTCCTGTATCCGCCCATAATACACTTCATTTCCAGTTGTCACCACTCCGGCTGTTTTTCGCTTATATGGTAAAACCCGAAACAATGGCTCTTTGCCACCGATTTCTTTAACTTGCTTCATCTTCTCTTCCGAAATGACCAGCGGAATCACTCTTGTCCCAACCAGTTTATCCCCGACATTCACCGGCTGGTCATGATGTCTGGATGCAATCATGATATCTTCCAGCTCATTGATGGCACAAAGCTTTTCCAAATCAATTTGAAAAAGTCCTCTCTGTGTTGCCGACAACTCAATCTTTCCTTCTTTTACCGGACTCCGCTTCATATATGCACTTTCGCATACAGATGCCAGAATCTCTGCCGCCTCATTCTCGTGCAGCATTCCCTCTTCTTTCTCCCACACATAAAGATGGTCTTTTCCGATAGATAACAATTGGGGAATATCTTCTTCCCGCACAATATGCCCTTTTCGAAATGCAATATCTTTAATCTGATCTTTTACAATGATTGTAATATCATGACAGATCACATGACCTACCGCATCTTTTGTCTCAATCTTTTTCATCTTTTACGCTTCCTCTGGGACTGCACACTCTTTGGCAATTCCCTGTAAAATTTCTACACCGTGCACCAATTCCGGCAAAATATATTTGAGTGATTCTTTGAGTGCTTTCGGACTTCCTGGAAAGTTTACGATCAACGTCTGTTTACGAATCCCCGCCGCCGCTCTTGACAGCATTGCTCGTTTTGTAAACTGCATACTGTAGGCGCGCATTGCCTCCGGTATTCCAGGCACCTGTCTCTCTACAATATCCAGCGTCGCCTCCGGTGTCACGTCGCTTTCTGAAAATCCGGTTCCGCCTGTTGTGATGATTAAGTCTACAATATTGCTATCTGCTAGCCGTTTCATCACTTCTCCCAAAATTCTGCGGTCATCCGGAAGTACTTTCATCACCTTCACCTCAAACCCTGCATTTTCCACTACCTTTTTTATGTATGGTCCACTCTTATCTTCTCTTTTCCCTTTATATCCTAATGTACTAGCTGTTATAATTGCAACTCTCATACAATTTCCCTCCTAAAATGTCCGCTTTTTCCGCCTTTTTTTTCTTCCAAATGTATCTCTGATAATTCCATGGTACGATCAATTGCCTTGCACATATCATAAATCGTCAACAACGCAACACTTACTCCTGTCAGCGCCTCCATCTCAACTCCAGTCTTCCCTTCTACTTTCACAGTGCATCTTGCCAAAATTTCCAAAGTATCTTCTAAAATCTCATAGGCAATCTCACATTTACTGATCAAAAGTGTATGGCACATCGGAATCAGGTTTGCCGTCTGCTTGACCGCCATAATTCCCGCCACACGTGCCACTCCAAGCACATCTCCCTTTTTGGAAGTACCGTTTTTAACCGCCTCCATCACCTTTGCATTGACACGTATCTTTCCAGACGCCACCGCGACTCTTGATATCACCTCTTTTTCTGAGACATCTACCATCACTGCATTTCCTTTTTCATCAAAATGTGTCAGCTTTTCACGCATCTTTTGTCTCCCTACCTCATATCTTCTAGTAATTGATAAACATCTTCCTCTTTTGTCGCCCAGCTTGTGCAAAGACGAATCACGCTGGATGTCGCATCATATCGCTGCTGATATGTATACGCATATTTTTCTTTCAGGTGTTCCAATTTTTCATCAGGCACAATCACGAACTGCTGGTTAGTTGCGCTGTCGATGAAAAATGAATATCCGGCTTCCTCAAGTCCTTTCTTCAGGATCATTGCCATTTGGATTGCATGCCCTGCGATTTCAAAATACAAGCCATCTTTTAAAAGTTCTAAAAACTGGATTCCCAGCAATCTTCCCTTTGCAAGCATACCACCCTTCTGCTTGATCAGATATCTAAAATCCTCCTGAAGCGCTTTATTGCAGATAACAACTGCTTCTCCGAACAATGCTCCCACTTTCGTTCCTCCGATGTAAAACACATCACAGTTCTCCGCCAATACTTCCAATGTCAGATCATTTTCTTCTGCCATCAGCCCATATCCAAGTCTTGCTCCGTCTAAAAACAAATATAGTCCACATTCATTACACATGTTTCGTATCGCTTCCAATTCCGCCTTGCTGTACATTGTTCCAAGTTCCGTCGGGTTGGAAATATACACAAGCTTCGGCTGTGTCATATGTTCATGTGAACTGTCGGACCAGTGCTGTGTACATACTTCTTTAATCTGTTCTGCGTCAATCTTTCCATCTTTTCCCTGAATCGTCATCACCTTGTGTCCACACGCCTCAATAGCCCCTGTCTCATGCACATTAATATGACCTTCCTCCACACAAATTACTGCCTGATGCGGGCGAAGAATGGAGGAGATCACCGTCAGATTTGCCTGTGTGCCTCCCACAAGAAAATGCACTGCTGCATCTTCCTTTTTACACAAATCCTTGATTACTTTTGCTGCCTTTTCACAGTATGGATCTTCACCGTACCCCGGTGTCTGCTCCATATTTGTCTTTACAAGTTCTTCTAAAATACGAGGGTGCGCTCCCTCATTATAATCACAATTAAAACGAATCATTTTTTCATCCTCCTGTTTTTATAGTATAACACACTTAAAGACGGGAGAAAACTTTTTTCCCCCGTCTTTAAGTGTGTTTTTTTATATAATAGGAAATTCCGATTTTTGTTGGAACAATGAATGAAAATAGCCCGCACAAAGTCGGGCATGAGAACAAGATGACGCTCGTTAGAAGATATAAAAAC
>NZ_JBQKED010000035.1:0-36757 GCF_052121495.1 Faecalimonas sp. LCP19S3_D12 | reverse complement strand
TAGTGCTTTGCCATAATGAGATCCTCCTTCAGTGCGATACTTACATTGTACCATGATTTTTCTTATAAGGAATTCTCATTTTGACTTGTACTATTTATATTCTAGCACCAAATATTATTAGAAAAATCAATTTCACTTGGTATACTGCTAATCTTATCAGTTCTATTTAACAATATTTTGCAAACGATAATATTTATGTTTGTATTTATGAACATGAGAGGAAGAACTGGCGGGTTCCATATGAAGAGTTATGAAAGTTGTTTAGTATCAACAATAATTCTTTACATAGTAATTGCATTTATTATAATCCCAGTGTTTTCTGGAAAGTTGCCATATATCTATTTGATATTTACTATATCTATTTTTGTTATTTTAATTATCTCAACAGTAAATCATCCTAATATGAGATTGAGTAACTTGGAACATATAGAAGCCAAAAAGGTAGCAAGACTAACGGCTGGGATACATTGGATTTTTATAACAGTAATATTCTTTGGAATACCTAATAACATATATATTTTATGGGCTATGGTTGCAGACATTGTATGTGCTGTATTACTACTTTTTGCGAAGATTATAAAACAGGAGGTTATATGAATAATGGGAAGAAGAAATACTTTAGTAAATAAATGTTTGAAAGTGGCTAGTGAGGTGATAGAATATCGGACTAAAAAGGAAAATTTGCAATGGCCTCCGGTTTGCTTAGGACTAATATATCAGCCTAAACGACCTGTCAATAAGGGAAAGGAAACAGAGAATGAATATATTAGAAACTGAGGCAATTACAAAAAGTTATAAGAAGAAAAAAGTTGTAAATAATGTAAATCTACATGTCAAGCAAGGCGAAATATATGGCTTTGTAGGACCAAACGGTGCTGGAAAAAGTACTATATTAAAAATGCTATTAAATTTAGAAAGTCCTGATAGTGGAAGCGTTAAAATTTTTGGAAAAGAAGTCAATAATTGCACCTATAAACTATTGTGTGACGTGGGATCAATAATAGAGTACCCATATTTTTACACAAAATTGACAGGAAGAGAGAATTTAGAACTTCATTGTAGATATTTGAAAATTCCTATTAGAAATCAAGTGAATGACATGCTGGATTTATTGAACTTAAGTGAAGCAGCCGATAGAATAGTCGATACCTATTCCGTAGGAATGAAACAAAGATTAGCAATTGCACGAGCAATTATATCAAAACCCAGATTACTGATATTAGATGAACCATTGAATGGTTTGGATCCTGAGGGCATTGCAGAAATCAGAAAATTAATTTTAAATTTTAAGAAACAATGGAATATGAGTATACTCATTTCAAGTCATATTTTATCGGAAATGGAATTGATAGCAGATACAATAGGAGTGATCAAAGAAGGAACCTTGTTAAGTGAAACATCGATGGAAGAAATTCATAAAAAGAGAGGAAAATATAGAAAAATACATTTGAGTGACACAAACAAGGGAGCATTTATATTAAAAACACTATTAGGTATTAAAAATATAGATGTTATTAATGAGCATGAGATTCATATTTATGATTTGTCAGTAAGCGGAAGAAAGATATCAAAAGTTTTAGTCGAAAACGATATAGGTGTAGAAAGTATTGGAATATGTGAAAATTCATTAGAGGATTACTTTTTTAAAATTATAAGTAAAGGTGATAATCATGATTAATTTAATGAAATTAGAATTGCAAAAAGTTAAAGCAAGATACTATGTTGTGGGTATACTGCTTATTATCGTAGGCTTACTTTTTTTTGCAAATACATCCATGTATGCATCAGTACAAGATACACCTAAAAATTCCTATAGTAATATTTTGAGATTAGTTAATATGGCTGTAACTGAATGTTTTACGGTGTATGGAGCTGTTTTGGTTTCAAAAATTATTATAGGAGAGTATGTTAACAGAAGCGTTTTAATTATGCTTGCTTATCCAATAAAGCCTAAAATGTGGATGACAGCTAAACTTTTACTTATAAGTAGTTTTGTAATGATAGGGACCTTCTTAGGTAATGTGTGCTGTACATTGTTTATTGTATTTCGAGATTATTATTGGAATATTGTTAATGGTAGTTTTCTGTTAAAAGATTTCAAACAGATAGTAAGTTTAACAATAATCTCTATGATTTTAAATGGATTCTTAGTTCTTTTTCCGTTTTCTATTGGGATGATTAAGAAATCTATATCAGCAACTATCGTAGGTTCTATTATAATGGCGGTTTTTTTGCAAATTATATTTACTCAAACAAAAAGTTTATTGGAATTAATTTTATCAGGAAGCATTATTATTTTTATTCTTTTAGTGATATCTGGAATTATGTATGCAACAAGTATCAAAAAAATAAATGCTACTGAATGAGATACATTGGATAGTTGTTCACTATATCAGGTGATAAACTATAGATATTAGAAAAATAGAGAGAGGAGTGAGAAGAATGTTCAGACGTGTAAATAAAGACGAAGCAATTAGAAATAATTGGCCATGCCTTTTCTGTGATGAATGGTCACATGATTTTATTCACTAGTTGCAGAGCCTGTCCACTTGCTGTAGTTGCATTGGACAGGCTGATTTTTTTACAAAAGGAGATGGACTTATGAAATTTTTAAAAGAAGATGATGTGATAAAATTTTATCCGTATAAAGAATTTTTTATTGACGAAAAGATTTATTTGTATACAATCAATACAAGCGGACTTTTTGAAATAGATAATATAACTAAGGCAATCTTAGCTTGTGAAGGAATGACAATCGGTGAAGCATGCAAAAGATTACAAGGAACAATAACGAGAGAAGAAGTTGTTAATATTTTGTCAGAAATGTCACTGGCTGGCTTTATGAGGAATAGTATACGCCAAAACGACTTTCTAGATAAGGAAGTCAATAAGAAAATATCGGCGATAATTCTCATGGTTGTACAAGAATGCAATTTGCGTTGCGTGTATTGTTATGGAAATGGAGGTGAATATACAAATAAAGGAATAATGTCCGAAAAGACAGCGTTTGACTCTGTTGATTTTTTGATTAATAATTCAGATGACGAAGAACTTTTTATCACTTTTTTTGGTGGTGAACCTTTGTTGAATTTTAAATTGATAAAAGAAGTTGTAGAATATTGTAAAAAAAGAGAAATAGATACTAGAAAGAAATTTCGATATTCTATTACTACAAATGGCACATTGATAAATAAAGAGATAGAAGAATTTTTAAAAGACAACAAATTTATTATACAAATAAGCATAGATGGAGAGAAAGAAAAACATAATGCTAATAGATATGATATTAATGGTATAGGATCATATGAAACTGTAATTAAAAAAACAGAAAACTTACGAAAAGATTCCTTGGTTTCAGCTAGAGCTACTATATCCAGTAATAACATGGGGTATGTCGAAATTTTTGAACATTTAGTATCATTAGGTTTTCGTGTTGTGCCTATTGCAATTGCAAAAAATATGCTTAAAGATTCAGATTATAATGAATTATACAAAGAATATGAAAAATATATCTCCCATTTTGAAAAGCTTATCCAAATGGGAGATGTTGAAAAAGCAAAAAAAATGATTGATTTATTTTCGGCTATAGAAAAAATCGAGTATGGAAGTGAAAGATATTTAGGATGTGGCGTTGCAAGAAATATGTATGCAGTTGATATAGATGGAAGATTATATCCATGTCATAGATTTGTGGCAAATAATGAATATTCGTTAGGGGATATAAAAAATGGAGTGGGCACAAAAAGAAGTGAATTTATCAAAAATTTACATATAGGAAATCATGATCAATGCAAAGACTGTTGGGCTCAGAATTTATGCTTGGGCGGATGTCCAAATGAGAATTTATTAGAAACTGGTAGTATTAATAAAGCCTCTCAAAAAAATTGTATTTTGACAAAACTTATGTATGAGAAGTTAATAGAGGTCTATGTTAGATTAACAGAAGAACAAAAAAATAAGTTGTTTTCAAAATGTTAGAAACAAGTTGATTTCTTATTAGAATGGAATAAAACTAAGGGAGTAAGCTTTATTTAAAATAATCTATAATCTTGACTAAATTACTGGATTATGCTACCATAAATTTGTAGTTCAGTTTTATTCTTCGTAAAGAAGAAGTGCAATTTTTATCTGACCATAAGGTTAGAATAACGTTTTGAAGTATTACTACTTAATTAAAAAGCGCGTATATCAAAAGCATTCAGGAAGAAATTCTTTGAGTGCTTTTTTTATTGCCTTTTGGAAAGGAGAAGAAAGAAAAATAAAAAGCGGAGAAAGCGGTATGAAAACCAGAAAGGATTTTTGTATCGTTTTTTTATGTGCAGAAAGGAGTATGATAGTGTGCAGGAAAGTGATTTACAGCGTGCAAGCAAAATTTTACGCACAGAATTTGGTTCCGACTGGAAACGGATTGTACAGACGTTAGGGACAAGGGAACTTACGCATTGCGTAGGACAAGACCTGACTTCTTTTATGGCATTTCCGGAACGGGCAGAAGGAGGCAGTAATCGGTGGAGAGGAAATTGTTCCCCACAGGTTGTAGAAAAACTCATCCAGTTTGTAAAAAAATGCAGACGGTATGAAAAGAAGAAGGAGTTTTTGTTTCTGGATCCCATGAGCGGTTCGGGAACCAGTCAAGATGTGGCAGAGAAATTGCATATTCCCTCTGTCTTATATGATTTGAACCCGCATCCACCAAAGGGGATTGGAAACTGGAATGCATTAAAAGATGAAGTTGCACATAGTGCAGACCTGATTTTTTTCCACCCGCCTTACCACGACATTATCCGGTATTCCGGAAATATGTGGGGAAGACCGCATGAAGATGATTTGAGCAGATGTGAGAACTATGAAGATTATATTGAAAAACTGAACTATGTGATCAAAAAACTGTATTTCAGCCTAAGACAGAATGGGTATCTGGCAATCCTGGTAGGAGATATCCGGCAGAAAGGAGTCTTCCATTCTATTGCAGCGGATATGCTCCATATTGGAAATATGAAATCCTGGATTGTTAAGGGGCAGTTTCACTGCACTTCCAGTAAGACACAGTATTCTGGAAAGCCGTTTATTCCGATTGTGACAGAAACATTGGTACTTTTTCAAAAAGAAGAAATTTTTCTTGTACCATTTTCCATCAGAAAGGAAGGAATATTCCAGATACAAGAACAGGATTCCATTGCACTGACGTGGTTTCATTTATTGCGGATGACAATGGAACAGTTTGATGGACAGGCAACATTAAAGCAGTTATATCAGGAATTAAGAGAACACCCAAAGGCCAAGAGAAATAAAAACTATGAGGCGAGAATTCGGGCAACTTTATATGAACATGCCGATTGTTTTCAGCCTTTGGCAAGAGGAACTTTTCGGCTAAAGTATCGGTAGGAATGAGGTGTGTATGAAAGATGAAACAATGGCAGGATATTATCAACTGCTGATTGCAATCTTTTGTAACCTGAATGCAAGAGAAGCAAGATATCTTTATGATTATGGACCGGCGCACCCGGTCTGTAGAAGAATGATGTACAGAAAATTAAAGCATCAAAAACAAGGAGAATGTCTTTCGGAGAAAGAAATTTTAGAAAGGCTGGATCAGTTGGAGAAGAATGGATGCTTTTACAGAGAAAAGAAAGGAGCGTGAGGATATGCACCTTCATAAACTGGCAGATATTCTGTCATTTCATGAGGTGGCAATTGGAGGAACCCTTCCCCAGACAGAGTATTATCGTGAAAAGTTGAAAAGACTGCATCCTATGCAGATGCTTTCATTGAACATACTGCTGCCATTATATGAAATTTCTTTTTCTTATATGACAGTAAGGGGAAATTGTAGGCAGGCGAAAAAATATGCTTTCCTGGCAGACTATAATGATGTGGATTTTGAGGCAGAACTTTTATTAAGAAACTGGATTTCAGAACAAAACACAAGAAAACCTTATCGTAAAATTTCCAATGTACAAATTCTGGAAATTCAAAAAATTGCGTATGGGATACTGGATATCCAATCATAAAGGTGTTCCACTTTTTCTTATCCTGAGAAATTCAGGTTGCTGCTTAGAAAAATCAGTCGTTGCGGACTTGTTTTTTGAACATGAAGAGGTCAGGCAGTGTAAAAAGACACACCTGAAAGCATGGCTTTTCCGTTTAGAGCAAACTAATTGTAAAGAACGGAGAAAAAATGGAACAGTTAAGTTTTTTGGGAATAGAGAAGAAAATTGAAAAGGCTGTAACTATGTTAAAAATGTTTGAGGCAAAAGCATTGAAGATGAACCCGGAAGGATATTATTTATGTTTTAGTGGTGGGAAAGACAGCCAAGTAATCTATGCATTAGCAAAAAAAGCAAATGTAAAATTTCAAGCTTATTATAATGTTACAACGGTAGATCCGCCAGAAATAGTGTATTTTATCCGAAAAGCATATCCAGATGTTATTATCAATCGGCCAGAGACTACAATGTGGGAATTAATCAAACAAAAGCATTATCCACCTACACGTAGAATGAGATACTGTTGTTCTGAATTGAAAGAAAGAGGTGGTAAAGGTTGTTTTGTGATTACCGGTGTACGGTGGGCAGAAAGCAGGAATCGGAAGAAAAGAGGATTTGCAGAAGTACAGGGACAATCTGAAGCAAAAGTGGTTTTAAACAATGATAACGATGAGAAAAGACGTCAGATAGAAAGCTGTCAGATAAAAGGGAAACGTGTGTTAAATCCAATCTTAGATTGGACAGATGATGAAGTATGGCAGTTCATTCATACGGATATCCGGACGTATTGTAGCCTTTATGATGAAGGTTTCACAAGGATAGGGTGTATTGGATGCCCGCTTGCTTCTATCAAACAGCGGGAGAAAGAACTAGCACGCTATCCAATGTTTAAAAGGGCTTATCTAAAAGCGTTTGACCGAATGCTTTCTTACCATAAAGAAGGAAGACATGGAAGTGCTACATGGAAAGATGCGGAAGATGTTTACAGATGGTGGCTATATGGGAATCCTAAAAAAGAAATACAGGTTACCGGACAAATAGAGTTTTCTATCAAAAGGGAGTTAGTAAATACCGTGGAAGAAGTAGAGAAAAAGAAACCAGAACCTTCAAAGGAGTGGGAAAATTTTTTTCAAAAGAAACTGTATGACTGGAAAAAGGTATATCAGTTTGGAACAGAAGAAAATCAGACCACAGACGGAGAAGTACTAAATCAAATCAGAAAAGAACTGGTGCAGATCTATGAGAACTATTTTTCTGATACAAATGCTTGTGACAGGTATAAAAAGAAAATTCCGCAGGTTGTCAAAGAGGATTATATGGCAGGAGAAGCGGAGATTCTTGAAACTGCCCGAAGGCTGGTAAAGAAATATATGCAGAGCCTGCAGTTTCAGTATGTGCTTGTGAAGCGCCCTCAGATTAGGGAAATGGATCGGAAAAAATTTCAAGTGGATCTTCTAGTTGGGAGAATACAGAAATTAGAGATTTGTGTAAAAAAGAAAGATGTTCTGGGAATGCGTATCTTTTCAAAAGAAGACGAACTGGACAAAATGCTAGCGGAGGTTTATCAAAAAATAAAAAAACTTCCCAGGACGAATAACGGTGTAGAAGACACCGTAAATAAGAGAAAATCTAGTTCAAAAAACCAGATAACATTAGAAGAATTTATCAGTTAAGCGGAAGGAGGAAGCAGGGTGACAGATCAAAAAATGATTGCAAGTATGGTAGGTGATTTTTATGGTGTATATCTTGGAAAATCTATGTTGGGAATCCAGGGACTTTTAAAGAAATATCATAACCATAAATTTATTATTACCTTGATTTCTAATTTGGAAACCACAGTAGAAATTGATATGCATAAGGCGATGCATGAAATTTATGATTTCTATAAGAAACATAGAGGAAAAGGACAAAGAGTGGACAGCGAATGGGAACAGATCATTGAAGAAGCAGGTAAAATAGGAAAGAAGTATGAAGGAAATACTTGGTGTAAGCAATTCCTGATTCAAATGATCAGTATTATTGAGGAAGAGGACAAGGAAATCAGAGAAAAAAGAGAGGAATTAAAAAGAGCAGCATAACGGGAAGGGGGGCAACCCCTTCCTGATTTTATAGGAGGAAATAAGAATGCTTGAGACAATGATAGAAAATACAAAAGACTTGAATATGGTTGCAGACCGTTTAAGAGCAAGAGGTGAAATTTCACGTTTGCAGGAACTTTGCAGAGAAAGGCTGATACCAAAAAATGATATGCAGGATTTTTTGCAGGGAAAAAGACTTCGGCTGGCAGAAGTGCCGCTGGAAGAAAAGAATTTTTCTACTGCTTCTGAAAAGATTGCGGAAGAAATGTATCAGTTTGAAGGACCAGGGCTGGCAGTGGCTTTAGGGCAGTATCTCATGGAACGCTGCGAAGAGGAAGCCTTAGGGGCACAGATCCTGCTGCCTCACAAATCTTTGGAAAAAGCAATTAATTTCATTCTTCAAAAAGTATATGAAGAGTCAAAAGACTATCTGCAACAGAATCGA
Source organism: Faecalimonas sp. LCP19S3_D12 (assembly GCF_052121495.1). GTDB lineage: Bacteria > Bacillota > Clostridia > Lachnospirales > Lachnospiraceae > Faecalimonas. Next base: position 28,247 of record NZ_JBQKED010000035.1, on the reverse strand, counting down.
AATGGACAAAATGGTGCAGGAGTCGCAGTTAGTTCAGAAAAAGTGTACCATTGGTTGGAGGAATACTATGCATTAGATGATGCTGAGGAAGAAAGAAAAAAGAAAGAGGAAGAACGGGAACGAAAAAGAAAAGCACAAGAAAAATCTGCTGTAAAAGATGTAAAGACTTCTATCAAAGAAAGCAAGCCAAAAGCAGACAGTCAACTCTCTCTTTTTGATATGCTGGAAAATGGAGAAAAAACGGAGGAAGAAAATGATTGCGTATAAAGCATTCCAGAAAGATTTGAGTTGTTTGGGATATCAGTATCAGGAAGCGGAATGGAATTATACAGAAAAAGCTGCCTGCAGAAAAACGGGCTTTCATTGTGCAGAAAACCCACTAGACTGCCTAATTTACTATAGTAACCCGTCTTTGGCACAATACTGTGTGGTTGAGGTCGCAGGAGAACGTCAGGAAGAAGGAGATGACAGTAAAATCGCCTGCACACAGCTTCGGATTGTCAGAAGACTGACGTTATTGGAGCTTTTAGTAGAAGGGGTTGCCTATATGCTCCAGTATCCGCAAAGAAGGTTGAGCAAAATTGTACAGATAGAAAAAGGTAGTCCCATGGAGGGATTCACAGTAGTACGTGGGAAACATCCCATCGGAAAAGGAAGGGACGGTACAATCCTCCTTTTTATTAGGGAAGACTATACAGGAAATATCACTGATTTTTCAGTAATCATGATTGACGGAAAAGAATATATCCCAAATGTTTATTATGATTTTGATGGAAGAAAGGTAGAAGGATAGATGAGGAAAAAAGAATTATTGACAATCGGCTGCTTGCAGGCAACAAGCAAAATGCTAAAGTTTGCGAAAAAAGAAGAAAAAAGATACCGGAAACAGAGATTGCAAAAGAAAGTGCAACAGTTTGACCATGAAGTATATGTTAAAATTTGTAAAAAGGGAGAAATTTTAGCAGTTTCATTTTTTAGGGTAAAAGAAATGCTTGATAAACAGATACAGCCAAAACTCGTTGTATTCTTAAATAAAAAAGAGTGTACTTACCTTTCTTATATTCCAAGAGAAGCGAAATGGAGAACAGCCACGATTATGAATATTATTAGTTATTCTTATTGGAGCTTTTATCACTGTACCAAAAGGGATTGGGCATTATTCCGGAAATATTTTGACACAGAATGTAGCAGATGGACACCTTTGAAAGTTAGTGCTATCAGAAGTATTATACAAGAATTTCAAACGGATATTTTATGGGATAGGATAGAGGAAAGACGCAGACAAGAAACTGATGAATGGGATCAGGTAATGTCCCAGATTCCAGCACTTCCAAAGGATTGGGAAAGATGGTGCAAAAAGTCAGTCATTACACAACACTATATATTCTATAAACCAGAAAGAAAAGGAGAAGGGTACTGTAGCAACTGCAATACTAGGGTACAGGGGATTTCACCCAAACATAATCAAGATGGTGTCTGCCCAAAGTGTAGACAGCGAATCCAATATAAATCTATGAAAATGCAAAAAAGGATTAGGCACAAAGCGGAAAAAGTTTATTTACTGCAGAAATTTGGGGCTGACCAAATGGTTATCCGAAAGTTTGAGGTTTGTGTCAGATTTCATCAGAATCATGATTTCGTGCCAGAAATAAGTTGGTTTGAAACCAGAAGGGTAATCGTAGAAGAAGATTTTTCTCAGACAGCATATTATTACGGGAAATATAAAGATGACTCCTATCGATGGAGAGAATCTTTGTATGCGTATTACCACTATGATTTTGAGGGGAATAAAGGCGCGGTATATCAGAGAACCCTATTTTCCCTAAATCAAGGTATTTTGAAGAAATCAGGGTTATACGAATTTCAAAAAAACATGAGGATGGTAGAGCCCGAAACATATTTGTTATACCGTTATAACTGCCCCGCCATTGAGAAAGTTGCAAAGGCGGGATTGAAAAAAATTGTAGTTCAAAGTATTCAAAGAAGGAGTCAGCTTCCAAATCACAGGAGACTTGTAGAAATTTTGGGAATAAACAGTTGCCTACTAAAGCAGTTGGCGAAAGTGGATGGAGGAAGATCTAGCTTATCCTGGCTACAAAAAATGAAGGATACACAAAAATGGATTCCAGAAAACATACTTCAGTATTTTGAAAAACATAATATTTCCACAACAGATGTTACCTTTATTGAAAAGCAAATGTCACCACAGCAGATTTATCACTATTTAAGAAGAATGGAAAAGGAAAGTGGACTATCTACAGAAAAGGTTTTAACGATATGGAGAGATTATCTATCCATGGCAAAGAAACTAGGAAAAAATCTAGAGGATTCTATCATTTACAGACCGAGGGAGTTAGAAAGAAGGCATGATGAGGCAGTAAAATCTCTACAGGAAGTAGACACAAAGAAGAGAGCAGAGGAACTGCGAGAGAAATTTCCAAATCTGGAAAAGATTTGTAAGGAAATCACACCTATCTATCAATTCCTAAAAGATGAGAAATACGCAGTACTGGTTCCTCAGAAGATTGAAGATATCATAAGAGAAGGGGAAGCATTGCACCATTGTGTAGGAACACAGGAATGGTATTTTGATCGGATCAGCAGAAAAGCCTCTTATATTGTTTTCTTACGCAGACAAGAAAATCTTGAGAAAGAATTTTATACCATGGAAATTGAACCAAATGGAAACGTTGTACAAAAAAGTAAGGAATATAACAGAACGGAAGAGGATTATGAAGAGGCAGAAATATTTTTAAAGAAATGGAAAAAGAACGTATTGAAAAAAATACAAAAACAGGAAAAAGTTCCTGAAAAACCACAGGTTACACTGTGGACTACAGAACTTTCTGCTACTTATAAGGATCATGTGGTAATAAAAGGTGGAAAGCATCAGGGGCAGTATCTGACAGATGTGTTGGAAGCAGAACAGAGAGCAGCCGCTTAGAAGAAAAGGAGAAACATGGAAAAAGAATATCAAATAGTGACAAAGAATATACAGGATAAGAGTTTACAGAAATTAAAAAAGGTTCGCGAGAAAAACCAGTATGGCTGTTATGAGGAGAACCTGGAAGGAACATATACAGAGAGAGGGGTATACAGACTGTTTCGCAAATATGTCGATAAACAGGAATATCCTTCCTATCAAGGTTGGAAACAGGACATGCTGAAAATGGGGATTTTATTAAAAAATCCTAAAACAGAGCAGACAGTAAAAAGAAAGGCTGAGCATATAGTAACAGAAATCTGTATTTCGGTGAAGACGATTGAAGATGCCTGTAACCTTGTGAAACAAGCATATAAAGATTCCGATTTATGCTTGGGAGAACTTTTTCGGAATATAGAAATTCAGGGATTGAGCATTCAGGAAGTCGTGGAAGTATTTTCTGTATTGTATCGTGAACTAGAAAATGACAGAGTCTGTCGTGTGAATGTGGAAGAAAATTTTTTTGCATTTATATCATAGAAATTTGATGACGGTTGGGGTATGTCGGTGACATGCCCCTAAAAAATACCGTTGACAGCCAATTACGCAATAAAAAAGGCAATTTATACAAAAAACCTTGTAGTTTTACCGGGGTATATTATTCTAAAAGAAAAAGGGTGGGAATACCAATGATAAAAATTGCGATATTTTACCAAAAAGAAAGTAAGCTCCTGGATGATATCCGAAAGAAAATCCGAAAGGAAGCGTGTCAGTCAGATAACGTATATGCAATCTACGAGTATTCTACGATAGATGCTTTTCGCAAAGCAAATGAAGAAAGCCCTATGGATATTGTGTTTGTGGAAGATACTACAGATAATTGTGGACTGGCGGTCGCCAGGTATATCAGAGAGAAAGAACAAAAAACTTCTTTTTACTTTTTCGGGGAATCTGCTAATCGGGCTTTTTACGGTTATGAATATAGAACGGCATATTATTTGACGGAAAAAGAACAAGTGGAAAGTTTAAATATCTATCAGCACTTTTTCAAAAAGTATTTTCCAAGGAAAACGATTTTCCTGTTTGATCAGGGCATGGATTCTGCATGGGCTATGTGTTTGTCTGAAGTAGTTTATATTGATTTAAGAACAGGGGATATTTATACAGAAAAAGGAGAGAAAAAATCGGGTTATATACTGACAGAAAAAGTATTGGAAACAATACGAAAAAATCCCTCTTTTTTGAATGTTTCCGGGGAATATCTTGTCAATCAGGATTTTATTATAGGCGTGGTTGGACTGATAATTCATTTGTATCAAAATAAGAGAATTTTATGCAAAGAAAAGGAGATAGATACGCTTAAAGCTTTTCTTTGGAATATGGGACAGAAAGAAATTTTATAAGAAACATCACACATACAATATATAGAAAAATGGATTGTAAAATACTATATATTGTGTTATTATAATAACGAATATATTTTTACAAATGGAAAGATTTGTAGTTAGTATTTCATTTTGGCAGAAGCCAAAAGCAGTATTTTAAGGAATATCCTAAGAAATATAAAGAGAGACATGAAAAATCGTATGGTTTTTTGTGTCTTTTTTTGTATGTAAAAAAGAAAGGAGGAAAAATTTAGTTTTTTTTGAAAAATTAGTTGATTATCCCGCCAAACCCTTGATTTACGGGCATTTTCAGAGGATTGTAGGTTGAATTTACTACTGATTTACTACAAACGGGCAGAGCTTTGATATGCTGCTGCAATCCTTTGATACTAACACCCCGTCGCTGATGAACAGCGGATAGGCACATCAAAACAGAATAAAGAAACCGCAAAAGCGGCGTTTCTCACTCCCATAAGGGAGAACAGGAACGCCGCTATTTTTATGCCCTCATGTTACGCAGTAGGGGCAAAAAAGCCTTGATTTATCGGGCTTACAGAACGCAAAACAGAGGAAGCAAGGAAAAGATACCTTACCCCTCAAAATCCGCGTTCTACTGCGTAACAAATCCACAGCAAAGGAGCCAATACACTATGGCAGTTTTCAGAGTAGAACGAAACAAAGGTTATACCGTAATGAGCAACCACCACTTACGCAACAAGGACTTGACCTTAAAGGCAAAGGGGCTGCTTTCGCAAATGCTCTCACTTCCCGAAGATTGGGACTATACCCTTGCAGGGCTTTCCCGTATCAACCGGGAGAAAATCGACGCTATCCGCGAAGCTGTCCGAGAACTTGAAAAAGCCGGATATATCCAGCGTTCAAGAGAACGCGACGAGAAAGGACGCTTGCGTGGTGCTGATTACATCATCTATGAGCAACCGCCTGTCTTGGATTTACCTACATTGGAAAATCCAACATTGGAAAAACCTACGCAGGAAAATCCTATGTTGGAAAAACCTACGTTGGAAAATCCAATGCAATTAAATAAAGAGATACAAAGAACTGACTTACCAAAAAAAGAAAAATCAAATACGGATTTATTAAATACCCATTCCATTCCTATCCTTTCCCCTAACCCCTCTCCTTTGGAGGACGAAGCGGCAGAGCCGCCGGAAAGGAAGCGAAAGGAAGCGAAAGGAAGCGAATGACGCATACAAAATCTATGAGGAAATCATCAAGGATAATATCGAGTATGAGCATTTCATCAAGCATACGGATATTGACAAAGACCGCTTGGACGAGATTGTTTCTATCATGCTTGAAACGGTATGCACAAGGAGAAAGACAATCCGTATCGCCGGGGACGACTACCCGGCAGAGCTTGTCAAGGCAAAGTTTATGAAGCTCAACAGCAGCCACATTGAGTTTGTCTTTGACTGTATGCGTGAGAACACCACCAAAATCCGCAACATCAAGCAGTATCTAAAAGCGGTGCTGTTCAATGCACCGAATACCATTGACAGCTATTACACCGCCCTTGTCGCTCACGACATGGCAAGCGGCGCGCTTGCACCACAAAAGCCGAAGTACGGCGACCCCGATTATTATTCCTGCAACGAGGGCGAAAGCCTGTAAAACCAAAAGGAGGACGATTTTATGAAACAGGGAGCTTTGATTTTTGACGAAACCGCCGACCGTTACGACATTCGCTTTGACCTTGCCGAGTATTACGGCGGGCTTGACTGCGGCGACTGTATGGAAGTATTCACAGGCGGCAAATGGAAGCCTGCCCGTATGGAGTACGGGGACAACTGGTATCTGGTGGGTATCCGAGCCGAGGACTTAAACGGCTTACTGGTGCGGATTTGACGGGCGGCATGAAAACGGCTGCCCTTTCTTTTTGCTACATGACCGAGAAAGGAGGACGGTAAATGCAAGAGGAAGTCAACGAAAAAGTGATTGCCCTGTCTATCAAGGGAACAAAGCTGACCGCCGAGCTGCTTCAAAAATCCATGAAATTCCTGCTCTCCCAAATCAAGAAGCAGACCACAAAAGCCATGCAGCCGCGCGGCAAGCAGACCTTAAAGCAACTGATGAAGCAGAACGCGGGCGTTTCCAATATCGAAATCACAGACGGGAACATCAAAGCCTTTGAGAGTACCGCGAAGAAATACGGGATAGACTTTGCCCTAAAAAAAGACACGACGGAGCAGCCGCCCCGGTATCTTGTGTTTTTCAAGGGGCGGGACGCAGATGTTTTGACCGCAGCTTTCAAGGAATTTTCCCAAAAGAAGCTGAACACGCGGGAAAAGCCCTCTATCCGGCAGACCATAACCGCCATGAAAGAAAAGGCGGCAGCAAAGAACGCCGAGCGCGGCAAGCTGAAAAACAAGGAAAGGGGGATTGATTTATGAAGCCGGAAATCAAAAAGCTGCTTATCCTAAACGCCCCGTATCTCCTGTTCGTCTATCTCTTTGATAAAATCGGACAGGCGGTGCGCCTTTCTCCGGGACTGGATATGTCGGAAAAGGTGCTGCACCTTGGGGACGGCTTTGCAGCCGCCTTTCAAAGTGCAATGCCGAGCCTTGTTCCGTTAGATTTACTGATAGGCATTGTGGGCGCGGCGGTTATCCGTCTGCTTGTATATGTCAAAGGCAAGAACGCGAAGAAATACCGCAAAGGCATGGAGTACGGTTCCGCCCGTTGGGGCGGCGCACAGGATATAAAGCCCTATGTTGACCCCGTATTTCAAAACAACATCATTCTGACGCAGACCGAACGGCTGATGATGAGCAGCCGCCCGAAGCAGCCTAAATATGCAAGGAACAAAAACGTCCTTGTTATCGGCGGTTCCGGCAGCGGCAAGACAAGGTTTTTCGTAAAACCAAACCTTATGCAAATGCACAGCAGTTACGTTGTTACCGACCCCAAAGGCACCGTCCTTGTGGAGTGTGGCAGGCTCTTAAAGCGCGGCGGCTACAAGATAAAGGTTTTGAATACGATTAACTTCAAAAAAAGCATGAAATATAACCCGTTCGCGTATATCCGCAGCGAAAAGGATATTTTGAAACTGGTAAATACCATTATCGCAAACACCAAAGGCGACGGGGAAAAATCCGGGGAAGATTTTTGGGTGAAAGCGGAACGGCTCTTTTACTGCGCCCTTATCGGCTACATCTGGTATGAAGCCCCGGAGGAAGAAAAGAACTTCACAACGCTTCTTGAAATGATAAATGCGTCGGAAGCCCGCGAGGACGACGAGGAATTTCAATCCCCCGTTGACCTCATGTTTGAACGCTTGGAAGAAAAAGACCCGGAACACTTTGCCGTCAAACAGTATAAGAAATACAAACTTGCGGCGGGCAAGACCGCAAAATCAATCCTCATTTCCTGCGGCGCAAGGTTAGCCCCGTTCGACATTAAGGAACTGCGCGAGCTTATGGAAACCGACGAAATGGAACTTGATACCATAGGCGACCGTAAAACGGCATTGTTCGTTATCATTTCCGATACGGACGACACCTTTAATTTTGTCGTATCTATCCTTTACACGCAGCTTTTCAACCTGTTATGCGATAAAGCCGACGACGTGTACGGCGGGCGGCTGCCCGTCCATGTGCGCTGTCTGCTTGACGAGTTTGCGAACATCGGGCAGATACCGAAGTTTGAAAAGCTCATTGCCACCATAAGGAGCCGGGAAATCTCCGCTTCTATCATTCTGCAATCGCAAAGCCAATTAAAGGCAATCTACAAGGACAACGCCGATACCATAGTCGGAAACTGCGACACGACGCTTTTCTTGGGCGGCAAGGAGAAAACGACCCTCAAAGAAATGTCGGAAATCTTGGGGAAAGAAACCATTGACAGCTTCAACACGTCCGAAACCCGCGGGCGCGAGCTGTCCCATGGGCTGAACTTCCAAAAGTTAGGAAAAGAGCTGATGACACAGGACGAAATCGCCGTTATGGACGGCGGCAAGTGTATCTTACAGGTGCGCGGCGTTCGCCCGTTTTTCTCTGATAAGTACGATATAACGAAGCACCCGAACTACAAGTATCTGTCTGACTTTGATAAGAAAAACGCCTTTGATATGGAAAAGGAACTGAAACGCCGCCCCGCTATCGTCAAACCCGATGAAGTCTTTGACTATTACGAGGTTGACGCGGCAGCTTTACAGGAGGAAACGCCATGAATAAGCGTATCAGAAAGAAAATCGCCAAACGGCAGATTGCCGAAGCCATACAGGGGCTTGTCGATTTTGCATACAATCAAAAACGGCAGCAAGAAGAAATCATACAGCAGCTTGCAGAAGCCTTTGGACGCTACTATGAGCAGAAACGCGGAAAGGAGGAATTGACGCAATCCCCAATGTGAACATGGGCTATGAGGTGCGCGCCCCTACCAAAAGCGCACTTCTTACAACAGAATAACGAAACGCCGGGAACTATCCGGCAGCACAGGCGGCAGTCAAAGGGACTACCGCTATTTTTTTACCCAAAACACAACAATCAAAATTTTTACAGCCGCAACACGCGGCAGAAAGTGAGGTATATATGGAATTTTTCAATAGTGCTATCGAAGTATTACAGACCCTTGTTATTGCCCTTGGTGCGGGGCTTGGCATTTGGGGCGTTATCAATCTCCTTGAGGGGTACGGAAACGACAATCCGGGCGCGAATGCTCATGTACGGTAAAGTATCACAAGAAAATTATGTCGAATTGACAGCCGCCTCCGCTATACCGAATAAGGAAATAAAGAGTCCTCAAATTTTGCGCTACTAAATGAAGACGAGCGGAAGTAATCTCCCGCTCGTCAGTAAACTTAACTATGCCATATCAATCCCGCTTCTTTCCCGCCACCGGCACTAAGAACAGCGCGGGCAACAGCAGGAAAGCGGTACAGACCAGCCCCCAGGGTATGGACACCTGCTGGGCTACCAGCCCCACAATAGGCCCGCCGATGATCTGCCCGAAAGAGTCCAGCTGTCCGCTGGTGGAAAAGACTGTGGCGCGCATTTTCTCATCCACATGGTCGTTCATCCAGGCGGCCAGCACAGGCTCCTTGATGGTGCGCATAAGCCCCGCCAGCAGGAACACCAACAACATGAACCAAAAGCTCCGCCCCACCGCGAAGAGAACCAGGCACAGGATATACCCGGCGCTGGTGGACATGACCACACTGGTTCGGCTGACAGTCCCTTTTTTCTCCATGCGGGCGATGAGCAACTGAGAAGCCAGAATACCTAAGCCGCTGCCGATAAGACTGATAACACCGAACCAAGTGACGCTGTTCAGCGGCCCGATAACGGGTATTACCGTGTCATCCAGAAAATGAGCGGTGGAGAGCCGGTCAAAGCCTTCACTGGCAAGTCCCCCGCATAGTGTGATTGCTAAGAGCGCCAGCAACACAGGTGCGCCTTTCACAAAGCCCAGGTTGAGCTTGAACAGGCAGACAAAGTCTTTAAGCAAGCCCTGCCGTTCCTCAATAGCAGGGGAGAAGTTGGTTTCTGGCATGATGCGAACCAACACCAGCCCCAACAACAAGCACAAACTGCCCCCCAAGATGACAGGCATTTGCAGGTTTATGTTTCCCAGCAGTGTGCCCAGCACCACGCCCAGAACGCCGCCGATTTGCCCCATTTGACTGCCCCGCAGGAACACCTTGTCTATGGGTTTGTCCTCTTCCTCCGAGGCAATCCACGCCTCCAGAGCGCCGGTGATGAAGGTATCACCGCAACCCCAGACAACCTGGGCCAGCAGAACCGGCGCGAACCACGGTAGCGCACCCTCCATCAGAAAGCCCAGGCCGTAGAGGAACATTCCAATCAGCACCGAGCGCCGACGGCTATACAAATCCGCCACCACACCGGTGGGTATCTCGAACAGAAAGCAGGAGGTCTCCAGAACCGTCCCTACCAGGACAAGCTGGAAAGCATCCAGCTGCACCACCTCCAGGTGGTACACGATGGAAAGCACTGTGGACATAGAAACCGCCAGGGAAAAGACAAATCGGAACAGCAGGTAGACAGAATATGCCTTTGAATTTTTAGCAAAGTTTCTGTTTTTGCAGTTTGCCATATGAATACCTCCGATACTGAAATTAGAACAACATGGCTGTTCTTCTTCGCGATATTATAGCAAATGGGCTTTGTGTTGTCAATGTAAAGAGAAGCGAGAGCGAGAGCGAGAGCAAGTTTCTACCACGGTGCCAAAATCCGCAATTCTGCGGTTTTGCCCCTCGCGGGAAACTTGTTGGGGAGTGCCTTCCCCAAACCCTGCTATGCGGCTTGCGCCGCTTATCCCCGCCGCGCTCATGCGGCAAGAAAGGAGGTCACGACCATGCGAAAAAAATACAACACACCCCACCGCAGCCGCGTTGTGAAAACCCGGCTGACCGAAGATGAATACGCCGACTTCACAGCGCGGCTTGCGCCCTATGGTATCAGCCAGTCGGAATTTCTCCGGCAGGCGATCCGGCGTACCACCATACGCCCCGTACTCCATGTGTCGTCGGTCAATGACGAACTGCTCTCCGCTGTCGGGAAGCTCGCAGCCGAGTACGGCAGGATCGGCGGCAACCTCAACCAGATTGCCCGGTATCTGAACGAGTACGGCGCGCCCTATCATGCGTTGTCCGGCGAGGTACGCGCCGCCATAGCCGACCTTGCCGCCCTCAAGTATGAAGTCTTAAAGAAAGTAGGTGACGCGGTTGGCAACACTCAAACATATCAACTCTAAAAACGCCGACTACGGAGCCGCCGAACAATACCTGCTCTTTGAGCATGACGAATTTACCATGAAGCCCGTCCTTGATGAAACCGGCAGGCTTATCCCCCGCGAGGACTACCGGCTGTCTACGCTGAACTGCGGCGGGGAGGATTTTGCCGTTGCGTGTATGCGGGCCAATCTCCGCTATGAGAAAAACCAGCGGCGGGAAGATGTGAAAAGCCACCACTACATCATCAGCTTTGACCCGCGGGACGGGCCGGACAACGGCCTGACCGTAGACCGGGCGCAGGCGTTGGGGGAGCAATTCTGTAAAGAACATTTCCCCGGCCACCAAGCCCTTGTCTGCACCCACCCGGACGGGCATAACCACAGCGGCAACATTCATGTGCATATCGTCATAAACAGCCTGCGGATTGAGGAAGTGCCGTTCCTGCCCTACATGGACAGGCCAGCCGACACGAAAGCCGGCTGCAAGCACCGATGTACCGACGCTGCCCTGCGCTACTTCAAATCCGAAGTCATGGAGATGTGCCACCGGGAGGGGCTTTACCAAATCGACCTCTTGAACGGCAGCAAGAACCGCATCACCGACCGGGAGTATTGGGCGCAGAAAAAGGGACAAGCCGCGCTGGACAAGCAGAACGCCCCCATGATTGCCGATGGTATCACGCCCCGGCAGACCAAGTTTGAAACGAACAAGGAAAAGCTGCGGCAGACCATACGGAAAGCCCTTGCCACCGCCGCCAGCTTTGACGAGTTTTCCTCTCTGCTGCTGCGGGAGGGTGTGACCGTCAAGGAGAGCCGGGGGCGGCTGTCCTATCTCACGCCGGACAGGACAAAGCCCATCACCGCCCGGAAGCTGGGCGACGATTTTGACCGCACCGCCGTCCTTGCCGTTTTGGAGCAGAATGCCGCCAGAGCCATAGAAAAGGCCGCAGCCATACCTGAATACCCCTGGCAGGAGAAACGCGGCATACAGCCCGCAAAAGCCCCTCAAACCGCCCCCAAACAGGACGGAGTGCAGCGGCTTGTGGACATTGAGCAGAAAATGGCCGAGGGCAAAGGCCGGGGCTATGAACGCTGGGCGAAGATACACAATCTGAAGCAGGCCGCCAAAACGCTGTCCGTCTACCAGCAGTACGGCTTTACTTCCCCGGAGCAGTTAGAAGCCGCCGTTGATACCGCCTATGCGGAAATGCGCCAGACCAGCGGCGAACTGAAAGCACTGGAAACCAAGCTGCAAGGGAAAAAGGAGTTGCAGCGGCAGGTGTTGGCCTACGCCCAGACCAAGCCCGCCCGCGACGGGTTGAAAGCGCAGAAATCCGAGAAAGCCCGCGCCGCATACCGGCAGGCCCATGAGAGCGATTTTATCATAGCCGACGCAGCCGCCCGGTATTTCAAGGCGCATGGCATTACCAAGCTGCCCGCCCGGAAAGCGTTGCAGGCCGAGATCGAGCAGCTTATCTCCGAGAAAGACGGCCTGTATAACACCTATCACGAACAGAAGCAGCGGTTCAAGGAGTTGCAGACCGTCAAGCGGAATATCAACCAGATTTTGCGCCGGGACGAGCCGCACCGCAGAAAGGAGCAGAGCCATGAGCGATAACCTGCCCCGCATGGACTACCGCCAGCACCGGCGGGCGCGGCGGCTGGTACATGAGTGCTGTAACTACGACGAGGGGAACTGCCTGCTGTTAGACGACGGGGAGCCTTGCGTGTGCGTCCAGAGCATTTCCCTTTCCCTCATGTGCCGCTGGTTCCGTGTGGCTGTCCTGCCCCTTGACGGGGAGCTGTCCGCAGCCCTCTTATACCGGGGGAGCCGGAAACGGTGTGCCGTCTGCGGAGCGGCCTTTGTCCCCAAATCCAACCGGGGGAAATACTGCCCCGACTGCGCCGGGCGCATGAAGAAAATCCGCGCCGCCGAGAGAAAGCGGAAACAAAGGCAGAGATGTCACGCTTTAGAGCCTTTCAAACCCGCATAAATCAAGGCTTTTTTCGTGGGTGTCAAAGGGTACGCGATACATTTATCCTTTTCCCCCGGAAACGGCGTTCTAAATGCGTACAAACACCCCAAATCCACCCAAAGGAGGAACCATGTCAGACAACCGAAAATACTACTACCTCAAGCTGAAAGAGAATTACTTTGACGAGGACGCCATTGTGCTGCTGGAAAGTATGCAGGACGGTATCCTCTATTCCAACATCCTCTTGAAACTGTACCTGAAATCGCTGAAAAACGGCGGGAAGTTGCAGCTTGATGAAAATATCCCCTACACCGCGCAGATGATTGCCACCATTACCCGTCAGCAAGTCGGCACCGTAGAACGGGCCTTGCAGATTTTTATGAAGCTGGGGCTTGTGGAGCCGTTACAGAACGGCGCACTGTATATGAGCAACATTGAACTACTGATCGGCCAATCCTCTACCGAGGGGGAGCGAAAACGGCGGGCAAGGCTGGCTTTGCAGGAGCAGAAAGCCTTGCCAAAGGCCGGGGCGGACAAATGTCCACCATATCAAGCGGACATTTGTCCGCCAGAGATAGAGATAGAGAAAGAGATAGAAAAAGAGAGAGAGCGAGAGTTAGATACGGGACAACCCGCCCGCGCCGCCTATGGCCGGTATGAAAATGTTTTTCTTTCGCAATCGGAACTGGACGGGCTGAAAGCAGACCTGCCCGGCAAATGGGACTATTACATTGACCGGCTATCCTGCCATATCGCGTCCAGCGGCAAGCGATACAAGAGCCATGCCGCCACCATCTACAAATGGGCGCAGGAGGACGCAACTAAGAAAGCCCCGAAAAAGGGCATACCAGACTACTCATGCAAGGAGGGCGAGAGTTTATGAAGAACGAAATCAACGCTGTTTTGGAGAATATGACGGCCACCACCCCGGAGCCGGAGGACTACACCGGCGAGGACGGTTTGCTGTACTGCGGCAAGTGCCGCAAGCCGAAAGAAGCCTATTTTGCGCCGGATAAGGCCGCTATCTTCGGGCGCGACCGCCACCCGGCAGAGTGCGACTGCCAGAAAACCGCCCGCGAGGAACGGGAAGCCGCCGAAAAGCGGCGCAGGCACCTTGACACCGTGGAAGAACTGAAACGCCGGGGCTTTACCGACCCCGCCATGCGGGACTGGACTTTCGAGAATGACAACGGCAGGAACCCGCAGGCCGGGCTTGCCCGCCGGTATGTGGAGCATTGGGAGGATATGCGGACAGACAATATCGGCTGCCTGTTCTGGGGCGGCGTAGGAACCGGGAAAAGCTACCTTGCGGGCTGTATCGCAAACGCCCTCATGGAGAAAGAAATCCCCGTCCACATGACGAACTTTGCCCTGATCCTCAATGACCTTGCCGCCAGCTTTGAGGGGCGCAACGAGTACATTTCCCGCCTTTGCCGCTATCCGCTGCTGATCCTTGACGACTTTGGCATGGAACGCGGCACCGACTACGGGCTGGAACAGGTTTTCAATGTGATTGACAGCCGTTACCGCAGCGGCAAGCCGCTGATCGTCACGACCAACCTCACGCTGGACGACCTGCGAAACCCGGAGGACACCGCCCATTCCCGGATTTATGACCGGCTGCTTTCCATGTGCGTCCCGGTACGCTTTACCGGCGACAACTTCCGGCAGGAAACCGCCAAGCGGAAAATGGAGAGCATGAAGAAACTGATTACCGACTGAAAGGAGTATTGCCTATGGCAGATAACAAGCAGCACGACACCCGCACCGCCCGCCGCCCCGACTGCGTGACGGAAATCCGCATGGGCAATTCCGTCCTTGTCGTGTCCGGCTATTTCAAGAAAGATACCACGACCACCGCCGCCGACAAAATGGCGCGGGTACTGGAAGCGGAAGCCGCTGCTACGCAAAAACCGGCAATTTGACCGACTGTAAAGAAGCAAATTTAACGCTTTTGCCGCTGTACAGCCCCCGCTGTTCCGTGGTACAATGAAACCACGGAATAGTGGGGCTGGCTGTCGGAAACGGAGGATTTTATGTTAAGACAAGCCACCCAAAACCTCATTACCGCCCTTTATCCGAGATTGTCCCATGAGGACGAGCTGCAAGGCGAGAGTAATTCCATATCGAACCAAAAAAGGATACTCGAAACCTACGCAAAACAGAACGGCTTTACCAATCTGCGCTGGTACACCGACGACGGTTATTCCGGCGCGAACTTCCAGCGGCCCGGATTTCAAGCCATGCTTGCGGACATTGAAGCCGGGAAAGTTGGTACGGTCATTGTCAAGGACATGAGCCGGTTAGGGCGAAACTACTTGCAGGTAGGGTTTTACACGGAAATGCTGTTCCCTCAAAAGGGCGTGCGTTTTATCGCTGTCAACGACAATGTGGACAGCGCAAACGGCGGCATGGACAATGATTTTACCCCTCTGCGAAATCTGTTCAACGAATGGCTGGTGAGAGATACGAGCAAGAAAATCAAGGCAGTTAAAAGAGCAAAAGGCATGAGCGGCAAGCCCGTTACCAGCAAGCCGGTGTATGGCTACCTCATGGACGAGGACGAGAACTATATCGTTGACGAGGAAACCGCGCCGGTTGTCCAGCAGATTTACCAGCTTTGCCTTGCGGGGAACGGCCCGACCAAGATTGCCCGTATGCTGACGGAACAGCAAATCCCCACGCCGGGGACGCTGGAATACCGCAGGACAGGCAGCACACGCCGCTACCACCCCGGCTATGAGTGTAAATGGGCGACGAACACCGTCGTTCATATCCTCGAAAACCGGGAGTACACCGGCTGTCTGGTAAACTTCAAGACGGAAAAGCCCTCTTACAAGACCAAGCACAGCGTAGAAAATCCCATTGAGAAGCAGGCCATTTTTGAGAACCACCATGAGCCGATTATTGACACGGAAACATGGGAGCGTGTGCAGGAGTTACGCAAGCAGCGCAAACGCCCGAACCGCTATGACGAAGTGGGGCTGTTCTCTGGTATGCTGTTCTGCGCCGACTGCGGCCATGTGATGTACCAGCAGCGGTATCAGAACAAGAACCGCAAGCAGGACTGTTACATCTGCGGCAGCTACAAGAAGCGCACCCGCGACTGTACGGCGCACTTTATCCGCACCGACCTGCTGACCGCCGGTGTCCTCTCCAATCTCCGGCAAGTGACGGAGTATGCTGCCAGGCACGAGAGCCGTTTTGTAAAGCTGCTGATCCAGCAGAACGAAATCGGCGGCAAGAGAAAGACCGCCGCAGCCACCAAGCAGCTTGAACAGGCGCAGGAGCGGATTGCCGAAGTGAGCCGCATTATCAAGCGGCTGTATGAGGACAATGTGAACGGCAAAATCAGCGACGAGCGTTTCATGGAACTGTCGGCAGACTATGAGCAGGAGCAGCGGGAACTGAAAGACCGCACCGCCGCATTGCAGGCGGAACTGGACAAGTCGCAGGCGGCCACCGTTAACGCCGAGAAATTCATGGGGATTGTCCGCAAGCACCTTGCCTTTGAGGAATTGACACCCACCCTCTTGCGGGAAATGATTGAGAAAATCGTCGTGCATGAGTGCAGCTATGACGAGAACGGCACCCGCAGGCAGGACATTGAGATTTATTACAGCTTTGTCGGCAAAATTGACTTGCCCGAAGCCTAACGCCCGACCTATCCGACACAATGGCCAAGTGCCGGATAGGAACGGCAAAATTTTTTACACTTCTATTACTTCTTTATCGCACATCAGCAAAATCACAGGGCATGAAGCAGTTCATGGCTAATTAAAGGGAACAAAAGAAAGGAAAAGCACAATCCAGACGGTATCAGCGGCAGGATACAAGAATAAATTGTGATTACACAAGATTGGTGCTATAATAAGAGAAAAGTTCCTGCCGGGGCAGCCGCCCCGGTGGTATGGATAGAAAGGCAGGAAAACAATATGCACATCAGCTATAAACCACTCTGGCATACACTGTTAGAGCGTGATATGAGAAAAGAAGATTTAAGGCTTGCCGCCGGTATGACAACGAATATGATTGCCAACATGAGCAAAGAGGGAAAGCACATCAGCATGGACACATTAGCCCGTATCTGCGAAACGCTGAATTGTGAGATTACCGATGTGATTGAGTTAGTACCAGACGAGCCTGCTTCCACAGGAGGTAAGGAACATGAGCGAATTGAAACCAAGAATAACAGAAAACGGAATTGATTATATCCTTGTTGGGGATTACTACATCCCGGATTTGAAGCTGCCGGAAGAACACCGCCCTATTGGAAAGTATGGACGGCTACACCGGGAATATTTAAGAGAAGTCCACCCAGCCAGATTGAACACATTGATATTGACCGGAGAGCTATGGACATATCTTGCAGACCTGAACGAACAGGCACAGGAACGGTTAGACACCATCATGGAACAGATGAAAGCTGCCGAGGGCGTGACCGAAGAATTAAAGCGTACCCATCAAATGGAATGGGTGCAGCGTTGCAATAACATTCACAACCGGGCAGAAGAAATTATTTTGCATGAGATGATTTATTCATAACGGTGTGATAGAATGATTATGACAAATCGGAATTGACCGAGCTGAAAGCGAGGGATACTTCTTGTCCGTAGGGCAAGAAGGTGGAAGTGGAAAAATCCTAATTTAGTAATTTGCGAGAACAAAGAGGAGAAGTTTTATGGATAAATTTAGAAAGCATCCAGTGATAGTTTGCTGGCTAATTTTTATGATATGTGCTGCGGCAAGAATAGTTGAATATTTTTTTATAAGAACTGACGAATCGTTCTTGTCAGAGAACTTTATCCATAAGTTATTTGGGATTTTTCTTTTATTTATTATTCTTCCTATTTCAAAAATGAAGTGGAAAGACATTGGATTTGTAAATGAATATGCAATTGGAAATTGCGGAAAAGGAATTTTATTAGGCAGCGTTTGTTTTGCTGTTGCATACGGAATTGAGTGTTTGATATTGTACATTACAAATCAAAATGTGGAACTGGAATTCTATGCAAGCGGCTTTTCTCTGAGTGGCGAAACGGAAAAGCAGACAGGTGTATTTTTTGTGCTGATATGCATTGTTTTTAATATGATAAACGTATGGATGGAAGAAGGAGTTTTCAGAGGGATTTTTGCTAAATTTCTTGAAAGTATATCATACATAAAAGCAGTTTTTTTTATTGCATTCCTATTCGGCGTGTGGCATTGGGTAATGCCGTTTCGTGACTACATAGAAGGAAAATCATCATTGTCAACCCTTTTGATTATGGGAATTGGATATATAGTTTTGGCAGGCATCATGAGTATTAAATGGTCCTTATTATATAAGTTGACAGGCTCATTGTGGATGGGACTTGGAGACCATTTGTTCAATAATGTAATTGTCACTAATCTCGTTCATGTTATATCAAATAATGAAGCAGATAGTATGCAAATAGTGAGAATTTTGATTGGTCAGCTTATTTCATTTATAATAGTATTGTTATTTTATATAATGAACAATAAACGGACGAGTTGATAAGATACACCACAACTTTCAGCTTGTCGTTCTGAAAATTTAACTGAATACCCACAGCACAAACCGCTGCTACATGGAAGCCAACAAACCATGCAACAGCGGTTTTTCTTTACCGTTTTTTCCTCTGACTGATAGGCGTTCCCATTTTCTTTGATTTTTTGAGAATCCGAATGAGCCAGCGAAATTCTTCATCTGACAGATTTTTATAGTTGATACCAAGCTGCTTGCAGTAAAGAACAACCAGCTTTTCATCCCGGCTGCCCTTGAAATTTTCGACCGCTTCCAGATTTTCTTTCAGTTCATCGGCAACGGTGGTCTGGGGCGCACTCTCACTGTCCTTTTTGTGGTTTTCCCGAATATCCCGGATAATAAGGTTGAGGTCATCCAGAACCATGTGGCTGAAATATTCATCATCACTGATATGGGCAGCTTGCAGCACCTTCAAATGGGGGTCATCTTCGCCGGGGCGATACCGTTCAATGATTTCATGCCGGACGCTATCGACAAGAGCGTTGAGATTTTGAATCTGCATGGTGGCAATCCCATCCACATAAATCTCAATATCCGCAAGAAACTTGATAAAGTCCTTATGAGTGGCAAGCTCACAGAGCAGACGGTTGTTAATCCGACCGCTTTTCAGAAGTGCCACCATCTCATCATTCAAATGCAGCTCTGTTAGTGGCGTGTTGATCTGCTCCCGGTTCTCTGTCCGGCACAGCAGATAATCAACGGAAACCCTATAGAAGTCTGCCAGCGTGATAAGGTTGCCATGATTGATTTCCTTATAATCCTCTTTCTCATAACTTCCAAGAGCTGATTTGGAAATACCCGTCAGCTCTGATAATTCTTCCAGATTTAAGCCTTTGTCTTTGCGGAGTTCCCAAAGGCGTTCCTGTATGCTTGTTGTTCCTTTCATGGGCACACGCTCCTTTCCGGCGGTTTCATTGCTGCCGCTTAACTGGATTATATCACACTTTCCGCAATCGTGGAAATTTCTGATTTTTACCCCTAATTCCTACTTTGTGGACATACGGCATAGGGCACAAAAATGTTCTATGATACAGGTAGTTCATCGATGGATTATTCCAATCGAATGACCAGCCTGTGTGGGATATGCTTCCCCGGCGATGTAGCGTCATGACTTTTGGCAGGGATATGGAGGAACCCTGACCAAAACGAGCGTACCAAAGGGAGCGATACGCCGCTGTGAGATTCAGGGGAGGAACGACACCGGGGAGAACTGGCGAACTGACACCGAAATGATACCGAAACACGACAATCTGATAGGGGGATAGTCTACCCTATCGCTGATACTTCGGGAGATTTTAGGCGGCTCTATGGCTGTAATTTTGCCGAAAATCGCCCCGAAACCATACACGAAAACGGGAGGAAACACAATATGCCGAGAATGAGCAAAAAGAGGAAGCATGAGCTTTCCTTTTACCTCAATGACCGGGGGCGTGTCACTTACAACGAATTGTGCCGGAAATGCCAGCATGGGTGCAAGCAGAGCTTCCGGGCGGTTGTGATTGACTGCCCCCGTTATTTATCCAAACGAGCAAAGAAAAAGGAGGAACACACCGAATGAATTTTGAATTTATGACGATAGACACACCATTGCCGCCCTGTATGCCATTGCCCAGAGCGTTGACAGGATTTCCAGTCAGCAGCACCGCAAAGGTCATGTACTGCCGGATGCTGGACGCTATGCTATCCAAAGGGCAGGAGGACGAAAACGGAATCCTCTTTGTCTGCTTCCCTGTCACAGCCATTGCCGCAGTCCTGTCCCGCAGCTCCATGACGGTCAAGCGTTCTTTGAATGAACTGGAAACCGCCGGGCTTATCATGCGGGTGCGTCAGGGCGTTGGAGAACCAAACCGGATTTATGTGCTGATACCGGGAAAGGAGGACGCTGCCCTTGCCTGAGACCTCAAAGCTGGAAAAACTCAACTGGGAGCTGGAGAAAAGCGAAAAGAAGCTGCGGAAAGCCATCAATGATGAAAAGGCATTGCAGCACCAGTTGAAGCAGCTTACCCGAAAGGAACGGACGCACCGGCTCTGTACTCGTGGCGGTATGCTGGAAAGTTTTCTGCAAGAACCGGAACGCCTGACCGATGATGATGTCATGCTGCTGTTGAAACTCATTTTTCACAGGCAGGACACGCAGGAACTATTGAAAAAACTGCTGGAACGGGAGAAGCCGGAAACCCCTTAGTTTACTAAGGGCGCAATTATACACCACCCAGAGGTTGGCGCATTGCGTTCTCCGAAGGCTCCTCGCCGAAGGGCTGTGATTTTCCGCAGTCATGGTCTGCTCTAAATCAAACAGGGGACGCTACGCTTCCCCTGCGCTGGCTGCCGCCAGCTACCCTTTTGTGGACTTGCCATCTGGGGACACCTTGCGTTGCAAGCTGTCTCCAGCCGACAAGTTTTATAAAATACGCTATCTTTTTAATAGGCAATACAGTATAATAAAATTAGTAACAAATCAGGAATTGCCAAGGGAGCGTGATGGTGTGAAAAAATTAGTAATACTAGTCATAGTGCTAATTTGTGTTCTTGCTTTAGCTGTCTGTAATAACAGTGAGGAAAAGAATATTAACTTCCCATTCGATGTCGGAGATGTTGAAAATATTGAAATGTATCACTATACAGGAGCACCTGTATCAGCAGAAAAAAAAGTAGTTGTTGATGAAAGTAGTATAAAAGTTCTGTATGATATGTTCGAGGGATTATTATTGAAAGAAAAGAAGGTTAAAGAAAACATAGGAGCAAATGTGACCAGTTTTAGATTTAACCTCTCAGATGGGACAAACTACGAACTGATTTATATCTGCAATGGAGTTAAGAACGGTAATCTGAAATCTTCCACAGGTAATTTTGAATACTTTACAAGTGCAGATATTGGTTCTTATTGGAATGACATTGAACTTGAAACGGTTTCTGTTGAAGAAAAAGAGCTACCCAAGTAAACTGACAATTTTTCATTTATCAAGGAGTTAGGCAGAACAAGAAATTAGGTTTGACAGAGGAGTGTGATTGTATGGGCGAAATTAGTTTGCAGATGATAGACTGTCATATATCTTCACACTGGTGGCAAGAACTTGTGAAATATTTTGTCCATGTTGGTAATAGTTTGGAAATAAGATGTTGGAAAGAGGAAAGTGAAGAAATACAACAAGCATTACAATACGGAAATCTTACGGAAGCTAATTATGAAGGTTCTATTAAAGGCATAGTTACAAAAGAATTTTTAACAGAACTATTATCAGAAAATCCACAAGACAAAAGCATATACAACAAAATGACAAAATATTTCACAATCAATGTTGATAGTGGACAGCGTAGATTTTGCAGTGCTCATTATGGCACAGAAATATATCTAATGGGTGTTTCTGATGACGATATTACTTTTTTCAAAAATGCAATGAGAGCATATACAGAAGATGATTTTAGTATCGCAAGATACTAACAATTTGAATTTTGGAGATGACTATGAACAAATTTTTAAATGATATAAGGAGTGTAGGAAATCCTATATCTGTTAATAGAAAAATTATAAATACCATAATTATATTGTCCCTTGGAATAGCTTTGGGGACATTTTCAAAATTTTTGGATTTCCGTCAAGCCGAACTTCCAAGTGTGCTTATGGCGATAGATAGCGTATTGGATGTTCATAATTTTCTTGGGCGTTTTGCAATTTGGGTATTGATCGCATTGTGTATTTCTATTTATAGTAATTCTGCAATGAGAGCAAGCGTTAATGTTTTTGTATTTTTTATCGGTATGGTTACAAGTTACTATTTGTATTCAAACTATATCGCAGGTTTTTTCCCAAGAAGCTACGCTATGATTTGGTTTGGCTTTACCATTATTTCTCCCTTTTTGGCATTTGTCTGTTGGTATGCGAAAGGGAAAAGCAAACCGGCATTTATGCTATCAATATTGATTTTAGCAGTATTGTTTAACATGGTTTTTGTATATGGATGGGGATATTTCAAAGCGCTCTCTGTTTTAGAATTTGCAGTTTTTATTATTGGACTTATTGTTTTGAGGAGAGACACACTGAGGAGTTCTGTGCTAATGGGAACAATTAGCACAATTCTTGCATTTTTACTTGATATGGTTATTCCATTCCATTTTGGATAAACAACGTTCCCATTTATCATGGAGTTAAGCAGAACAAGAAATTAGAAATTGTAAAGGAGTGTGGTTGTATGAAAAAATTGATAATATTTGTTTTCTCATTGGTTTGTGTTTTTATGTTGGCAGGCTGTGGGAAGAAAGATAACTATAAGATAAGTATTACCGTACCTGCTGGAAGTACAGAAGCTTTTGTTTATTCAGACGAAGAAATATCAGCAACAGGCAAAAAGATTACTATTTCATCTGGTGAGGGATTAGACGATACAGAAGTTCTTTTATCACCAGTCAATGAAAATGTTGAAACTGGATATGTATCAACGTATCTAACTCGTGGAATGCCTGTTGAGTTTGATGCAGTACAGGGTGAATGGTTCAAAATTGGTGTATCCATGCAAAACGATACTGATACAGACAAAACAGTTTATGTTGAAGTCGAAGGTGTCGAAGTAAGAATTGAGTAAATTCTGGTTTATAGAGTTAAAAAATATAAGTTAAGGAGGCATGTATTATGAAAAAAGTAATCTATCTGCTTGTATTATGTATGGTGCTAGGAATGGCTGGATGTGGAACGAATCAAGAAAATAAAGAACCTGTGTCTGGAAATGTGTCCGTAGAAACAGAAAATAAAGAAAATGATGATGTAGTACAAAACGAGCAAACAGCAGATACTGGCTCATATCCTCCATGTGTTATGGTTGATGGTGTTATATATAAAGACACAGGATATGTAGCGTCAATGCCTGGTTGTGGAACAATGGATGGGGAAATTGTGTCAACAGTGGCAGGGACAGAGTTACCATCTGAAAATAATCAATCTAATTTCGGAAGCGGATATCATTATCAAAGGAGTTCTGAAGGTCAGCTCATAGTAGTCATTGATGACGAACGAATCATATTTAGAGATATTGAAAAAGATGATACGTCTATTCCAATGGAGGTTATCAATTTTAATGCAAAAGTAAAAGAAATTACCGATGATGGAGAACTTCTTGTAACGCATGTGAGTACAGCAGAAGGCTTTTGTCAGATGAATGAGGGGGAGTATTATGTATCGGCAGAAAATTTAGTGGAAGATGTTCAGGTGGGAGATATCGTTACAATATGGTTTAATGGAATGATTCAAGAAACAGACCCTGCACAATTGGGGGTAGTTTATAGAATCATTAAAACACAATAATTAGCCAAATTCCGGTTTTTCAGCTTCACATCGGGTCAACTTGCCCTGAACTTTTACAATTAAATACCCACCGCCCACATAGCGGCACACCGAGCAGGAAATCTGAAAAGGTCTCCTGCTTTTTTTCTGCCCAAAATGAGGTGGTAAAACGCCACCTCATCTACTAATTACCGAAAGGAGGGACACGAAATGCCCTGTCCACACAACGAAATTTCTATCATACAGCGAAGCCAACAACAGTCTGCGGTTGCCGCCGCTGCTTACCAAAGCGGCGAAAAACTGTTCTGTGAATACGACCAGCAAGTGAAGCACTACCCGGAAAAGCGTGGTATCGTCCATAATGAAATCCTGCTTCCGGCAAACGCCCCACCAGAGTATGCAGACCGCAATACCCTATGGAACGCCGTCGAAGCGGTGGAAAAGCAATGGAACTCCCAGCTTGCAAGGCGATGGGTGCTTACTATCCCAAGAGAGATACCGCCCAACCAGTACGCTGTCCTTGTCCGGGAGTTCTGTCAGCAGCAATTTGTTTCCAAAGGCATGATTGTTGACTTTGCTATCCATGACCCATATCCGCCGGGACACAATCCCCACTCCCATGTCATGCTGACCATGCGGGCAATGGACGAACATGGGAAATGGCTTGCTAAGAGCCGCAAGGTTTATGACCTTGACGAGAATGGGGAACGGATAAAACTTCCGTCCGGCAGGTGGAAAAGCCATAAGGAAGATACCGTTGACTGGAACGACCAGAAGTATTGTGAAATCTGGCGGCATGAGTGGGAAGTCATCCAGAACCGCTATCTGGAAGCCAATGACCGCCCGGAGCGTGTGGACTTGCGTTCCTATGCCAGACAGGGGCTTGATATTATCCCTACTGTCCATGAGGGGGCTGCTGTCCGTCAGATGGAAAAGCGTGGTATTCAGACGAATATCGGCAGCCTGAACCGGGAAATCAGAGCCGCCAACCGCCTGATGAAGTCCATCCGGCAGCTTATCCAAAACCTCAAAGGCTGGATTACCGAGCTGGGAGAAAAACGGAAAGAACTGCTTGCACAAAAGGCGGCGGAAGAAGCGACACTTCTTCCCAATCTACTGATGAAATATATGGAGATACGAAAGGAAGAACGGAAAGACTGGACGAGGGCTGGACAAAACCGGGGGACTTCCAAGGACTTAAAGGCAGTCAGCGAAGCATTGTCCTATCTCCGGCGAAAGGGGCTTTCCACCGTAGAGGATTTGGAAGCATTTCTGGAATCTTCCGGGAAATCAGCCGCAGATTACCGCAATCAGATGAAGCCAAAGGAAACCCGCAGCAAAGTGATTGACGGGATTCTTGCCAGCCGGACAGACTGCAAGGAATGTAAGCCTGTCTATGAGAAGTACCAGAAGATATTTTTCAAGAAAACAAAGGAGAAATTCAAGCAGGAACACCCGGAGGTTGCCCGGTATGAGAAAGCCGCCGCCTACCTTGCTAAGCACCCGGACGATAAGGATAGCACCCAAAAGGAACTACAACAGGAGCAGGAAACGCTTCTCAGCGAAATCGCAGAGCTGAAAGTACAGCTGACCGAGGTGCAGGCTGATTTGAAGAAGCTGCGGGACATCCGCTACTGGGTACGGAAAGCCACACCCGGCACAGAGGAAAGCAAAGAGCCGCCCAAGAAGCAGCCCATCAAGGAAGTCTTGCAGGATAAGGCAGACGAGAAAAAAGCACAAAGAACCGCCCCAGCACAGACGAAACACAGACAACAGGATATGGAACTTTAACAGGCACTTGCCATTTTCAGTCAGAGAATGTCAGGTGCTTTTCTTTTTTTCAAGGAGGGATAGATTTGAATGTATTTGAAGCTGTGAAGCAGTCCGTCACAACAAGACAGGCTGCGGAGCATTATGGAATCCATGTAGGTCGGAACGGGATGGCTTGCTGCCCGTTCCATAACGATAAAACCCCAAGTATGAAGCTGGATCGGCGTTACCACTGCTTCGGCTGCGGTGCGGATGGGGATGTGATTGATTTTGCCGTCGCCCTGTATGGGCTGGGAAAGAAAGAAGCCGCCGTACAACTGGCACAGGACTTCGGGCTTTCCTATGAGGACTGGAAGCCGCCGGGAAAGGCAAAAAAGCCCAAGCCCCGGCAGAAATCCCCGGAGGAACAGTTTCAGGAAGCAAAGAACCGCTGCTTTTGTATTCTTGCCGATTATCTTCATTTGCTTATGGCATGGAGAACGGACTACGCCCCACACTCCCCGGAGGAAGCCTTTCATCCCCGGTTTGTGGAAGCCTTACAGAAGCAAGACCAAGTGGAATATCTGCTGGATGTGCTGCTCTTTGGGGAAACGGAGGAAAAAGCGGCTTTGATTACGGACTACGGAAAGGATGTGATACAGCTTGAACAGCGAATGGCAGAGCTTGCAGCCGCAGACGCAGCAAGAACTAAAAAACACCATGAACGCCATGCAGCCACCCCAGAGCATTGAGGAAATCAAGGCGGGACTGGAAACTACCGAGAAAGGCGGTGTCCGTCAGAGCATACGGAACTGCCTGACCGTATTCCAGCGTGACCCGCTGCTTTCCGGGGCTATCGCATACAACATCCTGACCGACCACAAGGACATCATAAGGCCCATCGGCTTCCATAGGGAAAGCACAGCCCTGAACGATACGGACATGAAGTATCTGCTTCTTTATCTGGAAGAAACCTACGGGCTTACCAATGAGAAAAAGATTGATAACGCCATCGGGATTGTGGCAAATGAAAACAAGTACCATCCCATCCGGGACTATCTCAATACCCTTGTGTGGGACGGTACAGAACGAATCCGTTTCTGCCTGCGGCACTTTCTGGGGGCTGACGCAGACGATTACACCTATGAAGCGTTGAAGCTGTTCCTGATGGGCGCTATTTCACGAGCCTTTCAGCCGGGGTGCAAGTTTGAAATCATGCTCTGTCTGGTAGGCGGTCAGGGGGTTGGCAAGTCCACTTTCTTCCGTCTGCTGGCAGTCCGGGACGAGTGGTTCTCCGATGATTTGCGGAAGCTGGACGATGACAATGTGTACCGCAAGCTGCAAGGTCACTGGATTATCGAAATGTCGGAAATGATGGCAACCGCCAACGCCAAGAGCATTGAGGAAATCAAGTCGTTTTTAAGTCGGCAGAAAGAGGTCTACAAGATACCCTATGAAACCCATCCGGCAGACCGCCCCCGTCAGTGCGTGTTTGGCGGCACTTCCAATGCCCTTGACTTCCTGCCCCTTGACCGTTCCGGCAACCGCCGCTTTATCCCGGTCATGGTGTACCCGGAGCAAGCCGAGGTTCACATTTTGGAGGACGAAGCCGCTTCCAGAGCCTATATCGGGCAGATGTGGGCGGAAGCAATGGAGATTTACCGAAGCGGCAGGTTCAAGCTGGCGTTCAGCCCCGCCATGCAGCGGTATCTCAAAGAACACCAGCGGGATTTTATGCCGGAGGACACCAAAGCCGGAATGATACAGGCGTATCTTGATAAGTACACCGGGAGCATGGTCTGCTCCAAGCAGCTTTACAAGGAAGCCTTGAACCATGCCTTTGACGAGCCGAAGCAATGGGAAATCCGGGAAATCAACGAGATTATGAACCAGTGCATTTCCGGCTGGCGGTACTTCCCGAACCCAAGAATGTTTTCAGAATATGGCAGACAAAAGGGCTGGGAGCGTGAAAACCCGGCAACGGACTCCGGCAACCCGTCTGAAAAAACGATGGACGGTTTTGTGGAGGTCACAGAACAGATGGAGCTTCCATTCTGAGAATGACAGCCCGTTGCACCTCCTGTTGCTATCCCGTTGCCGAGCCGGTTGCCGGGGAAAATCCCTTATTTCCGGGCTTTTCTCCCTTATAACAACCAAAACAACAGAAAAATAAAAGAAAAGTATAAATAGTAAGTAGTGCCAGATTGAGATTGTTTGCAAGGTCTTTTGAAGCCCGTTGCCGGACTTCGTTGCCGACACCCTCTGTCTGGCTATTTTCATGTATGGAGGATAACTGCCTATGGCAAAAAACAAAACAGAGATTCATGTGACTACTGTGTTTGACGGAGAACTGGACGCCACTGATGTGTTCGTCAGCCTGATTTCCCAGAAATACGGAAAGATAAATACGAAAGAATATCTTGCTAAAAAGAAAGATATGGGCTATAATGAAGATGAGGTTCAAAAGAGCCAGATACCGTCTGGATTGTGTGGGTAAATGGCTATGATGAACGAAATGGAATACAGAACAATCGGAAAGGCACTTGCCGGGGGCTATCGTGCGGCGGTCTATTGCAGGCTGTCAAAGGACGATGACCTGCAAGGCGAAAGTGCCAGTATCGCAAACCAGCGTGATATGCTGGAAAAATACTGCGAAAAGCAGGGATGGGAGGTT
>NZ_JBQKED010000034.1:0-37671 GCF_052121495.1 Faecalimonas sp. LCP19S3_D12 | reverse complement strand
ATAGAAGGTTTTTATATCTTCTAACGAGCGTCA
Organism: Faecalimonas sp. LCP19S3_D12; assembly: GCF_052121495.1. Classification (GTDB taxonomy): domain Bacteria; phylum Bacillota; class Clostridia; order Lachnospirales; family Lachnospiraceae; genus Faecalimonas. The sequence continues at coordinate 37,638 of NZ_JBQKED010000034.1, read as the reverse complement.
TCTTGTTCTCATGCCCGACTTTGTGCGGGCTATTTTCATTCATTGTTCCAACAAAAATCGGAATTTCCTATTATATAAGAAAGAATCTCGCGAAGCGAGATTCTCTTCTCTTTCTCATCGTTCATTTATTAGCACTTTATCACACTAATTTATCATCGTCAAGAAGTTTTCTTTTATTTATATAGATTTTCACCATTTGTGGCAATCACATCTTTATACCAGTAATAGCTGTCTTTTTTATAGCGGTTCAACGTTCCGCCTTCTTCGTTGCGATCCACATATACAAATCCATATCGTTTCTGATACCCGTTCAGCCAGCTTAGCAAATCTGTAAATGACCATGTACAATATGCTAACACTTCACACCCTTCTTCGATCGCCTCACCCAATGCTTTCAAATGCTCTTTCAGATACTCAACACGATATACGTCATGAACCGCACCATCCTCCTCTAATTTGTCAAATGCCCCCAATCCATTTTCGGATATGATAATCGGCAGCGCATAGCGGCTCGTGATTTCGCGACAGCAAAATTGAAGTCCCTTAGGATCAATGCTCCAATCCCAGTCTGTTGTCATAAGATACGGATTCGCCGGATTTTTATAAATTCCAGGAATTCCGATTTCCTGTGCAGTTCCTTTTTTTCCTGTTGTGTTCATCGTTCCGTACGGCGTAACACCATCTAATGGATTGTATTCGCATACGCAGCTCTGGTAATAGTTTACACCCATAAAAGTGATCTCTTTTGCAGCTTCTTTCAAAATTTCTTCATCACCGCTTTGCATTTGAGGCGCAATTTTCTTTTTCTTCAAATAGGTCATTGCCGCTTTCGGATATCGTCCATATGCATAGACATCCATCCACCAATAATTTTTCAAATCATCATAATTGCTTTTTGCCATTGCATTGATCGGCTTACAGTCCAGCGCATAAGAAGGTGTGTATGCAAAGCTTGCTCCGATCTCACCTTTGTATCCCATCTCGCGATAGGCAAGAACCGCTTTCGCATGTGCCATAAAAGCGTGATGATTTACTTGATAAAACATCTTCTGATCGTCAAATTTTCCCGGCGGATGCTGCGCTGTCAGCCAGCCAAGTGAAGTGAAAATATTCTGTTCATTTAATGTAATCCAATATTTTACCTTGTCTCCCCAGTTTTGGAACAATGTCTTTGCGTAGGTTACATAATCGTCAATAATTTCCGCGCTCTCCCATCCGCCATAAGAATCCACAAGCGCCTGTGGCAAATCCCAGTGAAAGATTGTCACCATTGGCTCAATGTGATTTTTCAGACACTCTTCAATCACATCCCCATAAAAAGTAATCCCTTTCTCATTGATCTCGCCTTTTCCTTTTGGGAAAATTCTCGCCCACGAAATGGAAAACCGGTATGTTTTCAATCCCATCTCCGCCATCAGCCTGATATCTTCTTTATAGCGGTGATAATGATCAACCGCAACATCGCCTGTCGTCTCTTTGTATGTCTTCCCCGGAATTCTGACAAACTCATCCCAGTTTGTCATTCCTTTTCCATCTTCCGCATATGCCCCCTCAATCTGATATGCTGCTGAGGCACTTCCCCATAAAAAGTCTTTTGGAAATGCTGTTTTTTCGATCTGTTCCATCATTTTTCTCCTCTCACACTTACTATCTGATTGTCAAAATTGAATCTAACACGTTTGCTTTTCCTGTTTTTACAGCTTTTATTTCTCGATATCGGTTTGTATTTGAAATAATCACCGGTGTCATAAGATCATACTCCTGCTCTATTTTCTCCTTTTCAAAAGTAAGAAGCACATCTCCTTTTTTCACCTCATCGCCTGTCTTTTTCATCGGATGAAAATACTGACCTTTTAAGTTCACAGTATCAATACCAACATGGATCAGAAGCTCCACACCTTTATCACTCGTTAAACCTACTGCATGACCAGTTTCAAACATCATATCTACTTTACCGTCAAATGGCGCATATACAACGCCTTCAGCCGGAATGACCGCAACCCCTTTTCCTAAAATTTCCTGTGAAAAAGTTGCATCCTTCACTTGATTTAACGAAACAATTTCTCCTGCTAATGGGTTTAAGACTGTAATGTCTTCGCCATCTATCAACTCTGGTTCTTCTTTTACTTCCTCGAAATACTCTTCTTCGTCATCTTCATCTACAACATCTTCAAACCCGATTAACATAGTAGCAATAAATGCAACTATCACTGTGATCAAGATTGTGAGCGCTGCAATCAAAAGACTCATCGGACGGCTTTCTTCCACATATTGAACAATCGTTACAATTGCAGGTGTGGCAATTCCAAAGCATTTCAATTGGAAGAATCCTCCAAACAAACCACCTGCCACAGCCCCGATACATGCTCCAAGCATTGGTCGTTTCAATCGCAAGGTTACTCCGTAAAGAGCCGGTTCTGTAATTCCCGCAAGAAGTGCTGAAAATGCAGAGGAACCTGCAATTTGTTTAAAATCTTTATTTTTACTTTTGATGGCAACTGCAAGCGATGCTGCTCCCTGTGCCATATTTGAACAAAGTTCTCCAATACAAATAAAATTCTCATATCCTGTTGTTGCGATCATACCAAGTTTAATCGGTGTAAATGCATGATGCATTCCTGCCATGACTACAAACGGATAAATACCTGCAACGAGTCCGACCGCAATAAAGCCTAATTTATCATGAATGAAATAAACCACATCTGATAAAACATTTCCGCAAATAGCACCAAGTGGTCCTAATATGATCAATGCAATCGGTGCCTCTATCAATACGACAAGCATTGGTTTTAAAAAGTTTTTCGTAATGACCGGTGTGATTTTATCCACAAATTTTTCTACATATTTCAGTGACCACACTGCTAAAATAATCGGAATGACCGAATAAGAATAGGTTGCGTATGTCACCGGTATAAAGCCTAAAAATCGAATTGTCTCATTTGCATCGTGCGCGGTTGTCATCATACTGATGAAATTAGGATGCAGCATAATCAATGCAATACTTGCCGCATAATATACATTCGTGCCAAATTTTTTAGATGCAGACACTGCAATGAGAACCGGCATGAAGAAGAATGCGCCATCCCCTATCACATTCAAGAGTTGGTACGTATCCCCACTTGTATTTAGCACTCCAATCATTGGCAGCAATGTCAAAAGCACTTTGATCATCGCAGCTCCGATGATCGCCGGAATGACAGGAGTCATAATTCCTGAAATCGTATCCATTAACATGGTTAAAATATTTTTCTTCTCAGTGCTGTTTTCCTTCTTTTTCGGTACTCGATTTGAAAAGTTCCCCAATTTGTTCAATTCTTCATAGACATATCCCACATCATTTCCTATGATGATCTGATATTGTCCTCCTTTCTTCATAACCCCCATAACACCTTTTGTCTTTTTGACTGCCTCATCATCTACGATGGACTCGTCTTTCAAATTAAAACGAAGTCTGGTCATGCAGTGTACCAGTCCGGTGACATTTTCTGCTCCACCTACACGTTGTAAAATTTTCTTTGCTACGCTTTCGTAATCCATACTTTTTCCCTCTCTTCATTGCTTATTGGTTTTAATATAAAAAAGACTCGACCACAAAAAGACGCCATTTCCCGGGATAGCCTCTTTTTATGATCAAGTCTTGCTTAACTGAATAATAACAAACCTTAATAATTTTATTCTATTGTTCATCTAGTATTCGTTTTATATGAATCAACAAATATAATTGTTCATCAATACTCAACGTATAATCATATTGTTTTTTGATCAGCGTGGACACTTTCTCCACACCTTTATATGCGTATGCATTCTGTTCTACCATAACATCATAAATCTCATGCATACTATCTTTATATGTTTTTCCACTAAAAATTCTTGCTGAAAAGAATTTTAAATGTGTGAGAAATCTCTGATAAGAAACTGAAGTTTCATCAAACTCTATTTTGAAATGAATTCTGACAATCTGCATAATTGCATTTATCAATTCCACAATCTTTCTCACAACCGGTGTGTCACTACTTTCCATCTCTGAAGAAACAATATGCATAGCAATAAAAGCTGCCTCATCATTTTCCAGTGAAATTCCTGTCTCTTCCTGTATCCACTTTACAGTTCTTTCTCCCAGTTCATATTCTTTCGGATAGAATTTCTGAATATCCATCTTTATCATATTCTTTAGATGAATACCTTCGGCATGCCTTTCAATCACCGAATTAATATGGTCTGTCAGTGTGATATACAACACTTCATTTATCTTCAGATGGTACTCCGTTTTTGCTGCCTGCACTACTTTTCCTACAATTTCAAGGTATCGTTCCGATATCGCCTTAACAATTTCCTGCAATGTGTGATTCTTGTCATGATCTTCCAGGCAATATATCTTATCAATCAGAGTATCGTCTATACACTCACCTTTTTTCTTTTTAAACCCAATCCCGGGACCTGTGATAATCACTTCTCTTTTCTTTTCATCGATTGTCACAACGGAGTTTGTGTTCAAAACTCTAAGAATCTTCAATCTGCGTGCTCCCTCCTATAGAATAAAAAAACTGCTTATAATACCGCTCTCTAAAGTATTATAAACAGTCTTGCTTACCCTCACGTAATAACAAACTTAATATCTATAATTAGAATAACAGTCCGGTCCCTATTTGTCCATACCCTTTTTCATTTTTATTGATTTTACACAGTTTTATCTTTCTGTTTTTATGCATGTTCTCTAAATATTTTCGGTTGATGTTTTCCCACCTACGTTATCAAAAAATGCACGCATGGAACTGGTCACCATCTGAAACATTAATTTTGCCGCATCTTCCGGAGATTTATCCTCGCCTTCTTCCAGCCATGTTTTCACAAATCCCAGACATCCATTCCAGCAAAATGAGTAAAAATACTTCATCTCAGCAAGCTGCTCAGGCAGCATATCTCCTCGCACATGCCGACTATATTGTTCCAAAAAGTTTTCAATTCGTCTCACAAACGCAATATCCCCGTGAGGACCCACAAGCGCACAGCCAATTTCCCTGTTTGCTGCCAGCACCCGGAACATATCCTGCATAAAAAAATAAATACTTTTTTCTCCTTCCTCAATCGGATGCTCCTGAATTGCTCTCCCCATCTCTTCTAAAATCTCATCTTCTATCTCTTTGAGCATTCCTGGAATATCAGAATAATGGAGATAAAAGGTTGAACGATTAATATCCACTTTATCAACCAACTCTTTCACCGTAATTTCTCGAATACTCTTCTCCCTCATCAACTGTGCCAATCCCGCTCTCAACTGGCTTTTTGTCTTTCTGACTCTGCGATCCATTTTCTTCTTTCCTTTCCTTATTTTATATAATTTTATATGTATCCCAACATTTTTTTCATATCTGTCTATAATTCAACATTTCCCTTAATTATTAATGGTTGTAAATCGATTTTTTCATTAATATAATACTTTTTGTTAAAAAAATCAACATGGTATCTATTTACTAGAATATTTTTAGAAAAGAGGCTTGTATTTTATGAAAAAATCATTTCGAATTTTCCGACGCGACTTATCAAGACTTATGCATAATCGGGCCGCAATTCTTGTTACGATAGGCGTCTGCCTACTGCCATCGCTCTATGCATGGTTCAATATTGCAGCCAATATCGATCCATATGGCAGTACATCCGGTATCAAAATTGCAGTTGCCAACAATGACACACAGGCAACTGATCAAGATATCACAATTAATGCCGGGCTGGAAATCTTAGATAATCTGAAAGAAAACAAACAACTCGGCTGGGTATTTACCTCTGAGAAAAAAGCAGTAGACGGAGTTAAATCAGGCAAATATTATGCTGCCATTGTCATCCCGAAAGATTTCAGCAGTTCTCTGCTTAGTATCTTATCCGGAAATTTAAAAACTCCGGAACTAGACTATTATATCAACGAAAAAGCAAATGCGATCGCACCAAAAATAACAAGTAGTGGTGCCAGCACGATTCAGGAAGAGATAAACAGCACCTTTTCCGCTGTGGCATCGGAGTCTGTCTCCTCCGTACTTAAAGAATCTGCCGGAAAGCTGTCCAATACACTTGGGACAGTAAATTCCAATGTAATTGCAATGCTCAATAAGACTGAAAACAACCTTGCGTCCTACGAAAAGCTTCTCCAGACCTTTTCTTCCGATACTGCCAGTACACAGTCTTCCATTGCAAACGCTGCCAAGACTTCAGAATCTTTAAAAAATTCAGCGACATCAGGTGCTTCCGCACTTGAAAACTCTATCTCAACCCTAAAGGACGCCAGAAGTGCAGCTGGAGATTTTTCTTCCGCTCTCTCTGGTTCTGTTTCACAAGGGGAAAACCTCCTTGAGCAAGCAAGCAGTTCTATTTCTTCGGGACTTGACAATCTGGAATCCAAAACACAATCTGTCAATAACTCTATTGGAAATGCTTTAGATGCCGCAAATTCTGTTACCGAGTTAAACGGAAAGATTTTAGCTGATTTGGAAGAACTCAGCTCTTTCTTACCTGACAAGATTACGGAAAGTATCCAAAAACTTCAAGCACAAAATCAGCGTAATCAGGAATTGGTAGATTCCTTGACTGTCGGAAACAAAGGTATTTCAGATGCTATTTCAACTGCATCTACTTCCCGAAAAGAGATTGCCGGAATTGCTTCTGACAGCATCGACAGCCTTCATACCTTCCGTTCTACACTAGATCAGAATATACTTCCTCAGCTAAATCAGACTTTAGATCTGTTTTCTTCTGTAACCGGTGAACTGACAGGACTTCTAAATGGTTTTCCTGCCACAGCAGATCAAATGAATGGAATTCTGGCACAACTTGAAAAGAGCCTTAAGAGTACAAACGAAGCACTTGACGGCACAAAAACCGCTCTGCAGGATGTTCAGGGGCACATTGATACCATCCAGACAGATATCAATGCACTGGCAAGTTCTGATGCTTTTCAGACACTGCTCTCATTAGAAGGGGTCGATGACAAGTCTGTCGCTTCCTTCATGTCTTCTCCTGTAGAGATTCAGACAGAACGACTGTATCCGGTAAAAAATTACGGTTCTTCCATGACACCGTTCTATACGAATCTCGCTATTTGGGTAGGCGGAATCGTACTGATTGCCATCTTTAAAATGGAAGTAGACAAAGATCACTCCATGCGCAATTATGGATCTGCTTCTCTTTACTTCGGACGTTGGCTTTTGTATGCAACTGTAGGCGTCGTACAGGGAATTATCGTCACTGCCGGCGACATTTTCCTTCCGGGTGTACAATGTACTAATCCGGCAGCATTAATACTGACGGGAGCAGTCTGCTCTTTCGTATATGTAAATATTATTTATGCTCTTTCCCTTACATTCAAACATATCGGAAAAGCATTGTGTGTCATACTGGTAATTCTGCAAATTCCAGGTTCCTCTGGAACCTATCCAATCGAGATGACCCCTGCCTTCTTCCAAAATCTGCATCCGTTGCTCCCATTTACTTATGGTGTCACTGCAATGAGAGAATGTATTGCTGGAATGTACGGCAGCACTTATATACATAATCTGCTCATTTTACTACTGTATGTGCCAATCTCCCTTTTGATCGGACTTGGTATCAGACCTCTTTTATCTGGGCTCAACCGACTGTTTGATCAAAAATTAGCCGAGACGGAATTGATGATCGGCGAAACACCAACTGAAGTGGTAGGAAAAAAGATACAACTTTCTATGCTTCTTTCTGCTTCGTTGTCACAGGAAGAATTGCAGATACAAACCGCTTCCAAAGCACAGGCATTTGAAAAGAACTATCAGAAAATGATAAAAATTGGGTTCCTTGCTATTTTGATTGTTCCTCTAATTTTCCTGATTTTGATGTTCAGTCTGGACTCCAAACTCGTATGCCTTGTTCTTTGGATTCTATCCATCATTTTGATTGCAACATGGCTTATTATAGTGGAATATCTCCACAGCGCATTTGCCAATCAACAGAAACTCGCAGGTATGTCTTTCAATGAAATGCTGGAATCATTCCGCAAAAAGGAGGAGGATTAAGACTATGAAGAATATATTTCAGATTTTTTATCACGACATCAAGAAAATCCGTAAAAACGTCATTGCGTTGATTGTTATTCTCGGAATTACCATTGTTCCTTCCCTCTATGCGTGGTTCAACATTGCTGCAAGCTGGGATCCATATGGAAATACAGGGGACTTGAAAGTTGCTATAGCCAGCCAGGATAAAGGATACGACGGTGAACTGATTCCGGTCAAACTAAACTTAGGTGATCAGATTCTATCTGAATTGCATGAAAATACACAACTCAATTGGGTTTTCACAAATGCCAAGGATGCTAAAAAAGGAGTCAAGTCAGGACGTTACTATGCAGCATTAGTGATTCCAAAAGATTTTAGTCAGGACATGATGAGTCTTTTTTCTCCTGATGTCACACATCCTAAGATCACTTACTATATCAACGAAAAGGAAAATGCAATTGCTCCAAAGATAACGGACAAGGGGGCAACTGCTGTACAACAACAGGTAAACAGTACCTTTACAGAGACTATTTCTAAGACTGCCTTAGAAGCATTCCAGTATGTTGCTGATATCTCTAAGCAATCTGGAGACAAAACGCTAACAGATAACCTTGCGGCATCGCTTGCAAATATCTCACAGGATTTATCCTCTGCCGCCGGCACTGTACAAGCATTTTCAGATATGTCAGACGCCGCTTCCCTTATGCTCGATACGACTTCTGAGTTTCTCGAACAATCCGGAAACGGAACACAGGACAGCCTGAATGCACTGAACGATGCAGGAGATGGCATCAGTTCTCTCACTTCTGCAATTACCGGAACTACCACCGCTGTCAATCAGGCATTGGCAGACAACAAAAAGTTTTATACAGCTGTCTCAGACGCTTTAGACTCTGCTCTTAGTTCTTTTTCTTCTGACAGTGATACAACTGCATCAGCACTTTCCTCTGTCGGAGACCGGGTGCAAAAGCTTATAGACGGCTATACTTCCCTATCCGATTCATTGACTGCACTCAAAGAGTCTTATCCTGTTCTGACTCCTTCTGTAGATGCAATCAATCGGCGTATTGCTGAAGCAATCGAACATCAGACATCTATCAAAAATGAACTAGATTCTGCACAATCGCAAATCACCGGCACTACCCAAGATGCCACCGCTTTAAAAGCAGATGTCGATCGTCTGATTGCCGACAGCGTTCAATCGATTACAGATGTCAAAAATAGTTTTGAAGCAAATGTAAAAGATGAACTTGACAGCTTAGCAAACAATGTTGATAATACCGGCTCTTCTGTCTCAACATTATTACAGCAGCTAAATAACAGTGTATCTAACATCTCCAAAGCATCTGATAAATCAGCTTCAAATTTGTCAGAAGTACACAGCACACTAAATGAATCAGCCTCATTACTTTCGGATCTTTCCGAAAAGCTAAGTTCTGCTTCTCAGACTATGACATTCTCCGGAAGCGACGGCATGGCTATTCTGACCTCTCTGCTGTCAGAAGGTTCCGAAAGCGTCTCTGCTTTCCTTGCCTCTCCTGTCAGTCTGTCAGAGCATGCTATTTACCCAATCAGCAACTACGGTTCTTCCATGGCACCGTTTTACTCAACACTTGCAATTTGGGTCGGAGGCATTGTATTAGTTGCCATGCTAAAAGTAACTGTAGCGGAAAGTACCGTTTCCAAGCTCAGAAATCCGAAAGCCCACCAGTTGTATATCGGACGTAGTATCCTTTTACTGGGTGTCGGACTTTTACAGAGCGGACTCATTTGTCTTGGAGATTTGTTCTATTTGCAAATTCAATGTGAACACCCATTTTTATTTCTCCTTGCCGGATGGTTCACAAGTATTGTCTATGTGAGCATCATCTATGCTTTGACTGTTTCATTCGGAGATATCGGAAAAGCAATCTGTGTTGTTCTGCTTGTTATGCAAGTTGCAGGAAGTGGTGGAACCTTCCCAATTGAAGTTGCACCGGAATTTTTCCAGAAAGTATATCCGCTGCTTCCATTTACTCACAGCATGAATGCCATGCGCGAATGTATCGCCGGATTCTACGGAAACACTTATTGGAAAGAACTTGGTACACTTGCTCTCTTCCTGATACCGGCATTACTTCTTGGACTTGTACTTCGTAAGCCAGTCATCCGACTTAATGACGCTTTTACAGAGAAATTAGAGAGCACACATCTCATCTAATACATCAGCAGCGGGAATCACAAAAACTAGTGGTTTCCGTTGCTTTTTACATGTTGTATCATCCCTGCGACCTCCTCATTCGCATTATTTACAGTCAACACAATATCCGGATGACGATTCTGAAACACTCTAAATATCTCATCGGCAAATCCTTGCCCCATAAAATCAATTTCCGAAAAATCAAAAATCACTTCTTTAAATTCTTCCAAGCGACTCACAATTCTTCTCGCCTGTGATCTTGCAACCGGTTCGCCCTGACGACAAAATTCTTTCATTGGAATCAGAGTCTTTACAACCCCTTCCCCAAGAGGCGCAAACATATCAAACACTTCTCGCGCCGTCCGCTTCGTATCATTTTCCAATTTCATCTGTACCATCGTTCCAATATGATTCAATTTTGTATAATAAGCAATTAAATGACTTCTTATAAATTTTGCTTCATCATCACACCGATTACTATACACCACATCTTCTGACCACAAGGCAAATTGCGCCAGCATCTTGGAAGTAAAAAAGATCCCCTCTCCGGAATGACTCTCTGGACTCGTTGTGAATTTTCCTTTATACAATTCCATCCTTGCCTGTGCCGTGTCCATCTTGATATGAAGCTGCTGATCGGCATATTGTCGAATACTGTTAAAAATTCCAATCCCGTCATCTGCAATGGAAATTTCTGTATACAGTACATCTTTCTTCACCTTACAACAGATTCTTTTTGCCTTCGCATGTTCAATTGCATTATTCATCATCTCTGTAAACGCATAGTACCAAATCTTTCTGGAATTCTCGGAAAGATCATTTAAAATCGGGGATACTTTGTCAAAGTAAAATGTATCTTCTTCCAAGTCTTCAACATTGTCCACTTCCCACTCTTCTTCCACGGTAATCAAGCAATATCCACATTCTTTATCCGCATTCGGAACGATGATTTTTTGTTCCACACACTCTTTCAGATATCTTTTTACAGTCGTAATAGAGACCTCAAAGTTTTCCATCGTTTTCTGGGCATACGCGCCATCGTCCTGACGAATCTTCTCTAACATATACTTTTTAATCCATTCTCGTTTTTCTTCTGTAAATGACATTTCCTCACCTTCATTCAAACTTTATTTTTATATATACAAACTATATCATTTTTATTTTCGAATTACAATACAGTAAAATATAATTTTAAATTTATTTAGTGTTTCCAATATCCTTCTATGATATTTTCTAATGCAAAAAAAATTCTCCTGTGATTTCATTTCTTCACAGGAGAATTCCCCAACTTTTTATTACTTTTCATCTTTTTTATATGCCTGTATATAGACAAAATTATCATTTTCTCTTTCCATAGCATAATCCACATTCAATATCGCATCGATCAGATCTTGTCCACCTGATTCCACTGCGGTCACCTCCATCTCAAGTGCCCGCCTTGCATCTTCCACTGTCAGATCGTCCAAAAATACCTGTTCACCGCTTCTTAACATGTTGCCTGGAATCAGAAGCGTATCACCAAGTTTCACGCCGCTTTCTTTCTTTTCTTTCAGTTGACCGATCAAATCCTGACCGGTAATCAGTCCTGACACGGTAATCGTCTCACCAAAGAAATCATTCCGAATCGCATATACATGAACGGTAAGTCCCGGAAATTCTTCCATCAATGTCTGAGCAAACTTACTGATTGTCTGGTAGGTCAGTTTACCTGTGGCAATTGTAACCGTTCTTGAAAATGATTTCTTCATCTGTTCATATTCCTGACTTCTTCGAAGCTGCTCTAATGCTTCCTGAAATTCATTGATCAAAAGACGCATCATTCCGACACCATTCTCCAGCTGAATATATCCGTCATAGCGTTCTTCCTCCGGAAATTCCCGTCCCGCCAGAATATACCATTCATCACTGGCATGAATAAAATGCAGACCGAATTCCTCATAATATTTCTTTTGGCGGCTCTCGATCATATCGATCACCTGCCCTGCTTCTTCTTTCGTAAATAGCTCAAGCGGATACAGGCCTTCTCGGTACTTTGTAATTCCTGCCGGCACCGCAGACACACTTCTCATAAACGGAAGAAATTTTGAGAGATCGTCGATCGTCCGCTCCAGCTCTTTCCCGTCATTGACATTCTTACATACAACAACCTGACCATTCATCTCGATATGGTTTTCATATAGGATATCTAAAAATTTCAGTTTCTCTCCCGCAAAACGATTATGCAGCATCTTACATCGCAATTCCGGATTAGTAGTCTGCACGGATATATTGATCGGCGCCAAATGCATCTGTATGATACGTTCAATATCAGGCAGCTTCATATTTGTCAACGTGATATAGTTTCCCTGCAAAAAGGACAGTCTGGAGTCGTCATCTTTAAAATAAAGTGTCTCGCGCATTCCCGGCGGCATCTGATCAATAAAGCAGAAAATACACTTATTGCTGCAGGTACGGTATTCGCTCATAAGCCCATTCTCGAATTCAATTCCAAGATCTTCATCATAATCTTTGTCAATCTCCAGAAGCCATTCTTCCCCATCCTGTTTTTCGACCAACACCTCAATATATTCATTTTTTATCAAATATCTGTAGTCAAAGACATCCTGTATCGCCCGATCGTTGATTGCAAGGAGCACATCCCCGGCTTCAATCTCCAACTCCTCTGCGATTGAATCCGGATACACCTCTTTAATAACATGTCTTTGTTCTTTCTCTTTCTTATTCAAAACATACCTCTCATCATTTAATTTATTATTTTACACTTTACATTCCTTTATTATACTTGTTTTCTTAATTGACTTCCACCGGTTATCGCACAAAAATAAAAAAGTTGTTCATCTGCTCATAAGACAAACAACTTTTCATCTAAAAATTAGAACGTTTTAATATATGCGTCACGCTCTGCTCCTACAGAAACATATTTTACCGGACACTCAATCACTTTTTCAATGTATTGGATATACTCAAGCGCCTCTTTTGGCAAATCTTCTTTTGTACGGCAGCCACTGATATCGCACTTAAAGCCTTTCATATATTCATATACAGGCTTTGCTGCATTCAATGAATCAATGTCAGAAGGGAATGTATGAATCACTTCTCCGTTCAACTCATAAGCCGTACAAACCGGAATCTCATCCATATAAGAAAGCACATCTAACTTTGTCAATGCAACATATGTGCATCCCTGCATCTTCGCACCATAACGGGAAGCAACCACATCAAATCCACCGACTCTTCTTGGTCTTCCTGTTGCTGCACCATACTCACCGCCTGCCATACGAAGAGCCTCTGCTTCTTCTCCAAACATCTCACATGTAAATGGTCCTTCACCTACACAACTTGAGTACGCTTTCATAATACCAATGCTCTCATCTAATTTTGCAAATGGTGCGCCTGCTCCAATCGGTGCATATGCTGCCAATGTTGTGGACGCTGATGTATATGGATAAATACCAAAATCAATATCACGAAGCGCTCCGAGCTGTGCTTCAAAAATAATTGATTTTCCATCATTCATTGCATCTGAAAGATACTCTGTTGTGTTGCATACAAATGATGCAAAAAATGTACCGTATTTTTCAAGCCATGCAAACATCTCGTCCGCCTGAACCGGCGCATTTTTATATCCGCCTTCCACAGTCAGATTCTTCCATTCAAGCACATCTGCAAGTCTTTTCTTCAATGTATCCATGTGAAGCAGATCTCCCATGCGGAACGCTTTTTTCATATATTTGTCCGCATATACCGGAGAGATTCCACGACGTGTAGAACCAAACTTTTTATCTGCCAGACGATCTTCCTCCAGACAGTCTAAAAGCTTGTGATATGGCATACAAATCGTTGCTCTGTCACTGATTTTTAAATTCTTTGGAGTTACAGAAACACCTGCTTCCTCCAGTTTTTGTACCTCTCCGTATAAATGTTCCAGATCAATTACCACTCCTGGTCCTAAAATATTCACCGTATCCTCACGGCAAATCCCTGACGGCATCAGGTTCATAATAAATTTTCCTTTTTCGTTGATCACTGTATGACCCGCATTATTTCCACCTTGATAACGAACAACTACGTCATAATCCTCGCTCAGAAGGTCTACCATTCTTCCCTTTCCTTCATCGCCCCAGTTCGTACCTACAATCGCTGTTAACATATTTCAAACTCCTTTCAGACATTAATATCCGCTGTAACACTTGGTTCATCTTTAGACTGTTCCAGCACCGGTGCCACAATCTCTTTTAAAAATTTGTCGCATTGATGTGCAGCCATTCCGGTAAATGTCTCCGGCTGCATCAACATCTCAATCTCTTCATCAGAAAGCGCAAATGTGTCGTCGGCTTTGATTCTGTCCAACAAATCATTCTTCTTTCCATACAATTTCACCTGTTCTGCAGCCTTCACGGAATGCTGGCGAATTGCCTCATGCAGAACCTGTCTGTCTCCGTTTTTATTCTTCACGCAATACATCATAATATTCTCCGTTGCCATAAACGGAAGTTCCTCTTCCAAATGCTGTCTGATCACAGCCGGATATACTTTCATACCACGCACTACATTGATATACAAATTCAAAATTGCATCTACCGCGAGAAATGCTTCCGGTACAGATAAACGTTTGTTAGCCGAGTCATCCAATGTTCTCTCGAACCACTGTGCAGAGGCTGTCACTGCGGTATTCTGCAGGTCACAGATCACATAGCGTGCCAAAGAAGCCATTCTCTCACTTCTCATTGGATTTCTCTTATATGCCATCGCAGAAGAACCGATCTGCTTCTCCTCAAACGGTTCATCCACCTCTTTTAAATGACTCAAAAGTCTGATGTCACTTGAAAACTTAGATACACTTTGGGCAATTCCTGAAAGCACCTGTAAGACAGCAAAATCTACTTTACGTGTATACGTTTGTCCACTTACACTCTGGCATTTCGAAAATCCTATCTTTTCTGCAATCTTCTGTTCTAATAATTCTACTTTTTTCTCATCTCCGTCAAAAAGCTCTAAAAAGCTTGCTCCGGTTCCTGTTGTTCCTTTGCATCCAAGCAGTCTCATACTATCTAATTGAAAGTCCAACTGCTCCAGATCAAACAACAGGTCATTCAGCCAAAGGCATGCTCTCTTTCCGACTGTTGTAGGCTGTGCTGCCTGAAAATGTGTATATGCAAGTGTTGGCAGTGATTTGTATTGTTCCGCGAACTTGCTGAGTGCGTCTATCGCATTGACTAAAAGCACGCGCACTCTCTTTAATGCTGTATGCATTAAAATAATGTCTGTATTATCTCCAACATAGCAGGAAGTTGCTCCGAGATGGATAATTCCAGCCGCATTCGGACATGCATCTCCAAACGCATGCACATGCGCCATCACATCATGGCGAAGTTCTAATTCGTACTTTTTCGCAGCTTCATAATCAATATTATGAATCTGTGACTTCATTTCCTCAATCTGTTCTTCTGTGATCGGCAACCCTAATTCTTTTTCGCTCTCTGCGAGTGCTACCCATAATTTTCTCCACATAGAAAACTTCTGGTCTGCCGAAAAAATATTTTGCATCTCATAACTTGCATATCTGCCACATAGTGGCGACTGGTAAATATCTGTTCTCATCTTTCCTCCTACTTTGACCTGTCAAATAAAATAGAATAAGACAAAGATACCATGAAAACATCTGTTACACTCTGTTTTCAAGACCTCTTTGTCCTTACGTCAAACATGATATACCTATGAGAAAGTATTGTCAAGTTTTTTGTTCGCATACATTCCTTATTTAAAGCAGATAAGCCGTTTTCTGTTTCATTTTAATAATTTTCAGCCCGAACTTCAAAATAGCTCTGAGGATGAGCACATGTTGGACAAACTTCCGGTGCTTTTGTTCCCACTACAAGATGACCACAGTTTCTGCACTCCCATACTTTCACTTCACTTTTTTCAAACACAGCTGCCGTCTCGACATTCTTCAATAATGCTCTATACCGTTCCTCGTGATGCTTCTCAATCTCGGCTACAAGGCGAAATTTTGCTGCCAGTTCCGGAAATCCTTCCTCTTCTGCTGTCTTCGCAAATCCCTCATACATATCTGTCCACTCGTAATTTTCACCTTCTGCGGCTGCTTTCAGATTATCTGCCGTATTTCCGATTCCGTTTAATTCTTTAAACCACATCTTCGCATGCTCTTTTTCATTATCCGCCGTCTTTTGGAATAATGCAGCAATCTGCTCATAACCTTCTTTTTTTGCTACGGAAGCGAAATAAGTGTATTTATTTCTCGCCTCCGACTCTCCTGAAAAAGCACTTCTTAAATTTTTTTCTGTCTCTGTTCCCACATACTTATTGTTCATAAAAATCATCTCCTTACTTTTTAACATATTTATCACTCGGAAAACAGCTTATCTTGCTTCTATTTTAGCACAGTTTTCTCATGCTGTACCCACTTTTATCAAAATATTTATAAATCTCTTCACCGCCTCATCCGAACTACTTATTCCCTGCTCCGCTATACTCACAATCTTCTAAGCGTTCATCAGGCAAATAGCAGGTACGTCTCTCTTTTTCTACTAGCTGTTTTACAAAATCTGTATTTGGATTACGCAAAAGGTCTTCCGGATTTGCATACTGCTGCACCTGACCTTTATCCATAACAAGCACCTTTGTGCCAAGTTTCAGCGCTTCCGAAATATCGTGAGTGACAAACAAAACGGTGATTCCCGTTTTTTTATGGATTTGTTTCAGCTCAATCTGCAACTGTCCACGAGTAATTTCATCAACCGCACCGAAAGGCTCGTCCATCAGCAGAATCTCAGGGGATGCCGCCAGTGCTCTTGCTATTCCAACCCTCTGCTGCTGTCCTCCTGACAGCGCAATCGGATAGCGCTCTTTCAACTCTTCGTCAAGACCAACCAGTTTCATCCATTTGGAAACTGCAAGCTTGGTCTTTTCCTTATTTTTCTTGTTGATGAGATTCGGAACATAAGAAATATTCTGTTCTACTGTCATATGCGGGAACAAAACGCTCCCCTGAATTGCATATCCGATATTGCGCCGCAGCTCTGTCAAGTTTTTATCCAGAATATTGCTTCCGTCTACAAAAATATCACCGCTTGTCGGCTCGATAAGACCATTTATCATTTTTAAAACCGTTGTTTTTCCGCATCCGGAAGAACCGATGATCGTAACAAATTCACCCTTTGCAACAGAAAAGTTGAATCTTTCCAAAACAACTTTGTTCCCATATACTTTTTTGATATTTTTAAATTCAATTGCTGTGTTCATTTCTTGTCACCTCATTTCAAAAGATTTGCATTTCGCAAAAACGTTTCGGCTACTTCTCTTGGCTCTTTTCCCTCGCTCTCGACAGCGTAATTCATTTGTGCCATATCTTTATCTGAAATAACCCCTGTAAGCTTGTTAAATATTTCCGCCAATTCAGGATGTTCTTCTAAAACTTCAGAACGAATCACATTTCCGCACAGATAGGACGGATAAAAATTTTTATCATCCTCTAAAACAGTAACATCTGAAACGCTTAACTGTCCGTCTGTCGTAAAAATGACCATTACATCAATTTCCCCTTCATTGATTGCCTGATATTTCAATCCAATATCCATGTCCATGGTCTTTTTGAATGTGAAACCATAAGCGTCACAAAGAGCATCATATCCATCTTCCCGCTCAAAGAAATCATATTCTGCTCCGAACACAAGCTGATTCGAGATAGCTTTCAAGTCTGAATAGGTTTTAATATTGTATTTTTCCGCAATCTCACGGCGCACCACCAAACCATAGGTATTGTTAAAACCGTACATTCCAACCCATTGCATACCGAGCGAATTTTTATATTCATCCTGCATTGTTTTAAACAAGTCTTCCGTATACAAACTGTCTTTTTTCAAAACCATATTCCAAGCTGTCCCTGTATATTCTGGATAAATATCAAATTCACCGCTTTCCATTGTAGGCTCAATATTCGACGTGCCTCCGCCGACGCCTTGTGTTAACTCCACATTTAAATCGGTATCCTGTTCGATCAGAATGTCCAACATTTCCCCCAACACATATTGTTCTGTCATCGGCTTTGTCGCAATATGTATTGTATCCTGTTTATTAACAGGAAATATTGTGCCAATCGTCAGGCACAGGCAAAGTAAACATACGACAATTGCTATTATACGATTTGCCTTTTTCGCTTTTGCGCTGCGGCTGCTGATTCGTTTTTCAAAAAAACCAAGCAGAAAATCCATGATCAATGCAAGCAGAGCAATGAGTAAGCTGCCAACCATAGTCATTGCAGCGTTGTTTGTCGTGATACCTCTGTAAATCGCAACACCCAAACCTCCTGCACCGATGAACGAAGCTATACCTGCAAGGGCGATTGTCATTGTAACCATATTGCGAATTCCGGAGAAAATAACCGGCATCGCAAGCGGCAGTTTTATCTTGAAAAGAATCTGCATTCTTGTACTTCCCATACCTTTTGCCGCCTCTAAAATAGCAAGGTCAACATTTGCTATTCCGGTGTGAGTATTTCTTACCATCGGCAAAAGAGCGTAAACCGTCAGTGCAATAACAGCAGTCGCATTTCCAACCCCTGAAAAAGGAATTAAAAAGCCAAGCATAGAAATAGATGGGATTGTATATAAAAAATTTATTATTCCCAAAGTCAGTTTTGCTGTCTTTTGAAATTCACTGATCAGGATTCCGACTATGCCACCGAATAAAACAGCTATCACAATAGCAACAAGAGAAATCTCTAAATGCTCCCATAATAGATTCAAAAAGAAAGCCTTTTTTTCTATAAAGACCAACCACATATTCTGTAACATCTTTATTCCCCCCTTTTTTTAACTGCTCCTACAGGACATTCTTCTGCACATAATCCACAATGCAGGCAATGTTTCTGATTGATTTTATACTCTGTAATACACTTTTGCGGACAAATATGTTCGCACTTTCCACATTGAATACATGCATCTGTAATAAGAAACCCGCTTTCCTCTATCTTTGCACTTCCGAGCATAAAACTTTCTCTGACAATCGGCTCTTTTCCCAAGTCAAAAAACTCAACAGAACCATTCTCAATACAGAACGCTTCGAGTACATATCTGCTCTCATTAGGATAAACTGTGTTCATGGACGGATTTTCCTCAAAAATTCTGTCAATCCACTTTCTGTGTTCTTCCAATTTTTCAGCTTTACCGTTTAACCGGATCATTTGAAAATTTTGATTCATTCCAGTAATGGCAACCTGACTGTTTTTGATAATCTGGCTGTAAAAATCTTTTCCTCTTGCGGTGCAAAAGTACAGTTTCTCATTTTCAACCAGCATCACATCAATAATACGAATTTGAGGAAGTCCCTTTTCATCAACTGTGGCAAACGCAACATCCTTTATTTCACGTAATATTTCCAAACATCTCTGAACATTCATATCCATTCCTCCCAATAAATTTGTTGTAATATTTTTTATTACAACAAATTTACCACGTTTTTGTTGTATTGTCAATAGTTACAACGATTTTATCATTATATTTTACACCTCAGACATTCGTCCAAAAACTTCATTCTAAAACAAGCAGCAGTCAATCTTACAGATTAACTGCTGCTTCAAATGTTTTATTCTTCTCTATAATTCCGATATCCTGTTCCATATCGTTCCATACTCTCCAGATGATCTGTATGTAACAGCATGTGCGCCTTATGTTCATTCGGCTCACCAAAATATTCTTCATAGAGGCGCTTGATATCCGGATTATCATGTGAATAACGGATTTTCGCATCTGCATCTAACTGATAAAGCCTCTTGCCTCTTTCAAAAGCCCGCTCCTCTCCGTCATGGATCGGCTGTCC
Organism: Faecalimonas sp. LCP19S3_D12; assembly: GCF_052121495.1. Taxonomy (GTDB): domain Bacteria; phylum Bacillota; class Clostridia; order Lachnospirales; family Lachnospiraceae; genus Faecalimonas. The sequence goes on along the minus strand of NZ_JBQKED010000034.1, from coordinate 17,610 downwards.
GCCGCCCCCTACACATCCGCCCGGACATGCCATCACTTCTACAAAATCATAGTGTACTTCGCCTCTCTCGATTTTCTTCATCAGCGCCCTTGTATTTCCAAGTCCGCTTACCACCGCTGTCCGCACGGTAATATCATCAATCTGAAACTCTGCTTCCTGCACGCCGTGGTTTGCATTGAAGCCTTCCGCTCTCACTGCCTGAAATGCATCAGCCGCTGCATTCTCACCTTTAAGGAAAAAATATGCACTGCGAAGCGCCGCTTCCATTACACCGCCAGTCGTTCCAAAAATCACATCAGCTCCTGTTCCCTCCTGCATTGGACGATCACTTTCTCGATTTTTCAATGTCTCTGGACTAATATGCGCCGCTCGAATCATTTTCACAAATTCTCTTGTCGTAAGTACCACATCAATATCTTTACCTGCATATTCTCCGTGGAACAACTCCATCTCCTGCTCTCCTTTTTTTGCCAGGCACGGCATGATTGAGACTGTGAAAATCTGCTCCGGACTTACACCCAGTTTTTGCGCAAAATACGTCTTCATAACTGTACCAAACATCTGCTGCGGTGACTTTGCAGAAGAAAGATATTTGACCATATGAGGGAACTGGGATTTTGCAAATCGAACCCATCCAGGACAACACGAAGTGAACATTGGACGATCTTTTAATTCTCCTGAAGTAAATCTCTGAATAAACTCCGTTGCTTCCTCCATAATCGTAAGATCCGCTGAGAAGCAGGTATCAAACACATAATCGGCTCCCATTTTCTTGAGTGCATCCAGGATCATGCCCACTGTCGCCTCATTTGGCTGCAGCCCAAATTCTTCTCCCCATGCGGTACGCACTGCCGGAGCCACCTGTGTCACTACAATCTTATTTGGATCTGAAAGAGCCTCCCACACTTTCTCCGTGTCATTTCTCTCTCGAAGCGCTCCCACCGGACAATGCGTAACACACTGACCACAGAGCGAACAGGCAGACTCTTCAATCGTCTTATGTCCAGACACATTTACCGTTGTTCTGGAGCCTGTTCCTTCCACATCCCAGATATGCAATGACTGTACCTTATCACAAACCTGAATACAACGCATACATTTGATACATTTGGAAGAATCCCGAATCAATGGAAACTCTTTGTTCCACATCTGTTTCTCTAATTGCATCTTGTATGGGATTTCAAGAATGTTCAAATCATTCGCAACAGTCTGCAGCATACAGTTTCCACTTCTCGGGCAAGTGACACACTCACAATTATGCTGTGAAAGAATCAATTCTACATTCGTTTTTCTATGCCTTCTCACCTTCGGACTGTTTGTGTAGATGACCATCCCATCTTTTGCCACATTATTACACGAGGTGATCAGTCTTTCTTTTCCTTCCAACTCCACCACACAGACACGACAGGCTGCAATCTCATTGATTCCTTTCAGATAACATAGATGTGGAATCGGAATCCCATTCTGGGCAGCTGCCTCCATGATCGTGGTATTCTCTTTTACAGTAATCTGCTTTCCGTCTATTGTAAGATTTACCATATTTTTTCTCTGCCTCCTTTAAAGATTCCATATCCGAAATGGTCACATCTCAGACAGCGACCTGCTTCCTGCTTTGCCTCTTTTTCTGTCATGCAATTCTCACAGCCTTCCCAGTCTTTCACACGCTCGCTTGCCTCACGCTCTGTCAAATTCACTCTGCCGCAAGGAGTTCTGTCATCTAAATGCGCTTCCGGAATCTCCACATCACAGGAAATCTCATGACGATATCCCAAATACTCATCAATATTGGCAGCCGCCACTTTCGCCCCTGCAATCGCTTTGATAACAGAAGCTGGTCCGCTTGCACAGTCTCCACCCGCAAATACTCCCGGAAGATTTTCTATAGAACCATTACTCTTTGTGACGATCTTTCCGCGGCTTACCGGAATTCCGGCCTCTTCAAAATGCTTCGTCTCTATATTCTGACCTACCGCAACAACTAAAACATCACAAGGAATGTACACATCTTCCTCACCGGTCGGTTTGATACTTGCGCGGCCATTTTTAATTGCACTGATCATCTGCGGTGTCAAGTAAATCCCCTTGATGTGATGATTTTCATCCACATCTAAAGAAGCCGGTGCCTTTAATGTCTGCATCTCAATGCCCTCTGCCACTGCACCCTCAATCTCTGTCGGAAGCGCTGTCATATCGGCAGTCCTTCTTCTATATACGGCACTGACTTTCTTCGCACCAAGACGTTTTGCTGTACGAACAACATCCATTGTAACATTACCGCCTCCGATTACCGCAACTTCTTTCCCTGTCAGATCCATGATGATATTCTGACCTACATTTCTTAAAAACTGCACTGCCGAAAAGATCCCTTCTGCATCCTCTCCTTCCAAGCCCAGCTTTTTATCCGTACTTGCTCCAATGGTAATTAACACTGCATCATACTCTTTCTGAAGCTGCTGAATCGTGATATCTGTTCCGATCTTCAAACCGTATTTTACCTCAACACCTGTTTTTAAAATAGCATTCACATCTTCTTCAAGGCGTTCTTTTGGCAGACGATAGTTCGGGATTCCGTAGCGAAGCATTCCTCCAAGCTTCGGAAGCATCTCATAGACGGTTGTCTGATGTCCCATAAGCTGCAGATAATATGCCGCACTTAATCCTCCCGGGCCTCCGCCGAGCACTGCAATACGCTTTCCGGTGGACGGTGCACAAGCCGGTGGTTCCACCTCACCTGCAAAATCCGCCGCCACTCTTTTCAAACCACGGATGTTAATAGCATCATCCATCATATTTCTACGGCATCTCGCCTCGCATGGATGCTCACAGATAAACCCACACGTAGTCGGAAACGGATTGTCTTTACGGATCAGACGAACTGCATCCTTATATCTCCCCTCTCCGACAAGCGCTACATATCCCGGAACATCCACATGTGCCGGACATAACGATACACACGGCACCGGCTGGCTGTATGTACAGGTACAACGCCCATTTTTTATATGCTCCACATAGTCATCACGATAACCGATCAATCCTTTATATACTGTGTGAGCCGCCTCATAGCCGATGGCACAGTCCGCCGATTCCATAATAGAAAGCGCTGTCTGCTCCATAATATCCAATGTCTCCATCGTCGCATTTCCATCCAGCACATCCTTGATGAAACCATTCAATTGTCCAAGACCGATTCGACATGGTACACATTTTCCACAAGTCTGTGCATGACATAGTTCCAAAAATGCACGCGCCATATCAACCGGACATAATCCTGGCGGGCTCGATTCAATTCTGCGTTCCAAATCCTTATAGAGCTCTTCCATAATAATATCAGCTCTTGTAGGCGACGCAAGTTCTAATCTACTCATTGCTTTTACCATCCCTTCTTTTGTTTTACAAATACGCTCACTGTAGTGTAGTAACGTAATAGTAACTATTATAGCATCAAGCGAGAGGCTTGTAATTATTTTTGCTAAAAGTAGTTTATTTAACAAAATAGTTAGATTTTTAACAGAGCGTCACTCTCTAAAAAGCGAAAACTGTCCGTCCTTGAGAGACTTTATTTTTCTGTCCGTAATCTTATCATACTGCGTAAGTGTTCCGCATAACAGCGGTGAACTTTTATCATATTGTCTCCCATTCTCTTTTACCTTTGTTTCATGGAAATTTGCATAGCAATATTTACAACCATTGAAACACGTGTTGTATGTTCCCACTTCAACACTCTCCAAACAACCACAAGATTCTCTCTGATGTTTGTCTTTCTGTCCGCTCAGCTCACATCCTAAAAGCTTTTCAATCAGCCTTTTATCAATACAATGCCCTTTTGAAATTCCAAACTCCTGAAGATTGATTTTCTCAGCACATGTCTCAATATCCAACGAATATCTTAAAGCAATCTCTGCCATTTTCTCAGCAAGATTTCTCGTCTTCTGAGCCGTCATCTGCCGAATTGCAAGAGTTCTTGTATTTCGCATCGTTTTTTTGTAGAAATCCATAAAACTAATCACAACTTTATCCGTATATCCAGCAAGACTCGCTGCAATCTCCTCAAATGCTTTTATATGATACTCTACCGTATATCTGTCACTTAGAAATATCGGATCATATCTCCATATCACCCTCTCTTTTCCAATTTGCTCAGATAACCTTTGAAATGTGGGAATCAGTACTTCCCTCTTGTGCGGAAGATTTGGTTCCACATCTCTTCCGTACCCAGTCAGTGTAAATTGAAAATAATACATGTAGGGTTTTAGTTCTTCTAGTTTTTCTAACATATTGATTGGATTTTTTGTCCAAAATACAATACAATCTATCACGTCCGGTGATAGATTGATTTTGCTTATCTGATGTGCATTCATCGGGTTACGCACATATAAAAAACCCTCTCTTATTCTGTTTATAAACCATTCCGAATAATAATTCGGAATATCTGTTCTTCTGCTTGCACTTAATATCATGGTGATTCCTCATTTTTTCACTGTTTTGCAGTTTCTATCCTATTCATCAGTCACAGCACCTTACAATCCGTTCTCCGCATTTAGCACAGAAGCCTTCAATTATCACGCCAAATTTATCTTTCCGCAGACTATATCCCAGCTTAAATGATACGATAGCTTTTCCAAAGCTTCACAGCTTCTAGGTCTGTTGTTCCACCATATCGTCCCGATTTCTCATCCAATTTTGAATAACTGCCGTTGGGTCATCGCTCTTATACCGGCAGTATCCGTCAATGAAATAAATTCATTTTCAAAAGGCATCTCTCCACAACTCCCAGTACACTTCAATATAAAATTTGATGCTTCTATGTCTGAAAATCCAGCATTGAAAGAAGCTATCCTGCTACTTCTTCACATTCTCTTCCAATTCCAGCATGTACTTATCAAAGTCAGACATAAACAATCTGTCCTGAATGACACGATATTTTTCAAATTCGGTCTCAGCTTTTGCCTTGGCAATCTCTGCAGTGATTTTGCCTGCATCCTGAAGAACCTCTCTGTCATCAGCCATCAGGAATAGATCCAGTCGCTTTGCCCAATCCTCCATTGTCATCGGAATGTGACGTTCTGCACCTTTGTAAAAAACTTCTTTGTTGTTTTCGCAGTTCTGTCATAATCGAGAGCTGTGGCATAGATATCCGTTATCTTCTGATAAAATCTACGCTCAGAAATCCGGATTTCTCGAATCTGCTCAAGCAAACGGTCAAAGTACTCTGTCGTAAGCACAGATCCACCATTTTTCAGGCGTTCATCATCCATAACCCAGCCTTTGATGGTGTAGTCCTTCACAATTCCATTGGCCCATTTACGAAACTGCACTGCTCGCTCATTGTTCACTTTGAATCCAACAGCAATAATCATTTGAAGATTATAATGTTTCGTATCACGAGTAACCTGACGAGAACCTTCGGTTTGAACTATCCGGAATTTCCGGATAGTTGAATCTTCCTCAAGCTCTGAATCGGAATAAATCTTCTTAATATGCTCATTGATTGTACGAACATCCACGTCATATAATGCGGCCATCATCTTCTGTGTCAACCATATATTCTCATCCTCATAGCGCATCTCAATGCTGTCCTGCTGATCACCGACAGTGGCAACATAGGTCAGATATTCTGCTGCGCTGGAACGGATAGTTATTTCATCTTTTTTCTTTTTCAATAAGATTCCCTCCTTCAACATCTCAAAGTGACTATTCTACCTGTGCTTGAACTGCGGTCGACTCTGACAACACTCCTAGTGCCACAACCTTGACATCTAATCCACAGCCTAAACCCTAACGCTATTGTCCAAACCTATATGTATCAAAAACTTGTCTTTTACAATTTACTTTTAAAGTTATTTTTTACCATTTTTCTTCACTGTACTGTGAATATTTTTAATGCTTTCCAAGTATTCTTCTTCAACCGGCGATAAGTTCTGCACCTGATATTTCCGATATTCTTCTGTTGCTTTTTCAATTGCCTGTGATTTTGTACCATTTTGAAAAATGCAATAGATTCACTACTCTTGGGATCATAATCAACACTTGTTGCATAAAGGTCAAGTACCTGTCGGTACATAACTTTTTCAGATGAGCGGATATCCCGAATACGCTCTAGTAACTCTTTCCAATAATTACCGCCACCCAGATTTTTCAGCCGCTCATCATCCATTGTAAAGCCTTTTATCATGTACTCTTTTAATCGTTCGGTAGCCCACCGACGGAAATTTGTAGCAATCTTGGATTTCACTCTATATCCAAGAGAAATAATCATGTCAAGATTATAATGGATGGTATTATAGCTTTTTCCATCAGCTGCAGTTGTTCGGAATTTCCGAACAACTGACTCTTCATCCAATTCTTCCTCTTCAAAAATATGCTTTATATGCTCACTGATATTAGATTTACTTGTCTGATACAACTCACATAATTGTGCCTATGTAAGCCAAACGGTCTCATCTTCAAATTTAACGTCAATTTTTGTACGTCCATCTTCCGTTTGATATATGAGAATTTCATTTCCGACAATGTCAGAACCGCCTTTTTTATCCTCCATCCTCCTCCGTTCCATTAATTTCTTGCTAACTTCTCTTACCGAGCCTAACTACTTTTCAAACATGATATCCCATAGGTTCAGACATTTATAAGATTTCTTGCTGAAATTAAAATTTCTTTGATTTCCTTATAAAAAAATTCGTTCATCATATCAAAGCCATCCTCTCATTTACAAATTATCTATTAATCTTTCTAATATTTTGCAATACAAGCTATATTACTTCAAAACATCTCAGTGCACCCCTTATCGCTTCCACTTTCTCTGCTGTCGGATGTTTCCTAGGCTGTTTCAATTCCTCTACAGCATTTGGAGCATCATACATCGGCAAGCCCAACTCCCGCTTCACCTCTGCGATGTATGCAGTATGTGCCTTGAAGCCATATTTCGCTTCTATATATTCCTTAATCATCTTGTAGGTCACGCGCTCTTTCTGCTTGTACGCAACGGCTCTCTTAGCAATATTATATTATCAAGCGGCACTTTTCCTTCGCATAGATAACACTATTTGGTTATTTTCGGGACAAAAGCACGATACTTTCGACATGCGAATTTTTGTCCAAATCTATATCTATCAAACCAACTTATCTAGCATCTCTACAATTTTCCCCTTTTCTCCACTACCATTTGTTTTTAACCTCAATAATGGAATTTCATACAGCTCCATTATATGATTTTTTAGCAAATCTTTTGAAATCTGCACAGTATCTTTTTTATGATATTCATATCCATCAACTTCTATTGCCAACACAGGCTTTTTGCCAATTCTATTGTATATCAGAAAATCCAAATGAGTAGCAGGATTCATTGCATACTGACATTCCTGTTCATTTAATAATTCTGGGTTTTTAATCAACATATTCAACGGAAAATGACAAACAACATCTAAGCCAGAATACTTGCTATCAGAGATAATATCCTCTATTAATGAATACATAAGGTTTTCCGAATCATATTCTGATACTTTTTTATGTTTCTTCAAGTATGCTCTTCTTTCCTCCGTATACTGCTTGTAAAGGTAATCGAAAATAGAATATATTCTACTCTCTTCCACCTCAAAATTATTATATTGAATATAATCAATCAAATCTGTTATATTACGCTCTTTCGCTTGTTCATTTCCCGTTACAACCAGCATCAACCTATGTTTAGCTCTTGATACAGCAACATTGATTAAGTATGGGTCATCTGCAAAATCAGATATTTCATCCTCCACAGTAGATATAATTATATTATCTTTCTCCTTGCCCTGGAACTTATGAACTGTAGCAGCATCAATATCTGTAATTTCTCTACTCAATGCCTCCACCTGATTTTTGTATGGTGCAATAATTCCAGTCTCCTCCGGATCCAAAACATACTTCGGTATAATTTCATTTTTAATAACATCTATCTGACGCTGACTATAATGGTTGCGCTCGTGATTTCCAACTACTGTTTTTACTACCGATAAAACATCTTCTTCTCCCTTATCCTTTGTCATAATAATCAATTCACCATGATAAAATTTCTGGTTGCAGAAGTTGATTATTTTAGGATGACACCTATAATGCTCTCGTAACAATATTTGTGTTACATTTGGCATAACCTCTAAAATTGATTGCAAAAAACTCTTTGTGTATTGATATCCTTCGCTCACATTAAAACTTTCAAATATAGTTTTTGCTTTGTTTTTTATATCATCTGTAACAACATTGGGAAGTTGTTTGGTGTCTCCCACAATAACAACATTCTTGGCACAAGATAACGCCAACGAACCGGTTGCTATATCAACCTGTGATGCCTCATCCATGATAATGTAATCATATACCATATCTGAATTCAAGCTGTTTCTTGATGAAAATGTTGTACTTAATACAACCGGATATTCAGCCAGAACATCACATGGCCGCTTCCACAAATCATCCTCACTAAAAATTTTTCTACTGCTGTTACCTTCATATTTTCTTGCCAATTTATCTTTTAAGACAACCATTGACTGATTGCATAAATCCTCAAGCAAATTCTTACTAATACTATTTAAATACTTTTCAATATCTGCAATTCCCGCAGTCACCTCCGCCTGCTTTGCACGATAGTACATTGCTTGAAAGGTTGTAATTAACTGTGAAATACTCTGCTTATATAAACTCCTATCAGTTACTCCATATTTTAATAATGCTTTTATCTTAAACCAGAATCCTATTGCCCTTTTCTCTTCTGAAACCAACTGGCACTCCTGCCATAATTCCATCCAATGCCTTGAGGATAAACTTTTCTTATATTTTATGCTTTCTGCATTAACATCTGATTCTTCGACATATTCATTAAAATATTCCTGTTCTGTAACCAACTGTGAAAGCTCCTGTCTTAAATATGCCAGTTTTTCCTGCTTATCAAAAACACTTTTTAGTTGATTGGACTGTGCTTCTATTTTCTTCTGTAAAACACTTGGAGTTTCTTCCGTTTTCCATGTCGAAAAATCAGGATAAGCGGCCTCCTGATGAGCAACAAATAATTTCTTGTTTTCAGAATTCCCCAACGTTGCAGCAACAAACCCCAAATTATATTGAGGAGAAGATAATTTTTCATATACGTTTTCTGTTGCCGAATTATTATTGGATACTATCTGTACCGTTTTCCCCTGCATTAATATATTGGCAATAATATTTAATATCGTTTGTGTCTTTCCCGTTCCTGGAGGCCCCTGTATAACACTAATCTGATTCTCCATAGCATTTTTTACTGCCTTATACTGGCTATTATTGCATCCAAATGGGAAAATCGGTGAATATTCACGCCTCATTTTACCAGTATGCAATGCCAACGGATTTAAATACTTTGCTAATGCCACATCATTACCTACAAAAGATATCTTTTCAAACCTCTTAGCCAGCAGCTTTTCACCAGTCTCTTTATTCCTAATATCACTCAAACCTGCAATCTGTTTTATGTATTCAAATACATCTGCTGACTGACTTTGGCTAAGGCAGGACTCGATAATATGCAAGTCACTTCGACGATAATCTCTTTCACTACCATCACCAAAACAAATATGCCAATAAGACTCGCGTTCACTTTTAAATACATATATTGCTTGAACATCGAAAAACTCTCGTCTTTCTCTACTAATACGATACATGTTAGGATTCAAAACATCCGGATCAGTTAACTTTTCCACATTCAAAAATGCATACGAATATGTTTTCCCAGTATTGAATTTTACGTCCCATTTCTGGTTATCTCTGTTATACACACATGACATTATCTCAGAAGTCTTTATTTCTCCCTTGATAATGACCATGTAAAATTTTGTATCCATCTATTTCTTGCTAAACTCCTCTTTTATACATTACTTGCACTGTCAGTATTTGCGGGAAAGCATTACAACCGTCTCCACATGCACCGTCTGACAAAATTGATCCACAGCCGTGCATTTCTCCACCCGATATCCTCTTGCCTGTATCATCTCCAAATCCCTCGCAAGACTTGTCACTTTGCAGGAAATATACACAATCTTATCCACTCCATAGTCCAATATCTTCGGCAGTGCTTTTGGGTGTATCCCATCTCTCGGAGGGTCCAGCACGATCACATCCGGTTTTTCTTCAATTTCATCCAGCACCTTGAACACATCACCTGCAATAAATCTACAGTTGGAAAGTCCGTTGTGCTCTGCGTTTTCTTTCGCAGCCTCCACAGCCTCCTCGACAATCTCCACGCCGATTACCTGTTTTGCAACCGGAGCTAAAACTTGTGCAATCGTTCCGGTTCCACTGAACAAATCAAAGACCGTCATCTTGTGGATATCCCCGATATAATCCCTCACGGTTTTGTAGAGAATCTCCGCACCCTTTGTATTTGGCTGGAAGAATGAAAACGGTGTGATTTTGAAGTCCATATCAAGCAATTTCTCGTAGAAAAAATCCTGTCCGTATAAAATTCGAGTTTCATCACTCTGTACTACATCGGATAAGGAATCATTTAAAATATGAAGAATTCCAACGATTTTTCCTTCCAGCTGCAATGCCAAAAGTGCGTCCACAAGCAAAGATAAATCGTGTTCTTCCTGTGTTGTTGTCACAAGGTTTACGAGAACTTCTCCGGTCTGATCACCACGGCGTAAAAGCAGGTGGCGAAGATAACCCACATGTTGCATTTTTTTATAATATGCCACATTTCTCTCTTTAAAATATTCCAATACACACAAAAGAATCTTTGTCATATCTTCGTGCACTAATTTACAATCAGCTGCTGTCAGCACATCATATGTGCTTCCCTTTTTGTGCAGCCCAAGTGACAGCGGACCGTCTTTGTATTCATCTCCAAAAGAAAATTCCATCTTATTACGGTAAGCAAACTCTTTCGGGCTTGCTTTTACCCCCTCAAATTCATAATCTTCCAAAATGGCGGCATCCAATATTTCTTTTACCTGATCACCTTTCATTTTCATCTGTTCCTCGTAAGACATCGTCTGGTACATACAACCTCCACAGGCAGGGAAAATGCTGCACACAGGTTCTCTTGTCTCCAAAGGTGATTTTTCAAGAACTTCCAAAAGCCTTCCTTCCGCTTTCCCTTTTCGTATTTTGTTTACACAGAATTTTACCTTCTGACCTGGAATTCCATTTTTTACGATCACTGATTTTTCCTCGCCCTCGACAGTCACCAGTCCTTTGTTCGGAAATGCTACTTTTTGAATAATGCCTTCATATACTTCTCTCTTTTTCATCTATATAAAACCCTCTCTATACTTTTCATTTATTGTTTTATTCTATCAGTTTCCAACTTTTTTGCCAACCAAAAGTGAACAATCTTTCCAAAATGTATTGAGTTCTTTCCTTTTTCCATCTATAATTTTATTAATATAGATTGAGGAGGGATTTCATGAATTGGAAAGAACAATGGATTGTCGCTTTAGACAAAGAGCATCTATTCGAGAACTCAAGCCACCAGACACGTTTCAAAGAGCTTTTAGACTGTTTCGCCGATTATCCATTTTTCACCAAAGGGCTCTGTAAATGCATGTACCTGTCTGCTTGGGATGAAGAGCATTTCTGCATTATGCTCTCGATGCTGACTGAGATAAGTCTTGAACATGAAAAAAATACAGATGAGATGCGTACTCAGGGGGATGTTCTGATTGCAGAACAACCTGAAGAAGAGGCATATATTTACCGGCTTTCAAATGCGTTTTTAGACAATATGCCATTTCAGCTTGACGATCCGCAAAAAGTACAGCCTGATATTCTGCATATTATCCAAAAGGCATTGCACGCCTCTGACATCATCGATCAGCTCTAGTAAGCACTGCAGAGCACATGAAAAAAGAGTTCGATTTGCTTTCGCATACCGAACTCTTTTTTACATGAAATTATGCTTCGCTCAATATCTTTTTGTACACCGGAATATACAGTATAAATGACATCAAAAGCAGAAAACCGCTCAATACAATCAATGTATTCGCAATTTGCTCCTGAATATTCGGCGCCAGAATCAAAATAAACATCACAACATAAAGCACTGCTGTGGATACTTTTCCGAACCACTTCGCGCCGTTTAACATTTTCCCTTTTTTCAGAAGAATCACGCCCATAATTCCCATAAATCCTTCTTTGATGACAAACAGCACCACAACCGGAATCAGCCATTGGAAACGGAACGACAAAGAAAATACAATCGCTGCCTGTGTTAATTTATCTGCAACCGGGTCAACAATCTTTCCTAGGTTAGTAATCATATTGAATTTTCTTGCAATAAATCCATCTAAAAAATCGGTAATTCCTGAAATTCCAATAATAACTGCCGCCATATGGAACTCTGCAATCGAATCTGCTGTCACATATCTCCATACAATCAGCGGAAGTAACAATATCCGAAAATATCCAAGCATATTCGGGATAGAAAAAATCTGCTTTCTAAGTGGCATATCACTTGTTATCATATGTATCCTCCCCCTTATTGAATTGAGGACGGCAGTAATTGTCACATTACCACCGCCCTCAACTAATTAAACTTCATCATCGTCACTGAAAAAATCGTCGTCGAAATCGTCTTCAAAGTCCTCTTCGAAGTCTTCCAAATAGTCTGGTGTAAAGAACTTATATACTGCGTAAGCGATTCCTGCAATTGCTGCCACTGCACCTACAACCGCCAAAACCCAAAGCAATGTGTTTTTCGCTTTTTCATCATCTTTTTTGTGCAGTAACTCATTTAATTTTGATGCTGCAATCATATCTTCTAATTTATTCATATGTCCACGTCCTTTCCGACTTTCCTCAAAAGTCACTGTTCTCTTTTTCACATTATACCACTTACATACTGATATTACCATATGTAGATTCTATCATTTTATGCAAATTCTTATACTTTTTGTAATTTTGCAAATGTAGCAAACATCTTTTTCACACCGGCTGTATCAAACTGTACTGTAACTTCATAGTCACGTCCGCCTTCTGTAATTCCAGTCACCAGTCCTTCTCCGAACTTCATATGTCTGACCCTGTCCCCTACATCATAAGACAGACCTTCCCCTTGCGTAACTGTAAACTGCTGCTTCGGTTTCTGCATAGCAAATGCCTGTGTGCGGAATGCTTGTTTTGCCTGCATATATGCATTCTGCTTTGGAACTTCTTTCTCATCTTTTTCGATGAGATTGCCTGTGTTTAAAAGATTCACCGGAATCTCCTTTAAAAATCGAGACATCTTATTGTACTGCGTCTCTCCGCGCACCATTCTTCTTCTCGCACAAGTCAGCGTCAGATTTTCTCTTGCTCTTGTAATTCCAACATAACAGAGTCTTCGCTCTTCCTCCACCTCAGTCGGATCATCGGATGTGATTGTCATATAGCTTGGGAAAAGACCATCTTCCATTCCTGCAAGATACACTTCCGGAAATTCAAGACCTTTTGCACTGTGTAGTGTCATCAAGACCACATAATCACTGTCTTCATCCAAACTGTCGATATCTGCGACAAGTGCAACTTCCTCTAAAAATCCGCTCAATGTCGGCATTTCATCTTCACAGGATTCCTCGTAAGCTGCGATTTTATTCATCAATTCATCGATATTTTCGATTCTTGCCTCCGCTTCAATATCGCCCTCCGATTTCAGGTCCTCGATATAGCCTGTCATATCCAGAATTTCCTGCATAAGATCGCAGATAGACATATTTTTTGCCCTACTTTTAAAATGTTCAATCAGCGCCACAAATGACTCTAATTTGCTCGCACTTCTCCCAATATTGGGAATCAGATCCGCTGCTCGGAGCGTCTCGTAAAAACTTACTCCGCGCTCCAATGCATTTTCCTGCACTCGATTGATTGTCGTAAGCCCAATGCCACGTTTTGGCACATTGATAATTCTTCGGACCGCCAAATCGTCTTTCCCATTGTCGATTGTTTTCAAATATGCAAGTAAATCTTTAATTTCTTTTCTTGCATAGAAATTAATGCCGCCCACAATTTTATACGGAATATTGGCTGTTACAAATTTTTCTTCAAACATACGTGACTGCGCATTGGTGCGATACAAAACAGCATGATCATTGTATGTGCGCGTTCCGTTATTCACATGCTCTTTGATATCTCCCACAATGTATTCTGCCTCATCATATCCACTGTCGAACTGACGAAACGCAATCTTATCCCCCTCACCATTTTCTGTCCAGAGTGATTTCTCCTTACGGCCAAAATTATTCTTTATCACTGCATTCGCCGCATTCAAAATATTACCTGTAGAACGATAATTCTGCTCCAGTTTGATCACTTTTGCATCTTCAAACACATGTTCAAAATTCAAAATATTTTTGATATTTGCCCCGCGGAATTTGTAAATAGACTGGTCATCATCTCCTACCACACAGAGATTTCTATATTTCTTTGCCAAAATCCGAATCAGCTCAAACTGCACCGTATTCGTATCCTGATACTCATCGACCATAATATAGCGGAACCGCTCCTGATAATAATCAAGCACCTCCGGCTGTGTCTGAAACAGTTGTACTGTCTTCACGAGAAGATCATCAAAATCCAGTGCATTGTTTGCCCGCAGTTGTTTTTCATATTCTTTATATACCTTTGCGATCTTCTGCTTTCCGAAATCCCCCGCCGCATTCAATTCATATTCTTCCGGCGTGATCAGCTCATCCTTCGCCGAAGAAATCGCTGCCAAAAGGTTTCGCTCCTTATAGACTTTTGTATCAATCTGTAAATATTTGCAGACATCTTTCATAAGCGTCTTTTGATCATCTGCATCATAAATCGTAAAGCTAGTATCATATCCAAGTAAATCAATATGTCTTCTCAATATCCGCACGCAGGTCGAATGAAACGTGCTCACCCAGATGCTCTCCGAGCCGAATCCGACAATCTGATCGACACGCTCACGCATCTCCCCTGCCGCTTTGTTCGTAAATGTAATCGCCAAAATGTTCCATGGATTGACTCCCTTTTCATCAATCAAATATGCGATGCGGTGTGTCAGCACTCTTGTCTTTCCCGAACCTGCTCCCGCGAGAATGAGAAGCGGCCCCTCTGTATGATAGACCGCTTCACGTTGTTCTTTATTCAATGTATCGTAAATGCTCATAAACTCTCCTTCTTTATGTTCTGAATTGCCATTCTTTCTTCCACTTCTCTTAAGAATTCATCTCTTTTTACCGGCGAAATCAACATGATTTCATGCCGTCCGTTTACTGTGTAATCAATCTGAATCCTGCGAAGTGACATTGCTGCCGAAGACAATGGATTCCACGTCTTCTTTATATTGGTAATGCTCTCATATGGAATCCGTTCCGTTCCAAAAATATAGCATTGCACAAGTATGTAATCATTATAGAGGGTATACCGCATAAAAACAAGAGGAATAAATATAAGCAATATCAAACTCAAAGTTCCGATGACCAGCCAGTTTGGCTTCCCTTCCATCACACTGTCTATTCCTATTTTTACCTCTATCACTACCGGTATCAGAATCAATACCGCCAGCCAAAGATCGATTCTAGTCCGATAGGATACCGCCTCTTCTGCCTGCTCCTTTTCCTGTTTTGCATATGCCTTTTTCAGCTCTTTTTTTGGTGTTGTCTCTTTCCGGCTCTTGTAAATATACCAAATAAAAGGTGAAAATGTCAGAATCAAAGACACTGGCAGGAACCATTTCCCAAGAGCTCTGCATGTCACCGAGCAAAACACCATATAGGCAAACATTAACATTAAAAATAGATTCATCAATACAATAACCGGATAAAGTCTTCCATAAGTTCTCTTCTCACTTTCACTGGCATTCTTTGAAATTCCGCTTGTACGGACAAAATAAGTAACAATGCTCATCATACCGAGCAAAAACAATATAACAAAGAACAATAAAATCAGAGATGTCTTGTCTGACCAAATATCCACGTTTCCTACTTCATTGTAATGTTGTGGGATTTTTTCTGGAATTTTGTTCCAAAATATCAATGGCAAAACAATTGATGCAAATGCAATTCCTACCGTCACATATTGAATCTTTTGAAATATTTTCATTTTTTCGCTCATATGTTCTTCCCTCCTGCCAAAAATGGAATGTACGCTCGCACATTCCATTTTAAACATTATTCAAATTACATTATGAAAGATGCTAACTGGAATAACCAGTTTGCTGCGATACCTGCCACAATACCACCGATTGTATGGCTGATGATTGCTTTTCCTGTAAGTTTGCTGCACTTCAAACTTGACATCATCGCAACATGAGTACTTAGGTATCCGCTCCAGCACATACACATTGCTGTAAATACTGCAACGTCATTCGCATGTGCTACACCGTCTGCTACCATCTTAGGTACCAATCCAACAGCTGCTCCGGCCGCTCCTAATGCTGTGATCGGAACAGAGATTGCTGATGGTGAAGAGAAACCAAATAATGGAGATAAGATAAACTGCAATTTTTCTCCAATCCATGGCAACAATGCAACTCCCTCGTAAGCAGCACCTGTGTAAACACCGTCTGCGGAAGGTCCATTTGTAAGCATCATTACAACTGTACAAATCGCAAGTACACCAGGAATAATTGCAAGACCTACATCCACACCATTCTTACCACCGTCCAACAGTGCTTCCAATGCTCTCGCTCCAATTCCCCCTTCTCTTACTTCTCTCTGCTCAAAGACATCTTTTTCACTTCCTTCTTCAAGCGGAATACAGTACTCTGTTGTACCATATTCTTTCTTCGTAAACAAAATCATCATTCTTACGCTGACAACACTACCGATAATTGCGCCGATATTACCGATCAGAGCTGCAAATCCAAGATTCTCGCCTGTTGGAGATGTAATACCGATCATTGATGTTGTAACAATAAGCCCCATACCGAATGCTGTACCTAAATTTGTCAGTGCCGGTAATTGATATTTTTTGAAATATTTTCTAAAGTTTGTATCCTCTGCAAGTCCTAAAATTGCCGGGTTATCTGACAAGTACGTAGTCAAGACTCCCATTGAAGCTGCTCCAGGTAAATCATACACTGGTTTCATTAGGGGAGAAATTATTTTATTGATTAATGCAATCAAACCAAATTCTGAAAATAACCCAGATACGGCTCCTGCTATAACCGCAATCGCCATGATATAAAATACTGTTTCAAGAAGTAACTGATAGGCTGTGTTCATCATCGTCTGCATCATGTTTACACCGCCCATTTTCGCCCCTATCAATCCAAAGAATGCAATAATTACTGCAAGAAAGATAAAGACTTCAAGGCTTACTGCCTTTTTCGTTTTTGTCGCTTTACTCATATTTTATCCTCTCTTATTATATAATTTTTTCTATAGTTTTCTCCCTTACTATAGATGTAACCCTATAATAACATAGAGGTTATCTATAGTCAACAGGAACAACGCGTTTTGTCAAAAAAATATCAATCCTTCCTTTTGTCTCCTTTTTTGCCAAAAAGTTTTCTTCAAAATACTTGTCATATAGTTTCTATTACTATATAATGTAACTATTGAGGTGACAAACTATAAATAGTCAAGTGGTTTTTGAAAAAAAGTTTGTGTAATAAAAAAGGGTAACTTTAATAGATCATCTGAAAACACCGTATTTCAGATGGAACAGATA
>NZ_JBQKED010000033.1:0-37980 GCF_052121495.1 Faecalimonas sp. LCP19S3_D12 | reverse complement strand
AAGGTTTTTATATCTTCTAACGAGCGTCATCTTGTTCTCATGCCCGACTTTGTGCGGGCTATTTTCATTCATTGTTCCAACAAAAATCGGAATTTCCTATTATACAAAAAAAGATGCAAAATCACTATTTGCATCTCCCTTCCAATATTACTTTTTTTGGATAAAGTCCTAATACAATTGAAAACGTCTTTTCGTCAATCCGTTCCCAATCTCTTTTTTTAAACTGTGCTTTATGCATACTAATTGGAATCACGATATCTTCCTCTTGGTTTTGCAAAAATTTTAGTTGGTGAATACTTTTTCCGGGATTCCATACTTGATATAAATCTGGATCAATTCCATTGTTCCACCCGCCGCATTCTCCGGCAACTGCGGTCATATTAATTGTTCCCTCTCCCTCTGCAATTCTTTTGATGTGCACACTGGCAAGTATACTTTTCATTTCTTCTCCATCTGTCATCTGAAAATCAGTCAATGTAAACTCATATCCGTCTAACGCTTCCGGCTCGCCAATTCCGGCTTTTAACAGTTCTGGATTTGGATACATCTGATTGATTCTCCGATAATTCCAAATAAAAATAACACTCAAAAAAACAACTGCCAAAATACCAAAGATACCGATTATCTTTTTTCTCATGAAGCCCCCTCCTCCAAATAGATTCTTCCTTCTTCCACATGGTAAATGACATCAGATAAATATTCCAATTCCGCATTATCATGGCAAGCTACAATGATCAGCTTCCCTTTTTCACGCAACTGTAAAAGAATTTCCTTTACAAGCTCTACCCCTTTTTGATCCAAGGCATTAATCGGTTCATCCAAGATAATGATATCTGGTTCTTCCATAATAGCGCAGACAATCCCAAGCCGCTGCTTCATTCCAAGTGAATATTTCTTATATTTCCGCTTATCCTCTGGTTCTAGCCCTAGAGCTTGCAGCGTTTGTCGGATTTTCTCATCACCGATCTTCCCCTGTATTGCAGCAAGCATTTTTAAATTTTGAAATCCGGTATAATTCGACAAAAATGCCGGATTCTCTATCAAGACGCCGATAGACTGCGGAAATGAAATGTCTTTCCCCAATTCTTTTCCATCAATCAACACCCTTCCTTCGCTTGCATTCATCAATCCGCTCACTGCACGCATAAACATCGTTTTTCCAGATCCATTTTTCCCACGCAATCCATAAATATGTCCGCCGCACAGTTCCACATTCACATCTTCCAACACGGTAACACCTTTCAGCCGTTTTGTATAATGCTCCACTTGTATTTTCATGGCATACCGCCTCCTTCCAAAACATCTTTTTTATTCATCCAAATCACCCCAATCAATACAATCAGTCCAATTAAAATGCACTGATAAACAACTCCAAATGCAAACCCAACGCCCTCTGAAACCATGAACCGATTCCGCAGCATCATAAGATAATTCCCTGCAAGCCACTGTGATTCACTATAAGAAGATATCACAAGCAGAGCAATTACCGACGCATATCCAAAAATCGGTTTTGTCACAAATCCAACTAGCATCTGCAACAATCCAATCATAACTGAGGTCAAAATCGGCAAAAAGACCAGATTTCCTAAAAACATCGTCGCATTTCTTCCCGTCTGAGCATACAGACAGGAACTTGATAATCCAAAACGTATTGAAGGATTATTGAGAAAAACCATGCTGACCAACAGCGCTCCTGCCAGCGCATAGTATAAAAGAATATTCCCAATTACCCACACGCATTTACTAAGCCACCATGTCCTCTTTGACTTTGCCGCAAGAAGCACATGTCTCCCATATCCAAAAATATCTGCTCTGCTGTAATTTCCAACAATAAAAAACATCAAAAGTTCAAATACAATTAAAAGCACCGGTAAGTCAAACTGCTCTCCCCGTCCCGGCACAAAGGGCTGTATTCCCTCAAACATAGCATATAAAACATCCCAATACTGAATCTCCATGTCATTGCTATGAAATTTCTGTATTGTGGACTGTATAAAAATAATCAAAAATATGCCTGCTATCCCATATCGATATCGCACCTGCCAAACTCCTACCCGCATATCATAGCGAAACACTCTTTGAAATATACCTTTATCTTTCATTCATAAATTCCCGCCTTTTTGCCAAAATTTCTCCTGCTAAAAATATACACACAACAACAGCAAATATATAAATGAGCATCGTAAAAAAGTCTTCTTTCCGAAACCAATTCCCCCATAATAGCTCAGGAAGCTTCAGTATTCCCGAAAGTTCTACTGGAGGATTCAAATAAATAATCGGAATCATGCTACACACAATCCACCCCCATATAGTTCTCTTTGTGAGCCAATACAGCAATCCAAACATACTCCCTATTGCCAGATAAAAGAATATATTCAAAACCAAAAACCAAAAACTGACCATTCCGACACTGACATCTTTCAACACTCTTCCACACATCCTGTAAAAAAAAGATTCCTCTTCTTTCCAGTTCAAAGCCAAATTGCCCATTCCCGTACTGAAAAAGAACGTAATTAGAAATACATTCACGGTAAAACAAACGCTGGCGAGCATCGTTTTAAACATAAATTTTCCCCACAGAATCCGCTTCCCCTGTTCTCGCAATATGACCTGAATCCGCATATCATCTCGAAGCAGGAAATTCAGCAAATATAAGAAAAACGGCGTCAAAAATATCTTAGTAAATACATCATCCATCACAACAAGACTATCTCCGCCACACCAGACACCGCCGGATGCATTGATGCGGATATTTCCATATAGAACCAAAATACAAACTGTAATAAGCAACAATTCATATCCCCACAGATTACTTTTTCCCCTAACTGAAATGGAGCTTTCTTGCAGCCATCGTTTCCAATCAAAACAGTTCTTTTTTATACCCTGCATAAAAGTATCCTCCTCCAATCAAAAGCAACAGACTGAACTCTGCCCCGATTACTTCAAGCGACATACCTCCTGTCTGCGCCGGACTAATGATATGAAACATTGCAAGCGGCGCATATCCGACTGCCGCTCCACCCCCAAAAGACAGCATGCTGAGCAAAAATGGAAACAGAATCGGAACATACGTATATTCACAAAAGAAAGATACCGTCAAACTGCTGACCGCAAGCATTCCCAAAAATAAAATGTCCTGCAACAGCCAAATTCCGAGATACAGATATGGATGTTCATAAAACAATTCTGCATACAGATAATCTGCTCCAATATGATAGACCCCGGTACTTGCCTGCGGAATCAATGCCGGAAGCACAGAGGCAGTCATCATAAAATCCAGCACAAGCGGAATCAGCGCTAATACCCCTGTTGTAAATGCTACGATGAATTTACTCCACAGATACTCTCTTTTCCCAACACGTGTGAACACATTTTTCACATAACCTGTCTTGATGTCCTCTAAAAAAGTGCCTCCATACGGAATCGCCATCAAAAGTGGCAATAGCATAAAATACAGCCATGCATACAGAGAACTCCAATTTGCACCAATCCATTTTTCAAATGCTCCAAGTGGATAAATTCCATATGCAATCATCTCTTTCCAGCGAAGTACTTCGTAGCTAAAATGTAAAGATACAATCAGCATCTCAATTCCAAATACAATATATAATAATTTGTTTTTCCACAATCTGGAATATTCATTTTTTAATAATTGTCTCATTCTTTCACAACCTTATCTAATCGGATAATCCGCGCCATTTCTGTTGGTGTCTCCATAGCAGTATCACCAATATAGTAAATCAGATTATTTTCAATATCTGTTTTTCCCAACAGATAACCAATCTGATATACTTTTTCTTCTCCTCCTTGTAATGTCTCAAACGCCGCTTCTTTGTCCGTATTATTCACATCAATAATTTTATTCGTATAAATCGGCTCTGTTGCAGTCTCCAAAGCATGTAGATAATTTTCGTTATCAATCATTCCAATTGTATAAGAATTAAAAACGATATCTGCCGATTCTTTACTAAGATTTTTAACCTTTACACTCAACCACATATAATAGTTATCACTTAGCAAATTCCCATCTTCATCTACTTCTACATCTAAAGGATTTTCCACTAATTCCTTTGTCACTCCACCATATTTTTCATTACCACGATACAACTTTGTCACTGTGGCATCTTCCACACAAAAATCTAACTTTACATTCTCTGGTCGAAAAGCAAAAACTTCAACGTGATCCCCCATAGAAAAAATCCAATCTTTCTCTGCTGGATTTGAAACAATATCTGGTAAGATTTTATTTCCTCCATCATCGTATTCGGGCGCACTATCCTTATCCAAGTCATTTTTAGCAATTGTTTTATTCCCATTTGTAATTCCGCTTTGATTTTGTTCGACATGCTTTGGTTGTTTCGAGCAACCCGAAAGTACAGTTGTAATAATTAGTGCACCTATTAAAAAACAGCTTTTCATATAAGAAGATGTTGCATCTGTTTTTCTTCTAGTCATTTTTATCTCTCCTTTATCTCTATATCTTTGGCATACCACTGTCATATGACATATTCATTGTAACAGACAATTCGCCCTTCTTGTTACATTGGTCTCTAACAACGACAAAATGTCCTCCAATTGCAGTTTGCAACGAAGGACATCTCTTATATTCTTTAAAAAGCTATACTAATAAAGTAATTGTCACCTGAAACGTTTCCTCTTCCCATCTCATCTGCATACGCCCTTGATATTTCACAACAGCCTTCTTTACACTTTCCATTCCGATTCCATGGGGTCTGCCATCGTGCTTGGTCGAACGTATAGTGTCATATTTTTCTGTTACACAGTTTTCTATCTTCAGCACCAAAACCGGTCCCTGTTTTTTTAATACTATCCAGATTTTCCGCTTTTCCTCTTCTAATTTAGAGCACGCTTCAATCGCATTATCCAAAAGGTTTGCAAAAATTACACAGATGTCATAATCCGTCATTCCAAGTTTTCCCATGCGTTGGATTTCTGTAACTACTGCAATCTTTTTTCGCTTTGCCAACTGCAGCTTATCTGTCAATACAATATCTACCGCCTTGTCTCCTGACCACACCTTTTCTTCCTGCATACGCAACGGTTCTCGAATTTGATAGCAATACTGTAAAGCTTTCTCCACTTCTTTGTTTTCTAGATAGTTCACAATCAGATTCATATGATTTTTAAAATCGTGTGAAATGCGGGATACCTCCTTTTGGTTTTGATAAATAGATTCATAATTACGCTCCAACTGATCATTTCGCACCTTTATATAATTCATATAATCCCGCTCGTTGAACAGAACAACCGCTGCCACCCCTGCCGCCAAAATACAGCCACCCAGAAAAAGGAGTATTACGCCATTTGAGACAATCCGCTCTGAACTCCGATTTTTTAACTGCCACTGAAAATAGCACACAACTATAGTTTCAACGATGATCAACGTCCGAAATACATTGCGGTTGCTCTTTAAATCATGTATCTGAAACTCCATTTTTCGCATTCCGACCAATATCAAAAACACTAATTTCAAAATCAAAAATGCTACATGTATCTCATTAACCCGATATATATTCATAATGTCTGTATGCCTATACGTCACAATCAAAAATCCTATGATATAGTCTGCCATATTCAATATCCAGAACACAAATATGGACGTTTCACATAGAATCCGCCTTCGGCTGTCTGACAGCAGCAGAAGCGCCACTGCAATCAGGCTGATTTCCATAACGCTTGTCAACATGTCAAAATATGCCGTCTGCCTGCGCCAAACCACAAGCAGCACATCTGTCACAGCAACTGCCACAGCCGCCCATTCACGCTTTCTATCTACTCTATTCTCGTCTTTGCATACCGTTCCATATGCAAACCATATGCATAAAAATACTTCAATTAAGACTGTTCCTGCTGTCACTATCTGTTCCATCTATCTACTCCAATACTCCATAACCTGCTTTCTCACCTGATTCATCTGAGAACGGCTGACTGCAAATTCTTCTCCATTACTCATAACGACTTGTGCGCTCTTTACACTTGCCACACAGGCGATATTTACAATTCTTCCACGATCCGCAAACACAAACTGCTCTTTTGGCAGTTCCTTGAACACCTGATTCAATGTCTTTCTCTCTCGAAAAATTCCATTCTTTGTCTCAAACACACTATTTTTCCCATCTTTGTAAATACTGATGATATTCTGATAACGGAACTTCTCATATCGGTGGCTCGTGATGATTTGATAATACCCCTCTTTACTTTCTGCCTCTTCTTTTTCCAAAATTTTCTCGATGACCTGAGGTAATTTTTCCCGCAGCATACTTTTTAAAATATATTGATACGCCTCAACTTCATATCCATCAATCGCAAATTCCATATGCGATGTAATAAAGATCAAATAAGCATCTTCATTTTTTTCCCTAATCTCCCTCGCCAATTCAAGCCCGTTCATTTCGGGCATTTCAATATCTAGAAAATAAATATCATAATCATTCCCATCTTCCAATTCATACAGCAAAGAAGAGGCTTTCTGAAAGGAATCAATTTCAAAATGATCTTCTGTACAGCCGCTTTCTTTTGTTAATACATCTGTTATCAACTCTATATATGCTCGACTGTCATCCACAATCGCAATCTTTTTCATGTCACACTCCCCCCGATCCATTTTTCGACTTCATAGAATAACATATTTCATAAAAGAAAATGGTGATTGTCCTTCAATAATGCCATTTTGTCCTTGAACGTTCTCTTTCACGCTTCATCTCCTGTTTGATTGACTGTCTCATTCTATTTTGTTCCCATACAACTCCTTTCCCCAAGCTATACCGCAACCTATTTTCCTATTACGAAAAATCAAACAATGACAATTGATTCGTCTCCGGCAAATCTCCAAACATCCCTAAATCCGCCATGAAATCAATGACGGTCTTACTTACTTTCGTCCGCTGCCTGAAGTCATCTTTTGACAGATATGGACCGTCTGCTGCAGCCATCTCAACCGCATCCGCCGCTTTATCTCCCATACCCTCAATGCTTGAGAGCGGCGGCATAAGTTTTCCGTCGATAATCTGGAACTTTGTCGCCTTCGCCCTGTAAATATCAAGTGGCAGGAATTCAAACCCTCTCGCATACATTTCCTGCACAATTTTCATATCTTTTAATGTATCCTGCTCCTTTTTACTCAGAGAATCACTGCGGCGTTTGTAGTCATTCATATAGAACTCCAGCTTTTCTTTTCCCTGACACATCAACTCATAAGAAAATGCGCTGGCGCGGATACTGAAATATGCCGCATAGTAGGCAAGTGGATAATACACTTTGCAGTAGGCAATGCGAAATGCCATCATAACATAGGCAGCCGCATGTGCTTTCGGGAACATGTACTTGATCTTTTCACATGACCAGATATACCAGTCCGGGATTCCATGCTCAATCATGTCCTTTTTAAACTCTGACCAGTCTTTACACTTGCCTTTCGCCACAAGACCTTTACGGACACGTTCCATAATCGTAAATGACTCTTCACTGTCCATTCCTTTGTTGATCAGATACGTCATAATATCGTCACGGGTACAGATTGCCGTGGAAATCGTCGCCTTTCCGCTTCGAATCAATTCCTGTGCATTATTGAGCCACACGTCAGTTCCATGCGACAGACCGGAAATACGAATCAAATCTGAAAGTGTCTTCGGTTTCGTATCCACCACCATCTGAATAACAAAGTCTGTTCCAAACTCCGGAATTCCGAGACACCCCACCGGACATCCACCGATATCATCCGGCGTAATCCCAAGAGAGCTTGTATCCTGAAACAGTTTCATCACACCCTGATCATCAAGTGGAATATCCGTCGCTTTAAACGGTTTTCCCGTGAGTTGTTCCACTAGTTCTTCCAGCATCTTGATGATCGTCGGATCATCATGACCGAGAATATCAAGTTTCAGCAGGTTGTGGTCGATGGAGTGATAATCAAAATGCGTCGTGATAATATCTGTTGTCATATCATTTGCCGGATGCTGTACAGGTGTAAAAGAGTTGATATCCTGACCAAGTGGGAGAACGATGATTCCTCCCGGATGCTGTCCGGTACTTCTTCGAATTCCGGTACAACCCTGTAAAATACGCTCGATCTCGCATTTTCGTTTTCCCTGTCCGTGTTCCTCATAATAATTTTTCACAAATCCATATGCCGTCTTATCTGCCAATGTACCGATTGTTCCCGCACGGTATGTCTGACCTTCCCCGAAAATAACCTCCGTATATTTGTGAGCATTACTCTGATAATCTCCAGAGAAGTTCAAGTCAATATCAGGTTCTTTATTTCCCTTGAATCCAAGGAAGGTCTCAAACGGAATATCAAACCCATCTTTAACAAGCGGTTTCCCACAATTCGGGCAAAGTTTATCCGGCATGTCGTAACCACAGCCCCCCGCATATGCGCGGACTTCCTCAGACTCAAAATCACTGTAAAAACAATTCGGACAATAATAGTGAGGACTCAACGGATTTACTTCCGTAATTCCTGCCATTGTCGCAGCAAACGAGGAACCAACCGAACCACGTGAGCCTACGAGGTAACCGTCCTCAACGGATTTCCATACCAGTTTCTGTGCAATGATGTACATCACGGCAAATCCATTGGAAATAATCGAGTTCAACTCTCTCTCCAGACGCTCCACTACAATCTCCGGCAGGGGATCGCCATACATGCCGTGCGCTTTGCTGTAACAGATATCCCTTAACATCTGATCCGAATCCTCAATGACCGGCGGACATTTATCGGGACGAACCGGGGAAATCTTTTCAATCATATCTGAAATCTTCACCGTATTTTCAATAACCACCTCATGCGCCTTTTTCGCTCCAAGATATGCGAATTCTTCCATCATCTCCTCTGTTGTGCGAAGATAAAGCGGCGGCTGGCTGTCCGCATCGCCAAAGCCTTTTCCGGTCATGATGATTCTTCGATAAACTTCATCTTCCGCATCTAAGAAATGTACATCGCAGGTTGCCACAACCGGTTTGTGAAACTCCTCCCCCAATTTTACAATTTTGCGGTTAATATCTTTTAAGTCTTCATCGCTTCGAATCTGGCTGTATCTCGGGCTGTCCACCATAAACCGGTTATTGCCAAGCGGCTGGATTTCCAGATAATCATAAAACTCTGCCAATCTTGCGATTGTCTCATCCGACTTGTTATTGAGTACCGCCTGATAAAGTTCTCCCGCCTCACAGGCACTTCCGATCAGCAAGCCCTCCCGATAGCGGTTGAACTCACTTTTGGGAATACGCGGTCGTCTTGCATAATATGTCAAATGCGACAATGAAATCAATCGGTATAGGTTGACCCTTCCCACATCATTTTTCGCCAAAATGATTGCATGATACGTCGGCATCTTTTTCACCGCATCCGGATTCGTCGCACCAAATGCATTCACTCCTTTTAATGTCGTGATTTCCCGCTCTTTTAACATCTCGACAAATTTCACAAAAATCTCTGCGGTCGCCCCGGCATCGTCCACAGCACGATGATGATTCTCAAGTGAGATGTTCAATGCTTTCGCCACAATATTCAATTTATATTTCGACAGCGTTGGAAGAAGCACTCTCGCAAGTGCAACCGTATCCACCGACACAAATTCCTGCTCAATATTCAAATTTTTACAGTTCTGCTCGATAAATCCGACGTCAAACCCTGCATTGTGCGCCACAAGAGAGGCGTCTCCGACAAATTCCAAGAACTGCGGAAGGATCACATCAATCTTTGGTGCATCCATGACCATAGAATCGTCAATACTTGTAAGCTGCGTGATCTCGAACGGAATCGGAACTTGCGGATTTACAAATGTACTGTACTTATCCGTAATCTTTCCATTCTCCACCTTCACTGCGCCAATCTCAATGATATGATCTTCCACAGCACTGAATCCGGTTGTCTCGATATCAAACACCACATATGTATCATCAAGTGTCTGATTCCCTGCATGCACTGCGATATCTGTCAGATCATCCACCAGATATGCTTCCACCCCGTAAATCACTTTGAACGGATCATCTTTATCAAGTCCTTCGATAAAATGATTCGCATCCGGGAATGCCTGCACAACACCGTGATCCGTGATTGCAATCGCAGGATGTCCCCAGTCGTGTGCTCGTTTTACAATCTTATTCACATCAGAGACACCATCCATATCACTCATCTTCGTGTGGCAGTGAAGTTCCACCCTTTTCTCTGCACTTGTATCCTTTTTGGTCGTTCGAAAATCCGGAATTTTTTTTATTCCGGCAACGGAGCCAATCGTCAGTTCACTGTCGAATTTGTCGATGGTTGTGACACCTCTGATTTTCAAAAACGCTCCTGCTTTCACCTCTCCAAGCAGCTCCGGAAGCTGATCATTTCGCACAAACAGTTTTACCATGATCGTATCTGTAAAATCGGTCACTGCAAATATGACAATGGTCTTTTCGTTTCGAATCTCACGTGTATCAAAGCTTGTCACCTGTCCGCGGAATGTGATCTCTCCCATCTCTCCGACCACCTGTGACAGTTCAATCGTCTCATCCTCAAAATCACGTCCATAGATCAGATTCGGATCGTCCGATCTCTTAAGCGGGCGATAAAACTCTTTCTTCTTTGGCATCTCTTTTGCCGGAGCTTTTGCAGATGTTTTCGCTGTCTCCTTCTGTTCTTTCTTTTCTTGTTTTACCTCTTCTTTCGTCTCCTTTGTCTCAAGTTTTGCTGCATTCTCTTCCACGATCGCATTAATTGCCTGCTGAAGTATACGGGCATTGTGCTCCTGCATCTTACTTGTCTTTGCCTGCTGATATTCCACATGAATTTGAATCGGAACATGGCACCGTTCCTCAAACACTTCATTCAACAAGCCTACAATCGAGTCCTGTTTTCCCTGCGCCACAATTGTGTCATCCAACTTAAGATACAGATGGTTTTCATTTTCAAAATGATACTTCGCATTCAGGAACATATTGTGCTCGACAACACTTCGTTCTTTCAATTCCAGCAAAATGCTTTCCCTGTACTCATTCATCAGATTCTCCGGTGTATACTGACCGGACAACTGATAATCCTCGTAAATCCGAATCCGAATCCGATTTCGCCCAAATAACTGTTCTTTAATCATTGTTTCCATCTTATAAATCCAGCTCTTCGCAAGCAGATGCGTGCTGAATAAATGGACGTGCAGATAGTCCCTGTCTGAATTTGTCGTAACTTTCGTCACTTCCACATTTTCAAATAGTACTTTGCAATCACTATTTACTTTTAAAGTCGGAAACACATCAAAGAATTGCTTTGTCATCATATTTCTCCATCTCTATTTTTCCCAATTTAATAATTCATTCCGAAGAGTATCTAAAAGTTCCTCTTCCTTTACTTTTTTCACAATTTCACCTTTCTTGATCAAAAGTCCTTCCCCGATTCCACCGGCGATTCCGATATCTGCCTCTTTTGCTTCTCCCGGTCCGTTCACAACGCATCCCATCACAGCCACTTTGATATCAAGCGGGATATCTGCGACCATATTCTCCACCTGATTGGCAAGTCCGATAAGATCAATCTTTGTTCTTCCGCAAGTCGGGCAGGACACTACTTCGATTCCTCCTTTGCGAAGCCCCAGTGTCTTTAAAATGAGTTTTGCTGATTTAATCTCTTCGAGTGGATCTCCTGTCAGAGATACGCGAATCGTATCTCCAATTCCTTCATACAGAATAATGCCAAGCCCGACTGAGGATTTGATATTTCCAGATAAAATTGTTCCGGATTCCGTAATTCCAACATGAAGCGGATATGGGCACTGCTCTGCAATCAATTCATGTGCTTTTACACACATCATCACATCAGAAGATTTGATACTGACCACTAAATTGTCATACCCCATCTCCTCAATCATATGCACCTTGTCCAGCGCGCTTTCCACAATGCCTTCGGCCGTCACACCACCGTATTTTTCCACAAGATGTTTTTCCAACGATCCACTGTTGACCCCCACACGGATAGGCACATTGTATTCTTTTGCTTTTTCCACAACCTCACGCACTCTCGACACATCTCCGATATTTCCCGGATTGATACGGATCTTATCTGCTCCATGTTCGATTGCCGCGATCGCTAAACGATAATCAAAATGAATATCTGCAACAAGCGGAATATGAATTCTTTTTTTTATCTCTGTGAGCGCTTCTGCCGCCTCCATCGTCGGCACCGCACAGCGGATAATATCGCAGCCTGCTGCCTCCAATGCCAATATCTGGGCAACTGTCGCCTCCACATCCTCTGTCTTTGTATTTGTCATAGACTGAATGGCAACCGGATTCCCTCCGCCAATCTTACAGTTTCCTATCTGAACTACCTTTGTCTCTTCTCGTCTCATGTTCTGTCTCCTTTCATACTCGGGGAGAACATAAACTCTCCCCAATTCCACTAATAAGCAAAGAGTCTGACATGTCAGACTCTTTGCTTATTCCTGCCTCTATCTTCTGCTACTGTCTTGTAAATACAAGCTGATCCCCATATTCACGCTCTGCAAGTACCAGCACATTCTGTTCAATGCTATAATCAAATGTAGATGAAATCTTGCCAAGCGATGCTTCCAAACTCTCTGCGGTCACCTGACCATCCGATTTGTCCGCTGCCTTCTGCAAAGCCGCCTCATCTACTTTAATCGTAATCGTCTTTGCATCTTTGTCAAGCACATAATCCATCTTTACTTTTATGTCTGTTCCTTCATCGGCAGAATCTAATTTTACGGTCAAATCATTATTTCCCTGAAAAATCAGCGTCATGCTGTTCTCTTCTGATTCCCATCTCCCGTCTAATGGATTGCCCGCAAAAAGTTTTGTAATAAAAAATGCAACAACCAATATAATAATTATGGATGCGATGCCTGTTACAAAACGCCACATTTTACTTCTTTTTTCTTCATCGTTTTTTGCTATCATCATGTCTATCATTCCCCTCAACTTTATTGCCTACTTAAATTATACGGAGTTTGTGTTTTTATGTCAACGCCCTATTTTTGTTCCATTTTTCAACCAATCAACTTTCTTTTGTTGAAAATCGGCACTTTTCCACTTTTTACAGAACAGTATTGATAAAATAGAAAAAATAAAGACAAGGAGGACGATATATGAATTTCGGGAATAACTTAAAAGACTTGCGCGAAACACGGAATATTACCCAAGGTCAGCTGGCTGAATACTTACAAGTCTCTCGTCCTACCATTGCAGGTTATGAAACCAAAAGTCGTCAACCTGATTTTGAAAAACTAGAGAAAATTGCAAATTACTTTCATGTATCCATCGACTATCTGATCTCCGGCTCAGAAGCTGCGAACATAGATATCCATCTAAAAAAAGAGCCGAATGAAAAATCATTGGATCGTGATGTGATTATGGCTTATCGGAAATTATCACTTGAATCCAAACAGGATGTCTTAAAATATATTGAATTACTTCAGTTGCGTGATGATGCTCAAAATGTAGAATAAGGAATGTGCTTTCGCACATTCCTTATTCTACATTTCTGCTCTCATCTGCAAGATATTCAAAAAAATCAAAATCTGCATAATGCTTATGCAATACCCTGTCAGCACAAGTCATCCCGACGAATGTCCCTGTAAATTCCCCATATTTACAATACTCATCCGAATATTTTGTCGTGTCAAACACCCTGCCTATTCGCTCATACTGTTCTCCATCATAACTCCACTCAAACCAAGATTCTCTCCCCTGTACATAGAGCCGCAAGTAAATTGGTCTGTCTTCCACCGGAATCCTGGTGTTTAAAAATTCTGTCTTTTCTCCATTTTCCAGTTGAATAATAGAAAGCGCACTCTGCCCAAGTGTCTCACTGTAGTATTTTCTCAGATTTACATAGTTCATATTGTCATAATACATAATCAGTCCGGCGCTATGCTGATGAATCTCTGGAGTAAATTCCATCTTGGTCGTTACCCGCGCATACACACTTGTCAACTTTCTTGCCAAGATACTTACTTTATTCAAAGACGTGCGCGATTCCTGTCCCCTGATTCTCACATACCCTTTCCGCGCTGTCACATCTGCAAAACGCTGCGGCATAATACGCGGTGCATAATAAAAATTGCCCAATTCTTCTCCGTCAAAATCATCAAACGCAGGAATTGTCGGAAGTTCTTCCTCTGGCAGTGCGCTTTCTTCCACCTCGCTCTTTGCAAGATTGGTTCCATCTGCCATGCGAAGCCACCCATCTTTCGTCCATTTCATTTTCTGGATTGCAGTCTCACGTCCAAGTGTACAGCGAAGTTCCGGCACAAACGGTCTCGCACAAAGATGTACCAGATACACTTCCCCTGTCGGCAATTCCACATAACTTCCATGCCCTGATTTTTGCAAAACAGAATCCGGATTGAAATATTTCGGCTTTAAATGATCCGGGTCTTTTCGCTCATTGGATTCTCCCGGCACACTTGTCACAATCGGGTTCATCGGATCTTTTTCATACGGTCCCCATACATTTTTAGCACGTCCCATCGTCACACAGTGATTATACCCCGTGCCGCCCTCGGCACACATAATGTAATAGTATTCTCCTCTCTTTGTCAGATGCGGCGCCTCAATGCATCCCCTGTCTGTTCCGCCTCGCCAAAGTGGTTTTGGATATCCAACAATCTCTTCTTTTTTTGGGTCATACTCAACAATGCAGATAAATCCCGGTTTTTCATACCCTTCTCTTGTCTCCCATTCCAAAGAGACAATATATTTCTTTCCGTCGTCATCATGCAAGATTGAAGCATCAAATCCTGATGAATGCAGATATACGGGCTTGCTCCACGGTCCTTTGATGTCTTTTGATTTCACCAAAAAATTATCTACATCAAAGTATCTCGCATTCATGGAATTCATCACACCGTATACCACATAGAACATATCTTCCTCTTCACAATAAGTCAGACAAGGCGCCCAGATTCCTTTTGCACTCGGCAGCTTTTTCAAGTCAACCGCCTCATCATCAGTCAAAATATGCGTATATAATTCCCAGTGTTTCAAATCTTTTGAATGATAAACCGGAATTCCCGGGAACCATTCAAACGTAGACACTGCCAGATAGTAGTCATCCCCTTTTCTGCAAATACATGGATCGGGATTGAATCCCGGAAGTATCGGATTTAAAATCATAGTCTTATGCCCCCTTTTTGTTATTTCTTCTTTTGTGTCGGAAACCATTCAAAATCGACACATCGCCCTAAATCCCAGCTGTCCCAGCCAAGCCATCCGTTTTCATTTACCGTATCCGTCAAAAGCTTATAACTCCAGTAAAAATATCCGCTTCCCTTTTGCCATGCCTGAAGCTGTGCATCAGCGACAGCCCGATAGATTGCGTTCTTTTCCTCTAAAGTCAATCGCTCCTCTTTTGCACCGTCCACGCCGTTTAACACACTCTGCCCGCCTTTTGTGTCACATCCGCATGCAAGAGAATTGAACAGACACCACTCTCCACAGATAACCGAGAAATATTGCTCCATCTCCTCAATTTCTTTTTCATAATGTTCTTTCACAAAGCATGTGTATCCTTCTATCGTCTGTTCGCATCCAGCTGCCTCTGCCATCATTAGATACTGATGTGTATCCAGCACAACATTTACATATTTTTCTTCCCGCATAAAATCTTTCCACGCTGTAAGCACAAATCCATCGTGAATGACAACATATTTTTCTTTTGGCATATATTTTCGTATGCGGTCATACGCTTCCTGATAAAATGTCCTTAAAAATGCAAGTGTATTAGGTCCGGAGCCGGCCGCCATCTCCTTGTCGACTGCCGGATAGCGGTTTGACACATCAAACAGTTCCCACACACTTTCTGTAATTGGTTCATTCAGCACTTCAATACCCCACAGCCCTTTTCTTTTCCCGTAACGCTTTGCCAGCCGTTCAAGCACTGTCAGCACAAATTCCACTTCTTCCGGATTTTTAGACCATTTGCATACTCCGCAAATACCTCCGTTATCAAAGCCATTTTGTCCCTCCGGTGCAGTGTGCAGATCTATCAATATCTGTAATCCGTACTTTTCTGCCCAGTTAAATGCCTTATCCAATTCTTCTACGCACCCGATAAACGGTTCTCTGTCTCCAAATATAAAATATGGCACCGGAATTCGCACAGCCTCCATTCCCATTGCTTTGATTGCCACAAAATCACGCTCCGAAATATATTCTGCACGATGCACCTTGATTCGTGCCTCATATACCTCTTTTGAGAGTTGTCTTGGAAGGTAATACTCATCTTCTGCTGTCGTTCCTTCAAACAGCGCCGGACTCATCCATTTCTCCAGCACAAGCCAGTTTCCTAAATTTACACCTTTGATATACATTTCCATTCCTCCTATTTTTCCGCGCGTTTTTTCAAGTCCGCAATAATGCCGTCAAATTCCCTGTCTAAGTGATAAAATTTCATGATAATCAGCCCCAGTATATAGACAACAATCGGAATCCACACAAAACAGATTTCAATGGAAAACAGCGCTGATGCAGACTGCACCGCTTTTTCTCCCGCATAGCCTCCGACTTCCAGGATCAATCCAAGCAACGCTGAACCAATACCATTTCCAATCTTATATCCAAAACTACATGCACTGTTCACAAGCCCTTCTGTTCGGTATCCTGTCTTCCACTCGCCATAATCAATCGTGTCAGATACCATCGCCCACATGGTTGCTCCTCCACACGCATTTCCAATACCACGGATCACACTGGATACGATGATAATCGCAAGCGAGCCGCCTGAAAAATTCAGCACGAGCATCCCGATAATGTCAAACACAAGACCGATTGCAAATACATTTCTCTTTCCAAACCGTTTTACAAGCATCGCGATAAAGAACATTCCGCAAATTTGTACAATATTGAAAATTCCGTTGATTGTCCCAACCAGATTTTTGTCCCCTAAAATATCTTTCGCATAGTAAACCGTAGAGCCTCCATTTACAGAATACATGAGGAAAAATAATGCAAGCATTCCAGTCATCATCATCCAGTATTTGTTCTTAAACAACGCCTTTACACCTTCTTTAAACGGAACTTCATTCACAGCTGACTCCGCAGCCCCCACACGCTCTTTTGTTCCAAAGAACGTAAATAAAAATGCTATGATCGCAATCACACCGAACACACAGAATGTTTTTGTCCATGCTGACGCATTATTTCCAAAATATTCTACAAGCGGTAATGTAAATGTGTTGATCAGCAACGTTCCTGCTGTTGCAAGCAGATTTCGGAAAATACTCAACACTGACCGTTCATACGGATCCTGTGTCATCAGCGCATTGAGCGCAGAGTACGGAACATTGATTGCAGTGTAAATAATCGTTGACACAAGATTATACGTGATAAATACATAAACTAGTTTTGGTGTAGATGTCCACGATGTCGGCACAGAAAACAGCAATACCCCAGATATCGCAAACGGAATACACATACGCAATATCCAGGATCTCGCCTTCCCAAACCGGGATTTTGTCCGGTCTACAACGACACCCATGATGATATCGCTGATACCATCAAAAATTCTTGACACCATCATAATCGTTCCCACTGCCAATGCATTTACTCCTGCATAATCGGTATAATAAAATACAAGAAATGCTGACATTGCCGTATAGATGATATTGCATCCAAAATCTCCACATCCATAGGAAAAACGTTCGACGATTTTTCCCATACTTAACTTTGCCTTCTTATTCATCTTTTGATTCCTCACCTTTCTTCTTTTCAGGTACATTTTTACTTTTTAAAAACATTATTTTTGAATCAAACATTTGTGCACATCTGTTTTTCTTCATTTTTTCTACCTTCTATGCTTATATAGTACCACATTTCTCCCTTGTTCAGTAGGTCTTAAAAAATCTAAAAAAGCGGTCGATATTCTCTTTTTTATATTGTATAATGAGATAAATAAGAAAGAGGTGCATATGACATGAAGGATAACAATTTGGAAAACACTCAGAAAAATTCACATTTATACGAGATTATCGACGTCCCGCAGGCAACCGGTGTAATGTTCCGAACTTCCGTGGACGAGGGAAGCTACATCCCGACGCACTGGCACCGTGCTGTCGAGATCATCTATCTTCTTGAAGGAAAATTGGAAGTGACAATCGAATCTCAGACATTTTTGATGCAGGCAGGCGATTGTACACTTATCAATGCAAATATTATGCATTCGACAAAGTGCACACAGCCCAACACTGCTATTTTGTTGCAGATTCCGGTAGAATTTATGGAAATCTACATTCCAAATATTCAACAGTTATTTTTCCTATTGGATGAAAACACCTCTGATCTGGTTCGTCAGACAAAAATGGCACGATTTAAAGAGACTCTGACACAGATGCAGATTGCAAATGACATCCGGCCAGAGGGATTTATCCTGCGTTTTAACAGTCTGCTGTTTGAGTTACTGTTCCAGCTGTTACACAATTTCAGCATCCAGCTTTTTCCATCAGATCTCAGTCAGAAGAACAAAGACCGTGACCGGCTGGATTTGATCTTAAACTATGTGTCCAAGCACTATGCTCAACCGATCTCACTGGAAGAAATCGCTCGTATAGCCTGTTTACAGACTGGGTATTTTTGCCGATTTTTCAAAAAACATATGGGAATTACTTTCTTAGAATATCAAAATGAGCTGCGCCTTTCTCACATTTACCGTGACCTGATCACAACAGACGACGCGATTCATTTGATTTTAGAACGACACGGATTTACAAATTATAAATTATTCCGCAGAATGTTTCACGAACATTTTGGAGCTACGCCGCTGAGGATTCGTAACAAGCACAAATTGCATCAAAATTAACCTTTTAAAACAGCAACAGAAGAGCTTTTTTTCAGCTCTTCTTTTTCCTATTTCGCTAATTCCTGAAATAAGCCTTTCATTGCCGGATAAATTTTTCTAAATTTCTGATAGCGCTCTTCATATTTTGCGACAAGCTCCTGAGTCGGTTCCACTGTATCGACTACTTTGACCAATTTTTCTGTCGCTGCCTCCACGCTTTCATACGCTCCACAGCCGACTGCCGCAAGTATTGCCGCTCCATATCCTGGTCCTTCCTCGCTTTCAATAACATCCACTTTCAGATTCATTACATTTGCAATAATCTTTTTCCAAAGTGGGCTCTTTGCCCCGCCTCCGCAAATTTTTGTACGTTCAATCTGAATTCCAAGGCTTCTCGCCACCTCTAATGAGTCGCGAAGTCCAAATGCCACACCTTCTAAAACAGCCTGTGTCATCTCTTCACGTGTCGTGTCCATTGTCATTCCTACAAATGTAGCCCTTGCCAGCGGATCATTATGCGGTGAACGTTCTCCCATCAGATATGGTAGATAGAACACCTGATTTTCACCTAATTTTGTAATATTTTCCTGCTCTTTTTCATATTCTTTTGTCTGCAGAATCTCATCCATCCACCACTTATTGCAAGATGCTGCACTGAGCATGCAGCCCATCAAATGATAATAGCCATCTGCGTGGTCAAACGAATGTAAAGCATTATTTTCATCTACTCCAAACTGTTTGCTGGAAATAAAAATTGTTCCGGATGTGCCAAGTGAAAGATTACATCTTCCATCTCCAACTGTTCCTGTTCCGACAGCCGCAGCAGCATTATCTCCTGCTCCCGCAATAACTTTTACCGTCTTAGAAAGTCCTAACTCTTCTGCAATTTCTTGTTTTAAACTTCCGACCACCTCATAGCTTTCGAACAGTTTTGGAAGCTGCTCCTCTCTGATTCCACAGATGTCTATCATTTCTTGTGACCAACATTTATTTTGGACATCTAACAGTAACATGCCGGAAGCATCTGAATAATCCGTACAAAATGTTCCAGATAATTTGTATGCCAAATAATCCTTCGGAAGCATAATTTTATTTATTTTTGCAAATAGTTCCGGCTCATTTTCCTTCATCCAAAGAATCTTCGGCGCTGTAAATCCTGCAAACGCAATGTTCGCTGTATATTTCGAAAGCGTCTCCTTCCCAATCACCATATTCAGGTAATCTGTCTCTTTTGTTGTTCTCCCGTCATTCCATAGAATCGCCGGACGAATGACTTCATCCTCATCATCAAGCACCACAAGCCCATGCATCTGTCCACCAAAGCTGATTCCCTGCACCTGACTTTTGTCACAGTCCTTTGTCAATTCCCTGATTCCTTCCATTGACTTTTCAAACCAATCTTTTGGGTTTTGTTCCGACCATCCTGGATTCGGAAACGAAAGCGGATACTCCTTTGATACGATGTTTTTTATCTTTCCATTTTCATCCATTAAAAGCAATTTTACTGCTGAAGTTCCTAAATCTACACCTATGTATAACATACACTTACTCCTCTATATATTGTGTTTTATTCAAAAAGGGACAGGGCATTTTTCAATTGGGGACGTAGTAAAATTGAATTTTACTACGTCCCCAATTCATTAGCGCCACGGATTTTCTGTTGGATAACGAACCTCTTTCGGCTGATTATATCCGATCTCATCCACTGGCACTCCGATGTATTTAAACACTTCAAACAATGCCTTTCCAAAGTTACCAAATGCAACTGCTCCGTGATGTGGGAAATTCTTTTCAATCAATACATGACGATAGAATCTTCCCATCTCAGGAATTGCAAAAATACCGATTGCACCGAAGGAACGTGTTGCCACCGGAAGCACTTCTCCCTGTGCAATATACGCGCGCAGTTTGTTGTCAGATGTGCTCTGCAGTCTGAAGAATGTAATATCTCCAGGCATGATATCTCCTTCCAAGGTTCCCTGTGTCACTTCTTCCGGAAGTGCTCTTGCCATAATAAGCTGATATTTCATCTCGCAGAATGACAATTTAGATGCCGCTGTATTTCCGCAGTGGAATCCCATAAATGTATCTTTCTGTGTATAATTGAATTTTCCTTCAATATCTTCTTTATATAAATCTGTCGGAACATTATTGTTGATATCAAGTAATGTCACTGTGTCTTCACTTACAACCGTTCCGATAAATTCACTCAGCGCTCCATAAATATCCACTTCGCAGGATACCGGAATTCCTTGTGCTGTCAGACGGCTGTTGACATAACATGGTACAAAACCAAACTGTGTCTGGAATGCCGGCCAGCATTTTCCGGCGATTGCCACATACTCTCTGTAGCCTCTGTGTTCTTCCACCCAGTCTTTCAATGTCAATTCGTATTGAGCTAATTTTGCAAGAATCTCAGGCTTTTTGTTTCCTGCGCCCAATTCTTCTTCCATCTCTTTTACAATTGCCGGAATTCTTTCGTCTCCTGCATGTTTGTGGAATGCTTCAAACAAATCCAGCTCTGAGTTTTCCTCAATCTCGACACCCAAGTTGTAAAGCTGCTGGATTGGTGCATTACAAGCAAGGAAATTCAGCGGACGTGGACCAAAGCTGATAATTTTTAAGCTATTTAATCCAATAATTGCTTTTGCGATCGGACGGAATTCGTAAATCATATCCGCACACTCTTCTGCTGTTCCAACCGGATATTCCGGAATATATGCTTTTACGTTGCGAAGCTTTAAGTTATAGCTTGCATTTAACATACCGCAATACGCATCTCCACGCCCTTGAATCAGATTGTCTCCGGTTTCCTCAGCCGCCGCAATGAACATTTTTGGTCCCTCAAAATGTTTTGCAAGCAATGTCTCCGCAATCTCTGGCCCAAAGTTACCAAGATATACAACCAGCGCGTTACATCCCGCTTTTTTGATATCTTCCAGTGCCTGTACCATGTAAATTTCGCTTTCCACGATACAGATTGGACATTCGTAAATTTCTGTATCTCCATATTTTTCTGTGTAAGCCTTCATAAGAGCTGCTCTTCTATTTACTGATAAACTTTCCGGGAAACAGTCTCTGCTGACTGCCACCACACCGATTTTTAATTTTGGCATATTGTTCATGATTCTTCCTCCATTTTCTTATGACAATGTAATATTTTCACCTTTTAATCCGTTAAATGCACCTGCAATTTTTGCCTCTTCATGCGCGATCAGCCACTTGTTCTTTGCAGTCATCAGGCGATCTTCGCCTTCTTCTTTCAATGCAAATGTAATCTCTGTGTTTGTATCTTTCGGAAGTACAACTACGCATCGAAAGCCTTTTTCTCCTACGCTGCACGGCGCATAGTGAAGCGTCGTCGCATATACTTCAATCGCTGTCCCTGCCGGAACAAGAAAAGCTTCTACTAAAGAAGTATCGTAAGTGTCATCTTCTTTGATGTCCTGCTGAACACCCAGCAGTAAAATCAAATCCGTAACCGCCACATTTACCTCAGAACTTCTATGATATTCTAGTGCATTTAATGAATGGTTATGACCGTTGCAATATCCAATTTGAATCGGGAGTCCCCCATACATACTGTTTTGAAAATCTCTCGCCACACTAAGTACTTCCAATTCCTCCACAGACGGCACATAAATGACATCTTCCGGAAGAGGTGTATGTTCCATCTCTTTGATAAGTTCTGCACAATCATACTGAGCAAGCACTTTTCCATATTTGTTAAAAGCTTCCTCTGTTACATTCTGAATTTTCATTCCGCTTCCTCCTGATTTGCTTTTGTTTTATTTGTATCTATATTTTAACAATGTTTTTTCATCATTTCTTCCAAAAACTTATCCATATGATGGCAATTTCTTGTCATTTTCATATTCCCCTCATACAATGATATTCGATTGATTACAGCATATGCTTGCGATATTCACTCGGCAACATTCCATATTTCTTCTGAAACTCTTTTGCAAATGCCTTTTGATTCGAAAATCCATGTTTTGCCGCAATCTCACTGATTGTCTTGTCCGTTTTGACAAGCTCCTGATACGCATACTCTACACGCACACTTTGTAAATACGCTTTATAATTGATCTTTGCATACTTCTGAAACATTTTTGATAAATACGTCGGAGAGTATCCGAATATCTCTGCAATATATTCCAAAGATAATTCTTTTTGATAATTATCTCGGATATAAGAAGTAATCGAAGAAAGCCGATTCAACTTCCTGTGACTTTTCACCATATCCTCACTCACTTCATTAATTCGATACTGTGTGATCATGAGGTACATAAGCATGTAGAACTGACTTTGCACTTGAAACTCATATCCACATGCTCTCTTGACATAATTTTCATACATATTCTGAATCAGTTCCATCATCTGACTGTCGTCCACACTGGGTTCATGGGAAAACAATACAAATCGCTCCTCAGAATAGTATTTTTCAAACGTCGCCAATGGAATCTGCAGTACTATCGTCAGATTCGGTTTTGGTGAAAAAACAGAGTGAACCTCATTCGAGTTCACAATAATAAATTCTCCCGCTTTGAGCGGCACTTTTTTCTCATCTAAAATAAAGGTAAGGCTCCCTTCAAACACGGCAAAAATTTCAATTGAACGATGCCAGTGTCTGTCCCTCACATAATTTCCTTCTTTGCCCTCAAACACAAATAATTTGAATGGCAGATCTTCATTTGGCACCACAAGCTCATGTTTATACGCTGTCTCTTTTTCCATATTTTCTCACCATCCCCCTCTCCTACTTTCTTTTCATATTGCGAATCAACTGTTTTGTCTCTTTTGATACCTTTAAAGATTCGGTAATCTTTTGCAACGCTTTATTGTATGTAAAATCATCCAGATTGTTCTTCTTCAAATATGCCATCGTCTCATCGGGAAGCTTAATATAATAAATAGAAA
This sequence comes from Faecalimonas sp. LCP19S3_D12, assembly GCF_052121495.1. Taxonomy (GTDB): domain Bacteria; phylum Bacillota; class Clostridia; order Lachnospirales; family Lachnospiraceae; genus Faecalimonas. The sequence goes on along the minus strand of NZ_JBQKED010000033.1, from coordinate 14,267 downwards.
CCGCCCATGCAACTGCCATTTTTACATAATAATCTTCATTCCGTATCTGATCAAGCAGAGCAAGTCCTTCTTTTACATGCTCTCGGTCAGTGTAATAATCGAGCATCATGACAACACCAAACCGGATATGATACGGTCTTGCGTCTTTCAGATACGGCACAATAAATTCCCACATCTCCTGCGGATATTGTTTCGGCAGCTTCAGTCCCGCGCAAAAACTGTCGCATACCGCCCAATTGTCAATCTTCGGGAGAAACTGTTCCACTTGAATAAGTATCTCTGAAAGTTCTGCTTTTATATATCCGATTACCAGTCCCTGCAGCATAATCTCTTCAAAGCTGTCATCTTTCGCCTCTTCCAAATAGGTTCTCCAATCTGTTTTTGCTAGCTCTTTTGCAAGCTTTCGAAGCTTTGGGATTCTTACTCCAAGCATCTTTTCCTTTGGAACATTCGGTGTCAATTTTGCCATAAACGCGCGAAAGTCTGGCTCTGCCAGACTTTCTAATCTTATTCGGATATTCATCTTACTCACCACCAAGCTTACTTGCCGCAAACCATCCTGCCGCAAATGTAACTACACTTATCACGATTGTAATGACAGAAACACCGCTCCAGTCTGTCTTTAACAGAATTGCAATTGGAGATGCAAGAATCAGACTAATAATCGCATAGTATGCATGAATCTCTGCCTTCGAGAAAATAAACTCAATGATTTTCGCAATCAGGAAAATCCCTATTACAACACCAATTCCAAACGGCGCAAGAATACCGACACCTGTTAAAAGTCCATTCATGTCAAATGCCATAAGTGCATCAATAAAATTATTAATTGCTTTCAAAATCGTATCATAATATCCAAGCAGCATCAGCATCATGGAACCACTGACTCCCGGTACTACCATCGTCGCTGCTGCAATGACTCCGACTCCAAACAGCTTCACTACATTAATCACATTGAAACTTACATCTGCTGCATTCCCACTGGTCTCTCCCATCACTGCCATCAAGATTACGATGCCAAAGAATATCAAAAATGGAATAATCTTTCCGACTGTCACCGCATGTCCTTTCACTTTTTTAAAGATAAATGGAAGACTTCCTGCAATCAGACCACAAAACGCAAAATTCGTCGGAATCGGATATGTCTCCAGCAGGAACTCAAACAATCTTGACAATGCGACAATCGCAATTCCCGCTCCGATGAAAATTGGGATTAAAAGTTTCATGCTTTCCTTGAATTCTTTTTTCAGATGTGTAATGGCATGAATCAACCGGTCATAAAGCCCCATGGCAACCATCATCGTGCCGCCGCTCACACCAGGAATAATGTTAGCAATCCCCACTACCATTCCCTGTAATACTTGCTTTAACATGTTCTAATCTCCTTATGCTCTTCTATGTATGTTTTCAGAAATGAAATCAACATTTCCATCTCTTGTCTTGTTCCAATCGAAATCCTTAAGTAATCTTTGATTCTGGAACCTCCTAAAAATCTAACATAGATATTCTCTTTTTTCAAGGCTTCAAACAATTCTTTTGCGTCGAATTCAGGATGCTTTGCAAAGATAAAGTTAGCTCTGGAATCTGGAAATACAAATCCAAGCGCAGAAAGTTGCTTTTTGGACCATTCTCTGGTCTCTATAATCTTTGCTGTCTGCTCTTCAAAGTATGTTCTATCTTTCACCGCCTCCACACCACAGACCAACGACGTCTGATTCATCGTATAAGAATTGAAAGAATATTTCGCATCATTGAGATATTTGATCAACGTCGGATTGCTAATGGCATAACCAATACGCATTCCTGCCATAGAACGAGCTTTCGAAAATGTCTGCACGACAATCAGATTGTCATATCGGTCAATCAGCTCCATCGCCGATTTCCCTGCAAAATCAATATACGCCTCATCCACAATCACGATCACATCCTGATTGTGCTGCAGAATATCCTCCACAAAATCCAGCTCTTCATAGATTGAAGTCGGAGCATTCGGATTCGGGAAAATAACACCGCCATTTTCTTTATAGTAATCTTCTTTTACAATACGGAACTGTGAATCAACCTGTGGACACTCATATGGAATCCGGTAAAGCTCTGCCCACACTTTGTAAAAAGAATAGGTGATATCCGGAAACAAAATTGGTTTTTGGGAATTGAAAAATGTGAGAAAACACATCGCCAGCACATCATCCGAGCCAACCCCCACAAAAACCTGTTCATCCTTCACACCATAATATCCCGCCAATGTATGTACGAGTTCTCCTGCCGTTGGATCCGGATAACGGCGCATAAGGTCTGTATCTACATTCTGAAGCGCCGTGCGCACTCCCGGCGCCGGTGGATACGGATTTTCATTTGTATTCAATTTGATCACATTTCCCTGTGGCTGTTCTCCCGGAATATACGGCTCTACTTTTCTGATATTGTTTTCAAATACTCTCATCTTTTTATCCTTCCTTTAAAAGTACTCTTTTGCAAGTTCTTTAAATTTCGGCAGGGAATTTACAATTGTCTCATACGATACGCAATATGCGATACGCACATATCCAGGACATGCAAAAGAACTTCCCGGAACGATCAGTATATTATATTTTTTCGCCACCTGACAGAACACCTTCTCATCTGCCACCGGTGATTTCACAAACAGATAAAAAGCTCCTTCCGGTTTAATGCATTCAAATCCAAGCTCTGACAAACCGTTGTAAAGTGTCTCCCTGTTTCTGTCATAGTAAGAAATATCTGTCTTTTCATCCAAACATCTTTTTACGACCTTCTGCTGCAAAGTCGGTGCGTTGACAAACCCTAAAATACGTGTCGCCACACTCGCTGCCGAAATCAAGTCTTCACTGTCTGCCACTTCATCCGGAATCACAAGATATCCAATTCGTTCGCCAGGCAGCGAAAGAGATTTGCTATAAGAATAACCGACGATTGTATTGTTATAGTATTTTGTCAGATACGGCACTTCCACACCATCATATGCCAGTTCACGATACGGTTCATCCGAAATCAGATAGATATCTGTTCCAAATTCTTTTTGTTTTGCTTCCATGATAGCAGCCAGCTTTTGAATCGTCTCTTCTGAATACACAACTCCGGTCGGATTATTCGGTGTATTTACGATAACCGCCTTCGTCTTTGCCGTAATCTTCTGCTCAAACTCATCAAGTTTCGGCTGGAAATTTTCTGTATTAGGAGAAACCTCAACAAGCATACCATCAAAATTTGCTGTGTAACTTCTGTATTCTCCAAAATATGGTGCAAACGCAATCACTTCGTCTCCCGGATTCAGCAAAATCTTCAGCGCCACATTAAGTCCACCTGCAGCTCCGACTGTCATGACAATGTTATTCCCTGAAAATACTGTCTCAAACCGCTCATTTAATGACTCTGCCACTGCCTGTCTCACATCTGCATAGCCTGCATTGCTGTTCGTATAGCCGTGAAGCGCCACCGGATCTTCTTCATTCAAAATGTCAATCATTGCCTGCTTTACAGACTCCGGAGCCGGGACATTCGGGTTCCCAAGACTAAAATCAAACACATTCTCCGCTCCATAAATTTGCGCCAGACGATTCCCCTCCTCGAACATCGCACGGATTGCGGAGCTGCTTGCCACCATATTTTTCATCTTTTCTGCTATCATCGTACCGTTCTCCTTTATGATTCTGATTTTTTTGTAACAACACCTTTTTCTACAAGAAATACCGGACGATAAGATAATTTCGCCTTGCGAAGTCCCTCAGCCCCTGTATCTTCCTCACGATTCACATATTTGTAATTCATACATTCATGTTCTACAAATTGCTGATTGATCATTGGATACGCTCCCTGCACATCTGCAAATGCCTTCTCGATATGAACCACAAATGTATCTTCACTGATCGGCTCTCCCATGGTAAATGCCACAATCTCTCCATTTACCCGAAGAAGTCCTCCTTTCAATTCCAGTTCTTCAAACAAACGCAGCGAATTAAGTGTCACGCACATCTCTGCATTCTTTTCCACATCTTCCTCGCATCCGCTTTCATTTCTCCACCTCAACGCCATCTGGAAACATTCTTCTACATTCTCCTTTGTGATCGGCTCATAACACCAGTCATCAAATGTCGACTTAAATTTATTGATATGATTTCGTTTCGCATGAAGTTTTTTGCCGGACAATGTCGCAAGTTTTTCCGATTCATACACATAATCAGCAATATCTCTGTTGTACTCAATCTGGTACTGTCCCGGATACCACTCCTCTAGTTGTCTGAAGTTATCCTCCGTTACATTATATAATACAAATGGCGCCTCTTTTTTTGCACTATATTCCATCAAAAATTCAAGCACCCGTTTCACATCTTCCGCGGCTCCTACCGGATAAGCAAACGCCAGACCGTGATCCTCTGATTTGAATACAATCGTATGTTCTATCTCTGCAAATGTCACTTTATAGTGTCTTGACCATAAAAATACATTGACAAATGTTCTCTCACAGCTGCGGCTCGGATATTTCCGAAAATAGGACTCTATAAGTTCGCGGTCTTCTATTTCCGGTCGTTTAAACTGAATTTCTTCCATAAAATTACCCTTCTCCTTTGCTATTTTTTCATACTTTAAAAGTATACCATATTTTTCCCACTTTTTTAGTCGGACTTGAAAAAATTTACATTTCTTTTATATACTAAGAACGGAACTGCATTTGGTAAAGTGATTCATATACACCTTTCTTTGACATCAATTCTTCATGTGTTCCTTCTTCTTCAATTCCATTTTCTGTCAGCACAAGAATCCGCTTTGCATTGCGAATTGTTGACAGACGGTGTGCAATCACAAACGTCGTCCGGTCTTTTGCAAGTTCTTCTAACGACTTTTGTACTACCTGTTCACTCTCATTGTCAAGCGCCGATGTCGCCTCATCAAAAATAAGAATCGGTGGATTCTTCAAGAACACACGGGCAATCGAAAGTCTCTGTTTCTGCCCTCCTGACAATTTCACTCCGCGCTGTCCGATATCGGTATCATATTCTTCCGGAAAACTCATGATAAATTCATGTGCATTTGCCCGCTTTGCCGCACGAATGACTTCCTCGTCTGTCGCATTTGGATTGCCATAGCGGATATTGTCCATGATCGTTCCTGCAAACAGATACACATCCTGCTGTACAATTCCGATATTGTTTCGCAAATCCGCCAATTTTATATGCCTGATATCCATTCCATCAATCTGAATGCTTCCCTCAGACACATCATAAAATCTCGGTATCAAACTGCAAAGTGTTGTCTTGCCGACTCCTGACGGACCAACTAATGCCATATAATCCCCAGCATCTACTTTTAACTGAATGTTATTTAATACTTTCTCTGTGCTTTCTTCATAGTAGAAAGAAACGTTTTCAAATGTAATATCTCCCTTTAGATGATCTACAGCTATTGCATCCTTTTCATCTTTGATATCCGGTGCAATTGCCATAATTTCCTGAAATCGTTCAAATCCAGAATATCCATTTTGGAACATCTCTGTAAAGTTCATCAGTTTTTTTACAGGTTCTACAAAATTATTGATATACAGCAAAAATGTAACCAAATCTGTCACGATGATCGCACCCGATGTCAAAAAGCTTACCCCTGCCAAAAGTACTGCAACAGTCACAAGTGTTGTCAATGCACTTAACCCAGAATTATATCCTGCCATATACCGGTAGCTTACTTTTTTTGCATTCACAAAATTTTTATTTCCCTGATTGAATTTCTTCATCTCAATCTCTTCGTTTGCAAACGACTTTACCACACGGATACCGGAAAGACTGTCCTCAATCTGGCTGTTGATATCCGCGATTTTCTCGCGGTTGCGCTTAAATGCACGTTTCATCTTTCGATTATAGTACCATGCAAACAGAGCCATCACCGGCACGAACACAAATGCAACAATTGTAAGCGGTGCATTGATATTGATCAAAATCACAAAGGCACCGACTAGTTTTATGATCGAGATGACCACATCCTCCGGCCCATGATGCAAAAGCTCCGTAATATCAAACAAATCACTCGTAATACGCGACAATAATGCCCCAACCTTCTGATTGTCATAAAAAGCAAATGTCAGTTTCTGATAATGCCCAAAGATGTCACTGCGCATATCTGCTTCCATATAAGCCCCCATAATATGCCCATAATATGCAATAAAATAATTGCAGCCAAACTCAACGATAACGAGTCCGATCATCACCGCACCTAATACGAGAATTGTCTGCATCGCTTTATGGTGATTAAAATAAACCACCTCATTCGTGATATAGCGCACGATCAGCGGAATCACTAACGTGATAACTGCTCCCAAAATCGCAAAAAACATATCACTGTAAAACAAAACCCGATACGGTTTATAATATGAAAATAATTTTTTTAATTTTTCTCTCATCAGATGTTTCTCCTCCTTCTTCTCAAATATCATACTATAGGAAGAAAAAAAGTGCAATCCTGCCCGATATAAATGAATTCTACGAGGCAGAACAAAAATATCAATCAAAAAAATAGAAATCGGCTCTTCTTACATTCTTAAGCCAATTTCTATTTCTTTTTATAATCTATTCATTCATATTCGCCAGTTTCGCCGCCTGGTCTGCCGCAATCAGGCTATCGATGATCTCGTCCAGATCTCCATTCATAATGTTATCAATCTTATACAACGTCAATTTGATACGGTGTTCTGTCACACGTCCCTGTGGGAAGTTGTATGTTCTGATCTTTTCAGAACGATCTCCTGTACCAATCTGGCTTCTTCTTGCTTCCGCCTCTGCTGACTGCTGCTTTTCCAGCTCTAACTCATACAGTTTCGAACGAAGTAAACGGAACGCTTTTTCCTTGTTCTGTAACTGTGATTTTTCTGTCTGGCTGTAAATTACAATTCCTGTCGGGTAGTGAGTCAGGCGAACCGCTGAGTCAGTTGTATTGACACACTGTCCACCATTTCCGGACGCACGCATAACGTCGATACGGATATCTTTTTCATCAATGACAACATCCACTTCTTCCGCCTCCGGCATGACTGCCACAGTGATTGTAGAAGTGTGGATACGTCCGCCGGATTCTGTCTCCGGAACACGCTGCACACGATGTACACCACTTTCATATTTCATTCGTGAATATACACCTTGACCACTTACCATAAATACAACTTCTTTGAATCCTCCGATCCCATTTTCACTAAATGAAATCATCTCTGTCTTCCAATGCTTGCTCTCTGCATAATGTACATACATACGGTACACTTCTGCCGCAAACAATGCGGATTCATCTCCACCTGCACCCGCGCGGATCTCGACCATAATGTTCTTATCATCGTTCGGGTCTTTTGGAAGAAGTAAAATCTTCAATTCATGCTCCAGCTCTTCCACACGCTTTTTAGAAGAAGAAAGCTCCTCTTTTGCAAGCTCACGCATCTCTTCGTCAGACTCCATCTCCAACATCTCTTCACTGTCTGTGATTGCCTGTTTCGCACTCTTATATTCATTGTATGCTTCTACAATCGGAGCAAGATCTGACTGCTCTTTCATCAATTTTCTGAAACGATTCTGATCGTTTGCCACATCCGGTTCCTGCAGCTCACTCATAAGCTCTTCAAAACGAATAAGCAAATCATCTAATTTATCAAACATGTCCATTCCTCCATATTCTCATCCGCCCGCATGGCGGGCAACATTTTCTTCTATACTATATACCTTTTTCTATGTGTTCACCTTCTGCAATATTGTACACGCCAAAGACAACCCGGTCAAGTCCTGCGAGGTCCTTTTTCACCGTCACATCTTCAAATCCAGCTTTTTCCATCAGACATTTTACATCCTGCCCCTGATCATATCCAATCTCAAAATACAACATTCCACCTTTTTTCAGATACATCGGACTTTGTTCTATCAATTTTCTATAAAAATAAAGTCCATCCTCTTTTCCATCAAGAGCAAGAATCGGATCGTGGCATCTCACCTCTTCTTTTAATTCTTCAATCACCGCTGTTCTGATATACGGTGGATTTGACACAATCACATCATACTTATCCACAATATTTTCAAATAAATCGCTTTTTATCAACAGTGGTTCCACCTGATTTTTCTCGGCATTTTTTTTTGCTGTCTTCAGAGCTTCGTCTGAAATATCTGCTCCCACTCCCTGTGCGATCTTTCCTAGCTTCATCAGACTGATCAAGATGCAGCCGGAACCGGTACACATATCCAGCACTTTCATCTGTGGCTGAACATAAGACAGCACACATTCCACTAATGTCTCCGTGTCTTGCCTTGGAACAAGGACATGTTCATTTAACGCAAATTCCAATCCCATAAATTCCTGAACACCTGTGATATGCTGAAGTGGAATATGCTGTGCCCTCTGTTCCAGATAGGCTTTATATAAAGAGCCCTGCTCATCCGTGATCTTCTCATCCGACTTCAAAAAATATGCAGTTCTGTCAAGTCCTGTGACAAATTCAAGCAAATACCATGCATCAATAGAATATTCTTCAATCCCAGCTGCGTTTAATCGCTCCTGACCATATTCATACGCTTCTTTCAATGTCATCTTACATCCGCTCCAAAATTTTCTCTCAGATATTCTTTCCAGTCAAACACTTCCTCCACTGCCTTGATTGCCACTTCGATCATATCATCTTCCGGCTCTTTTGTCGTCAGATTCTGAAGCGCCAGTCCCGGTTTACTCAAAATCTCTACGACTGGATTGTCGCTGTTTCCCGCCAAACGAATCATCTCATAAGAAATTCCTGCAATCAGCGGAATCAGCGCAATACGGAGCACAACTCTTAGCACCGGAGATTCTACGGTAATAAAAAAACAGACAATGATACTGACAAACAACACAAAAAACAGAAAACTTGTTCCACAACGTTTGTGCTGCTTCGAACTTTTTCTTACATTCTCCACATTCAGCTCTAATCCGTGCTCAATGCAATTGATACATTTATGCTCTGCACCGTGGTACATAAAAACCCTCTGTATATCCTTCATCCGAGAAATGAGCAAGATATAGCCGATAAAAATAGCAATTCTGATCAGACCTTCTATGACAGACTTTATAAATCTGGAAGAAATAACTTTGTCAAACAAACCGGAAATAAAATATGGCAGCACCATAAAAATTCCCATCGCCAGCACAATCGAAACTGCCACGGTAATTCCCATAAGCACATTTTCCTTTTTCTCCTGTTTCTTTGCTTCTTCCTCCGTCAAGACACGTGACGTCTCCTCCTCTTCATAAAAGCTGGCTGAATAAGTAAGCGTCTTCATACCTAATACCATGGAATCTACAAAATTAAAAATTCCTCTGATAAACGGAATCTTAGTGAGTCTTTCCCACTTTATAAAACTTCTATATTCGTCTTTTTTGACTTCAATCTCTTTGTCAGGCTTTCGCACTGCAACCGCATAGTCCTTGCCGTTTTTCATCATAATCCCTTCGAGCACAGCCTGACCGCCTATGTTTGATGATTTCATAATTCCTACCTTTCCATAAAGAAACAAAAGGGTTGAGATGCATTGACCTCAACCCGTTCATTTGGATTCTATTATTCCTGAATTCCGTATTTTTTGTTAAACTTATCAACACGACCACGAGCCTGAGCAGCTTTTTGTTGTCCTGTGTAGAATGGATGACATTTTGAACAAATTTCTACGTGGATACCTTCTTTTGTAGATCCTGTTACAAATGTGTTCCCACAGTTACATGTTACTGTTGCTTGATGGTATTCTGGATGTATTCCTTCTCTCATGATTTTCACCTCTTTAATAATTTTATTTGTGCGTAGGCCATCGTCTGTCAAGTACATCTCAAACGATGCCCGCGATGATTTCTACTTTCTAAACAGCTTTGTCATTGTACCATAGATGCCGGTTCTTTGCAAGTTTTTCTATAATTTTTTTATAAAAACTTACTCTTTTTTACCATTTGAACAAATTCTTCGTTGTTCTTTGTACGTGCAAACATGTTCAAAATGTTGTCCACTGCTTCATCCGGCTTCATTCCATTCAACGCTTTTCGCATTGCATAAACTGCCTCCTGCTCCTCCGAAGACAGCAGAAGATCCTCACGTCTTGTTCCTGATTTTGGAATATCAATCGCAGGGAATACTCGTTTTTCCTGCAATTTACGATCTAATACAAGTTCCATGTTACCGGTTCCTTTAAATTCTTCATAGATGACATCATCCATCTTACTTCCGGTATCCACAAGCGCTGTAGCAAGAATGGTAAGGCTTCCGCCTTCTCTCATATTTCTAGCCGCACCAAAAATTCGTTTTGGCATGTGAAGTGCAGCCGGATCAAGACCTCCCGACAATGTTCTTCCACTTGGCGGAACAGTAAGATTATATGCCCTTGCAAGCCTTGTAATACTATCCAACAAAATCATGACATCTTTTTTATGCTCTACCAGACGTTTTGCACGCTCGATCACCATCTCTGATACGCGTCTGTGATGTTCCGGCAGCTCATCAAATGTAGAATAGATCACTTCTACATTCTCCCCTGTGATTGCTTCTTTGATGTCTGTTACTTCTTCCGGACGCTCGTCAATCAGAAGAATCAGCAGATGCATCTCCGGATTATTTTTCAAAACAGACTGTGCCACCTGCTTTAACAACGTTGTCTTACCCGCTTTCGGCGGAGACACAATCATACCACGTTGTCCTTTTCCGATTGGCGATAACAAATCTACAATTCTCATCGCCGTACTGCTCTGTCCATTTTCAAGACGCAGTCTTTCATTCGGGAAAATCGGTGTCATGTCTTCAAAATTCGCTCTTTTTGTCGCCTCACTCGGAGAAGCTCCATTAATCTTTGTAAGATACAAAAGGGCGCTGAATTTTTCCGCCTGTGTCTTGATTCTTGTATTTCCAGAGATGATATCTCCAGTCTTCAACCCAAATCTGCGGATTTGAGACGGAGAAACATATACATCATTCTCCCCGGGCAGGTAATTGTCACTTCGAATAAACCCATATCCATCCGGGAGCACCTCTATAATTCCATGTGCTGCCATGCCGCTGTCAAGCTGCTCAATGTCTGCCACACCGGCCTTTTCATTCTTGATTTCCTCTTTTACTTCTTTTACTTTATCTTTTTCGTCCTGTTCCAGCATCAATTCTATCAGCTCTGATTTTTTCATAGTGCTGACACCTTTTAATTTTCTCGCTTTTGCTATATCTCTTAATGCTGCTAGTGACAGAGATTCATACTTTTCTCTCATACTTACATCCTTTCTCTATTCAAATACCATACTGTGGGATTTCACTGTCTGAATTGACTACATTGAATTTTCTGGTTTTTATTATACACTACTTTTCTCAGAAGATAAAGTATTTTTTTCATCTCAGTTGATTTGAGTTCCGCACAATGGTATGATAATGTACGAAACAAAAACTAAAATGTAATAAAAGGGTGTGGAAAAATGACAACAAACGAGAAAGCCTTACAGATGCACGAACAGTGGCACGGTAAACTAGAGACAACCGCTAAGGCGCATGTAAACTCCAGAGAGGATCTTGCAATCGCATATACCCCTGGCGTTGCCGAGCCATGTAAAGTCATCGCAAAAGAACAAGAGGCAGTCTATAAATATACTATGAAAGCTAATACTGTAGCCGTTATCTCTGACGGAAGTGCAGTTCTCGGTCTCGGAAATATTGGGGCATATGCAGCGCTTCCTGTCATGGAAGGAAAAGCAGTTCTTTTCAAAGAGTTCGGTCAGGTCAATGCAGTTCCAATCTGTCTTGACACACAGGATACAGAAGAGATCATCAAAACTATCGTAAATATTTCCCCTGCATTTGGAGGAATCAATTTGGAAGATATTTCTGCTCCACGTTGTTTTGAAATTGAAGAACGGTTAAAAGAATTATTGGATATTCCGGTATTTCACGACGACCAGCACGGAACTGCCATTGTAGTGCTCGCCGGAATTATCAACGCATTAAAAGTGACAGGAAAGCAAAAAGACTCATGCAAAGTAGTCGTAAACGGTGCTGGTTCCGCTGGAATTGCCATCACAAAACTACTTTTGACTTATGGCTTTTCTCACATTACTATGTGCGATATCAATGGAATTCTTTCCAAAAATTCGCCGAATTTAAACTACATGCAAAAATACATGACCGAAGTAACCAATTTGGAAGAAAAAGAAGGAACACTTGCCGATGCTCTCTGTGGCGCAGATATTTTCATCGGTGTCTCCGCGCCAAACATCGTGACGGAAGATATGGTTGCTTCCATGAATAAGGATGCCATCCTTTTTGCCATGGCAAATCCTGTCCCTGAGATCATGCCTGACCTTGCAAAAAAAGCTGGTGCAAAGGTTGTCGGAACAGGGCGCTCTGATTTTCCAAATCAGGTAAACAATGTCGTTGCTTTTCCTGGAATCTTCCGCGGCGCCTTAGAAGGACGCGCCACACAGATTACAGAAGAGATGAAACTTGCAGCTGCTCATGCCATCGCCGGACTTGTAGCTGAGGAAGATTTAAGCGATACCAATATTCTTCCGGAAGCGTTTGATCCACGCGTTGCAGATGCAGTAAGTGCTGCAGTAAAGGCTTTGATCTAATGGAGCGCTGGGGTGACAAGCGATATTATTCGCTTGACTATTATGTCAAACAGACCTTTCAGGAAAAGCTTTATAAAATTGCACTGGACGGAGGTATGACTTGCCCGAATCGGGATGGAACACTCGGAAACACTGGCTGTATTTTTTGCAGCGCCGGAGGTTCCGGAGACTTTGCCGGTGATCGGAACGTCTCTATTAAAGAACAAATTTCAGACGGAAAAAGCCTTGTCCAGCGCAAACACACCGGCTCTTCCTATATTGCCTATTTTCAGGCATATACGAATACCTATGCCCCCGTCTCCTACTTGGAACAGATTTTTATGGAGGCACTTCAAGAACCGGATGTAAAAGTCCTGTCCATTGCAACAAGACCGGACTGCCTGTCGGACGATATTTTAGATTTGTTGAATCGTCTGAATCAGATCAAACCGGTCTGGATTGAGCTTGGACTACAGACAATACACGAAAAAAGCGCCGAGTTTATCCGACGAGGATATCCTCTTTCTATGTTTGAGCGGGCAGTCACTCAGTTGCATCATATCGGAATTCCTGTCATCGTTCATACCATCTTATGTCTCCCCAATGAGACTAAACAGATGATGCTTGATACGATTTCTTATCTTAATAGACTTCCGATTCAAGGCATAAAATTACAACTGTTGCACATTTTAAAACATACAGACCTTGCAGAATACTATGAGCAGTCTCCACTTTGGCTTCCTTCTTTGGAGGAATATCTGGAATTACTTGGGGTTCTGATTTCCCACCTTCGTCCTGATATTGTAGTCCACCGGCTCACCGGAGACGGTCCAAAGAATTTATTGATCGCACCCAAATGGACTGCAAACAAACGTCTTGTGCTGAACAGTATTCAAAAATATTTTAAGGATACTGATATTTGGCAGGGGAAAGATTATCTTTCTCGTGCTTAGAAAGGAGCAGTTATGTCAGAACCATTTACACTTTATAAATTGATTGTTTTATATATGTTGGAAAAATTGGATTTTCCGCTTACCAACGGACAAATTTCGGAATTTATTCTCGATAAGGGTTACACTACCTACTTCACTCTACAACAGGCACTCTCCGAAATGGTAGAGTCCAATCTGATCCGCGAAGAATTTGTTCACAATCGCACGCTTTATCATCTCACAGAGGAAGGACTTGAGACCATACAATATTTCAAGACAAACATCTCTTCCGCTATCCGTGAAGATGTCGATGCCTTTATCGAAGAAAAACGATATGAACTCAAAGATGAAGTATCTGTCAAAGCAGACTATTATAAAAATATGAGCCATGAATTTTCTGTAAGATGCCAGATTATTGAAAACGCTTCACCGCTCATTGATTTGACTCTCACTGTCCCTACTGAAGAAGAAGCGGTTGCTGTCACTAATAACTGGAATAAAAATCATCAGGAAGTCTATGCGCTCATTATGCAGCATCTTTTATAAAACATTACGCTTAAGAATGTGCCCATGCACATTCTTTTTTATTTTTCTCTTGACAAATAAAACTTTTAAGAATATTATTGTATTAAACCAATAATACATTAATACAAGAGACTAACTATTAAAAGTCAAGTCTAAAATGAAAGGTTTTTAAATGAATTGCAAAAATGCATTTCAGATATAGTTGAACCTTGAAAACTGCATGACAAACAGAGTGTCGTT
>NZ_JBQKED010000032.1:0-38253 GCF_052121495.1 Faecalimonas sp. LCP19S3_D12 | reverse complement strand
CAATATATTCCATCCACTCTAACAATTCTTTCATAAAGAAACACCTCTTTTCTCTTTAGTTTATCAGAAAAAAGGGATGTTCACAATTTATTTACTCATGCGTTTGTCGTGGTCAGAATACGCACATTTCAGCTTATACTGCTCCAGATACCGCATCACCCAATATGGATTGACACTCATCTCCTGACCGTTCGGATACACATAGATTCCCACATGCAGATGCACCGGAAATTTTCCTTTTGTACCTTCCTTCCCATAGCCTGTATCCCCCATGAATCCAATCACATCCCCGGCTTTCACTTGGTCTCCCTCTTTAATATCCGCATAGGAATCCAGATGTGCGTAATAAAAGTACCCACCGGAAGGCGCCAGAATACCGATACGGTATCCCCCTTTCGGAAGCCACCCTTTACTTTGTACGACACCATCCGTCATACTGACGATAGGATAATATCCTGAGACATCCTTTTTTGCCATCAAGTCACACCCTTCATGTCCGCGTTTTCCGCCATAGTTTCGTTCTTTCATCCATCCGTTTTCAAATACCACCGTTGCATCTTCGTCCGTGGTTGATTCCGGCACCGGAAAATATTTCACATCATCCCAGATTGCCTGATTGATTTTCAGATAAGCGCTCCATGCCTTTTTCTGTTCCCACGTCTTCTTTCGTTCGCAAAACGTTTTTTCTGTATATGTATATGGAAACGGCTGATAGCCAAACTTGCTTTCCAGCAGATAGATTCCTGCCTGCAGCCCTCTGCTCTGATCATCACAAAAACTGTTGATCATTTTTTCACCTAACTGCTGATCTCGAAATTCCATCTTCATAACTGTATTTTCACGCAACCGTTCCATTCTGCTTATCGACAGCAGTCTGCCAATCCATATTTCTGTAACAAAAGAAAATAGTAATACAAAAAGAAGTAATTGATATGCCTGTCTCTTCTTCACGACAAACTCCTTTTTGTATTACTATATGTTTTTCTTATCTTCAAATATGTATTGTTTTATTTACAATTTTTTAAGACTGCAAGCAGATAATCCCACATGCGCTGCACAGATGCAACTTCCAATTTTTCGTTCACAGAATGCACGTCGAACATGTTTGGTCCAAAGGATACGCAATCCAGTTCCGGAAGCTGTCCTGATAACAGACCGCATTCTAACCCTGCATGAATTGTAGCAACTACAGGGGCTTTCCCGAACATCTGCTCATAGGTATCGATCATAATCGGGCGAAGTTTTGAATCTGACTTGTACATCCATGCCGGATAGTCACAGGATACTTCTCCTTTTCCTCCTGTAAAAATAGCATATGCATTCAATGTCTCTTCCAGTTCTTTCTTTTTACTCTCCACAGAACTTCTCACCATAAAGATCAACTCGATACTATCCTCTTTTGTAGCTACGATTCCAAGATTCAAAGAACTCTCTACAAGTCCTTTCAGTTCACGGCTCAATCCTTGCACTCCATATGGTGTAGAAATTAACAGGAATACAACTTTATCTGTTGTATCTGCTGTGCATACATTCATTGTAGTTTCTTCAGAAAGTACAAATGAAATTTCCAAATTCGGCTCGTCTTTTCCAAATTCAGCTTTCACAGTCCCTGCAAGTTCTTCCACATATGCTTTGACGGCATCTTTCTGTGTTGTGTCCACTAAGATTTTTGCTTTCGATAACGGCGTGATAACATTGTCTTTTGTTCCGCCATTCATCTCAATCAGCGCATACGAAAATTGTGTTTTAAGACTGTTTAAAATTCTTCCGAGTATTTTGTTGGCATTCCCTCTTTGTTGATTAATCTCGATTCCAGAATGTCCGCCTCTCAATCCCCTCACAATAATCTCAGCCGCAGACCCTGTTTTTTCTTCTTTTGCCAATGGAAGCTTAATCGTATGTCTAAACCCGCCTGCGCATCCTGTCAGCAATGTTCCTTCTTCCTCAGAGTCAATATTGATCAGCATACGACCTTTTAATACAGAAAGATCGATTGCTCCTGCACCACCCATTCCAACTTCTTCATCTGTGGTAAAGACCGCTTCAATCGGCGGATGTTCAATCGTGTCACTGTCAAGAATTGCAAGTGCATATGCGATGGCAATTCCATCGTCTCCCCCAAGACTAGTATCTTTCGCCTTTAAAAATCCATTCTCCTCATATACTTCAATTGGATCTGTGTCAAAGTTATGTGCAGAATCGTCTGTTTTTTCACATACCATATCCAGATGCCCCTGAATGATCACCGGTTCACTGTTTTCAAATCCTGCTGTTCCGGCTTTTTTAATAATCACATTATTCGCCTCATCCTGAATACATTCCAAGCCTCGCTCTTTTGCAAAGCCTACACAATAATCACTGACTCTTTTTGTGTCAAATGTTGCTCTTGGAATCTTGCAAAGTTCTTCAAAAAAATGAAAAACTGATTTTGGTTCTAAGTGTTCTAATGCTGACATAATAAATTCCCTCTTTCCTTTAAAATTTTCCTATAATCTATTGTGTCACATCAGACATAAAAAATCAAGCATATCCATATATTATAAAAACAAATTGGAGGTCTGTTATGAGACGCTATGCCTTTCCTTTCAGTGTGATTTTATTATTTTTTATTATGCTTTCTTTCCCTCAGGAAGTATTTAACGGAGCTAGCGAAGGGTTGCTGCTTTGGTTTCAGATCGTCCTCCCTACCTTACTTCCATTTATTATCATCTCGAACGTCCTGATACAAACAAATTCCATCTCCATTCTATCCCGCATATTTGGTCCTGCTTTTCAGAAATTTTTCCACATTTCAATTGACGGAAGCTTTGTGGTACTTGCCGGATTTCTATGCGGCTATCCGATGGGCGCCAAAGTGACTTCAGACCTCATTTTAACGGGACGCATCACCAAAAGCGAAGGAACCTATCTGCTTTCTTTTTGCAACAATACAAGTCCCATGTTTATTATAAGCTATGTGATCTGGCAAAATCTACATGATCAGACTCTTCTTTTTCCATCCTTAGTGATTTTGTTTGCATCACCGATATTGTGCAGTTTTGTTTTTCGGAACATTTATAAAAAAGATTTTTCAACCAAAAGAGCAGGAAAAACCAGTATATCTTCCTGCATTCATTTTAACTTTGAGATCGTTGATACCTGCATCATGGATGGGTTCGAGACCATAACGAAAGTCGGGGGATACATCATATTGTTTTCCGTTCTGTTATCTCTTTTGCAGATGTTTCCAGTAAAATCAGCTTTTATATCAAACATATGCCTCCCGATGCTGGAAATCACCAATGGAATACCTATGTTATCTAAAAACATACTGTCCCAAACAGAAAAATATGTTTCTATACTTGCACTGACTTCTTTTGGAGGACTCTGTTCTGTTGCACAGACAAAATCCATGATTCGCCAATCCGGTCTGTCGATTGTTCCTTACATATTAGAAAAACTGGTCACCGCATTAGTAACCAGTCTGCTCGCTTTCTTTTATATTACACTTATCCATTAACATTGCCGCCAAATTCTGCTTCCATACCACGGTCAGATTTGTCCGGCACTTCCAACTCAGTACGATTTGTCCTCACGATATCATAACACTCTCTCAGAGAGTTCACCAATCCATCATACTTCGTCGTGTAGCTGTCCAAAGTGTGACCGATAATATTTTCCACATTCAGCATAACATCGTTTGTGTACTGCATCGCTCCGATTCGGATATCATTTGCATCGTTTGTTGCATTGTCCAAAATCTCCTGTGCCTGCTCCGTTGCTGCTGTCACAATGTCATTTGCCTGTGCATATGCCTGTTGCATAATCTCATGTTCACTCACCAATTCATTTGTGTGAATCTGAGCTTCCTCCAACATGCTCTCTGCCTTTGTGCGTGCATCTGCCAAAATTGCATCTTTGTTTGCAATAATCTTCTGATAACGCTTAATCTCATCAGGTGTCTTCATGCGAAGTTCACGGAGAAGCTCGTCCATCTGATCTTTATTTACAATAATCTTTGTTGTAGATAATGGCTGAAATTTACAACTGTCAATATATTCTTCAATTTCCTCAATAATTTGTTCAATACGACTGCTCATAATTTACACTCCTTTTCTTTCTTCTATCTTCTCTTTTATTTTTTTTACAATCACTTCCGGCACAAACTGTGTAATGTCTCCCCCAAAGCTTGCAACTTCTTTTACCGTTGTCGAGCTTAAAAAGGAAAACTCCAGACTTGTCGTTAAAAACAAGGTCTCAATCTCTGGTTCGATTTTTTGGTTCGTCTGTGACATCTGTAATTCATATTCAAAATCCGTAATTGCACGCAATCCCCGAACAATCACTTTTGCATCCATCTGCTTTGCAAATTCTACTAATAACCCCTCAAATGGAATGATCTTGACATTAGGGAAGTCTTTTGTCACTTCCTCTAACATTCTAACACGTTCTCCTACAGAAAACAACGGCGTTTTCGCTTTATTATTCAATATTCCGACAATTAATTCATCCGCAATGGAGGCAGAACGTCGAATGATATCCAGATGACCAAGTGTCACCGGATCAAAGCTTCCCGGATAAATGGCTCTTAGCATTCTTTAAGCCTCTCTTTCTAAAAATGTATGTTTATTAGTCTTATATATCTTTTCTTTAATAACAGAAAAACCAAGTTCCTCCACATAAGAAAACTCTGTATCCAAAGAACTTTCTACAATCACGACAGCATCTTCCGAAAGAATACTTGATGCAGAAAGATATTCCAATGCCTGCTTTTCCAGCATCTTACGGTATGGTGGATCCATGAAAATATAATCAAACTGATACTTTCCTTCCAGACGCTTCAACGCACTCACAACATCCATCTCCAAGAGCACCGCTTGTTTCGCAAGCTTTGTAAATGTAAGATTCTCACGAATACAGGTCATCGCCTTATGGTTCTGTTCTACAAACACCGCTTTTCTTGCTCCTCTGCTGAGTGCTTCTATTCCGATTGCTCCACTTCCGCTGAACAAATCCAAAAAACAGGAATCTGCAATCTCATGTGAAATCATATTAAATAATGTTTCTTTGATACGATCTGTCGTCGGTCTTGTCTCAAGTCCATCTATTGTTTTTAACTGTAAGCGTTTTGCGCTTCCTGCTATAACTCTCATACTGTTCCTTTCCTGAATAAAAATATCATTTCTCATTATACGAATTCCCTCGAAACTTGTCAATTACCGCATAGAAAAAACGTGCAAACCTTTTTAGATTTGCACGTTTTTCTAATCACATCTGTCAACTATTTCTCTGACATTTGTTTTTCCTGCTGCTCGATCATTTTTTTCACCATATAACCACCAACAGATCCGTTCTGTCTGGATGTTAAGTCTCCGTTGTATCCTTCTTTCAAAGGTACTCCAAGCTCACTTGCCACTTCATATTTAAATTTGTCTAAAGCTGCTTTTGCTTCCGGTACTGCTGTTCTGTTTGATGAACGACTTGCCATAATTCATTTCCTCCTCTAAATCTCTTTCCTTTTTATTTTGTAACTGTTTTGTTACAAGGATAGTATATGGAGAATTCGTAAACTTACACTAGAAATAGTTTCTTTTTTTGACAAATTCTGTCATGTGATTTAAAGTGTTGTTTCAAGCATTCCTTCCCGGATATATTTCTGCAAATACTCCCTAAGGTTCTGGTGATTTGGGTTTTCCAATTTTTCATCTTCCGAAATCAGCTGTTCCGCCGCCTCACTTGCACGCTGTAAAATCTTTGCATCCTGAAATACATCCCCTAATTTAAAATCCAAAATCCCGCTTTGACGAATACCAAATAAATCTCCCGGACCGCGAAGCTTCAAGTCTTCACTTGCAATGGAAAATCCATCATTCGATTTATTCAAAATAGAAAGCCGCTCTTTCGTCTCTTTCGACTTTGATGCACTCATAAAAATGCAGTATGACTGATGTTTTCCTCTTCCCACACGTCCTCGAAGCTGATGAAGCTGTGCGAGTCCAAAACGTTCTGCATTTTCCACCATCATCACCGTCGCATTCGGAACATTGATTCCTACTTCAATAACGGTCGTAGAGACAAGAATCTGAATTTCCCGTTTTCCAAACTGCTCCATGATCGCATCTTTTTCTGACTGCTTCATCTTTCCGTGCAGATATGCCACCTGAATGTTGTTCCCCATCTCTTCTTGCAGTGTTTTCGCATAATCAATTACATTTTCTGCCTCCAGATTTTCATTCTCTTCTATCATCGGGCAGATGACATAGCACTGTCGTCCTTCCAGCACCTGTTTTTTCATAAACTGATAGGCTGTCTTTCGATAATTAGTATCCACCACACAGTTTTTGATCGGGAGACGGTTGGCTGGAAGTTCATCGATGACAGAGATGTCCAAATCCCCATACAGGATAATTGCAAGTGTCCTCGGAATCGGAGTTGCACTCATCACAAGAATATGTGGTGTGTTTCCTTTTTCAGCAAGCTTTTCTCTTTGTTTCACGCCAAATCGATGCTGTTCATCGGTCACTACCAACGCCAGAGAATGATATTTTACCTTTTCCTGAATCAACGCATGTGTTCCAACAATAATCTGTGCTTCTCCTGATGCAATCCGCTCATATGCCATTCTTTTTTCTTTCGCAGTCATAGACCCTGTCAAAAGTTCCACACGAACCGAAATCTGATGTTCTTCTAACAATTCACAAATAGACTCAAAATGCTGTTTTGCAAGCACCTCTGTCGGCGCCATCAATGCTCCCTGATAGCCGTTGACAGCGGCAAGCAAAAGACCAAGCAAGGCAATAATCGTCTTTCCGGAGCCGACATCCCCCTGCACAAGCCTTGACATCACATGTGTTCCATTTAGATCTGCTTTGATTTCCTGCCAAACTTTTTGCTGGGCGCCTGTCAGTTCATATGGCAGTTTATGCATGAATTCTTCCACAGGTTTGGTACTCGCAAATGAAAATGTATTTTTACTCTTTTCATTTTTCTCTTTCATTTGCCGCAGCGCCAAAATAAACACAAGAAATTCTTCAAACACAAGACGCTCTCTGGCAGTATAAAATTCCTCTTTGTCTACTGGAAAATGAATTCCCTGTATCGCATAATTGTATTCCGCAAGATGATAGCGAGTTCGGACATCCGGCGGAAGGAAATCCTGCTTCAAATCCAAATAGGAAATTGCCTGTTTCATCGCTTTGACAACAGCATTGTTCGTAAGTCCGGCAGTCAATGCATAATTGGGTTGTAGTGTGTTGAGTTTTTCCTCATATAACACGCTTGGATAAAAAATTTCCGGCTGCTCCATAAGAAGTGTTCCTTTCCTCCGTACGACTTTTCCACGGAGTGTGACCACGCCCCCTTTTTGAAACGTATTTCGCAAAAAAGGCATTCGGAACCAGACAACACGCAAAGTTCCTGTGACATCCTTCACATAAATGGTTGTAACCTGCATACTGGTTCTGCCAGAGAGCTGTACTTTCCCATAGATAGCACCTGTGACCGTCACAGTCCTGCCCTCGTCTATCTCTGCAATCGGGGTTGCTTCCTCATACACTTCATATCCTTTCGGAAAATGTCGAAGCAACTCTCCAATCGTAAAAATGTTCAATTTTTGGAATAATTTTTCTGTCTTCTCGCCAATCCCTTTCAGTGAGCTGATCGTTGATTGCTCATTCATATTTCTGTCTCCTATTTCAGAAAAAACGGGAGATATCACTTCTCCCGTTTTTGTCACTCTTATTCTACTGCCAATACATAATAATAAATCGGCTGACCTCCAAAATGTGTGTCCACATCTACACTTGGATACTTTTCTTCAATCTCTGCTGTCAGTCTTTCTGCGTCTTCTTCGCTGACATCTGCTCCATAGTAGATGCTGATTAATTCAGAATCTTCATCCACAAGCGCTTCCAACATCTCTTTTGTCGTCGCTGCGATATCAGTTCCCACTGCAATGATACCGGAATCACCAATTCCCATGATATCATCTTTGTGGATCTCCTTATCATCGATATGTGTATCTCGCACTGCATATGTTACCTGTCCGGTCTTGACATTCTTGATCTCTTCTAACATGACTTCTTCATTTTCTTCTGCCGATAAATCTGGAACAAAATTAATGATTGCAGTAATTCCCTGCGGAACCGTCTTTGTAGGAATAACAATTACTTCCTTATCTTTCACTAAAGATTTTGCCTGGTTTGCCGCTAATGTAATATTTTTGTTATTCGGGAAAATAAATACATGTTTTGCATTGACTTCATCAATCGCATTCAACATGTCATCTGTACTCGGATTCATTGTCTGACCACCTTCAATGATATAGTCCACTCCAAGCTCTTTAAAAATCTCATTCAGACCTTCTCCGATGGAAACGGCAATAAAACCGAACTCTTTCTGGGCTTCTTTTTTCTTTTCTTTCTGTTCTTTTGCAAGCTTCTGTGCATCACGGATCAATTTTTCTTCATGCTCTTCGCGCATATTATCAATCTTCATACGAGAAAGCTGCCCATATGTCAATGCCTTTTGAATTGCAAGTCCCGGGTCATTGGTGTGTACATGTACTTTTACAATCTCATCATCTGCCACACATACGATTGAATCACCGATGGATTCCAGATACGCCTTGAATGTTTTCTCATCTTCCTCTGTAAATTCTCTCTCTGCCATGATGATGAATTCTGTACAGTAACCGAATTTGATCTCCGTCGCCATCTCTGCGCCAACCTTCGTCACAGCAGCACCTGTGCTGGAAGCAATCGCACTGTAATCAATTTCTTTTCCTAAAAATGCATCATATGCCCCTTTCAACACTTCCAAAAGTCCCTGTCCGCCGGAATCAACTACTCCAGCTTCTTTTAATACTGGAAGCATATCCGGAGTCTTCGATAATACATGTTCTGCATGCTTAATAATCTCTGGGATAAACACTTCCAAATCATCTGTCTCCTCTGCAAGCTCCCATCCTTTATCTGCAATTCCACGCGCAACAGTCAAAATCGTTCCCTCTTTTGGCTTCATAACCGCTTTGTACGCCGTCTCTTTCGCCTTATCAAGTGCGTTCGCAAGTATCAGGCAGTCAATCTCTTTGACTTCTTTGATTGCTTTTGTAAATCCTCTGAAAAGCTGCGAAAGAATTACTCCTGAGTTTCCTCTGGCACCTCTTAAAGAGCCAGACGAAATTGCCTTTGCCAAATCCTTCATATTGAGTTTTTCCAATGCAGAAACTTCTTTTGCTGCTGCCATGATCGTAAGCGACATATTCGTTCCCGTATCCCCATCCGGTACCGGAAAAACATTCAATTCATTTATAAATTCTTTTTTTGCCTCGATATTTCCGGCGCCTGCCAAAAACATCTTTGCGAGCATCTCTACATTTATTGTCTTCGTTGCCACAATCACTTCCTCCTTAAATTAATCGATTACTCTTACGCCTTCAATATAAATGTTAATCTTATTCACTGTCATTCCGGTGAACTCTTCTACTTTATATTTTACGTTGCTGATTAAATTATCAGTAACGGCTGAAATACTCACACCATAGGATACGATTACATGGAAATTCAAAGTAAGCTTATTATCTTCTGAGATCTCCACCTGAATTCCATGCGTCAGACTTTCCTTTTTCAAAAGCTTTACAAGACCATCTTTCACACTGACTGCTGCCATACCAACGATTCCAAAACATTCTACAGCTACAGTTCCCGCATATTTTGCAATGACTTCCGGTGCAATTGTAATGATTCCTAATTCTGTACTCATACATCCTTTCATACTCTATTCCCTCCAATTTTGTTATGGATTTTCAATTTATGCATATTTAACGTTTATATTATACTCTGTTTTGCCAGTTTTTACAACAACTTCTAAACCCTTTCTTCAAATTGTTAAATAAGTACTTGCAAATTAAACTTTTTTCTGCTAGAATAACTTATGTTGTGAGTCTGGTATGACTATTAAGATCGTTAGGAGGTGCAATCATGGCTAAATGTGCTATTTGTGAAAAGGGTGCTCATTTCGGAAATAACGTAAGTCACTCTCATAGAAAAACACCAAAGATGTGGAAATCAAACGTAAAATCAGTAAGAGTAAAAGCTGAAGGTGGAAATACAAAGAAAATGTATGTATGTACTTCATGTTTAAAATCTGGCAGAGTTGAACGTGCTTAATTTTACACAGAATGAAACGAGATGATTTTTCATCTCGTTTTTTTGTGCATCTATTACTATCCTATCCGCAAAATAAATTATAACCAACTATGAGACATATAAAAATCAACACAAGACCAACAAAGACATTTGGCAGCATCAGCATAATCAGCATTCCAACTGCTATAAAAAATAATGCAAACCCAATTACTTTTTTCATTGCTCTACTCCATATAGTGTATCCTCTTTTTATTATATGTCTCATTCTTCCAAATTATTCTGCGTCGTTCAACATATCCGCAACATCCTTTTCTGTTACTTTCTCCTCTTTTTTAGAAGAAAACCGATCAACTACATCAGGAACCATATCTAAAATCTTTGTGATCGTATCCTGATTTTTGATATTTACAAGTTTTGTCTTTCCGTCTTGGATCACAAGCACCGCACACGGTGACATCTTTCCGCCAAGTCCACCGGCGCCTTTTTCCTTTTTATCTCCCTGAAATGAGCCAGCACCCACGGCAAACGAAACGTCTACCAACGGTAAAATAATTGTATCTCCAATGTGAATTGCATCACCGACAACTGTCTTTGACGAAACAACGCTGTCCATTCCATGAAATAAAGCTTCCACTGTTGCATTAAATTTGTTATCCTCCATTTTGTATTCCTCCTTGCATATTTTATAATTTGAATGTTTTTATATGTTCATATGTGGTTCTTATTTGTTTATCAAAAAATAAATTCCACAAAACAATCACTGCATAAATTCCTCGAATGCGCCCTTTGATCAGAAGATGTCCTTCTAATACCTGCTGTTCAAAATTCGGATAGATATCTATATGTTCTCCATAAAGCGGATAAAGCATACTCAACACAGCCAGTGCCCGCCCCGTATTATAGGGATCTTCCAATCCAAATTGCACAGAACCTGTAAGTTTCTTCGGTCTTAAAAAACGAAGGATTCTGAATGCTTCTCTTTTCAAGCGAATCCATGCAGCTTTGTGAATGGGCTCCGAAAGAAACTCTGTTAATTTTTCTTTTTTGTCCAAAAGCACTTTTACCTTATCACACATTGTCTGATATGTATATTTTATCTTTTGAATCAGAGATGTTTTTTTCTTTTTCGCAGTTTCTGCCGTCTCCCCACACTTCCTTGCAGTGCGGTTCCTTCTTACTTTCTTTTCCTGAAAATCTTTTTTTATTGGAATGTTTGTCGGCTCTACTTTCGGATGCACTTCTTCCTTCCTTTTTTCTTGGCTCTTCTTAGCCTTTTTTTTCTTGTGTGTCTCATTCGGAATTGCTTCAATATGCTCCGTCTGGTTCAGTTTTTTACAAGCAAGCCGAATCTGCCAGCAAAATTCGCCATTTTGATATTTAAAATATCCGGAAAACAGATATAAGAGCCACGAAAACCGAGCATGTGCATCGATACTTTCAAACGTCCCTGCACTTTCTGCCTCGATTTGATATCGGACAGGCACAAAAAGCACAATGCAAACAAGCAATACTGCAATCCCCAGTATTGCCGCCAGAAGAATTCCTATGATTTTTAAAATCCATAATATAATCTGGAACATGTCTGCACCTACACTTTTTCCTCTTCAAACTTTTTTTGTTGTTCTAGCAAATACTTGCGTATTTTCATATCTCCTGTCACATCATACACTTCCTGTGCAATCTTTTCCACTAAGTACAGCGCCTCTTCAAAACCATCAGCAATACCAACTACAAATAGCCTTCGCTTTTTCCAGCCCCTTTGCAGCAGCAATGCCGCATCGTAAAATTCAAGATTATTATTCGCATTTTCTGCAAGAACAATCACATATTTATTCAACTGTATTTTATCATGTTCTAACTTATATATGATGCCCTCTTTTTTTTCTTTTAATCCATCACTTAAATACAGATTATGATAATATTTCATATGGATCCCTCAATTATTTAATAGTAATACGCATTTAGAACCTGTTTTGCAACCGACACTGCACTCATTCCAGAATTATCTGCACTTTCTACCACCGCACTGATTACAAGTTCTGGATTGTCTACATTGGTAAACCCTGTAAACCATGAATGGGCTTTTTCTTTATCACTGCTGTACTCTGCTGTCCCTGTTTTTCCGGCTACCGTATAGCTTTCTCCGCTAAGCGCCGTCCCCGTTCCATGATCGATAACACCTTCCATATACTCTTTCAGTTTTGCCGCCTCTTCTGAAGTCATAAGCGTTTCGTATGTTTCCGGAACATTTTTCTTAACTGTCGTTCCTGTATAATTTTCGGTATGATCGACCAAATATGGTTTCATCAACGTACCTCCATTTGCGATTGCAGCTGAAATCAGCGTCATATGATAGGGACTAGTCTGTGTTTTCCCCTGACCAATTGCCGTCATCATAATTTCACTGTCTGTCGCATTTTTGTCTACGCGAAATTTGCTTTGACTGTAAGGCAGTACAGAAGGAAGCTTTTTATTGAACAGCAACTCTTCTGCCGTCTTTCTGTACGCTTCTTTATCCAACATCAAACCAATATTGGAGTATGATGCATTGCAGGAATTGGCAAGCGAATCCGCTAAATTTTCCTCACCATGCGCCCTGTTTCCCGCACAGTGAATCGTCGTCCCTTCATGGGTGATCTCACTTTCACAATAATAACTATAATTTTCAAAATCCGAATATTCTCGCATATATTCTAAGGTTGTGACTAACTTAAAGGTAGATCCCGGTGCATACGCTCCCTGTGTCGCCCGGTTCAGAAGCGAACTGTTCTCATCTGTAGTCAGCCATTCCCAGTCTTCTGAAATGGTATTCGGGTCAAATGTCGGTTTGGACACCATGGCAAGTATCTTTCCTGTACTTGCTTCCATGACAACAACCGCCCCCTTATGGTCTCCCAATGCATCATAGGCTGCTTGCTGAAGTTTACTGTCAAGTGTTGTAACTACATTGTCACCAATATTTTTTTCTTCTTTAAATTCTTTTACAATCTTCTCTACAAAAAAAGCATTTGATGTCAGTAAATCAAAATTTTCCACGGATTCCAGCCCCGACTTCCCTTTTGAGTCATACCCTACTACATGTGCATACACATCTCCATAAGGATAATTTCTTGTCTCGGTTCCATCCTCCGCAACTTCTGTCTCGGCCAGCACCTCTCCGTTTTTATCTAAAATACTTCCTCGTACAACTCGGTCAGAAAGGGAATCCATACGCACATTATAAGGACTGTTGATAATTGCCTTGCTTCGCACAACATTGAAATATACCAGGTACCCCATCATTACCAGAAAAAGTGTCACAAAAAAATATGTCACCCTAGCGAATTCTTTGTTTGTTGATTTCTTTTTCTTTGTTCGTTTTTTCTCTTCTCTGCGGTCGTCTTGCTGCATCTTTTTCGCGCTCGTTCTTTTTTTCGCCGGCTGTACTTCTTCTCTTGATTGTTGTCCTTTGCGTGTCTTGCGAACTCTTTCGTCTTCCGGCAGTCTCCGACCGTCTTGTCTGCTTTTTCTGTGCTCGTAATTGCTGTTCTTTTCTTCTCTCAATATCTTCTTCCTCATCTTCTCTTAAAATATACAATCCCTGAATAATTGCAAACATAATCAAAGTGCTCAATACAGAACTTCCTCCATAACTGACCAGAGGAAGGGTCACTCCTGTTGATGGGATAAATTTTGTCACACCACCAATGGTCAGAAATGATTGGAAAATGAAGCAAGTTCCAAGTCCCAGTGCCACCAGCTTATAAAAGCGGTTATGAAGCTGCATTGCAATATTCAAAAACATTACATAACAGCTTAAGAAAATCAATATGATGCAAAGTGCAAAAATCAGTCCCATCTCTTCACAAATTGCCGAGAAAATAAAATCCGTCTCTGCTACCGGAATCGCATCTGCCTTTCCCTGAAACAATCCGGTTCCAAACCAGCTCCCTGTTCCAATCGCAAACAAAGACTGTGCCACCTGATACCCACCATTCTGATAAGAGGCGAAAGGATCTTTCCATACAATCACACGGACACGGACATGGTTAAACAAATAGTAAGCCACGACAGACGCTGCCGCTCCTGCGCCAAGACCAGCAAATACATATAGCGGCTGACTTGTGGCCACATACAGCATAACAAGATACACAATAAAA
This sequence comes from Faecalimonas sp. LCP19S3_D12, assembly GCF_052121495.1. GTDB lineage: Bacteria > Bacillota > Clostridia > Lachnospirales > Lachnospiraceae > Faecalimonas. The sequence goes on along the minus strand of NZ_JBQKED010000032.1, from coordinate 23,987 downwards.
ATAATCAATGCCGCGCCCAAATCCTTAGATGCAACCAGAATCAACACATGAAAAGCCGCTAATGCCGTTGTAATCACAATATCTTTAAATGCTTTGGAGTGATAAAAGCTGGATGCAACAAAAAACACAAACAATATCTTTACAAATTCGGAAGGCTGAACTCCAACACCTCCCACCATAAATCCCAGTTTTGCTCCAAATTGTTCAGTTCCCACAACAACAACTGCAGCCAATGCAACAATTCCCACACCACAGTACAGCCATCTCCACTCGGAGAGTTGTTTCACTTTCCGGATGATCACCGGAACTGCCAGACTGATCGCCACGCCGCCCGCTGCAATAACACATTGCTTCACTGCCTTATTATAAGACAATCTTGTGATCATGATAAAACCAATTGTCATAAGCATACACATATTATTGACTACAAGGCGTGAAGCCTTTGGATAAATCCATGTATACAGCAGTATGATTGCCAAAAGCAGTACTACCTGTACCGCATAAAATATCAAAATCTTTATTTCTCCGATTTTAAAATACATTCCCGCAAACGCAAGAAAATGTATCATAAACATCAATTTATTCTGGTTCCGCAAAATACGCCGCTTTTTGTCTCCGTCCGCATATCCGAAGACAGTGAAGCATTCGTATGTATACATCGTAATCAAAATGATCATGAGGTATTTCGCACATTCTACTATAATATTTGCCAATTTCTCACCTACTTTATTCCCCTCTTAAAATGTCCTCTTGTAAATTCCATATCCGGTTCTCTTGCTGCCTGATTTTCCAAAAAGACGGCTCGATATAAGTCCAATACTTTCCTTACGGTATCTTTCTTTTCAATTGTAAACTGGAGACGCATAGCCTTTGGCATCAATTCCTCAATTTCTTGTTTTTGATCTGTCAGAACGATCGGCAAGGAATTATATATGATATTATAACAATAATCACAATTGTTTTTCACAAAAAACTCTTTTTGGTATCGGTCCTTCATCACAAGTATTCCTTTTTCTTTTCGACATCCAGATACCGTCTTTGTCACACATTGTGCTGACACCATCATCGGCACATGTCCATAGACGACCAGTTCACTGCTTTCCAGCCCTACTTCTCTTAATTCATTATAATTTAATTCCAGTGGCGCTGTTGTTGCCTCCACCTCTTCTTTCATCCAGAATTTCTTCGCATATCGATTGAATTGATACAGATTATAGTCTGTGACAATATTGCCTTGGTAGCCATGTGCCTTCAGAAACTGATAACTCTCATAATTTCGTATCAGCACACCATCCCACGCCGCTTCAAAAATATGGGCATAACAAGTTTCATACTTTGCGTTTGCATCTGTCCTGAAAATATGTGGCATTCCAAGATAAATTGTTTTTCCCCGTTCATGCACACTTTGAATCATATCATTCAGATTCGGATTTTCCCATATGCGATCCGCAAGATTACAATCCAGATAAATTCTCTGCACAGAAGACTCTTTTAAAACTTCCAAAAGCTGTTCCCTCGTTTCTACAGAAACATAAAAGCAATTGCATTTTTTGTCTGCAGCCACTGATTCCTCCATGTATTTTGGAGTACCAGAACTTTTTCTTCTTGTCTTTTGCAGAATCTGATCTTCCAATGTATCTAATGCTTTCCTTCTAAGTTCATTCAGACTCTGCATCGGCAGGAACACATTACCCAAAAGCTCTATCTGCAAATGTTCAAATTCAAACTCCGTGTTCCCGGTTTTTCGCATCTGCTTTTCAATTCTTTCTATTTGCATCGGCTGATTAAAAGCCTCCTGTACAGGCTCCCCAATCAATTCCACTGTACAATCTTGATAGACTACTTCCAGTTTAGCAGGTTCTCCAACAGAAAGTATTAATTTTCCATTGATTTTTTCTTTTACTTTTCTTGATATGATAGTATCATGGATTTCGTTTATCAGACTTTCGTTTCGTGTTCGATTCAAAATCTGCCTTTTTTTCATATTCTGGCGTTTATGAGAATAAAACGTAATTGTCTGCCCCTTCTTTGCACTATCGGAAAATGTATAATTGTCATTCTGTGTCGGAAGCTCCACAACATCTCCTGCATGAATATCCGTAATTGCCTTTGCCGTCACAGTCTTTCCACTCTGTGAAACTACCTGCAGTGCCGGTACTCCCGCATGGTTTGGTCTGTCCAAGGACAGCATCTTGCGTCCATTTCTTGTATGATAATAGCCACCATGAGATCCTCCGCGGTTGTATAAATCCATGAGCATCTGTCTGTCTTTGGGATCTATACAAAACGCTTTCTCCCCATGTTCCAAATATTGATCTGTATACTTTCGATACATTGCAGTGACAAGCGCAACGTATTCGGGCTTTTTCATGCGTCCTTCGATTTTAAACGAATCAATTCCCGCTTCCACAAGCTCCGGTATATACTCCAAAGTACAAATATCCTTCAGACTCAGCACATACGAGCTTTCCTTGCTGCCATTTACTTTATACGGCAGTCTGCAGGGCTGTGCACACTGACCGCGATTTCCGCTGCGCCCTCCAAGCATACTACTATATAAGCATTGACCCGAATAGCAATAGCAAAGTGCTCCGTGTACAAAACTTTCAATCTCGACGTTAGTCTTTTCTCTGATATCTTTAATCTCTTCCAGCTGAAGTTCTCTGGCTGTCACAACTCGCTCTGCTCCCTGCTCTTCCAAAAAACGGGCGCCGAGCGCATTCGTGATCGTCATCTGTGTACTTGCATGAATCGGCAAATCCAAAAAATGTTCCTTTACAAATTGCAGAACACCGATATCCTGTACAATAATCGCATCCAGCCCTCTTTCATAGTATGGACGCAAATATTCATAAAATGACTCCCTTAATTCTTTCTCTTTCAAAAGAGTATTTACTGTCAGGTAAATCTTTCTTCCGTGCAGATGCACATAATCAATTGCTTCTAATAATTGTTCTTCGATCAGGTTATGAGCATATGCTCTTGCACCAAATCGACTGCCGCCAATATAGACTGCATCTGCTCCTGCCGCAATTGCCGCTTTCATGCTTTCATAAGATCCTGCCGGCGATAAAATTTCAATTTTTCTTTTCATATATTTCCTTATCCCTTAAAAAAGGCTGTCCCATGACAGCCTATTTTTTATGATTCTTCATCTCTGCTTCCAACTTCACAATTTTCATCTGCAGCTGTTGATTTTCATTCTTTTCTTTTTCAAGATCACGCTCCAGATTCTCGAACTTGATCTGTGTAGAAATCAGCTCATGCTTTAAATCATACATTTCTTTATCTTTTTCTTCCACATCACTTTCAAGCGCAATGCTCTGCTTCTTTTCTTTAAAATAATCATCTGCGATATTCAGCGCCAACAAAATATTTCTTGTCTCTGCACTCTGTCTTCCATATCCTTCACTGCTCGCACACTCTGAAATCTTATGATTTAAGTATGTAGATACTTGCTGTAGATATTCTTCGCTCTCAAATCCACTCAATGTAAAAACTTTTCCGTCTATGATAACTTCTGTGTAATTTTTTGAAGATGTCATGGAAACCTCCTTGAAACTTTCCTAATTATCTTTCTATTATAAACCATCTATGAAAAAAAACAACTCTTTTATTCTTTTTCATAATGAATTCCAAGATGATGGTATGCGAATTCTGTGACAACTCTTCCTTTCGGTGTCCGCTGGATAAATCCATTCTTCAGTAAATATGGCTCATAAACATCCTCTATTGTCCCAGAGTCTTCCCCAATAGATGCTGCCAGTGTGTCAAGCCCCACCGGTCCTCCCTGAAATTTTTCTATAATTGTAAGGAGAATATTCCGGTCAATGTGGTCAAGCCCATATCTGTCAACTTCCAGTAAATCCAATGCATACATCGCCACCTCTTTCGTAATGACGCCATCATACTTCACCTGTGCAAAATCCCGCACTCGCTTTAAAAGTCGATTGGCAAGGCGTGGTGTTCCTCTAGATCTTTTCGCCATCTCCAGCGCACCGTTCGGTTCGATCTCAACGCCTAAAACATCTGCTGAACGCATAATAATCGTCTGCAGTTCCTTTTCTGTATAAAATTCCAGACGATTGACCACACCAAACCGATCTCGCAGCGGCGCTGTGAGCATACCAGCTCTTGTTGTCGCTCCCACCAAGGTAAACTTCGGAAGATCCAAACGGATGGAACGTGCACTTGCTCCCTTACCGATCATAATATCAATCGCATAGTCTTCCATCGCAGGATAAAGCACTTCCTCCACCTGTCTGTTCAAACGATGTATCTCATCTACAAAAAGGACATCTCCTTCCTGAAGATTGTTTAAAATAGCTGCAATCTCCCCCGGCTTTTCAATCGCTGGTCCCGAGGTGACTTTTAAATTCACATTCATCTCATTTGCAATAATTCCCGCCAATGTAGTCTTTCCAAGCCCCGGAGGTCCATAAAAAAGAACATGATCCAAAGATTCTTTTCTGGATTTTGCCGCCTCAATATAAATTTTTAATGTTTGCTTGGCCTTCTCCTGACCAATATAATCAGATAACAGCTGTGGGCGAAGATGATTTTCTATCTTTACATCTTCTTCCAGATTTTCTGTTGTAATAATTCTTTTTCCCATTTTCATTCTCCGCCTTTGTTAAAACATCATGTACTTCAGCGCCTGTTTCAGTATGTCTTCCACAGTAGTCTCCTCTGTGACTGTCACCTTTTTCACAGCTTTCATAGATTCTGTACTTCCATATCCAAGGGCAGTCAGTGCTTGAACTGCCTCTGCCTGTACTTCATTCGCTGTATCTGCCACACCCGCATATTCAACTGTCTCCGAATTTTTTTCCAAGATGTCTTCCACACTCAGTTTATCTTTCAGTTCAATAATAAGTTTCTCTGCCGTTTTCTTTCCAATTCCCGGCGCCGCCGAGATCGCTTTCGCGTCATTTGCCAGCACGGCAAATCTCAAATCATCCGGACTCAGCTGAGACAGGATGCTCAATCCGCCTTTCGGACCGATACCGCTTACACCGATCACCAATTTAAAAATTTTTAAATCGTCTCTCGTCAAAAAACCAAATAATTGCATCGCATCTTCACGTACATTCAAATAGGTGTGAATCTTCACTTCCTCGCCAATCGGCGGGAGCATTCCCATCGATTGCCCCGGCATAAAAATTCCATATCCTATTCCATTCACATCTACAATAATCTTATCTTCTTCCATTGCAGAAAGTTCTCCTCTTATATATGAAATCATATTTCCTCCATTACATTTCTATTCTGTTCAATCTTTTTAACATCTCACCAGAGATGATACCAATCAAGATTCCTGTCACAAGTCCCGATACAAGTAAAACCGGAAGATAGTATCCGATGCTCAAACTCTCCAATACAAGAGCAGCCATGATTAACTGACCAACATTGTGAAAAACGCCTCCCATCGCACTGATTCCAAGCAGACTGAACGCTTTTGTCCTTTTTAAAGTGACCATTACCGTTAGACTGAGAAGTCCGCCGGCCAAACTATACACAATGCTAAATAAATTACCAAATAAAAAACCTGACAAAATCACCCGCACAACTGCCAAAATATAAGCTTCTTTGATTCCCATCTTATATAAAACGACTACAACCACAAGATTCGCCAGACCAAGCTTCACCCCAGGTATTCCGACTTGAATCGGTATCAATGTCTCCACATAGCTGAAAATCAGTGCAAGTGCGGTAAATACTCCGAAATATACTGCCTTTGATTTCACAACCTGCCTCCTAATTTGCAACCGAATCCATCTCTGTCTCTTTGCCTGTTTCTGCAGTAATCTCAATCACCACTTTATTCGGCAGACAAACAATCGTCTCTTTGTTTTTCGAAATTGCTTTATGATGTACGCAAATCTGATCCGGACAATTAGCTTCCTTCATCTTCACCTCTCGGTTCTCAATGACAAATGTATTCGTATCGTTAATTTGCACTTCTGTATTATCCGACAGACTGTAAGTCCCTTTCACTTTTCCATCAACAGTTACTACCACTTTTCCGGCGCTCTCTCTTCCGAATCGCATATATAAAAGCAAGCAGGAAGCCGCCACACACACAACAACCAGAATCAATACAATATCACTTTTCTTTATCTTCATTGTTTTTGTTCCTTTCTTTCCGTCTATTTTAGCATATCATATTCTTTTATGCAACCACATGTTCGATTCTGTATTTTCTTTTGCGAAAAAACAGGACTACCGAAAATAGTCCTGTCCACATTTTAATAATATCTGTAATATCCACTTCCACTGATCATATTGAATATCATTGCTCCAAAGAAAATGAATACAATGATACCAAGCACAGTAGTAATCGCCCAATAAATCAAGTATGCTCTACAATAGTTTTTACGGTTTTCATTCTCGTTTTTTCCAAACGCCCATACAAAATATAAAATAATTCCAGCACAAGGAATCAAAAGAGCTAGCAATGTAATCAGCCAATCCCCCATTGACATTACGCTTTTGTCCGGTTGATTATACTGATTTGATCCATTCTGATTATCGTATCCGTTTGGCTGGTACTCGTTATTCCCATATGAATACTGATAATTTTGATTCATGTTTTCGTTCGAGTTTGAATACTCTGAATTTGTACTTTCCCCATTTTGAGGAGCCGGCTGTGTTGACTGTGTTTCTTCCTGTGGTGCATTTTCGTAGTTATTTTCCATAGTGTGCCTCCTTATCAGATTTATACATTGATATCATACCATATTTTCGCTGCGCTCACAATTTATTTTAATACTTTATCGAAAAAAGTACTCAACAAATTATTTCGATAATATGACATCGGCGGCTCTCCCGGAAACAAAAATATCATACGATACACATAAAAGCAAAGCATTGCAATGACAACTACAAGCGCATACTTTACAAACACCTTTTGACTCCGCTTCAGGATATATCGATAAACACAAAAAAGAACCAGTAATGCTGCAATCACATAGATAAAGGGGTGAATCTGAAACGCCTCCTTAAACTCACCTTTTAAAAGCGCTATTCCTGCTCTCGTAAGACCACAGCCCGGGCAGGGAAATCCGGTGATTGTTACCCAGATGCAACTGACCGGAAATATTATACGATTCAATCCCAAATACAATGCAATGAGCAAAATCGCAATTCTCATATTTTTAATATCCTGCCAAAGTAAAGCAGCTGCTTCCTTCAAAATTGTTTTCACAGAACGTTTCATTTTTCTTCCTCTCAAAAAGGTTCAGCCGTAAGCTGAACCTTGCTATTTACATGATAATTTTCTTTGGACATTTTTCTGCACACAGACCACAGTTTGTACATTTTTCAGGGTCAATATGTGCGATATTATCTTCCACAACAATAGCATCAGACGGACAAACTTTCTGACACATTTTACATCCGATACAACCAACCTTGCATACAGACAGTACATCTTTTCCTTTGTCCTTCGAGCTGCACTGCACTAAATGTTTCTGTTCATATGGTACTAACTCAACCAAATGTTTCGGACAGGCTGCAACACATTTTCCACATGCCTTACAAGCGTCTTTATCTACGACTGCAACGCCGTCAACAATGTGAATCGCATCAAATGGACATGCCTTTACACAGCTTCCAAACCCAAGGCAGCCATAATTGCAAGACTTCGGACCTCCATTTTGTATGAAATCCATCATTTTACAGTCTTCAATTCCATAATATTCGTAATCCTGATTTGCCTTATCACAAGTACCTGCACATTTTACGAACGCAGTCATACGTACCTGTTCTCCTGCTTCCTGTCCCATAATTTCACCAATCTTTGCCGCAACCGGAGCACCGCCGACCGGACATCCTCCAATTTCCGCTTGCCCTGCGACGATTGCAGCGGCAAGTCCTGAACAGCCTGCATATCCACATCCACCACAGTTATTTCCAGGAAGTACGCCTGTGATTGCCTCTTCTCTTTCATCTACCTCAACTGCAAATTTTTTGCCTGCAATTCCTAAGAAGGCGCCGATGAACAAGCCAGTACCGCCCACAATGACTGCAGCTATTATAATCCCTGTTACACTCATCTTTTCGTCCTCCTTAAATCAGTCCTGAAAATCCGAAAAACGCAATCGCCATCAGTCCTGCTGTAACAAGAACAATCGGCGTCCCCTGAAATGATGGGGAAACATCATTGTTTTCCGTTTTCTCACGAATACCTGCCATAATTACAATAGATACCGTAAACCCAACAGCAATTGCAAATCCATTCACAACACCTTCCAAAATACTGTAAGATTTTTGAACGTTGGTCAAAGCAACACCAAGCACTGCACAGTTTGTCGTGATCAGCGGAAGATATACACCAAGCGCTTTGTAAAGAGAAGGCATTGATTTTTTCAAGAACATCTCCACAAACTGTACCAAAGCTGCAATTACAAGAATAAATACAATCGTCTGTAAATATTCAAAATGTGTTGGCACCAAAATAAATTTATAAATCAAGCTTGTAAAAAATGATGCGATCGTAATAACGAAAATAACCGCGCCCCCCATACCACTTGCTGTCTCTACTTTCTTCGATACACCAAGGAATGGGCAGATTCCTAAGAATTGGCTAAGTACAACATTATTCACAAATGCGGAACCAATTGCTATAATAAGTAATTCTTTCATTTCCTGTACTCCTCCTATTCTTCATTTCCTGTTGGAAATATTCTGCCTCCACATGAACTGTTTCCACATGAAGCACAGCCTTCACCACATCCGGTTTTCACTGTTTCTTTTCCTTTGTTTGCTGCATTTCTCTTCACTTTATTTTGAATTGCAACAAGCCCTGCCAGAACAAAGAATGCCCCAGGAGCCAAAATAAAAATAGTCACAGGTTCATAGGAAGACGGCATCATCTGTTTTCCAAAAATCTGTCCTGCTCCGATTACTTCACGGACAATTCCGATACTCGTCAGTCCAATCGTAAATCCAAGCCCCATACCGATTCCATCAAAGATAGATGGAAAAACCGGATTCTTAGAGGCATAGCTTTCTGCACGTCCTAAGATGATACAGTTTACGACAATCAATGGAATATAAAGTCCAAGTGAGTCATAAAGACTCGGAATGAACCCTTCCAAAAGAAACTGTACAATTGTAACAAAAGATGCAACGACAACGATAAATGCCGGCATTCTAACCGAATCCGGAATAATTTTACGAAGCATAGAAATGAGCATATTTGACATTACCAGAACGACCGTTGTCGTCAGACCCATTCCCACACCATTAATTGCAGATGTTGTAACAGCCAATGTAGGACACATTCCCAACATTAAAACGAAGGTAGGGTTTTCTTTTACCAGACCATTGTAAAGTCTTTCCATACATTTATTCATTTGCACTACCTCCTATTACATGATTAAAATATGCAAGTCCTGCATTTACTGCGTTTGTCACCGCATTTGAAGTGATCGTAGCTCCGCTGAGCGCATCAATTTCTTCGTCTGAGCTTGCACCTGTTTTTGTAACTGTGAAAGTTTCCACAGTTTTTCCGACATACTGATCACGGAATTTCGCCTCAGTCGCTTTCATTCCGAGTCCCGCTGTCTCGCTGATACTTAAAATTTCCACGCCTTCCACAACTCCGTCATTTCCGATTCCGACTGAAATTTGAATATCTCCACCATATCCTTCACTGGATGTCGTCGTCACGACATAGCCGATTGTCTCACCCGACTTATCTTTTGCTTCTACAACTCCATTTACCGTACATCCGGAAATATCTTTCACTGCTTTTGCAGCTTCTTTCTCATCAAAATCAGCGTAGTCTACAAAGCTATCCGCTTCTTTTAAAACTGCTTTGTACGCTTCTTGTCTTGCTTTCTCCTGAGATGCCGCGATTGGATCTTTTGTAATCTCATAGACCATTCCCAGCAACAAACCGGAAATCAGCGTTATCGCAGTAAGAATCAATGTGTTTTTAATAATTTTATTCATTATTTTTCTCCTCCTTTACCAAATGGTTTTGGAAGAGTAACCTTCTCGATCAATGGTACTAAAAGGTTACTAAAGATGATCGCATAAGACACACCTTCTGCCGAACCGCCAAATAAACGGAACAAACCAGTTAGCAATCCAAGACAGACGCCATATACAATCTGTCCTTTTTTTGTAATCGGCGACGTCACATAATCCGTTGCCATGAACCAGGCTCCAAGCATCAGCCCTCCACCGCAAAGATGTGCCGTGATATACTGTGGGTCTAATCCATGTCCACCAAACAAAATAATAAAAATAACAAATGTCACAATATATGTACCCGGAATTCTAAGGTCAATCACCCCCATTAAAAGAAGGAAAATAGCCCCGATCATAATCGCAATTACAGATGTCTCACCAATCGTACCTGCAGTATTTCCAATCAGCATATCAAATGTGTTCACACTTTCGCCTGCTTTTAACTGTGCAAGCGGAGTCGCACCGGATACACCGTCATATACAAATGTTGTCATTCTTCCTGTAAACGAAATCAGCAGGAAGCATCTCGCGCCAAGCGCCGGGTTCATAAAATTCTGTCCCAATCCGCCAAACAGTTGCTTTACAACTAAAATAGCAAACACGCTTCCAAGTACGCACATCCACCAAGGTGCTGTCGGCGGCAAGTTCAGCGCCAATAGAAGACCTGTTACTACCGCACTAAAATCCTGAATAGTCACCTTTTTATGCATTAATTTTTGATAAAGATATTCTGTCAGCACCGCTGTTCCTGTTGTTATTAACACTACACCTAGCGCTGATAATCCAAAGTTATATACACCGAATATAGTAGTCGGCAACAAGGCAATTGTTACCAACATCATAATATTGCTCGTAGTAACCTTGGAACGTATATGTGGTGAAGACGATATATTAAACTGTTCACTCACCTTAGTTCACCTCTTCCTTTATTTTTTCTTATTTTTTCCTTCTGTTTGCGAGTGCAATTTTTCTCATGGAACCAATTGCCTGTTTCAATTGACGCTTCGCAGGACAGACATAACTGCATGAACCGCATTCCACACATTCAAGTCCTTCCCATTTCGTAAATGCCTCTTCATTGTGATGTTCTGCAAAATCAGCCAATCTTGACGGTATAATGCGACTTGGGCAGACTTCTACACAGCGTCCACAATTAATGCATGCACTCGGCTCATTTGCAGCAACTTCATCTTTTGTCAGACAAAGAATAGAGGATGAAGTCTTTGTGATTGGAGTATCCAGAGTAAACATGGCAAATCCCATCATCGGTCCTCCTGAAATTACTTTTTCCGGCTCACCCAAAAATCCTCCCGCAGCCTCTACAAGTTCTCTTTGATTTGTTCCAAACAGCACTTTAAAGTTGCCAGGTTCTTTAACGCCATCTCCGCTGACCGTTACGATACGCTCTATAACCGGTCTGCCATCTATCACTGCATGGTGGATTCCGATCAATGTCTCAACATTGTCTACTACACAACCTGCGTCTGCCGGAAGCATGCTGGAATTAATGGCTCTTCCTGTTGTTGCAAAAATAAGCTGACGTTCTGCACCTTGTGGGTACTTCGTTTTCAGCGCAAGGACTTCCATGCGAGGCTCATCTTTTGTCAGTTCCTTTAGTTTTGCAATACAATCCGGTTTATTATCCTCGACCCCAAAAATTCCTTTTGCATTGTCAAACAATTTTAATACTACTTTCATTCCACTGACAAGTTCTTCCGGATTCTCAAGCATTCTTCGATAGTCTGCAGTGATATACGGCTCACATTCGGCACAGTTTGCTATCACATATTCAATTTTTTCAGGTTCTTTCGGAGAAAGTTTTACTTTTGTCGGGAAACCTGCCCCCCCCATACCAACAATTCCGGCTTCACTAATCAGATTTAAAATTTCTTCTTTTGTAAGTTCATCAAGGGGTTTCGCCGGAGCATATTGTACTTCTTGATACTCTCCGTCATTTTCTACAACAATACAGTTCACTTTTGAACCTGTTGGATTAAAATGTGGCTCAATTGCTTTCACTGTTCCTGATACCGAAGCATGTATCGGAGCAGAAACAAATCCCCCTGCTTCCGCAATTTTTTGTCCCTTCAGTACATGGTCTCCTACTGACACAATCGGACTTGCCGGTGCGCCAATATGCTGAGAAAGCGGATAAATCAAATCTCCCTTCGGCATCACTGTAACAATCGCCTTGTCTTTTGCAAGACTTTTCCCATCATTTGGATGGATACCGCCTTTGAATGTTAGTAATCCCATTCGCACATTCCTTCCTTTCATTTTTTGACATTTTTTTCACATAAACACATGCAAATAAATAGAGACTACTTGTAGTCTCTATTTATGCACTATTTATTTACTGATATATTTTATTCTGCTGTCCCTTCTTCTGCTTCAACTGTCTCAGGCTCAAGTGCTTTCATGCTCAAGCTGATCTTTTTCTCTGCTTCGTTCAGATCAACTACTTTTGCTGTAATCTCCTGACCTACTGATAATGCATCTGAAGGTTTTTCAACATGTGCTCTTGAAATCTGAGATACATGTAATAATGCATCTACACCTGGAGCCAATTCTACAAATGCACCGAAATCTGTCATTCTTGCAACTTTTCCTGTCACTTCTTTTCCTACTGCAAAATCTGTAGCAGCATTTGCCCACGGATTTGTCTCTGGGAATTTTAAGCTCAATGCAACTTTTGTATCGTTAATCTCTTTTACAAGAACTTTTACAGTATCTCCAACCTGGAATACTTTTTTCGGGTTCTCTACTCTTCCCCATGACATCTCAGAAATGTGAAGTAATCCATCTACTCCGCCAAGGTCGATGAATGCACCAAAATCTGTAACATTCTTCACTGTGCCTTCCACAACATCTCCGACTTTTAATTTAGCAAATAATTCTTTCTGTAATTCTGCTTTTTCAGCTACTAAAAGTTGTCTTCTGTCACCGATCACACGGTTTCTTCTTGGATTGAATTCGCTGATAACAAACTCAATCTCCTGACCTTGATATTTGCTAAGATCTTTTTCGTAAGTATCAGATACTAAACTTGCAGGGATAAATACTCTTGCTTCATCCACAACAACACTTAATCCTCCTCCAAGAATCTGAGCTACTGTTGCTTTCAATACTTCTTTGTTCTCAAAAGCTTCTTTCAATCGTTCATTTCCTTTTTCTGCTGCTAATCTCTTATACGTTAACAACACTTGTCCTTCGCCGTCATTTACTTTCAATACTTTTGCTGCCATTGTATCACCTACGGATACAACTGTAGTCAAATCAACGTTTGGTTCGTTTGTATACTCACCGCGAGTAATGATACCGTCTGCTTTGTAGCCTATATTCAAGATGATCTCATCTGGTTTCACATCAATGACAGTTCCATCTACAACCTCTCCATTACGTATTGTTTTAAAAGACTCTTCTAACATTTGTTCAAAAGTTAATTCTGACATTATTTTGAACCTCCTCAATTATATTCTTGGGCGTTGATGCCCCAGCTGTAATACCTACCGTTTTTACCGACTTTAATTGATTCATATTCAAATCGTCAAGTGTCTGTATATAGTACGTATTGTTACATGCTTTATCACATATTTCAAATAACTTTTGCGTGTTGGAACTATGTTTATCTCCAATTACGATCATAGCATCCACTTTTCTTGCAATCTGATCAGCTTCTTCCTGCCTTTCTTTTGTTGCACTGCAAATTGTATTTAAAACACTTATATCATAACTCTTTTTAGAAATAATTTCAACTAAATATTTGAATTTATTGTAATTAAATGTCGTCTGAGACACAACACACACTTTTACATCTGAAGAAACATGAAATTTTTCTGCATCTTCCACAGTTTTAATCACTGTGACATCGTTTTCTGCCCATCCTTTGATTCCCTGCACCTCCGGATGTGACTCATCACCTATGATTACAATATGCTTCCCTTCCACACTCTCTTTTTCAACAATACGGTGAATCTTTTTTACGAACGGACAGGTTGCATCTACACAAATCAAGCCTCGTTCCTCTAAGATCGTATAAATTTCTTTTGCGACACCGTGAGAGCGAATGATCACCACACCACTTTGCAACTGCATCAGTTCCTCCTGTGTATAAATCACCTCAACACCCTTGCTTCGCATATCTTTGACGACCTCTTCATTGTGGATGATCGGACCATAAGTATATATCTTCACATCACTTCGTTTTTGAGCCTGTTCATACACCGTCTCCACAGCTCTTTTTACCCCAAAACAAAATCCTGCTGTTTTTGCAAGTCTAACTTCCATCTTTTTTCCTCTTTCTTATCAGGTATAATATGGTTGCCGACAGAACTGCTCCGATCAATCCACCGCAGCTGTCTAAGATCACATCTGTAATCTGCCCGCTCCTTCCGGGCACAAATAACTGATGAATCTCATCTGTCACTGCATACAGAGCAGTACTTAGCACACTCATTCCTGCAATCTGTTTTATCTTTCTGGTTTTCTTTTTATAGTTCACAAAAAACAATACACTAAGTGCTGCATATTCACATGCATGGGCACTTTTTCTCACTGCAAAGTCTATCTTCTTCGCGAATGCATCTTGTTTCTTTCCGCTCCACTTTTCAAATTCCGGTACCACTATTCTCCCAATTATTTTTCCTACCGAAGTGCTCATCTTTTCAGACTGTACCGCTGGTTTCGCCGAAAAAAAGAAAATCATTCCCATCCAAAAAATGAGCAGGATAACAAGCAGCTTTCTCTTTCCGCCTTGTCTTGTCATACACACCTCTATTTGCAAAGATTTTTAATTGCTTCCACCACTTCATCAATACTCATATCGGAACTGTCAATCAACACAGCATCTTCCGCCTGTCTCAATGGAGCAGTTTCGCGGTTCATATCTCTTGTATCCCGCTCTTCGATATCCCGCGCAATGTCTTCAAGATTACATTCCTGTCCCTTTTCTGACAGCTCCAGATATCTTCTGTTCGCCCTTGTCTGCACGCTTGCCGTCAAGTATACTTTTACCTCTGCATTCGGCAGCACATTTGTCCCGATATCCCTTCCGTCCATGACAACATCTTTTGTTCTTGCCATCTCTCTTTGTAATTCTAAAAGTTGCGCCCGCACTTCTGGAATCGCTGATGTGACAGAAGCCATATTTCCAACAAATTCTTCCCGCAAAAAACCAGTCACATTCTCACCATTCAAATATACCTGCTGCATGCCGTCTTCATATTGCAGAGTCACTTCCGCATGTTTACATACTTCCGCAATCTTTTCTGTGTCATCTGTACCAAGCCCCTGATTAAGAAAATAGATTGCAAGCGCCCGATACATTGCCCCTGTATCTACATATACATATCCCAACTCTTTTGCCACTCTTTTTGCTATTGTACTTTTTCCCGCACCAGCCGGTCCGTCAATTGCTATATTATATCCCATTTTTCTCCTCCTATTTTAAAAAATGCTGCTTCCCGCTGCATACGCTGTCGACCATGCAATCTGTAAATTAAATCCACCTGTCAGCGCATCCAAATCCAATACCTCCCCGACAAAATAGAGCCCGCTTACCAATTTTGACTCCATTGTAGAAGGATTGATCTCTTTCACCTTCACTCCGCCCTTTGTGATGATCGCTTCGTTGAAATCTCTCAGCCTTGTGATAGTCCATGTAAAATTTTTCATCAAATGTACAAATTGGTGGCGCTCTTCTTTGGATATCAGATTCACCTTTTTTTCAACATCAATACCACTTAACTTAAGCATCACCGGGAGCAATTTTCCCGGAAACAGCTTGGTAACAGCATTTTTAAACTGCTTATTCTTATTCTCTTCAAAGTCTCTCAGCACTCTTTGATCCAGCTGTTCAAAAGACAATGCCGGCTTCAAATCAATAACCAATTTCAGTTCACTTCTTTTCAACTGCTTTCCGATATAACTGCTCGCACTGAGCATCAAAGGTCCGCTCACTCCATAATGTGTAAACAACATCTCACCAAAATCTTCATACAACTTTTTCTTTCCATCATATATCGCTGCGGTCACATTCCGAAGCGACAACCCCTGAAGTTCTTTTACGTAAGTTTCTTTAAGCTCCAACGGGACAAGCGCTGGCATAATATCAGTAACTTGATGCCCTGTTTCTTTTGCAAAACGATATCCGTCTCCCGTCGATCCGGTCGTCTGATAAGAAAATCCACCTGTCGCAACAATACATGCGTCTCCCGTAATCTTTTTTCCATCCTTCGTTTCCAAGTATTCAAATCTGTCTTCACCGACAACCTTTTTCACTTCTGTATGCAGATGGATTAAAACGCCAAGCTGATGCAATTCTTTTGTCAATGCGCCGATGACATCCGATGAGTGATCTGATACCGGAAATACTCTGTTTCCACGCTCAACCTTTGTTCTCACACCGATTCTTTCAAAAAATTCAATCACATTCTGATTGTCATAACCGTAAAAACTACTGTATAAAAATTTAGGGTTTGTCACCACAGAGGCAAACAACGTATCCATATCACTTGCATTTGTAATATTACAGCGCCCTTTTCCTGTGATAAACAGCTTCTTTCCAAGTTTTTCGTTCTTTTCAAAAATATGAACTTCATTTCCATTGTAGGCTGCAAAAATTGCGGCAAACATTCCTGCCGCACCGCCTCCTACCACAAGTACTTTACTCATCTACACTTCCTCGTTTTCTTTAAAATTGAGTGACACCGAATCGTCCACCTGATTCAGTTCATCACTGCTGTATACCTGATATTCATCCCAGATTTGTTCCAATGTCTCAAGGGTGGCAATGACGTCTTTCTGTTTTTTCATGCATAATGCCACCACAAGTGCGTTCACAACACTTAATGGCGCAACCAGCGAATCTACAATGGATGCCATATCGCTTCTCGCAATCAGATTGCAGGACGAATATAAGGTCATCGGAGAATGTACACTATCTGTCAGTGTGATCACTTTTGCTTTTCGGTTACTCGCAAACTCCAATGCTTTCAACGTGCGCATAGAATACCGCGGAAAACTAATGCCAATGATCACATCCTCTGCCCCGATCCGTATAAGCTGCTCAAAAATCTCGCTTGAGCTGTTTGTGTGGACCGATGTCACATTATCAAAAATTAAATTCAAATAAAAACTCAGAAAATTAGCAAGTGGTGCACAACTTCGGATTCCCACTACATATATACGTTTTGCATTCAAAATAGTCTCGACAGCAAGCTCAAATGCATTCTGATCCATATTGGCAAGTGTAAGCTTGATTTTTTCGATATCCGACTGAAGAACCGATGCCAGAATCTCCGACTGACTGATCCGACCATATGTCACTTCCATGCGCTGAATCGAGTTCAATTTATTCCGCACAAGCTCTTCTAGTGCTTTTTGAAATCCCGGATACCCTTGATACCCCAACTGTGTTGCAAATCTGACAACAGTAGACTCACTTACTCCCACCACTTTTCCAAGTTTTGCAGCAGTAAGAAATACTGCCTTGTCATAATTTTTCAAAATATAATCTGCCAGCAGTTTTTGTCCTTTACTCATCTGTTCATAATTTTTATCTATTTTATTTAACAATTTATTTGTATTTTTGTTATTCACGATTCGCCTCCGGTATCTTACTTTCAATATGCGAATTCATTATACACGACTTATATTTATTATTCAAGACGTAATCAGGGACGAAGCAAAACTCCGTCCCCGACTTTATTTCTATTTCTGATTCACATTTGCAGTTGCAACAATGTCTACCCCTGTTTCAGCTACATCCTTCACTAATATATCTCCGATTTTTACCGGTGCTTTCGCCACAACATCTTTCAAGTCCCGCACAACATCAAAAATTTTCCCCTTTGGAATATCGCTTTTCGTTTTTACAGAGACAGACACTTTATCCCCACCGCTTACTCGAACACTGCTTGTCACAATCCGCATTGGATTCGTCACTTCTTTCTCCGCATACACCTTTCCTCTTGGACAAGTATTCCCTGTCACATTTTTTACTTCCTTTCCTTCCAATTCCACCGAAACCATACATCCCAAAGGACATCCGATACAAATCAACTCTCTTTTTTCCATCCTTATCACTACTCCTTTTCAACCTTTATGGTTATTTTCTTCAGATCCGGATATTGGCTCAACTGCTCTTTTGTAAGTTTGATCTCTTCCATTTCACCAGGTGCTACAACCGGACGTTTTCTTCTCATAATGCGCTCCCCATCAAAATATGTACTGATATAACAATTTTTGAACACGCCTGCGACACGAAAACGAACCGTCAGTTTGTCATCCATATTTTCCGGATGAATATATTTCGGAACGGTATATCGAACACCATCTTCCGGTACAAGATCAATTTTCTTGTCAGCGACTGCCAACTCGCCCTTGATGTATTTCACTGCGTTTTTCCCTGCCATAGCAGCCTCTTCTGACACGAAATCGACAAGATCATGTACATGAAGTACATTTCCGCATGCAAAAACACCTTCCATACTCGTCTCAAGACTCTCGTTTACTACCAGTCCGGAAGTCACTCGTTCCATATCGATGTCAAGCCCTCTTGAAAGTTCATTTTCCGGGATAAGTCCAACTGACAGTAACAATGTATCACATGGGATATATTCTTCTGTCCCTTTGATTGGTTTGCCTTTTTCATCTACCTGAGCAAGTGTAACGCCTTTGACTCTCTCTTTTCCGTCAATGTCAATAACCGTATGGCTTAATTTCAAAGGGATTCCATAGTCATCCAGACATTGCACAATATTTCTTTTTAATCCGCCGGAATATGGCATTAACTCGGCAACCACTTTCACATGAGCACCTTCCAGCGTCATTCTTCTTGCCATAATGAGTCCAATATCGCCGGAGCCCAATATCACAACTTCTCTTCCCGGCAAATATCCTTCCATATTAACCAGTCTCTGCGCCGTTCCTGCCGAAAAAATTCCAGCTGGGCGATATCCCGGAATATTTAACGCACCTCGAGGACGTTCGCGGCATCCCATTGCCAAGATAATTGCTTTTGCCTGAATCTCAAACAACCCTTCCTCTCGGTTCATCGCTGTGACAACCTTATCTTTTGAAATATCCATCACCATCGTGTTGAGTTCATATGCAATTCCAAGTTCTTCCACTTTTTCTATAAATCTTCCTGCATACTCAGGTCCTGTTAACTCTTCTTTAAATGTATGAAGTCCAAACCCGTTATGAATACACTGATTTAAAATACCCCCAAGTTCCTTGTCTCTTTCTAAGATTAAGATGCTGTCAATTCCGTGTTCCTTTGCAGAAGCCGCAGCAGCAAGTCCTGCCGGTCCACCTCCTACAATCACAATATCATATGATTTCATGTATATGCCTCCTCTTTCTACAGATGATCTTTATTGATTCCTACGATAATTTTTGATTCCCCGCCTGATTTTGTCACTTCCGCCATATCAATTTCCAGTTCGCGTGAAAGAATTTCCATCGTTCTCGGTGAACAGAAGCCCGCCTGACAACGTCCCATTCCTGCTCTTGTCCGCCGTTTCACACCATCCAATGAACGTGCCCCCAAAGGACGCCAAATTGCGTCAATAATTTCTCCTTCTGTCACCGTTTCACATCTGCAGATAATGTTTCCGTATGCTGGATTTTCTTTAATCAATGCCACCCGTTCTTCCTTTGAAAGTGTCTGCGGATTCAAAACACCTTTTCTTTGTGCGACAAAATTTTCATTTACCGAAAGCTGCAGTGCATCTTTCACCATAGTTGCAACCATCACTCCAATCGCTGGCGCACTTGTAAGTCCCGGTGATTCAATTCCTGCTGCATCAAAGAAGTTTTTCGCATCCCTTGCTTCTCCGATTGTAAAGTCCCCCTTACTCTCGCGAGCTCTCAATCCCGCAAAAGAAGTGATCACCTGACGCATCGGAAGATTTGCCACAGATTCTCCTGCTTTTTCCATCAGGAAATCAATTCCTTCCTGTCTCACGTTATTTGCTCCTTTATCTTCTACATCCATAGCTGTCGGTCCTACAATCAGATTCCCATGTACTGTAGGAGACACTAATACTCCTTTTCCAAATTCATTTGGCAACGGAAAAATTGTCCGGCTCACATGATTTCCCGCCGTCTTATCTAATAGACAGTAATCCCCTCGTCTTGCCACAATTTTCAGCTTATCCTCGGATACCATATTATGAATTTCATCAGCATAGACACCTGCAGCATTCACAACCGCTTTTGTCTCAAATGTTCCTTTCGACGTCTCCACAAGATAACCGTTCTCCGTCTTACTAATGTTCTCTACACTTGTGTTCAGTTTAAATTCCACGCCATTTTCAACTGCATTTTCCGCAAAGGCAATCGTCATATTAAACGGACATACAATTCCGGATGTCGGTGCATAGAGCGCAGCAACAACCTGATCTGTAAGATTTGGTTCCATCTCATGTGTTTCTTCTTTATCTAGGATACGAAGTCCTTTCACGCCATTTTGAACACCTTTGTCGTATAATTCCTGTAACTTTGGTTTATCCTCCTCGCGTACACAGACAACAAACGCTCCTGTTTGTTTAAACGGAAAATCTAATTCTTTTGACAATTTTTCCATCATTAGATTTCCTTCTACATTCAGTTTTGCCTTCAGCGTTCCCAGCTTTGCATCAAATCCGGCATGTGCAATCGCGCTGTTTGCCTTTGATGTTCCATTACATACATCTTCATCTTTTTCAACCACACAGGCATTCACCTGATACTTTGATAATTCTCTTGCAATTGCGCAGCCCACAACACCTGCGCCTACAATCATAACATCATACATTTTTCTATCTCCTTTTTAATTATAATTTACCTAAAATAAGACAGAGTCAGGCAAAGACTCGGGCACCACCCGATTCTAAAACGCCTGACTCTTTTCTCCTATCGTTTGCGGTATTCAATTTTTGTTATCTTTACCACGGAATTGCTCCGTACAGAAGCACTGCCACAATCGCACCGATAATCGGTCCTACCAACGGAACAATTGCATATCCCCAATTAGAAGAGCCTTTCCCTTTGATTGGCAATATCGCATGCGCTAGACGAGGTCCAATATCACGCGCCGGATTGATTGCATATCCTGTAAGTCCACCTAATGACATACCAACTGATACAATAATTCCAAATACTAAGAATTTATCCAATCCTCCTGCAATTCCATCCACATTTGCGATTCCTTTGATAGCAAATACTAATACGAATGTTCCGATTGCTTCACTCAAAATATTGAGCGGAAGATTCGGAACTGATGGACTTGTAGAAAATGCTCCTAATTTCGCAGCAGGTTCCGGTGTCGCATCAAACTGTTCTTTGAATAAAATATATACCAGACAGGCACCTACAAACGCACCTGCAAACTGAGCAATAATATATCCTGGTACCAATGCCCAATCAAAGCTTCCATCAATCGCCAGCGCCAGCGTGAGCGCCGGATTAAAAGATGCGCCAGAAGCTGCTCCGAAAATATACGCTGGTATCATAACTGCAAGTCCCCAGGCAAATGTGATCTGAATCGAACCCGCACCTTTCATGCCGGATTTATTCAATGTCACATTGGCTACAACACCATCTCCGAGTAAGATGAGCATCATTGTTCCTAAAAATTCAGCTATATATGGTAACATATAAAGATCCCCCTTTCACTTTTCACAGTCCTTAATCTTCTTTTGCCCATCCGTAAGCATATTTTACAGCCTTATTCCAGCCTTTGATTCTAACCGCACGGTCTTCTTCTGTAATGGATGGTTTGAACGTCTTATCAATCGCCCAGTTCTTTATTACATCCTCTTTGTTTGCCCAATATCCAACTGCCAAACCTGCAAGATAAGCCGCTCCCATAGCAGTTGTCTCTACACATTGCGGACGATTAACCGGCGCATCAATAATGTCAGCCTGTGTCTGCATCAAGAAATCATTCGCACTTGCTCCTCCATCTACTTTTAATGCTGCAAGTGAAATTCCCGAATCTGCTTTCATCGCCTCTAAAACATCATTTACTTGATATGCCAACGATTCTAAAGTAGCACGGATAATATGATACTTATTAACGCCACGTGTAATTCCTACGATGGTTCCTCTCGCATATTGATCCCAGTGCGGAGCTCCCAAGCCAGTAAATGCTGGTACGACATAACATCCATTTGTATCTTTTACTTTTTTCGCCATATATTCAGAGTCTGGTGAAGAATCGATGATTCGCATCTCATCACGCAGCCATTGCACAGCCGCACCTGCCACAAAAATGGAACCTTCCAGTGCATAGTTGACTTTTCCGTCCAGTCCCCATGCAATTGTTGTTACTAAGCCATTCTTTGAAAAAACAGGTTTCTCGCCTGTGTTCATCAATAAGAAACATCCTGTACCATATGTATTTTTTGCTTCTCCTGCAGTAAAACATGTCTGTCCGAACAAAGCGGCCTGTTGATCACCTGCAGCACCTGCGATCGGAATTGATCCCCCTAAAAACGATGGATCTGCTTCCCCGTAAATACAGCTTGAAGGCTTTGCTTCCGGGAGCATTGATTTTGGAATATCCAATTCTGCCAAAATCTCATCATCCCATTCAAGTGTATTAATATTAAAGAGCATTGTACGTGATGCATTTGAATAATCTGTCACATGCACGGCACCTTTTGTCAATTTCCAGATCAGCCATGTCTCAACTGTACCGAACAATAACTCTCCTTTTTCCGCCCGTTCTCTTGCTCCCGGTACATTATCTAAGATCCATTTTACCTTTGTCGCTGAGAAATAAGCATCGATGACAAGTCCTGTCTTTTCTCTGAATTTTTCTGTCAGTCCTTTCTCCTTCAAAGAGTCGCAATATTCAGAAGTTCTTCTACACTGCCATACAATTGCGTGATATACCGGTTCCCCTGTATTCTTATCCCACACAATCGCCGTCTCTCTCTGATTTGTGATACCAATTGCCGCAATCTCTTCTGCAGTTGCTCCGATCATATTCATTGCTTCCACAGCTACACCAAGCTGACTTGCCCAAATCTCATCTGCATCATGTTCCACCCATCCAGGTTGTGGAAAATACTGCGTGAATTCCCGTTGTGCCACGCTGCACATCTCACCTTTTTCATTAAATAAAATACATCTGTTGCTCGTTGTTCCTGCATCTAGTGCCATTACATATTTTGCCATGTGAATACATCCTCCTTTTTCTTTTTAGCATTTTTCACATTACTTATTGTAATCATATTACCACTTTTTTTATTTTTTGTCATTATACACTTTATGTATTTTGTATAGTTTTAGATTGTTGAAAATTTATTTTTATGCACATTGCACATCGTTCTGATTATGACAATATTCCTGCATCCCATTTTTCAAAAACAGAAGAATATGTTCGATCTGCTCATGACCAATCTTATCATCATACGTTTCCGCTACTATGATCACATAATTCAAAAGAGATGTTGTCAGAAAAGTGAGCACTTCTTTTTCTTCTATTTTATAAGTAGAGAGCATTCTTTTCATGCGCTCTTCCACATCAGTTGTAACTGCTTTTTCCAACAATTCCCGACCAAATTCCCGAATCACTTTCCTGTAAAAATTTCTGTCTGCATGTGCATTTTCAAAAAGTGTATAGATCCAACAATCCGGCGTTTTTTCTTCCACATCACACTTTTCTAAAAGAGTATTTTTACAAATCCATTCAATAATTTCACAAATATCATGAAAATGATAATAGAACGACTGTCTTGTCAGTCCACTTTCTTCCACAATATCTTGAATCGTAATTTTATGAAGGCTCTTCTCTTTCATCAGTTTCTTTAATACCTCTGCAAGCTTCCATTTTGTTTTTGACATACTTACCTCCTTTGACTATAAAAAAGAGCAAGACAAACTACAACATTTCTGTTGTTTTTTTATATAATAGGAAATTCCGATTTTTGTTGGAACAATGAATGAAAATAGCCCGCACAAAGTCGGGCATGAGAACAAGATGACGCTCGTTAGAAGATATAAAAACCTTC
>NZ_JBQKED010000031.1:0-40546 GCF_052121495.1 Faecalimonas sp. LCP19S3_D12 | reverse complement strand
CTGCGTAATGCACTCCATCCACTGGCTACTGCGGCATAAATCGCTATTTTGTTAGCTGAAATATTGAATTTTCAAGGAACAAGTCCCATTTGGGGTATGGGAAGTCTTAGTTACTTAATCATACACACAACTCAGAAAAAACATGTGTATAGTTGTATGTTATCATACAATTTATTTTTTTTCAACATTTCATTCATTTTTTTCATCATTTTATATCTGTTTTGTACCCACATTCTTCATTTGAACAGAGAAGTTTATTGCCTTTTTCCACCATATAGCTTCCACACTTTGGACATTTCTCCTTAGATGGCTTTTGCCATGACATAAATTCACAAGTTGGATTATCTTCACATCCGTAATATTTTCTTCCTTTTTTTGTCTTTCGAAGAACCACATCTTTTCCACAAACCGGACATGGTACACCGATTTTTTCAAGATACGGTTTTGTATTTCTACACTCTGGAAATCCCGGGCAGGCAAGAAATCTTCCGTGTGGTCCATATTTAATCACCATGTTTCTTCCACATTCTTCACAGATTACATCCGTCACTTCATCTTCAATCTTGACACTTTCCTGCTCTTTTTCAGCTATTTGCACTGCTTCTTCCAAATCTGGATAGAAATTACTGATCACAGACTTCCATGCAACTTTTCCTTCTGCAACCATATCAAGCAGCCCTTCCATATTTGCTGTAAAATTCTCATCTACGATGCTTGGAAACGATTGTTTCATGATATTATTTACGACTTCACCAATCTCTGTCATATAAAGATTTTTATTTTCCTTGGCCACATATCTTCTTGCAATGATCGTTGAAATTGTCGGTGCATACGTACTTGGCCGCCCGATTCCGAGCTCTTCCAACGCCTTTACAAGAGATGCCTCTGTGTAATGTGCCGGAGGCTGTGTAAAATGCTGCTTTGGTTCCAGTTCCTCTTTGGTAAGTTTGGAATCCTTATCTATGCTCTTTACAAGTACATTGTTTTCTTCTTTTTCTTCATCCGATTCCACATAAACAGCCCGAAATCCTTCAAATACATTTTTGGATGCCGCAACAGAAAAACGATACTCCCCAGCTGCAATCTTAATAGATGTAGTCTCATATTTTGCCGGGTTCATTCTACTTGCCGCAAATCGTTTCCAGATCAACTGATACAATCGAAACTGATCCCTTGTAAGGGAGTCTTTCAAAGTTGCCGGTGTTCTTGTAATATCTGTCGGTCGTATTGCTTCATGTGCATCCTGAATTTTCTTCCCGTCATCTGCCTTTTTTGCCACCACCGATACATAATTCTCTCCATAATTCTGTGCAATATATTCTCTTGCATTCGCATCTGCTTCCGCGGAAATTCTTGTTGAATCTGTACGGAGATACGTGATTACACCGACCGTTCCACTTCCTTTGATGTCGATCCCCTCATAGAGCTGCTGCGCAATTCGCATTGTCTTCTGCGTTGCAAAATTTAGCACTTTTGATGCTTCTTGCTGTAATGTACTTGTCGTAAACGGAAGCGGTGCTTTCTTTGTCCGCTCACCCTTTTTGATGTCATCTACGTAATATTGTGCACTTTCGACCACTTTCATGATCTGTTCCAATTCTTCTTTCGAGTGGATGATCATTTTTTTTCTATCTGTTCCATAAAATTTTGCAAGGAGGGGCTTTCGCTCTCCTTCTACTTTTATCTTTGCATCTAAAGTCCAATATTCTTCCGGAATAAATGCATTGATCTCTTCTTCACGGTCTGCAATGATACGAAGCGCTACTGACTGAACGCGCCCTGCACTTAGTCCTCGCTTTACTTTTGCCCAAAGTAACGGACTGATCTTATAACCCACAATACGGTCCAACGCTCTTCTTGCCTGTTGTGCATCCACCAGATTCATATCAATCTCTCTTGCATCTTTGATTGAAGCTTTTACCGCATTTTTTGTAATTTCATTAAAACTGATCCGATACATTTTTTTGTCTTCTAACTTTAATGCCTTCGACAAGTGCCATGCAATCGCTTCTCCCTCACGGTCAGGGTCAGTTGCAAGATATACTTTATCCGCTTTTTTTACTTCTTTTCTTAAATTTGCAAGAATGTCTCCTTTCCCGCGTATGGTAATATATTTTGGTTCAAAATCATGCTCTACATCGATTCCAAGCTGGCTCTTTGGCAAATCACGTACATGCCCATTCGAAGCAGTGACAACATAATTACTGCCCAAAAATTTTTTGATTGTCTTTACTTTCGCAGGAGATTCTACGATTACAAGATAACGTGCCATTGATAATTCCTCCACTATGATTCTCTCTATTTCAATCTGATATAATGATTTTTTGAAATTTCACGAACATATCCTTGCAACTCTAAACTTACTAACACATTCATCAGTGTCGCTATCTTCATGTCTGTAATATCTGCCAATTCGTTCAAGTTCTTTGGATACAAATCGAGACAACTATACACCAAATTTTCTGGACTTTCAAGTGCTATTTTATTTTCTTCCAATTTTTTCATCTTTTCTTCACAAACAAATGATAATTCTTCTAGGAACTCCTCCGGCGATAACAATACCCCCGCACCTTGTTTAATCAGGCTGTTGCACCCTCTGCTCAACTGGCTGTTTATCGGTCCCGGCAGTGCATAAATATCTTTTCCCTGTTCCAACGCCATATCTGCTGTAATCAAAGATCCACTTCTTTCTCTCGCCTCCATCACAAGTACGATATCTGACATACCGCTGATGATTCGATTCCTCGCCGGAAAGAACTGTGGCAGTGGCTTTGTCCCGATTGGTTGCTCTGATAAAAGCCCGCCTCTTCTTTCCAGTTCCGTATAAAGTTCGATATGTTCTCTAGGGTAACAAATATCTACCCCGCAGCCCAGAACCCCATAGGAATCTCCTCCCTCCTCCAATGCTCCAATCTGTCCTGCACCGTCAATTCCTTTTGCCATACCGCTGATAATCTGTACTCCCACACTTGCCAGTTTCTTCGCAAATTCCTTTGTTAATTCTTTCCCATAAGGACTGCATTCTCTTGCTCCTACAATCGCTACTGAAAGCCTGTCTTCTTTTGGCAGTCTTCCCTTTACATACAGTGCATATGGAGGTGAACTGATCCGTTTTAATTTCTCTGGATAAACACTGTGAAAAAACGGATAAAACTGAATTTTCTTCTGTTGCATCCTCTCATATTCTTGTTCCAAATCCCATGTTTCTATAC
The DNA here is from genome assembly GCF_052121495.1 of Faecalimonas sp. LCP19S3_D12. Lineage (GTDB taxonomy): Bacteria > Bacillota > Clostridia > Lachnospirales > Lachnospiraceae > Faecalimonas. The sequence goes on along the minus strand of NZ_JBQKED010000031.1, from coordinate 37,334 downwards.
TTTTCCGAATAATTTGAGCATCCTTTTCTTCCATTCCAAGTTCTTGTAAGCCTGTTTCTTCTATATAATATAACTCTTGTGCACTCGCCAAGCGCTCTCGAATTTTTTTCTTTTTCTGATTGCCAATTCCTTTTATATTTGCAAACCAATATTCGTATTTCATGTTATCACCTGCCCCAATATTTTTTATCCAATGTCCGGTATCCGATTGCCTCTCTCAAATGCGACAAACTGATTTTCTCCTCGCCCGCCAAATCTGCAATTGTTCTGGCGACACAGAGGATTTTATGATACATTCTCGCTGTGAGATTTAGCTTGTCAAACGCCTGCCGCATCATCTTCTCCTCCTCGTTTCCAAGAATACAGTATTGCTTTATCTTCTCTGCATTCAACTGCGAATTTGTTGTAATACTTTCCCCTTTGTACCGTTCTTTTTGCCTTTCCCTTGCCATGATCACACGCTCTCTGATATCCTTTGAAGACTCTTCACGGGCTCCCTGTAAATCCTCATAAGCCACTCGTTCTGCCTCGACACAGATATCAATTCGATCCAATAGCGGCTGGCTGATCTTACTTAAATACGCTTGAATCTGAGTCGACGTACAAAGACATTTATTCAAGTTCGGATAGTTTCCACAAGGACAAGGATTCATGGCTGCCACCAACAAAAATTCTGCCGGGAAATGATACACACCTCGATTCCTTATAATTTTTATAAAATGTTCCTCAAGTGGTTGTCTTAGCATCTCCAACACCGGCTTTTGAAATTCTGCAATCTCATCCAAAAACAAAACACCTTTATCTGCCAGACTAATCTCTCCCGGCCGAGGTATCAAACCACCTCCGATCAACGCAGACTTTGTCGCTGTATGATGAACTTCCCGAAATGGTCGCTCCAAAATCAATGGCCTGTTCGCATTCAGCCCTCCAACAATACTGTAAAGCTTCGTCAGTTCCATGCTTTCTTCTTTTGTAAGCGGTGGCAAAATCGTCGGTATCCGTTTTGCAATCATTGTTTTTCCTGCTCCCGGTGGTCCGATCATCAACATATTGTGATTTCCGGCAACTGCCACCTCCGCCGCTCGCTTTGCAAGCTTTTGCCCTTTGATATCCTGATAATCCAATTCGTATGTATGCTCTCCTGCATCTCTCATCGTTCTTGTCTCCGTCGGATCTGCAGCAACGCCCTCATTGAGCACATCGCATGCCGCTTTTAAATTTTCCACTCCGATCACTTCAATTCCCTCGACAAGCTTTCCTTCACTTTCATTTTCTTTTGATACCACGCAAGCTTGAAAACCATGCTTTTTCGCCTCCAAGGCAATCGGCAGAATCCCCGGAACACTTCTCACCCTTCCGTCAAGGCTTAGCTCCCCGACAAAAACCGTTTTTGCAAGCCTCTCCTGCCCTACCAATCCAAGTGATGCCAAAATTGCCACTGCTATCGGAAGGTCAAATGCCGTACCTCTCTTTCTGACATCTGCCGGGGAAAGATTCACAACAATCTTCTTCGCCGGAAGCACAAGCCCCGAATTGCGAATGGCCGTTCGTACCCGCTCTCCTGCCTCTTTTACTTCTGAGGATAAATAGCCCACCATATGAAACATCGGTAATCCATTGCTTAAATCCGCCTCCACATCAATAAACTCTACCTGTAACCCTTGTAGTGTAGCGGATAACACTGTGCTAAACAATCATTTGCACGCTCCTTTCTTTATTCCTTTTTTCTTAGTTGAAATCTCTGGCAGAACTGCCGGATATTACTATAGAAGACAGAAAATCTTCTGAAATATAGTGTCCTTATTTTTGCACACTTCTCATTCATTGTCAATATTTACAAGTGGAAAAGCACAAATATTTTTGTCCGCTCATACATTATATTAAATACGCTAAGAGGTGTTTTCCTTGAAATCATTTCCAACTCCCCTAACTGCAGCCGAAGAACAATACTATATACAAAAATATATCGAAGGTGACCTTGAGGCGAAACACATCTTGATCGAGCGGAACTTGCGCCTCGTCGCCCACGTCATCAAAAAATATCAATACTTAGATGATGATCCGGAAGATTTGATCTCCATCGGAACCATCGGACTAATCAAAGCAGTTGCAACCTTCAATCCGGATAAAAACAACCGCCTCGGAACCTATGCCGCAAGGTGTATAGAAAACGAGATCTTGATGATGCTGCGCAGCAAAAAGAAAGTGTCGAAAGAGATTTCTCTCTATGAACCCATTGGCACCGACCGTGAAGGAAATGAAATCCAGCTTTTCGACATTATAGAAACTGACGACGATGATGCGCAGACAAAGGTTGCTCTCAAAGAGGATATCAAAACTCTCTATACAAAAGTTGAATCTGAGCTCTCACCTCGTGAACGTCTTGTTTTAAAAATGCGATACGGCCTCTACGATGATGAGGAGTATACACAGCGGGAAATTGCCGCTCAGCTTGGTATTTCTCGTTCCTATGTGTCTCGTATTGAAAAAAGTGCAATAGAAAAACTGCGGGAATTTTTTTAGAATCCCGCAGTTTTAACTGTCACAATTGCTTATGGTTCACGTCGTCTTAAAATATCATATGCATCCACTTTGATTCCCAAGTCTATATACAACACCTGCTTCGGATGTGGCGCACTTTCCTGCTCTACTCCGTCCTCTGTGAGAATCCGCTTTACAGTCACTTCAATGTTGTCGCCATTTGGCTTCATCACCTCGATCATCTCTCCGACAGAGAATTTATTTCTCTGTTCAATCCGATAGGTTCCCTCTTTTTCTTCCCCGATAATGCCAAGATAGGTATATTCCTTCACATAGGTATTACTGTCATAGATCTGTGTCGTCTCGTCCGGCTTTCCAAAGAAAAATCCGGTGGTGAACTGACGATATGTGCAATTAGATATCTGTTCCAAATACCACGACATATTCTCTTCGTAAATCTTTGGATCTTTTTGATAATCGTCGATCGCCTTACGGTATGTTCTTGCAACAGTCGCCACATAAAGCGCTGTCTTCATACGACCTTCAATTTTCAAACTGTCAATTCCGGTCTCTAAAAGTTCCGGAATATGCTCGATCATGCACAAATCTTTCGAGTTAAAAATATAAGTGCCTCTTTCATTTTCAAACACTGGCATCACTTCGCCCGGTCTTGTCTCCTCTACGATTGAATATTTCCATCGACACGGATGTGTACATGCTCCCCGGTTCGCATCTCTTCCGACCATAAAATTGCTCAGAAGACAACGTCCAGAATAGGAGATACACATTGCACCATGTACAAATGTCTCAATCTCCAGATTATCCGGAATATTTGCACGGATCTCTCTGATTTCCTCCAAAGACAATTCTCTCGCTGTAACCACACGGGTTGCGCCAAGCTTATGCCAAAAATTAAATGTACCGTAATTTGTGTTATTCGCCTGCGTGCTGATATGACGCTCTATCTCCGGACAGATCTCGCCCGCGATCTCAAAAATTGCAGGATCAGCGATAATGAGTGCGTCCGGTTTGATTTCTTTCAACTCTTGAAAATATTCCCTCACGCCTTCCAAATCATCATTGTGAGCTAAAATATTTGCGGTCACATACACTTTCACATCATGCTCATGGGCAAATGCGATTCCTTCCCGCATATCTTCCATCGAAAAGTTCTTTGCTTTTGCGCGAAGTCCAAACGCCTCTCCTCCGATATATACCGCATCGGCTCCAAACATGACTGCTGTTTTCAATACTTCCAGACTACTTGCCGGAATTAATAATTCAGGATGTCTTGCCATTTTTTATTCCTCTCTTATCTTTGTACTAATTGCTACTCCATCTCCCAATGGGATAATGGAAGTTTCCAATAATTTATGGTGTTTCAATTCATATAAATATTCTCTCATTCTGCTGTGGATCGTGCGATTTCTGCGTTCCACCGCAAACCGGGACTCAATAATATCTCCCTCTTGCAGCACATTGTCTGACACCAGCACACCTCCATGTTCCAACAGACGGAGCACTTCCGGCATATAATAAATGTACTGCCCTTTCGCCGCATCCATAAAAATAAAATCATACGTCTCATCAAGTGATTTTAAGATTTCCAATGCATCCCCCTCAAGCAGTGTGATCTGTTCTTCTTTCCCTGCTCTTTTAAAATTCTCGTGGGCGATTGGAATCCTCTTTTCATATTTTTCGATTGTTGTAATCTTGCAATTCTCAGGAGCATATTCACTCATCAGAAGTGCGGAGAATCCAACTGCTGTTCCGACCTCCAATATCCGCATCGGCTTTTTGATCCGCAAAAGTACCTTCAAAAAGCTCTGCATCTCCTTTCGGATAATCGGCACATAAGTATCGAGTGCTTCCTTCTCGATCGTCTCTAGTATCTCACTGTTTTCCGTCTCCAGCGAATGAATAAAAGTCACCATACGCTCATCTACTATCATATCTCTTATCTTTCTCCATTCATAACGAAACCAAAGACGGAGAAGTCACTTTCCCCGCCTTTCTCTCTAATTCTATACATCCATAATAATCGGAAGAATCATTGGTTTTCTCTTCGTTCTCTTCCAAATAAATTCATTCATGGTATCGCGTATCACAAGCTTAATACGGCTCCAATCTGCATTTCGGTTCGTCAGACACTTCTCCAGCGCTTCCTGAAGAACCTGTCTTGCCTCTTCCATCAAACTCTCAGACTCCCTTACATACACAAATCCTCTGGATACAATATCCGGTCCCGCAAGAAGCTGATTCGTTCTCTTTTCTAACGTAAGAACAACGATTAAAATACCATCTTCCGCCAGATGCTGACGATCGCGTAACACAATATTTCCCACATCTCCGACACCGAGTCCATCGACCAGAATTGCTCCTGTATGCACTTTATCTATAACTTTCGCCTCTTTTTCATCCAAAGCAAGCACATCTCCGGAATGTATAATAAAAATATTTTCTTTCGGAATTCCGAGACTCTCTGCCAACTTTGCATTTGCCTTCAAATGGCGATATTCTCCATGCACCGGAATAGCATATTGGGGTTTCAACAAAGAATAAATCAATTTCAATTCTTCCTGACAGGCATGTCCGGATACATGTGCATCCTGAAAAATGACATCCGCCCCCTTCTGCGACAATTCATTAATCACACGCGACACTGCCTTTTCATTCCCCGGAATTGGATTAGAACTGAAAATAACAGTATCTCCCGGCTTGATCGTCACTTTTTTGTGAATGTCCGCAGCCATGCGTGACAACGCCGCCATAGATTCTCCCTGACTTCCTGTCGTGATCAGAACCGTCTTCTCATCAGGATAATTTTTCAACTGATCAATCTCAATCAATGTCTTATCCGGAATGTGAAGATATCCCAGTTCTGACGCTGTTGAGATAATATTGACCATACTGCGCCCTTCCACAACTACTTTTCTGTCGTACTTATATGCAGAGTTAATAATCTGCTGTACTCGGTCTACATTGGACGCAAATGTCGCAATAATAATCCTTGTATTACGGTGTTCCGCAAATATCTGATCAAATGTCTTTCCAACTGTTCGCTCTGACATCGTAAATCCCGGTCTCTCTGCATTCGTACTATCTGACATCATCGCCAAAACACCTTTTTTACCAATCTCTGCAAATCTCTGCAAATCAATGGCATCGCCAAATACCGGTGTATAATCTACCTTAAAGTCACCTGTGTGTACTACAGTTCCCGCCGGCGAATAAATTGCAAGTGCTGCCGCATCCTGAATACTGTGGTTCGTACGAATAAATTCAATACGAAACTGCCCTAAGTTAATTGACTGTCCGTGACGCACTACTTTTCTTCTTGTACTGCGAAGCAGGTTATGCTCCTTTAACTTATTCTCAATAATGCCCATCGTCAACTTTGTCGCATATACAGGCAAATTCATATCTTTCAACACATAAGGCAAGGCACCGATATGATCCTCATGTCCATGTGTAATGACAAATCCTTTTACTTTTTTAATATTATCTCTTAAATACGTGATATCAGGAATGACAAGGTCAATTCCGAGCATATCATCTTCCGGGAATGCTAAGCCGCAATCCACAATAATAATACTGTCTTCATATTCAAAGGCAGTAATATTCATTCCAATCTGCTCTAAACCGCCGAGTGGAATGATTTTCAATTTTGAGTTACTTTCTCTTTTCAAATTTACACCTCCATGTGTTTTATGTAACTTTTTCCGCACTTTTTTTGACGCAGTCCTTACATTGTCCATAGAATTTCAATTCGTGGTCTAACACACGGAATCCCATCATTCTTTCTATATGGTTTTCTAATTCTTCCAAAAGATCATCGTTAAATGACAACACCTTTCCGCAATCTCTACAAATCAAATGATGATGTGTATGCTTCGACTCTCCATCCACCAAATGTCCGATCTCATACCGTACACATCCGTCATCTAAATTAATTCGATCCACCAATTGCATCTCTAACAACAACTGTACCGTTCTATACACTGTAGCAAGTCCGATATCCGGACATTCTGCTTTCACTAATTTATAAATATCTTCTGCTGCCATATGGATATCTCGATGCTTATCCAATACTTTTAAAACAACTAATCTCTGATTCGTCACCTTCAATCCCTTGGCTTTTAACATTTCTTTAAACTTTTCCTGGTTAATTGACATAGTGTCTCCTCAAAATGCAGCCATCTGTTACATATCAATATCAATATCTTCTAATAGTTCCTCGAATACTTTCAGTACTCCCATAAGCTCAGTTTCGTCTTCTACCACTTCATAGAGACTCTCCACGTCTTCTGCCGCACTTGTATCCTTTAAAATAAGACACTCCGCCTCATCTTCTTCGGAATCCGTTACTAAAATATACGAATTTCCATTTACTTTTGTCTGTTCCAGCACAAAAAACTCTACTTCATCTTTTGTGTCATCAAACACAAATTTAATTTTTTCCATAAACTCTCCTTAAGAATTCTTTCCTCTTATTCGTGATTCATACGAACTGAATCCAAATATCCCTGCAATATAAAAACTGCCGCTATCTTGTCCACATATTTTTTCCGGTCTTCGCGTCTTACTTTACTTTCAATCAATGTCCGTTCTGCCTCTAAAGTCGTCAGACGTTCATCCCACATAATAACCGGAAGACCTGTCCGTCTCTCCAGCATCGCTTTTAATTCCAAAGATTTTTCCGCACGATCACCTATTGTATTATTCATATGCTTTGGAAAGCCAAGCACAAGTTTGTCCACTTCGTATTCTTTCGCCAATTCTTCAATACGAGCAAGCGTCTGCCGTAACTTGTTCTCCGCTTTCCGATGAATTGTCTCTATTCCCTGAGCTGTAATTCCAAGTGGATCGCTTACCGCCACTCCCACTGTCTTCGAGCCATAATCTAATCCCATCACTCTCATAATTATTTTATTCCCAAGAATGATGCTCAATATACGACTTCAGCATCTCTTCTACCAATTCATCTCGTTCCATCTTCATGATCAAACTTCTTGCCCCATTATGACTTGTAATATATGTAGGATCTCCAGACATAATGTAGCCAACAATCTGATTCACCGGATTGTATCCTTTTTCCCGCAGAGCTTTATACACAATTTCAAGAATTTCTTTTGCCTGAATTTGTGGTGCGTTCCCTACTTGAAAAAATTGTGTGTTACTTAATTCACTCATTTGCTCACGTCCTTTTGTTTACTTCACTTTCTATTCTAATATAATTTTTAGTAAAATTCAATGAATAATTTGTGAATGATTATCAATTTGGACATCTACCAACTGATTCTGCAAATTCTCTCCTGTCTTTAATGCAACTTTCACATACTCTTTTGTATGTCCTACCTGATAGGTCTCTCCACCGATCTCCACTTGTTCTTCCATCAAAACTTGTACCGTAGTTCCAACAAACTGTTCTTCATATTTTCCCCGCTTTTTTTGATCCAATGCAAGCAATACATTGCTTCGTGTCGCTTTCTCCTGCTCCGGAATCTGGTTTTCCATCACTGCTGCTTTTGTGCCTTCCCGTTTTGAATATTTAAAAATATGCGTCTCATAAAAGTCTACTTTGTCGATAAACGCTTTTGATTTTTCAAATTCTTCTTCTGTTTCTCCCGGAAATCCTACAATCACATCTGTTGTAAGAGCCGGTTTTACAAAATATTTGCGGAGCAACTTGCATTTTTCATAATATTCCTCAGAAGTATATCTTCGATTCATGCGGCGAAGTGTATCATCACATCCGCTTTGCAGTGAAAGATGAAAATGAGGACATAGCTTTTCAAGACCCGAAATCGTTTTCACAAAATCCTCTGTAATAATACGCGGTTCTAATGAACCAAGACGAATCCTTTTAATGCCTTCAATCTCATTTACTGACAAAATCAGAGAAAGCAAATTCTCGTTTTCTAAATCTACGCCATAAGAGCTCAAGTGAATTCCAGTCAATACAACTTCCTGATAGCCATTTGCCGCAAGTTCTGTCACTTCCCGAACTACATCCTCTTTCGCACGACTTCGCACTCTTCCTCTCGCAAACGGAATGATACAGTAGGTGCAAAATTGATTGCATCCATCCTGTACTTTAATGTATGCTCTTGTGTGTTCTGCTGTTTTTTTCAAGTGCATCCGCTCATATTCGTGTGTATGATTAATGTCAATTACAGCCTTATTTTGACCTTGCTTTTCCTCATAAAATGCATCCAGAATCTGAATCAGATCTTTCTTTTTATTATTCCCGATAACGATATCAATACTCTCATCAATCTCTCCGCTTGCTTCTTTTGCCTGCACATAACATCCTGCCGCAACTACAATTGCATCCGGATTCATCTTTTTTGCACGGTGAAGCATCTGACGGGACTTTCTGTCTGCCATGTTAGTCACAGTACAAGTATTGATAATATACACATCCGCGCCTTCTTTAAACGGCACGATCTCATATCCATTTTCCTCCAAAAGCTGCTGCATTGCTTCCGTCTCATATGCATTTACTTTACATCCTAAATTATGTAATGCTGCCTTTTTCATATTCTTTTCCTTTCTATATATATGTTTAATTTGCCGAAAATGTTGCAGTTTTCTTTGGCAATTTATTTCTTGACTTTTGTGTCCATCCATTTTAAGATAGTCATAGAACAAAACAAAATTCAAGGAGGTTTTTTCTAATGAAAACAGTAGATATTTCTTTAAATTCAATCGACAAAGTAAAATCATTTGTAAATGATATCAGCAAATTTGATTCTGATTTTGATCTTGTATCTGGAAGATATGTTATCGACGCAAAATCAATCATGGGAATCTTTAGCTTAGATTTATCTAAACCGATCACCTTAAACATTCATGCTGATAACGCTAACTTAGATACTATCATGGAAGTATTATCTGCATACACAGTATAATAATCGGATTGACAAAGATGCTCCGCCTTTGGCAGGGCATCTTTTTTATGGCAGTTCCGTTATTTCAAACTTTCATGCCGGAACTGCCACATTTTATCTAAGGTTTGACAACAATCGTCTCCACTGTATTGACTGCAGTCTCAAATAATTCATCAATCTTCTCCGCCAGATTTTCTTCTGAGCGTCTAATGATATTAATGTTCGGTTTTGTCACCGGATGTTTTGCGACAAAAATTGTACAACAGTCTTCAAACGGTAAGATTGAAGTTTCAAATGTATCAATTTTTTCTGCAATTCCTACAATTTCCTGTTTATCAAATCCAATAACCGGACGATATACCGGAAGAGTGCACACATCGTTTGTCGCAGCAAGACTCTGCATTGTCTGACTCGCCACTTGTCCAATACTTTCTCCTGTGATCAATCCCAAACATCCGCTCTCTTTTGCGAAATGCTCTGCGATTCGCATCATATATCTTCTCATAATAATTGTCAGCTCATCATGCGGGCACTTTTCATAAATATACAACTGAATATCTGTAAAGTTGACAATATTCAGCTTGATCGGTCCTGAATATTTAGATACCAGTTTTGCCAGATCTACTACTTTTTGTTTTGCACGTTCACTTGTATACGGCGGTGCATGGAAATATGTCGCCTCCAGCGCAACTCCACGTTTTGATACCATATAGCCTGCCACCGGACTGTCGATACCGCCTGACAATAGCAACATCGCTTTCCCGTTTGTTCCAACCGGCATTCCTCCCGGTCCTGGAATAATCTCAGAATAGATATAAATCTTCTCTCGAATCTCTACATTTAATTTAATCGCCGGTTTGTGCACATCGACACGAATCTCCGGAAATGCATCTAAGATTGCTTCTCCCAAATCACAGTTAATCTCCATAGAATTCTTCGGATAGCTTTTCTTTCCACGTCTCGCTTCCACTTTGAATGTCGTATTTTTATCCGGATACATCTTATCCATGTAATCTACAACTTCTCTTTTCAGTTCCTCAAATCCTTTGTCTTCCACATGAACAACCGGACAAATCCCAACGATTCCAAACACTCTTTTCAGTGCATCCACCGTCTCCTCATAGTCATAATATCCTTCACAGTCTACATAAATTCTGCCCTGTGATTTGTGAATGTGAAATTCTCCTTCCACATCCTGAAGGGAGAACTTCATCTGTCTGATCAATGCATCTTCAAACAGATAACGGTTCTTTCCCTTAATTCCAATTTCTCCATATTTTATCAAAAAAGCCTGAAACATCATACGTTTATTTTCCTCTCTTTTGTCTTGTTCCAACATTTCTTAGTGTCTTGTATACTTTCGAAGCATCGGTACACAATTATATAGTGTTTCCAATGTATAGTCAATTTCTTCTTTTGTTGTAAATTCAGAAAAACTAAATCGAAGTGTCGCGTCCAAATATTCTGTTCCCGCTCCAATTCCTTTTAGTACACCGCTGATTGCCGGATGATTTGATGCACATGCAGATCCGGAAGATACATAAATTCCTTTCTCTTCCAACGTATGCAATAGTACCTCACTTCTAATTCCCGCAAATCCCACACTGACAATATGCGGCGCGCTCGTCTCATCGGTTCGTCCGTGAATCGCCGTGTTCTCAATCTTTGCAATTCCGTCTATAAAGTAATTCTTAAGCGACCTCATCGTCTCCACTTTTTGTTCCAGATTGGTATAAATCTCTTTTGCCGCAACGCCAAGTCCGGCAATTCCCGGAACATTCTCCGTACCAGAGCGGACATTTTTCTGCTGTTCGCCACCAAATACAATTGGTTTAATCTTTACTTTTTCATTGATGTAAAGCGCTCCGATTCCTTTTGGTCCGTGGATTTTATGTCCGCTCACCGACATCATATCCACTCCGATTCTCTTTGGAAAAATACGGTATTTCCCAAATCCCTGAACCGCATCCACATGGAACAGAATGTTTTTATTATAATTCTTCACAATCTGCACTGCTTCCTCGATCGGCTGCACGGAACCAACCTCATTATTCACATACATGACGGACACGAGAATGGTATCCTCGCAAAGTGCCTCTTTCAATGCATCCAAACGGATTCTGCCATCCTTATCCACCGGCAGGAAGGTCACTCGAAATCCTTCTTCCTCCTCCAGATAATGCATCGTATTTAAGATTGCCGGATGCTCGATAGAAGATGTGATCAGATGTTTTCCCGCTCTGTGATTGGCTCTTGCACAGCCAATCAGAGCCAGATTGTCACTCTCTGTCCCTCCGGAAGTAAAGTAAATCTCTTTCTCCTGCACTTTTAAAAGCTTCGCCAATGTCTCTTTTGACTCTTTTATATATTTTTCTGCATCTACTCCCTTTTTGTGCATTGAAGACGGATTGCCGTAATCTTCACACATTACTTTTCCTACAATCTCTCTGACACTCTCATAACATTTTGTAGTTGCAGAATTGTCCAAATAAACTTCCATGATCTTCTCCTGTTTTTCTTTCTTACTATATAAGTTATGTCATCACTCTTCCAAGTGATACATCAAAATTGACAGTGTCGTAAGACCTGCTGTCTCCGTTCTCAGAATCCGCTTGCCAAGTGTGATGGCTCTCGCTCCATTTGCAATGGCATCCTCTACTTCCTGCGTCTCAAATCCACCTTCCGGTCCAATAAAAATACCGACGGATTGTCCTCTTTTGATTTCCTCTATCACCTGCTTTGTCTCTTTCATTCCCTCTGCAAGTTCATATGGAATGAGAAGGACATCCAATCCCCTCGCATATGTCAGAGCGTCTTTATAAGACATCACATTTGTCACTTTCGGGATCACGTTGCGCCCGGACTGCTTTGCTCCGCTTTCTGCAATGCCTCTCCAGCGCTCCACTTTCTTTAGCGCCTTTTTCTCGTCGAGCTTTACAACCGCACGTTTTGTTGCGACCGGTATAATCTCATAGGCTCCAAGTTCCACCGCTTTTTGTACGATCAATTCCATCTTATCGCTTTTCGGAAGTCCCTGAAAAAGATATATTTTTGACGGTAACTCCGTATCCACCTGCTGTTCTTCTACAATCCGGACACAAACCTGTTGTGCCGTCATTGACTCAATCTCACAGAGATACTTTCGGTTATTTCCGTCACTGACTTTTAACGCTTCGCCCACTTTCATGCGGAGCACATTTTTAATATGATTCACATCCAGACCTTCTATATAGATATGATCCTCTTTCACCTGCATAGGTGTCACAAAAAACTGATGCATAATGATTCTCCTAATTTTTTCTCGCCGTCACGGATACCCATTCGCCCTGATATGTCACTTCCAAAACTTCAAGTCCTGCTTCTTTCACCGCCTTCACGACTGTCTCTTCTTTTGCATCGATAATTCCACTTGTGATATAAATGCCGCCTGTCTTTAACTGATGTAAGATAACAGGTGTAAGCGGAACTAATACATCTGCAAGAATATTCGCCACGACAATATCATATTTTTCATATCCAACTTTATCCTGCACTTCTTTGTCATCGATGATATTTCCGATCATGACTTCATACTGTTCCTTTGTAATTCCGTTTACTTCCATGTTCTCATAAGTCGCATCGATAGCGCATGGGTCCAAATCCGTTCCAACCGAATATTTTGCCCCGAATTTTAAGGCGAGCATTCCAAGAATCCCGCTTCCGCATCCTACATCTAAAATTGTCGTATCCGGTGTCACGTATTTGCGAATCTGGCGGATACAAAGTTGTGTTGTCTCATGCATTCCTGTTCCAAACGCAGTTCCCGGATCGATGTGAATGATCATCTTCTCCTCATCCTCCGGTTTCACCTCTTCCCACGACGGAATGATGAGCACATCATCCACATAAAATTGGTGGAAGTACTGCTTCCAATTGTTGACCCAATCCACATCTTCAGTCTGTGATTCTTCAATGGTACACGCCCCCACATTCGCATATGCCCGCATCTCTTCCAACTCTTTTTTTACATTCGCAAGAACCTCTTCTTTGTCCTCGTCCTCTTCCAGATAAAAACTAATGTACGCAACACCGTCATCTGCTTCAATCTCCGGAAGGATATCCACAAACATCTGCTCTTTATCAGACTGTGTCAACGGAATCTTGTCCTCAATCTCAATGCCCTGAATTCCAAGATCCATCAGCATACTGCTAACGATATCTTCGCTTTCTGTCGTTGTTTTCAATCTAAATTTATTCCATTTCATTTTCTGTTCACCTCTTCTTAATCTTTTAGAAGTATAACAAATATTCTAAAAAAACGCAACGAAAAGGGATTCTGATTATCCCAAGAATCCCAAATGCTCCAACAATATTTTCACTCCCATCAAAATCAGAATGATTCCTCCTGCAAGTTCTGCTTTTGATTTGTACTTTGCCCCGAAGATATTCCCGATCTTCACACCTGCCACCGAGATGATAAATGTAGTCACTCCGATAAAGCTGACTGCCGGCACGATTTTCACCTGAAGAAATGCAAATGTCACTCCGACTGCCAGCGCATCAATGCTCGTCGCAACCGCAAGTCCTATCATCGTCTTCACATCCAGCGCTTCGCTTGCCGTCTCGCATTCCTCTTCTCTTGACTCTCGCACCATATTAAATCCGATAATCCCAAGAAGGATGAACGCAATCCAGTGGTCGATTGATGTGATAAAGTCTTTAAACTGTACGCCCAAAACATATCCGTTCAACGGCATTCCAGCCTGAAACACTCCAAAATACAGACCTACGATTCCCGCTTTCGCCCACGTACATTTTTTCATTGCCAGCCCTTTACAGACTGCAACCGCAAATGCATCCATCGATAATCCTACCGCAATTAAAAATAATTCTACAATACCCATTTCCCTTTTCTCCTTTTCGTTTCCTTGCAATTACTCCAAACAAAAAGACCTACCCGTAGCCTTATATCTACGGATAAGTCTCATTATTTAAAGTAATGCCAGACAGTCAAACTGTCAGTATGTTGACAATACTACGTAATTACGCTAACTACTCCCTTATCGTCTCTGAACATTATAGGAAGTCTCACTGCACTTGTCAAGCCTATAAATCAACAGAAATGGTCTGTTTTTCTACGTGATGTTTCTTCGCATATCCTGTCAGCATCAGTGTCAACGCTCCGTCACCGGTTACATTGCAGGCTGTTCCAAAGCTATCCTGCAGTGCAAAAATCGTAAGCATCAGTGCCGTTCCTGTCTCGTCAAACCCAAGCACTCCCGTGATCAATCCAAGAGATGCCATAACCGTTCCTCCCGGAACTCCCGGCGCTCCGATTGCAAATACACCAAGCAGTACACAGAATAACAGCATTGTCCCAAGCGATGGAATATTCCCATATAAGATTTTTGACACTGTCATCACAAAGAAAACTTCTGTCAGAACCGAGCCACACAGATGGATATTGGCAAACAGCGGAACCCCGAAATCTACCATGTCATCACGAAGTGATTCTGATTTTTTTGCACAGCGAAGCGCCACTGCAAGCGTCGCTGCCGAAGACATTGTTCCAACTGCCGTAATATATGCAGATCCATAGTTTTTTACAACTGTCCACGGATTTTCTCCTGAATAAATTCCTGCCAGCACATACAACAATGCCATCCAGATAAAATGACCGTTCATAACAATCAGCACAACCTGAATAAATACCGGAAGCTGTTTTGTAATCGTTCCTTCATACGACAATGCACAGAAAGTAAATCCGATAAAAATCGGAAGAATCGGAATGACAATTTTTGTCACGATATCCAACACAATTTTTTGAAACTCCTCCAAAACAGTCGTGATTGTCTTCGCTTTTGTCCATGTCGCCGCAAGTCCAATCAACACAGAAAATACGAGCGCACTCATAACCGGCATAATCTGAGGAATATCAAGCTGGAATACGATTTCCGGAAGCTCTTTTAACCCTTCTACATTTGCATCAATGGACAAATGCGGAATCAGACCATATCCTGCCGCCATCGAAAACAACGCCGCGCCAAGCGAAGAAACATATGCCAGCACCAGAGCTACACCAAGCATTTTTGACGCATTGTTCCCCAGTTTTGTAATAGACGGAGCGATAAATCCGATGATGATCAAAGGAACACAGAAATTGATCACCTGATTCAGAATGTACTTGATCGTAACCACAACATTCATAACACCTCCATTTGCCACCTGTCCGACTAAAATGCCAATCACAACTCCAAGAACAAGTTTAAAAGGCAGGCTTCCAACTATTTTTTTCATAAACGCTTTCCCCTTTTCTTTTCTCACTCTTTATTCTATTCACCGACCATGATTTTGATGATTTCTTCGTTGGTCTCTTTCATTCCCTGTTTTCCGAGACGTCCCACATTCTGAATCGTCCCCTCCACTCCTCGTGTGACAATTCCGTCACCGCCATAGAACTGTTGTCCTCGTTTATACATATTATAGCCTAAAATCCCGGCATCCACCGCAGATGCAATCTTCGCTGCGCAGGACGCCTTCGCACCGTCACAGACAATCCCAGAGACAATTGCAAGTGCGTTGACAACTGTGTGAATCACTTCTTCATAACCTCCTCCACAGAGATATGCAATTCCAGCACCTGCTCCGGCTCCGGCACTGACTGCTCCACAGTATGCAGAAAGACGTCCGATTCCTGTCTTTTGGTGGATTGTAACAAGATTTGACAAAGCAAGCGCACGGTACAAGGTATCTTCATCCGCATCGAACTCTTTGGCATATTCAATGACAGGAATAGACGAAGTCATTCCCTGATTGCCGCTTCCTGAATTGATGATCACCGGAAGTTCGCATCCGTTCATTCTTGCATCAGATCCTGCCGCCGCCTTTGCCTTTGCTCTTGTCCGAATGTCATCTCCATACGTATCCAAAAGCACACTTCCAATGTTTGCGCCATAATCTCCTCTCAAGCCTTCCTCCGCAATTGCCGTATTATATGCAATCTGTCTGTCTAACGTCTCTTTTATATCTTTCACATCTACAGTCATCGCAAAATCCCAGATATCTTTCATATTCAAAAGATTTCGATCTGTCAATCCCTCTTCCTTTTCTCCCTCGACTGCTATTTCATAGAGCACTTCTCCATTTTTTTCCATCAGCACAATATTCGTGTGATAATTCGCAATTCTGACTTTCGCATAGGAGCTTCCTTTGTAAACTGACACGATGATATCAAATGTGATTCCATTGTCTGCATGTACAACTTTGATATCCGCTGTCTGCAAAAACTGTTTCATCTGCTCAATCTCTGACTCTGTCACCTGCGCAATCACTTCCAGTTCTTTCTCCGCTCTTCCCGCAATAATTCCCGCTGTGGCAGCCGCCGAAATTCCTTTCAGATGATTCGTGTTTGGCACAATGACGCTTTTTACATTTTTGATGATACTTCCACTTGCTTCAATCACAACCTTATCCGGAATACTCCCCAGTATTTCTCTTGCTTTCGCCGCGGCATATGCAAGTGCGATTGGCTCTGTACACCCCATTGCTGGAACCAGCTCCTCTTTCAAAATCTGAACGTACGCGCCATACTTTACATCTTCTTTTTTCATAGGTACTTTCCCCTCCTTTTTTAATAAACATCTCTTTATTTTCTAATAGGATACCACATTTTCTCTGCGGTGGTCAAATACTGTTCCCACTGAAAACAGTACCATAATTTCATGCGCGATAAGCGGAAATGCAGACAAAATAATAAGCTGAATCCACTCTCCCATCGACAAAGCTGCCGTTCCAAAAATCTCCACCATATAAGGGATCTCAGTCACCAGTATCTGAAGCCCAAACCCTGCGAAAAATGCAGCTATCATCAATTTGTTTGCACTGTGATCCATACAAAATACAGACTTATGCACATCCCGCATACCGACTGCATGAAAAAGCTGTGATAAGCCGAGCACGGTAAACGCATATGTCTGTGCCCGATTTAAGACTTCCGGAGATTTCAGTACAACCATCAGGTTTTCTAAACTTACAACTGCGTTTCTTGCAGTCAGTAGTTCCAGCGGCAGCTTTAAAAATGCAGTCAGACTGATTCCTGCGATCAGCACTCCATAAAACAATGTGCAAGAAAGTCCTCCGTTTGCAAACAAACTCTCCTGTACTTTTCTTGGAGGTCTTCTCATCAAACTCTTTTTATCGTTTTCATCAACGCCCAAAGCCAATGCCGGCAGCGAATCGGTGATCAGATTGATCCATAAAATATGGCTTGCCTTTAACGGAGACGCAAGTCCGCATAAAATAGACAGAAACATGGTGATAATCTCTCCAAAGTTGGAAGACAGCAAAAACAAAATGGATTTCCGGATATTTTCATAGATTCCTCTTCCCTCTTCAATCGCCTTTTCGATTGTCGCAAAATTATCGTCAGTCAAAATCATATCGGATGCATTCTTTGCCACATCTGTTCCTGACTCTCCCATGGCAATGCCGATATCTGCCGCTTTCAGAGACGGGGCATCATTGACCCCGTCCCCTGTCATTGCCACAATCTTCCCGGAAGCTTTTAAGCCTTTTACGATCTGCACCTTATGTTCCGGTGCCACACGGGCAAACACTTTTGTCTGTCTTAGTTTTCTTTGCAATTCACCGGCAGACAACCGCTCTAATTCTTCTCCCGTCATACACTCACTCATTTTGTTCGCAATTCCAAGCTGCTTTGCAATGGCAAATGCTGTATCAACGTGGTCTCCTGTGATCATGATTGTATCTACCGATGCCTCCCGAAACGTCCGAACCGCCTCTTTTGCCTCCGGTCGCGCCGGGTCTATCATTCCCGTAAGCCCAAGAAATGTAAGCCCCTCCTCTTTCGGCGCCGTCACATTCGGGCACATGGCAATAGCCAAAACCCGAAGCGCCTGCGCCGACATCTCTTCCATCGCGATCGTGATCTGCCTCTTATGTGTATCGGTAAGCGGAATCCGTTTCTGATTGATCAGAATATGTGTACATTTGGAAATTACCCGGTCTGCCGCCCCTTTTGTATAAGAAATCTTTCCATGTCGGCTTTGATGAAGTGTCGTCATCATTTTCCGTTTGGAATCAAAGGATACCTCATTGATTCTCGGCATGTCTGTCTGAAGTTCTTTTGGATTCAAATGATGTGCTTCTGCAAAATCCACTAATGCCAGTTCGGTTGGATCGCCAATTCGCTCTGTCTCAGAAACCGCTGCATCATTACACAGCACACAGCATTCCAGAAATTCACGATTTTTTCTTGCATCTGCTTGGCCTGCATCACACATATGCTGATCTACATAGCATGCTGTGACTGACATCTTATTCTGTGTCAGCGTTCCGGTCTTGTCCGAGCAGACAACACCGACTGCCCCCAGCGTCTCCACGGAAGGAAGCTTTCGGACAATCGTATGGACCTTTACCATCTTCGAGACACTCAACGCCAGTACGATTGTCACCACAGCCGGAAGACCTTCGGGCACTGCTGCCACGGCGAGCGATATCGCTGTAATAAGCATATCCGCTATATCTCGCTTCTGTATCACAGCAATCGCAAACAACGCTGCACAAAGAACCACAGCCACAATACTCAGAAGCTTTCCAAGATCCCCAAGCCTTTTTTGAAGCGGCGTAAGTTCCTGCGGCGCCTCGTCAATCATCGCTGCGATTTTCCCAATCTCTGTATCCATTCCTACTGCAGTGACAATCCCTGTTCCTCTTCCATATGTGACCACAGTAGACATATATGCCATGTTTTTCCGGTCACCGACCGGACATGTTTGATTTGCCTGAAACAAGGCATCCTTTTCCACCGGAAGTGACTCCCCTGTTAATGCAGACTCCTCCACCTTCATACTGACGGCTTCCAGCAGACGAAGATCCGCAGGAATCTGCCTCCCCGCATCCAAGTATACAATATCCCCCACAACCAGTTCTGAGGATAAAACCTCCCTTTTTCTTCCTTCACGTTTTACGATGGCTTTTGGAATCGTGAGTCCTTTGAGCGCTTCCAAAGCTTTCTGCGCTTTTCCTTCCTGAATGACGCCGACAACTGCATTTACTGTAACTACAACAAGAATGATCATCGCATCACTTACCTCGTGAAGCAGCAACGAGATAATCACCGCCACAAGCAGTACATAGATCAGCGGATCGTTCAACTGCTCAAAAAATGCTTCCGCCACAGATTTTTTCTTTCCTTCTTTCAGTTCATTTTTCCCATTTTGTTCCAGTCTTTTTCTTGCTTCTGCCTCGCTCAATCCATTGTCCGCACTGCTATGGAGCTCTAGAATCGTCTCCTTTGCCGACTTTTGCTCAAACATACATTTCCTCCTCGCTTTTTGCTTTCTCACAGCTATGATCGGCTGTTTTACTACTGTATGTCCAAGCAGTACAGATTATGAATATTCGATATTTACTCTGCTTCCACTAACTCCGGTCTCAGCAGGAGTCACCATCAGTCTAATTGGCACTCGTGCTTTTACGGATTCCACATGGGAGATAATCCCCACTTTTAAGTGCTCATTATGTATCTTTTCCAACGACTCCATTACGATATCAAGCAGCATATCATCCAACGAGCCAAAACCTTCATCCAAAAAGAACAATTCAAGCGGAGCTGTCCCTTTTAACTGAATCTCCGCCGACAGCGCAAGTGCCAATGCCAGGGAAGTGACAAAGGTCTCACCTCCTGATAATGTGGCAGTCTGTCTGCGTACGCCTCCGTTCTTATTGTCCCGAATAATAAATTCTCCATCCTCATTAATCTCCAGCTCATAATTGCCATTTGTGATCTCATACAACCGTTTGGATGCGCTTTTAGAAATATATCGCAGACGTTCTGTCGCCAAAAACTCTACAAATCGTTTCCCTCTTGTCACACTTCTTAAGTCTTCCAAAATCGCAAGATGGTGTTCAATCTCTGAGAGCACTTTTCGAATTTCAGACTGCTGCTTTAGGTGTTCCTCCATTCTTTTAATCTCTTGTCTGGTCGCAATCAGTATTTCCTCTTTCTCCCTTTTTTCACGGTCCAGCATCTCACAGTTTGTTACTGCTTCCTCGTAAATCTCTTTTTCTATCTTTCTTCCAGCCAGACGCTTTTCGACATTCTCAATCTGTGCCTGTGTCTGCTGCATCTGCCGCACATATTCCTCAATCTCTTCCAGATATCTTTCCTGACATTCTTTACTTAATAATGCCTTTTTCACTTCTTCCCGGTTCAAAAATCCCTGCTGTTTTAGTTCCTCTTCCAGATATGTGCGGGCATTTTTCAGTGCTTCTTCATTACCTGTCTTTGTGCCCTGCAAAATCTGCCATACTTCTTCACTTTGTTTTAGTAAATTCTCCGCTTCTTCCTTTTTGCGCTTTGCCTCCTGATATGTCTTGCGCAGGTTCGAAAGGCTGTTTTCCAGTGTCTGCAAATAGACTTCCGGATTTGTCTCTGTCCCAATCTTTGCCCGAATCTGCTCCTGCTTTTGTGTCACTTTTTCTTTTAGCGGGATAAGCAGCATCTCCAATTGTCTTGTCTGTTGCTCCTTGTTTTTCCATTCCTCCTGGACTGCACCTAATATCTGCTCAACTTCTGTCTGCTGTCTATACATGCGATTTCGCTCAATTTCCAGTTTTTCTCTTTCCTGATCCAGATTTCGCACGCGCTCTCTTTCCGCTTTCAGACTTTGAATGCCATATGCTAAAAGCTCTTCCTGCAAAGAATTTTTTTTCTCTTCCATCTCCTTTGCAATCGCTGCTGTTTTTTCCTCAAGCTCCTTGTATTCTTCCTGTGCTGCAAGGAGAAGGCTCTGCTTCACTTGATATTCCTGCTCGACTGCTTTATAAACGCTCTCCCGCTCCTCAATTTGCTTTCTTAATATCTCTAGTTTTTCTAAATCAATACTTTCCTGTCCTTTTTCTTCTCCACCGTCACTTTCTTCATATACAAAATGACGAGAACCACAGACTGGACAAGGCTCTCCGCTTTTGAGTTTTTTCCGCAGATTCAAAATCTGAGTCTGCTCCATATCTTTATTGAACTCGGCTTCCTCTTCTTTCCAAAGCTCCAGCTCCTTTTCGAGAACCGTCATCTTTTCTTTCAGTGCGACAATCTCCTGCTTTTGTGCCTGCAACTGGGCTTTCTTCCGGTCTGTCTTCTGCTCTTTTTCCTTTCGCTCCCTCAAAATGCCGGTCAGTTCATTGTAGCGCAGCATAAACTGTTCCAACGCTTCCCTGTATTCACTTGTGACCATACACTGACTCAGCATTTCTTCTGTTTTTCGCAATTCTTCTGTCTGCGACTCTTTTTTCAGTTGGGTCTTTTGTACCTTTTCTTTGAGCGATTGCTCCTGTGTTCTGCTCTCATTCCACAATGCTTCGCTGCAGTTCTGCTCTTTTTGCAATTGGGGCAGTTCCCGATAGTCCTTTAGCGCTTCTTTTGCCCGCTCAATCGAGGTGAGAAGTCCTGACTCCTTTGACTCCTTTTCTGTCTCCAGTTTGGAAAAATGTTCCTGTCTTACTTTGACATCTTCTTTCCGTTTTTCATACCGCGCCGTCTCTTGTTCCAATTTCTGCAAAAGTTCTGTTTCTTTATCTTCCAGTTCAGTCACCGAACGAAGAATAGGCATGACATGTCCCGCTTTATCAGACAACGTCAGGCTCTTTTTTTTCTCTTCAATGATTTGTTCCTTTTCAAAAAGCATTTTCTCTTTCTGCTTTAATAACTGCTGTTCTTCTTGAAGATTCCATATTTCTTTATAAATTTCTGCCTCTTTACGACGTTCCCGCAATGCCTTTTCAAGCAACTCAATCTCCGTCTGATAGTTATCTTTTCGCTCCCGTGCATCTCTTAGCTCTTCTTCACTACAGTCTCCGTAGACCTCCGCCTGTCCGCAGAGTCTTGTGTGCTCTGACTGCTCTTTTTTGATTGCAGAGGCGATGCGTTCCTCCAGACGCACACCATACTCCTCCAAACGAAAGAGGCGCTCTAAGATTTCTCTTCGGTCTTTTCCACTCACCTTTAAAAATTCACTGAATTTCCCTTGTGGCAAAACAACCGTCCGCATAAAGTCATCTGCAGTCAGACCGATAATCTCCACACAGGCACGATCCACACCTGTCACAGATTCTTCTAATACAGTCTCTCCATCTGTCACATCCAAAAGTCTGCATTTTCCGGATTTTGTCCCTTTTTCACCTGCTTTAAACTCACGCTCCACCCGGTAACGCTTTACCTGTGCCGCAGTAATCTGAAATTCATAACTCACCTGCGCACTCTTACAATTTTTATTTACAAACTCATTCGTTCCCCGTGACATTGCCTTCATTCCGTAAAGTGCAAGAATCATTCCATCTAAAATTGTGGATTTCCCACTTCCCGTAGGACCAAAAATTCCAAAAAAACCTTGTTTGGTCAGTTTTTCAAAATCAATTGTCTGCTCCTCCACAAAACTGTTTAACCCTTTGATCTTTAATTTAATCGGTCTCATGCGGCTCCTCCTCTTTACATAGCTTTAACAGCATATCCCGCGTCTCTTCAGACATCTGCGCACCACGTTCCCGTCTGTAAAACTCTGCAAACACTTCCGGAAATGGACGATCCTTCCACGATGTCTCTGCCTCTTCTGTGTCTTTTTCCCGCAAGATCGGGTGGATTTCCAGGATATCCTTTTTCGTCTGCTTCATCTTCTTGATCTCATCTTCCAAAATGGCGCGCTCTGTCTCAATTTCCAAGTACACCCAGCAGTTCTTGGCCCGATTCTCCTCGCAGACCATGATTGCCTCCGATATACTCGTGCATCTCCACACCTCGATTGGTTTGTACTGTTTTAATTCGATCGGCTCAACTTTCATCGATTCGCCCTTTCTGATATCCACACACAGCACCTGTTTTTGGTAACGTTCTTCTCCTTTCCGATACTCGATCGGTGAACCGGAATAGCGAATATTTGGGTGTCCCGGAATACTTTGCGGTCTGTGAATATGCCCAAGCGCCACATAATCTGCAAGCTTCGGAAAAATATCCGGATCTGCCAGATAACTTCCTCCAAGCTGTATGCTTCTTTCAGAACCTTCTTCCAAACTGTCCATTACAAACAAATGAGAGACGATGATATTGACCGTCTCTTCTTCAAACTGATCTGCCAGTCTGTCAAACAGACATCTCAGCCGCTCATTATACGTTTCCAATTGTATTTCTTCCGATTCCATCTCCGAATAAAGTACCTCTTCCAGCCTTTTTTCACTTGGAAACGGCACGGTCAAAACGACCGCTTGCTCAGATTCTCTCTCAATCCTGATGTATCCTTCTCCACTTCTGCAAACCTTCCAGCTTCCATACTGCCCTTTTGGGATCACCGTCTTTGGTGTTCCGACCATGATAATGCCATGCTCCATCGCAAGCGGTGTCGCCGACACAAGACGCTCCGGGTTATCATGATTGCCCGCAATCACAATCGTAAGTCTTCTGCCTCCCTCCGAAATCTTTTTCAGTGTATCATAAAACAACTGCTCCGCCTTCGCTGGTGGATTCGAGGAGTCATAGATATCGCCGGCAATCAGAACAACATCTGCATCTCTTTCTTTCACGATATCCACAAAATCCTCTAAAAACAGTTCTTGTTCCTCCAGACGGCTATGACCTTCAATATGTTTTCCAAGATGCCAGTCTGCTGTATGTATCAGTCTCATATATCCTCTCCTTATACAGATAAAATACGAATCAATTGTTTTGGCTGAAACAGTGGCAGCTTATCAAACAGTTTTTCAAGCCGCAGCAGATTGATATCAGAGTGTTCAATTTCTCTGGAGTAACGGTGTGCCACATCTACAAAATCCATAAATGTAAACCCTTCCTGTTTCTCCTGCCAAACCGCCTGCGCCAATTCCTGAATCAATATGGTACTAACCACTGCTGTCTGCATCTTTCCAAGAATGTGATCATCATAAACAGCCCCGCAGAAATAGGTAAACACAAAGTATACCATCAATTGCTCCAACAGACACGACCACACATCGTAGGAGGCACTTTTTAATCCAATCGCTTTGTGGAACTCCTTATGCCTTTCAAGATATTCTCGCTGTCCTTCCCCAAACAAAAGCCGCTCTGCCTTTCTTACATAATCTGGCCAATCCTCTTTCAGCACTTCTAATTTTGAAAGTGTGCGAAACATCTTGCGCATCTCGCTACAGTATTCATTTTCTCCAATCGGATCTTCTCCGATCTGTTTTTGCATCTCAAGCAAAGAATCCATCTCTCCGAAATCTTTCAACAGCTCATCAATCTGGAATAATTCCCCGTGATCCACCGCAATCTGGATTTCTTTCGAGAGATTTAAGACCATCCCCATGCGTACACAAATATCGACTTCCCTGTTTTGCAGCATCTTAAGAATCGCCTCTCGTGTATCCATCAATTTTGTAAACAACAAAAAATCAAACTCTTCATCTTCTTCATCCTCGGTGTCATCTTCCATCGTAATAAACTGAACCGGATCCTTACACCCTAAAATAATCTTCGCCGCCTCAATACAAGACAGCGAAAGAGATCCTTCCCGCAGACCGTCAAACTCCTCCATATGTCTCGGATAATTTCTGCACGTGTCACACAACATCTCTTCGCTGCCCTCCAAATGCAGATCACAGAGATTTTCTTCGTTCAAGAATGCACATCTTTTTTCATACTGTTGGAAACTTCCTTCCTCCCAGTCAATTGAATTGTGAAGGCGGTTTCCCAAAGCCCCCTCTGTATTTTTATATTTTTCCAATGATTTCTCATCAATCATAATCGCCCATCCTGCACAGCAGGTATCCACACATTCTGCTGCTGTACATCGAAATTGTTCAAAATAATGTGGTATTGTATATTTCATAACGTGTCCTTTCTATTTTTCACCATTTAGTGTATACCGACGCTAGTATTATACAATAAAACAGGCTTTTTCGCTACTAACGCCGCTAAAATTCTCTGGTCAGCAGCGTGTTGTCCTCCAAAAGTTCTTCCACGGTTTCAAATCCAAGCTCCTCTAGCAGTTTTCGGACATAAGGATTTTCAAGCGGCGTCTGGTAGATTGATTTTTTTGCATACTCGTCCACATACCGCTTCCCTTTTTCACTGTCTATGATTGCTTTCGGACCTCCCACACAGCCGCCAACGCATCCCATCCCCTCAAAAAAATTCGCATCCGTCTCTTTATTTTGAATGCGCCTCATCATCTCCATACACTCTTTTGTTCCATTCGCCTGTTCACAGTGAACGTTGATCTTCCCATCCGGCGAAAGCTGCCGCACCATCTCTTCCACTGCCTGACTCACTCCGCCTGTACGCGCATACAGCCTGCCTGCTTTCGAAGCATGTTCTTTTTCCTCTTCAGGAAGTTCTTCCAAAGAAATCTCTGCCGCATCAAATATATCCTGCATTTCCTGAAAGGTGAGCACATAATCTACCGCATCAGCAATATCAGGCTCTTTTGCTTCTTTTTTCTTCGCAAGACAAGGACCTGCAAATATCGTCACCGCATCCGGGTGGATTCGCTTCAAAAAACGTCCGCAGGCAACCATCGGAGAGACTGCCCCCGGAACATGCGGTAATAACTCGTGATACCTCTTTCGGATCATTGCAATCCAAACCGGACAGCAACAGCTTGTGAGCTGAAAATCTCCCGGCTCTCTGACATGTCGTTCAAACTCCAGCGCCTCTTTCAGTGTCAGAATATCTGCAAACAATGCCACCTCCACCATTCCGGTAAATCCAAGCGCTTTGCACGCACTTCTTAATTTTCCCGCCGTCACATGCCCGCGAAACTGTCCAGAAAATGCCGGCGCAACCATCAGATAAACAGGACCACTTGCATTTCGCACCGCTCTCATCGCCGGAAGCACATCTTTACTTGCTGCAAGATGATTGGATTTACATACGTCTATGCAGGCGGCACACCCCTCACAACGTGATGGATTGATAAAAAGCTCTCCTTCTTTTCCTGTCTCAATCGCATCAAATATGCAGCTTTTCTGGCACGCTCTCTCGAAACAATCTGTGCATGTATCCGTCGAAATAACAGGTGCGTATTCTTCCGGATGCAAAAGACAATCCAGATGCTTTGGATCATATTCCCTCGGCAGCAGCTCCTCCACCGAAACTTTTTGCCTCAGCAAATCTTCGTATAATTCCTGAAATGTTTTCATAGGATTTCCTCTCTTTTCTGATCATAATACTATTATGAGCAAAAAAGCTTCGTTTTATCACACTGCCTCAATTGTTTTAATAATCCCCATCTGTTTTTCTTGCTTCTTATGCCTTGATCGCCCATCTCATCTTCGTTGATTTCGCCCGGCTGTTGCGAACACATTCCTTTGCGGACGGTCGGATGACATCATTTGCAATCTCACTGTAAACACCGGCCTTTTTCCACTCCTTGAATGCCTTCTTCACAATTCTGTCTTCCCCGGAATGGAATGTTAAAATCGCCACTTTCCCACCACTTTTCAGAGCGCTTGGAAGCTTTTCCATCAGCGCATACAACACTTCAAACTCACTGTTTACATCGATTCGAAGTGCCTGAAAAGTTCTCTGGCAGGACTTTTTCACTGCCTCTTTTCGTTCTTTCTCCGGAATGAACGAAAGCGCCTCCTCTATCGTCTCATACAATTTAGTTGTCGTGTCAATCATTTCTCCCTGTCTGAGTTTTTTCATAACCAACTGTGCAATCTCTGCCGCATATGGTTCATCCGAATTCTCCACAAGCATTCCTTCCAATTCATCTTCCGTCACATTCTTTAAGCGTTCTGCCGCAGATTCTCCTTTTTCCGGATTCAGACGCAGATCCAAAGGTCCTTCGCTTTTGTATGTAAATCCTCTATCCGGATTGTCAATCTGCATGGACGATACTCCAAGATCCGCCAGAATAAAATCAAACGGTCCGGCTTCTTCGACAACCTGATCAATGTCTGCAAAATTCAAATGACGGATAGAAAGCATCTCTTCTCCATATCCAAGGTTCTTCAAACGCTCTTTTGTCTTCACCGACTCAATCGGATCGATATCGAGCGCATACAGATGCCCTTCACCTTTGAGACATTTTAACATTTCCAATGTGTGCCCTCCGTATCCAAGGGTTGCATCCAGCCCTTTCTGTCCCGGCTCTATCTGGAAAAAATCCAAAATTTCTTTTACACAGATGGAAATATGCATCCCTGCCGGAGTCCCACCCTTTCCGATTACTTTTTCAACGGTCTCCGGATATTTTTCCGGATTCAGCTCTTTATACTTTTCTTTATAACTTCTTGGGTGGGTGCCTTTATAGCGCACTCGCCGTTTATGTTGTTTTTCCTGATTTTCCATATATTCTCCTTTGTCTGTTTTATTTTTGCTCCGATAAAAACCGGAAGAGCATTCCAAAATATCCTCTTAAAATCTTCTCATCTGCTCCCCATATCTCATGTCTTGTCCCAGGTACCCGCACAAGCTTTGCATCTGTATTTCCATTTTGGTTCAATTTTAATATAAACCGCACCTGTTCCTTTTTCGATACCAAATGATCATGTTCTGACTGAAACAAGATAACCGGTATTCGAATCCGTCTGACTCCGTCTCTTTGAAGGTCCCTGTTCAGACATGCTGCCGCATGAAGCCAGCCATACGATGCCGCATTCATCTGAAACAACGGCTCCTGTTCTTTTTTCGCCCGATAATATTCATAGCGAACTCTTGAAGTGGACGAACTATTTTCAAACCTTCCCGGTCCACTGTAAGGCTTCTGTCCTGCCACATACCGCTTTGCCTGCCCTGCTTTACAAAAAGCCATCGCAATGGTTCTCGCATCATGCCACGGTACTTTCCCGCTCAGAGGACGTATCATCGGCGAGGACAGAACCAGTCTTTCGAATAATTTCGGCTCCGCTGCCACTGCGGCTGCTGCAATGCCGCCTCCCATAGAATGCCCGAACAGATATAGATTTAGATTTTTATGCTCCTTTTTCGCCGTCCTTGCCACAAATAAAAGATCTGCCACATAACGCTTGTAACAATCTACATGTACAAGCGACGGATCCTCCACCAGACGATAACTGTGCCCATGCCCACAGTGCTCCGGTATATACACATGATATCCGCCTCTCAAAAAATAGTAGATCAGTTCTTTGTATTTCTCACTCGTCTCCGTAAATCCATGCGAGATCAAAAGAATTCCTTTTGCCTTCTTTGCCTGATAACATCTTACATAAATCTTTTTTCCGTGCTCCCTTTCAAGCCACAGTTCCCGCTCTTTAGAATGCAAATACGGCTCCACAACATGTTCCATCTGTTCCTGATAGTCCTGTTCTTTTAAAATACCATTTTTCATCGCATGTCTCTCCTTTCTGCTTATCTGATCTCATACATATAAAGTTCATGCAGCGCCCTCGTCGCGCAGATATATCTCGCCTGCTTTGCAAGTGCATCCTCTCTGTCAGGACAGACTGCAAATACCTGATCGAATTCCAGCCCTTTTGCAAGATAAAATGTCGTCACCGTCAGTCCCTTTTGAAAAGCAGAACTGTCCCTGTCTATATAGGCAGCCTCTTTTCCACGATGCTTCAGTTCCTCATAGACTGCTTTTGCCTCCTCCTCAGTAAATGTAAGTACAGCGGCAGTCTCAAACGCATCTTCCGCAAGACGCAGTTCCTGTTCCAATGCATCCAGTGCATCCTCTCTCCTTTCAAAAACTGCTTCGGTCACTTCTTTTCCATGCCGCTCAAACAACTCCAAATCCTGAATTCCGGTAATTGCTCCTGCGTATGCTGCAATCTCCATCGTATTTCGATAGCTTTTGTTCATCACAATTTTCTTTACCTGTCTACCAAATATCCCCGGCAAAAATGTCAGCACGTCCTGTTCTCTGTCGTCCATCGTCTGCGCTCTGTCCCCAAGAATCGTCATATCACAGGAAAACAGTTGTTTCAGAATATAATATTGCAGATAAGAATAATCCTGCATCTCATCGATGACCAGATGTTTGATCTTTTGCCTTGACGTTTTCTGCTGCAGACGATATTTCAAATACAGCATCGGATATACATCTTCATACGGAAGGATGCGTTTCTCGTAAGACCGTTCCGGAAGGATTGGATACCCTGCCTCCTCAAGCAGCCAATTATAAATCTCATAAAGATCTCTTGTCACATACATCCCCATAAATCGGTTTTTGAGTATCTCACATTCTTCTTCCGAGACTGTCCGATCATAGAGTGTCTCGTACTCATCGATCACATATTCCATCACCGCATCCATACGCGACAATAGAGGCACATCTTGAAACTTAAAATAAAACAGCTCAATCAACTCCTGCTCTGTCTTTTTTAACCCTTTCCATTCTATCTCGGAAAAATCCATCAATTCATCTTCCAGCCCCGCCAAAAATCCTTCTGTCCGACCGATAAATTCTGCTGACTGCTTCTGTCTGTACCTCTCTTCTTCCTCGTCTGTCATCCACTTTAACTGCCGTTCAATCTGATGGTATCTATCCTCACAATCCGAGACTACATGCTTAAGTTCTTTATATGCAAATAGATCAAAACTCATCTCCTGTATATTTTCCTCTCCAAGTTCCGGCAGAATGTGCGAGATATAATCTGCAAACACACTGTTTGGAGAAAGAATCAAAATATTCGAAGATTTCAAATGCTCTCTGTCGTGGTATAACAGATATGCGATCCGGTGAAGTGCCACCGAAGTTTTCCCACTTCCTGCTGCTCCCTGAATGATGAGAATCTTGTCTTTTGTATTTCGGATAATTGCATTCTGCTCTTTTTGGATTGTCCGCACAATATTTTTCAACTGCACATCCCCATTACTTCCAAGCTCTTGCTTTAAAATCTCATCATCGATCTTCACATCACTCTCAAATCCATAGATCATCCTGCCATTTCGAATCTTATACTGCCACTTTGACACAATCTCACCCTCAATCGTCCCAAGTGGAGCTTCATAAGATGCCGGACCCTGATCAAAATCATAAAACAGTCCGCTCACGGGCGCTCTCCAATCATACACAAGTGGCACACTCCCTGTGCGCTCTGCAAAATTGCCAATCCCGATATAGAACGACTCTGCCTCATCTTCCCCGTCATAGATAAAATCAACTCTCCCAAAGAATGGCGAATCCAGCATTTTTTCAAATCGGTGCTTTAACAAAAGCTTGTCCTGATTCGCATTCACCTGCTGCAGCAATGCCTGCTGATTGTCATAGTTCTCATACCCATACTCGTCCATCTCGGTATAATTCTCCCAGTAGTATTCATGCATACTCTCGACATCTTTCTGTCCTTCTGAAATGACCGTCTCCAGTTCCTCTATACGATATTTTAATTTTTCTGTCAATTGTTCTAAAAATAATGTTCCATCTGTACTCATGTTGTCATCCATTCTCTTACATATTTTCTAAGCTCTTTGTCTTGATGTTATATTATATCATATCCTTTTATGTTATGAACAAAAAAATTCCGTCCGAAAAATCATTTTCCGAACGGAATCTAACCCATTTTTATTATTGTTTTTTATCTTCTTTTGGAAGAATCAAATTTAGCAAAATTGCCACGATTGTTGTGACAACAACCGGTGATTTTCCAAATACCGTTGTCACCCATGCCGGAAAACTTGCAAGTGCGTCTGAACACTGTGTGATTCCCATTCCAAGTGCAACCGCAAGACCAACGATTGAAGTGCTGCGGTATGTAAGTGGCTGCTGTACGACAAGCTTGATACCTGTCATTGCAATCGATGCGAATACCGAAATCGTTGCACCTCCGAGTACACACTGCGGAATCGTTGTCAACAGCGCTGAGAATTTCGGGACGAACCCTGCAAGCAGAATAATCACTGCCGCCAGTCCAAGCACCATGCGGTTCACAACCTTTGTAGTTGCAACAATTCCCACATTTTGGCTGAAAGTAGCTGTCGGAAGTCCTCCAAAGAACGATCCGAAAATATTTGTGATACCATATGCCACAATACCGCCTGACAGCTCTTTATCGGTCGGCTCACGGTCAAGTCCACCGCCTGTCGTCGCTGAAAAATCTCCGATTGCCTGCACAGAGTTGATCACGAAAAGCAATACCATTGTAACAATTGAAGATACCTCAAATTTCATTCCGAAATACATCGGCTGCGGGATTTGGAACATTCCTGCCCAACCTACCGCTGAAAAATCAATCATGCCAAAGAATCCTGACACAATATATCCGACAATCATACCAATCAAAATAGATGCAAGTTTCAAAATTCCTTTTGCAAAATGGTTCAGTGCAATTACAACTGCCAGTGTGATAAATCCGACAAGCCAGTTCTGCCATGCACCATAATTCGGTGAAGATGCTCCTCCTGCCATATATTTGACAGCAGTCGGATACAATGACAGACCAATCGTAAACACAACCGTTCCCGTAATCAACGGCGGAAACAGCACTCTCAATTTCTTTACAAAAATTCCGACAAACACAGCCACCATACCGCCGATCAACTGCGCTCCTAAAATAGTCGCAATATCAAAATTTCCTGCGATCGCCTGCATACTTGGGAGATACGCAAAGCTGACACCCATAATGACCGGAAGACCGGAACCAATCTTTCCTCCAAGCGGAAACAACTGAATCAATGTGGAAATTGCAGCAATAAACAATGCTGCCTGCACAAAAATAACCTTATCGTTCCCCTCTAATCCTGCCACTCCTGCAATCACGATCGCAGGGGTTACACATCCAACAATCATTGCCACTACATGCTGCAGTGCAAGCGGAAATGCCTGTGAAAACTTCGGCATTCCATTCAATTCAAAGACAGATGCATATTTCTTATCTGTTTTCATTCCTATAGTTCTCCTCTCACTCGTCTCGCACCGACTCTCTGCCGATACTGCCGCATATCATTATAGGAAATGTTTAGATACATTGTCAATGATTGACAAACAGCTTATCCATTAGTTATTTTAATAGCTATTCATAAGCAGGAAGTTGTGCTTTTTCAAAGATAATATGAATGAAAACACTGCCGTCCCGATACCTTGCATAAATCCTTCCGCCCATCTGTTCTGTGAGCGTTTTCGCAATCGACAGTCCTAGCCCGGTTGATTTTCTGGCATCCTCAACGGTATAAAAACGATGGAATAATTTCCCTGCTTCCACCTCATTTAATTTAGACGCATGGTTTGCACATATGATTTCTCCTTCTTCTGTCAACGTAATCTTCAGATCCCCATCGCTATATTTCACCGCATTGCTCATTACATTGCCAAGAATACGCGACAACGCTTTCTTATCAAGCGCTCGAACTACTTTCTTATCCGGCATAGAAATTGTCGGACAAATATCTGCATGTTTCAGAACTGCATAGTACGCAGAAATGCATTCTTCCAAAGCAGCGTTCAGCGACACTGTTTCATAAGAAAGATTGTGCGTCGTTGATATCACAATTGAATAGCAAAACAGTTCTTCTGTCAACTGCCGCATCACCTCGGTACGGTTTCGAATAAGTTGAAGATACCTTCCGACCGTCTCTGATTTTTCCTCTTCCTCCAAAAGATCCAAATACCCGCAAATTACCGTAAGCGGTGTCCGAAGATCATGGGAAATATTCGTAACCGCATCTTTTACTTGCCGGTCTCCCTTCTGGTACCGCCTTCTCTCTTTTCGCAGCATTTTAAGCTGAACGTTCATGGAAGCAGCCAGACTGCACAAATACCGATCACGGGAAGAAATATCAATCAGCGTATTCGTGTCACTGCGGATTCGATCGGTAAATGCCTCCTCCATCTCCCTTGCTGATTTTTGCATCACATATACTTTCACCAAAAGCGCTGTCACACACCCGCTCAGCAAGACAATGATTCCAAGCAGCCACACTTCCATACGCCCCTACACTCCTTTTACTTAATATCTTTCTTCAAAAACAGTCCTATTCCACAAATAGTTGTCACCACAGTCACCACAAGTGAATAAACCATCATACGAACAGGATGGGCTATGGTCATCCCCGCTACATGCATCGCCTGTCCGCTTGGGAGCAATTCGCTCAAATTCTGATAAAGTTCCCGTTTCATTCCGGTCAGATAATGTGTATTTTTGACCGTCTCGGTCACCATCTGTCCGTTTTTCATCACCATCTGTTCAATGTATTCCGGCTGTGACAGACAATTGATGAGATACGCTGCAAAAAACATCATTCCAAATGCAAGTAAGATACAAAATACTGCTGCATTTGCCTTGCTTGAAATATTCATCGTAATCATGTTAAAAATAGAGACGTAAGCGACACAGAGCAAGATCGTTACTATCCCAATTTGAAACATCATTCCAGCAGAGAGCTTTGGCATCCCAAACATCGGAATCCCCATGGCACACCCCAGCAGATAGGCACATACAGTTATCCCTACCGCGCCAATTGCTTGAATAAGAAAATTAGACAGATATATTTGTGTTCTGGACAGTCCAAGCACCAGCTTATTCCGAATCGTTCCGTCACCATACTCCGTCCCCACATTCATACTGACAACCACAGCTGTCACAACCCCCATCAGCATCGCAAACTGGAAGAAAATAGTTTCCAGCGTAAACTCAAAATCGTATTTTCTCAT
The DNA here is from genome assembly GCF_052121495.1 of Faecalimonas sp. LCP19S3_D12. Lineage (GTDB taxonomy): Bacteria > Bacillota > Clostridia > Lachnospirales > Lachnospiraceae > Faecalimonas. Next base: position 3,376 of record NZ_JBQKED010000031.1, on the reverse strand, counting down.
ATTATGATACTGTGAAACGTAGATAAAAGTCCCATATGCCAGTATCACCGCAAAGGAACTCCAATACACCTTGTTCTTCTTCAGACGATATAATCCTGCATACAGCAATCTACTCATCTTTGTCACCTCCGATCAGATTCATATAATAACTTTCCAGACTTTCATCCCGCTCTTGCATGGAAATAATTTCGCATTGCTCTTTTGCAAGTTCCAAAGCCAACGTTGACACATTGACTTTCGCATACACGTCAGCCTGTTTGTCAGAGATGATCTTGTATTCTATTTTCATCGTATCTAAAGTACGCACCAGTGCTTTTATATCAGACACTCCCACTCGAATACATTTTCTGCCTGCCTCCTCCAGCTCTTTTGCACTGACTTCTTTTATTATGTGTCCTCTGTCAATAAATCCATAATGTGTCGCAAGTTTTGACAACTCATCCAAAATATGACTGGAAATCAACACGGTGATCCCATACTCCCGGTTCAATTTTAAGATCAGTTCGCGCATTTCTATAATTCCCTGCGGATCCAGCCCATTTACCGGTTCGTCCAGCACAAGAAAATCCGGATCTCCAGCAAGCGCAATCGCAATTCCAAGCCTTTGGCGCATGCCGAGCGAAAAATTTTTAGCTTTCTTCTTTCCGGTATTTGCAATCCCCACCAGTTCCAGCAACTCCTGTATTCCGCCAAAAGATGGCATTCCAAGAATTCGGTATTGTTCTTTCAGATTCTCCTCTGCCGTCATATCCAAATAAATTGATGGCGACTCCACAACCGCTCCCATTCTCCTTCTTGCCTTTGCGATCTCCGATTCCGTCTGTCTCATCCCATACAGCGTATAGGTTCCTGACGTCGGCTTTTGCAGTCCGCAGATCAAACGGATCAGCGTCGTCTTCCCTGCACCATTTTTCCCGACAAATCCATAGATTGCACCTTTTGGCACATGCATGGAAAGTTCATCCAACGCCCGAAATCTCTTATAATTTTTGCAGAGTCTATCAGTAGTCAAAATATAGTCCATAAATTCAGCCTCCCTTTCTTTGATACTGATATTGTATCGGACAGCAATTAAGAAAACCGTTAAGAAAACTATTAAGAAATCGTAAAGATTTATACTTCTTTCATCTTAAATCCGATTCCCCACACCGTCTCAATATAATCCCGCCCGTTCACATCACGCAGCTTTTTTCTTAAATTGCTGATATGGACATTCAGTGAACTTTCCATACAATCCGGTGTATCCTCGCTGATGCGGTCAAGCATCAAAGACTTTGTGATCACCTGTGTCGGATTCTGCATCAAAAGCTTTAAAATCGCATATTCTGTTTTGGTAAGGCGGACACCATGTTCCTCCACCGAGACAACATGCGATACTGTATTCATCTGAACTCCTTCAAACTCAAGTACATCGCCGTCTGTCTTCTGCGAGTGATCTCGAAACTGTACTACAATCCTCGCAAGCAACTCTTTTATGTCAAATGGCTTTGTCATGTAATCTGCAGCACCATTTAGCAGCACATCTACTTTGTTGTCCACATCCACTTTCGCGCTGAGCACGATTACCGGAATCCCACTGATCTTTGGAAGCACTTCTTCCCCGTTCAATCCCGGCAGCATTAAATCCAGCAAGACCAAATCCGGTCTCGACAAAGACAGAAGCAATAATGCTTCTGTCCCCGAATACGCACGGCTTACGCCATACCCCTCTTTTGTTAATATCTCCTCCAGCATATCTCCGATGCTGACATCATCATCTACGATTAAAATCTGTTTCATGTTCTGATTCCTTCTCCTGATACACTTGGTATCCGTTTTTGAATATGATATCCCACTATTTTATTATAAAGAAATATTTGGAATGCCATCAAATCCTGTTTGCAGTTCCGCATCTGTCGGAATGTAATCTGACATCTTTCCATCGTGGAATTTTTCATACGCATACATATCAAAATATCCAGTTCCGGTAAGTCCGAACAAAATCGTCTTTTCCTCTCCTGTCTCTTTGCATTTAAGCGCTTCATCAATTGCAACTTTGATTGCGTGACTGCTCTCTGGCGCCGGCAGGATGCCTTCCACTCTCGCAAACTGCTCCGCCGCTTCAAACACTGCTGTCTGTTCTACCGATCTTGCTTCCATATATCCATCCGCATAAAGCTGTGACAGCACCGGACTCATTCCGTGATAGCGAAGTCCTCCCGCATGATTTGCCGACGGAATAAATCCACTTCCCAGTGTGTACATCTTCGCCAACGGACACACCATACCAGTGTCACAGAAATCATATGCAAACACACCTCTTGTAAGACTCGGGCAAGACGCCGGCTCCACTGCAATGAAATGATAATCCTTTTCTCCTCTTAATTTTTCTCCCATAAACGGAGAGATCAATCCGCCAAGATTCGATCCACCTCCGGCACATCCGATAATAATATCCGGAGTAACACCATATTTATCCATTGCAAGTTTTGCTTCTACACCGATGACTGACTGATGCAGTACAACCTGATTGAGAACACTTCCAAGCACGTAACGATACCCTTCACTTCCCACTGCAACTTCCACAGCCTCCGAGATCGCACATCCAAGACTTCCTGTCGTTCCCGGATGCTCTGCAAGAATCTTGCGCCCAACCTCTGTCTCCATCGACGGCGACGGTGTCACGCTCGCGCCGTAGGTGCGCATCACTTCTCGCCGGAACGGTTTCTGCTCATAAGAACATTTCACCATGAATACTTTACAGTCTAAGCCGAGATAAGAACACGCCATCGAAAGTGCCGTTCCCCACTGTCCTGCTCCCGTCTCTGTCGTAACACCTTTCAATCCTTGTTTCTTCGCATAATACGCCTGCGCAATGGCGGAATTCAATTTGTGACTTCCGCTCGTATTATTCCCTTCAAATTTATAGTAAATCTTTGCAGGGGTCTGTAGTTTTTCTTCCAGACAATATGCTCTTACAAGAGGTGCCGGACGGTACATCTTATAAAAATCCTGTATCTCCTGCGGAATCTCAATGTATCTGTTATCGTTGTCCAATTCTTGTTCCACCAGCTCTTTGCAGAACACAACAGAGAGTTCTTCTTCTGTCATCGGCTGCAACGTCTCCGGATTCAAAAGCGGCGCCGGTTTGTTCTTCATATCCGCACGCATATTGTACCATGTCTTTGGCATCTCATTTTCTTCCAGATAGATTTTATAAGGGATTTTTCGTTCGCTCATTGTATTTATCTCCTTTTCAATATGAAATCTGCAAAATAAGGGGTATATAAAAAATAGGCTTCGCCTATTCAGCTCCCCTTCCCCTCAATCTTGAGGGGTTAGGGGGTTTCTTTTTCTTCCTTTTTCCTGCATAATAGACTTATGAATATCTTACAAA
>NZ_JBQKED010000030.1:0-40745 GCF_052121495.1 Faecalimonas sp. LCP19S3_D12 | reverse complement strand
TGCCACTCGTTATGATAAGTTGGCATTCACATATATGGGGTTTATATGCCTTGCTTCAATCCTGATTTGGATAAAATAATCAAAAACTCATAATTTTCAAACACGCTCTAGCGCAACCAACATTTTGAGTCTCTTACGCACTTTCAATTTCATTTCCCCTTTCATTTTTAGATTTTTCATCATTCATCAAATCCTTCATTTTTATAGTTATCAGCCTCTCTTCCATAGCTTCTTGTAATGCAGAGTAAACTTTTCTCACCGGACAGGAACTTCTCTCATCTCTGTTACAATAGCCCTCTTGTCCCAAACACCTATTAATCTTCGTTGTGTTCTCTGTTGCCTCAATCACATCCCAAAGAGTAATTTCCTGCGCTGTTTTTACAATTTCAATTCCACCTTTTTTTCCTTGATAGCATTTTACAATTCCAACCTCTTCCAGTTTTTTGGTAACTTTCAGAATATAGTTCTTCGGGATTTTTAATTCCTCTGACAATTCACAAGACCGAACAATTCCTCTTTTTTTTAACGGGTAAAGAGTCGCCCGAATTGCATAATCTGTAGTGACACTTAATTGCATATTTTTATTCAAAACAGGATTTAGATAGGTTTGTTTTGTTCAAAGAGAAAATATATATAAGTCCCTATATACTGTCTCTTATTCATAAAATGTATTTGGTATAAAAAGCAGACATTTTCTTCCAGATGTGATAGTATGCTAAGCAAGAAGTAAACATACCAATTTTTCTCATTTTTTATTAAAAATAGTTGTGGGAAAAAATGTCTACTATTTTTACCAATTTTTTCCATATTTTTAAATTTTTACTTTTCAACTACTATTTTTTCCTGTCGCTTAATCCAATTTGAAAACGTATTATGATTTGTATGTAGCTGTCTGGCAGCCTCTCTTTTACTTATTTTTTCATTTTTCCAAAGCTCATAAATTCGATCACACTCTTCTGGTATTTCTCTTTCAGGTCTGCCAAACCTTACACCATTTCTTTTTGCGACTCGAATCCCTTCCGCCTGTCTTTGCTTAATATTTTCTCTTTCAATCTGGGCAACATAAGATAAAATTTGCAGAACCAAATCCGCAAGAAACTTTCCGGTAACACCGCCAACTTGGTTTGTCGTATTTAAAAGCGGAAAATCTAATACAAAAATATCGGCATTTTTTTCTTTTGTGATCACTTTCCATTGTTCTATAATTTCTTCATAATTTCTTCCAAGTCGATCAATTGATTTGATATAGACAACATCTGTACTTTTTAATCTTCTTAACAATTTTTGGTATTTTTCTCGATTGAAATCTTTTCCTGACTGTTTATCAATAAACATATCCTTTTTTTAATGCCAATCTCCAGCATAGCCTCTACCTGTCTTGCAACGTTTTGCTCTCTACTGGATACACGTATATAGGCATAATTGCACATAATATCTCTCCTCTCAAAATGATTGTAATGTATGCTTTTTATAATTATAATAGATATAGAATCACACCGTAATTGAAAGGAGAAAATTGATATGACAAAGGATGTGAATATGAAACAACTTCAAAAAGATGCTGTGGATATTTTTAATCAGGGCTTTGCCTGTTCAGAATCTATAATCTATGCAATTAAGAAAAATTTTGAATTGGAAATGTCTGACGATGCTATTGCAATGAGTTCCGGTTTTCCCTGGGGACTTGGTGGGGGAGGCTGTATTTGTGGTGCCCTTGCCGGCGGAACAATGTGTATTGGATACTTTTTTGGAAGAAAAACTCCGGGTGATCCTAGAATTAACAAATGTTTTGAATTAACAAAAGAACTTCATGATTTTTTCAAAGAAACCTGCGGTGCTACATGCTGCCGTATTCTCACAAAAGGAAAAGAAAGAAATTCTCCTGAAAGAAAAGAGCAGTGTACAAAGTTTGTTGCTGCTACCGTCAAGAAAACAGCAGAAATTATCTTGAGAGAATTATAATCACAACCGCAAAAACACCCTGAATCTCAACGATTCAAGGTGTTTTGTTACAAATGTCTTACTATTCTCTTACTATCTTCCCGCAAGCAATCATCGCCCCTGAATTTCCGGACGGCTGTGTCCGAAAATCATCTGCATTTTCATGTACTATAACCGTTCTTCCGATTACATCTTCCGGATAAAACCGATCAGTATAAAATGCCCCAAATGCAGTTCCGTGATTTGCCAATAACGGCGGCAAGTCTCCTGCATGATTCGGATGTTGTGTATTTTTGGGATTATAATGCGTTCCTGCATTTTGAAATGGTTCTGCCTCTGTTCCGGTACAATTTTCTCCTTCATGTATATGAAATCCATGAAATGTATTATTTTCTGGCAGTCCTGTCACTTCTGCTACAACAATCGTCCCTCCATGTACTCCATAAAAAGAAACATTTCCCTTTAGATTCGGATATTTCCCATTTCCTTTTATCTTTGCATATGCCTCAGGCATTGTGTTCGTGATAGAAAGCATCCTCTCACCTCCTGTATCAGCATATGCAAACATTGTTCTTTTGGTTACTCTGTCTCTCTTACTTTTGCAATACTTGCAACTGTCGCATTGTCATTTAAGTTAATTAATTTTACTCCGGATGTGATACGTCCAAGCACAGATATCGTGCTGCACTCCATACGAATCACAATTCCTTCTGTGTTAATGATCATAACCTCATTGTCTTCATTTACCGCTTTTACTCCAACCACATTTCCAGTCTTTTCTGTAATCTTATAGCATTTCACACCTTTTCCGCCTCGGTTCTGAGGAGTAAATTCTTCCATTGCCGTGCGTTTACCCATACCTTTTTCAGATACGATCAGCAAGTGTGTTCCCTGTGTATGAAGCTGCATACCAACTACCTCATCACGATCTGCAAGATTCATGCCGCGAACGCCCATAGAAGTTCTTCCAGTTGCACGGACATCTTTCTCGTTAAATCGAATACACTGTCCATATTTTGTGACAAGAATGATATCCTGATCCTGATCTGTAAATTTCACTTCAATCAACTCATCCTCTTCTCGAAGTGTAATTGCCGCAAGCCCTGTCTTTCTTACATTTGCATAGTCTGTAATTGGAGTTTTCTTCACGAGACCTTTCTTAGTAGCCATGAACAGATATTGTCCCTCTTTGTACTCATCAATTGGAATCATAGCTGTAATCTTTCCATCCGGCATTAACTGAAGCAGATTGATAATTGCAGTTCCTCTTGCCGTTCTGCTTGCTTCCGGAATCTCGTATCCTTTTAAGCGGTACACGCGTCCCGTATTCGTAAAGAACATGATATAGTGATGTGTCGATGTCATGAACAACTCTTCCACATAGTCTTCATCAATCGTCTGCATTCCTTTGATTCCTTTTCCGCCACGATTCTGACTCTTAAATGTATCTACTGTCATACGTTTAATATATCCAAGTTTTGTCATTGTAATAACAACGTCCTGTCTTGGAATTAAGTCTTCCATAGAAATATCAAATTCATCAAATCCGATTGAAGTTCTTCTCTCATCACTGTATTTACCGTCAATGATTAAAATCTCTTCCTTGATCACACCTAACAACAGTTTTCTGTCTGCTAAGATGGCTCTCAATTCGCCAATTCGTTTCATTAACTCCGCATATTCTGTCTCCAGTTTTTCACGTTCCAAACCTGTCAGGGCACGAAGTCTCATGTCCACAATCGCCTGTGCCTGGACTTCAGTAAGTTCAAATGCTTCTATCAAGCCTTCTTTTGCAATCTGTGTATTTTTTGAACCGCGGATAATGCGGATTACTTCGTCAATATTATCAAGGGCAATCAGTAACCCCTGTAAAATATGGGCGCGCTCTTCTGCCTTATTTAACTCGTACTGAGTTCTTCTTGTCACAACTTCTTCCTGATGCTTTAAATAATAATTCAGCATATCCAGAATATTCATGACTTTCGGCTCATTATTTACGAGTGCAAGCATGATAACACCAAATGTATCCTGAAGCTGTGTATGTTTATATAACTGATTTAAAATGACATTTGCATTCACGTCACGGCGCAGTTCGATACAGATTCTCATGCCTTCTCTGTTTGACTGGTCGCTCAAATCTTTGATACCGTCAATCTTTTTATCTCTTACAAGCTCTGCAATCTTTTCAATCAGACGTGCTTTATTAACCATGTACGGAAGTTCTGTCACTACAATACGGTTCTTTCCGTTCTGCATTGGCTCAATATCTGTCACCGCACGCACTCTGATTTTCCCACGTCCGGTGCGGTATGCTTCCTCAATTCCGCGTGTTCCGAGAATCATTGCTCCGGTTGGAAAATCAGGACCTTTGATAATCTGTAAAATATCTTCAATTGTGGTCTCACCATTTTCATCAATTTGATCATCAATGATTTTTACAACCGCACTGATTACTTCATGCAGATTGTGAGGTGGAATGTTTGTCGCCATACCTACGGCGATACCTGATGTTCCGTTTACAAGCAGATTCGGAAATCTTGCCGGAAGCACAGACGGTTCTTTTTCCGTCTCATCAAAGTTCGGCGTAAAATCAACTGTATTCTTGTTAATGTCAGCCGTCAGTTCCATCGAAATCTTGCTCAGACGAGCCTCTGTATAACGCATCGCCGCAGCGCCATCACCATCTACAGAACCAAAGTTTCCATGTCCATCGACAAGCGGATATCTTGTAGACCATTCCTGCGCCATATTTACGAGTGCACCATAGATTGAGCTGTCACCATGCGGGTGGTATTTACCCATCGTATCACCGACGATACGAGCACATTTACGATGTGGCTTATCCGGACCGTTGTTCAATTCAATCATTGAGTATAAAATTCTTCGCTGTACCGGCTTCAAACCGTCCCGGACATCCGGAAGGGCACGGGAAGCGATAACACTCATCGCATAATCGATATAAGATTCTTCCATTGTCTTTTTCAGATCAATGTCATGCACTTTGTCAAAAATATTATCTTCCATTTTTTATTCTCCAATCTCTAAATGTCCAGGTTATTTACATATTTTGCGTTCTCTTCGATAAATTCTCGTCTCGGTTCTACTTTGTCTCCCATCAAAGTTGTAAATGTAAGATCTAGCTCTGATGTGGATTCTTCGTCCATTGTCACACGAAGAAGAATTCTGTGCTCCGGATCCATAGTTGTCTCCCAAAGCTGATCTGCATCCATCTCCCCAAGACCTTTGTAACGCTGAATCTTGTTATTTCCATCTCTTCCAACTTCCAGAAGAATCTTATTTAGCTCTTCATCACTGTACGCATACCATACTTTTTTGTTCTTTTCCAGCTTATAAAGCGGCGGCTGTGCCAGATACACATAACCTTCTTTGATCAGTTCTGGCATAAAACGATACAGGAATGTTAATAATAACGTACTGATGTGAGCTCCATCGACATCGGCATCAGTCATGATGATGATCTTGTGATAACGAAGCTTTGAAATATCAAAATCATCGTGTATTCCCGTTCCAAATGCAGTGATCATCGCCTTAATCTCTGCATTGGCATAAATTTTATCTAATCTGGCTTTCTCCACGTTCAGGATTTTTCCACGAAGCGGCAAGATAGCCTGTGTTGCTCTGTCTCTGGCTGTCTTTGCAGACCCCCCCGCAGAATCACCCTCTACAATGTAAATCTCACAGTTTGCAGGGTCCTTATCTGAACAGTCGGCAAGCTTGCCCGGAAGTGACATTCCTTCTAACGCAGATTTTCTTCTCGTCAGATCTCTCGCTTTTCTGGCTGCCTCTCTTGCTCTTTGAGCCATGACAGACTTCTCCACTGTCATCTTTGCGACATTCGGATTCTGCTCTAAGAAAATCTCTAACTGCGTACTTACGATATTGTCGACCGCACCACGAGCTTCACTGTTTCCTAATTTTTGTTTTGTCTGTCCTTCAAACTGTGGATCTTCAATCTTTACGCTGATAATCGCCGTCAGACCTTCTCGGATATCTTCTCCGGAAAGATTTGGCTCGTTGTCTTTTAATAATTTATTTTTTCTCGCATATTCATTGAATGTCTTTGTCAGAGCATTTCGGAATCCAACGACATGTGTACCGCCTTCCGGTGTTGTAATATTATTTACAAATCCATATGTGTTATCGCTGTAAGAGTCATTGTGCTGCATTGCAACCTCTACTGCGACACCGTCTTTTTCACCTTCACAGTAAATAATCTGCTCATAAAGAGGTGTCTTGCTTTTATTCAGGTACTGCACAAACTCCTTAATTCCACCCTCGTAGTGGAAAGTCTTCTCAATCGGCTCCTCCGGTCTTTCATCTCTCAGGACAATTTTAAGATTTTTTGTTAAAAATGCCATCTCACGAAAACGCTGTTTCAATGTATCATAATCAAATACTGTCTCCTCAAAAATCTCTTTATCTGGAAGAAATGTAACTTTTGTTCCTGTCTTTTGTGCATCACATTCATCTACAACCTTTAGTTTATAGATTACCTTACCTCTCTCGTATCTCTGCTTATAGACTTTTCCTTCGTTGTAAATCTCAACTTCAAGCCATTCAGAAAGTGCATTTACAACAGACGCACCAACTCCGTGAAGTCCTCCAGACACTTTATATCCACCACCGCCAAATTTTCCTCCGGCATGCAGTACCGTAAATACAACCTCCACCGCCGGAAGTCCTGCTTTGTGGTTGATTCCTACCGGAATTCCACGTCCATTATCAATAACCGTAATGGAATTATCTTCGTTAATTGATACGAAAATCGTATCACAATATCCCGCCAATGCCTCATCTACTGCGTTATCTACAATCTCATACACCAAATGATGAAGTCCTCTGATTGAGGTACTTCCAATATACATTCCCGGTCTTTTTCTTACTGCTTCTAATCCTTCTAGTATCTGGATTTGATCTGCACCATATTCTGCACTCATATAAATCCTCCTATATTTTCGATTCGTTCAGAACTTTTACTTCGCCTTGTTTTACATATAAAACTTTATTTATAGAAAAACGATGATTCACAAAATCGTCTAATCCTGTACACGTGATTAGAGTCTGCACATCGCGAATGCTGTCTAATAAATAGTTTTGCCTGTGTTTATCCAATTCAGACAAAACATCATCCAATAATAATATTGGCGTATCTTTTATAATCTCTTTTACAAGTTCTATCTCTGATAGTTTCAATGATAACGCCGCCGTCCTCTGCTGACCCTGAGAGCCAAATTTACGAATATCCAAATCATTCGTCATAAAACAAATATCATCTCTGTGAGGTCCGACGGAAGTACTTTTCATCCGGATATCCCGCTCTCTGTTTTTTAAAAGTGCCTTTTCAAATTCTAAATTTCCGATTCCCGGCTCATAGTAAAGCTTTAGCTCTTCTTTCCCACCAGTCAACTTTTTATGTACTTCTGAAATAATATCATTCACCTGTCCTATAAACTTCTTTCGTCTCTCAATAATCTTATTTCCATACTGAATAAGCTGAAGATCCCATATTTCAAGCGTTTCAAGCAAATCATTCCTGTTATAGACATCTTTTAACAATTTATTTCTCTGGTTAATAATTCGATTATAGTTCGACAGGTCGCTGAGATATAATTTATCAAGCTGTGCAAGTTCCAAATCAATAAATCGTCTTCTCTCTGCCGGACCATTTTTGATAATATTCAAATCTTCCGGCGAGAAAAACACGATATTAATAATTCCAAATAACTCACTTGCTTTGCGAATTGGAATTTTGTTAATTGCAATTCCTTTCGGACTGTTTTTTTTCAAATGCATGTCAATCTGAAAAGGAACTCCATTCTTTTCTACTACAGTCTCAATATGAGCCTCGTCATGTCCAAACTGTATCATATCGCGGTCTTTTGTCCCACGATGAGATTTCGTCGTCCCTGATAAATAGATGGATTCGAGAATGTTAGTTTTTCCCTGTGCATTATCTCCACAAAAAATATTGGTAGCTGCATCAAACTCTATGTTTAACAAATTATAATTTCTAAAATTTTTCAATTTTAAAGACTTTACTATCATCCTTACACCAACTATTCATGTTCTATTTTTCAATCTTTATCTCTGTTCCATCAAAAAATACGATGTCTCCATCATAAAGTTTCTTTCCTCTTCTTGTATCGACTTCTCCATTGACTTTTACAAAACCATCCTGAATCACTTCTTTTGCTTCCACTCCGGATTCCACAAGTCCTGCCGCTTTCAAAGCCTGACCAAGTTTAATAAATTCTTCTCTTAATTTTATAATTTCCATTTCTTAAACTCCTGCATTAAAGTTAACCGGCAAAATCAAATACACGTAGCTTTCTTTCTCATCTCTGATAAAGCATGGTGCTTTCGCATTCATAAGATAAATTGTAACTTCCTCATCCTCGATCACACGAAGTGCATCGATTAAGAATTTTGGATTAAATCCAATCAAAAGATCTTTTCCTTCTTTGGAAATCATAATCTCTTCGTTCATAGAACCTAGCTGAGATTGGATTTTCAATTCCATAATTTCGTCCATGATATTGATGATAATTGGTTTTTTATCTCCTTCTTTTACCAGAAGCGTTGCTCTGTCAATACAACTTAAAAGTTCTTTTTTATTGATTTTTACCTTTGTTTCATAGTCGCTGGACAACATCTGATCAATACGGAAATACTCTCCTTCAATCAAACGTGACACAACCACTGTATTGTCAAATTCAAATATAACATGGTTGTCCGTGAACGACAGACATACTGTACTATCAGCCTCACCTGATAAAATTTTGCTTACTTCCACCAATGTCTTTCCAGGAACGACAACTTTTCCGGTTTGATATTTTTTTGTCAATTCTGTCTTTCTGATCGAAATACGGTGTCCGTCAAGCGATACTACTTTCAGAATATTTTCATCAATTTCAAACAATTCACCGGTCATTAACTTGTTGCTATCGTTGTCTGCAATTGAGAAAATTGTCTGACGAATCAATTCTTTTAATGTAAACTGTGATAAAGTGATGGATTCTGCTTTTTCAATATATGGAAGATAAGAAAAATCTTCTCCTGATTTGGCAGAAATACTAAATTTTGCCTTTTCACAGGTAATCATTGTCTGAAGATTGCTGTCTGATTCAATTGTAATCTCATTATCAGGGAGTTTTCTGACAATTTCAGAAAAAATCTTTGCATCTATCGCAATAACACCTTTTTGAATAATGTCTCCTTCAATAATGGTATCAATTCCTAATTCCATATCGTTGGCTGTCAACTTAATAATATCTGTTGTTGCATCTATAAGAATACATTCAAGAATAGGCATTGTTGTTTTTGAAGGGACTGCTTTTGATACAATATTAACTCCCTTTACAAGGTTTGATTTTGTACAAATGATTTTCATGTGTATAACTCCTTTCGGGTTGTTTTGTGTATATATTTATTAAAAGTTATCCGCCGTATCCGTCTTAGGGGGTGTGGATATGTGTATAACCCTAGAAAACCCCGATTTTAACGAAATTTAAGGACAGGAAAACTGTGTTGATAAATAAAAAAGTTTACGTTGACAGAAGATGGACAACTTTTTACGAAAAATCGGTTATTTTTTTATCCACATTCTGAGAACAAGTTATCAACAGTTTATTCACGTTCTTTATACGACTTATAAACAAATCTTAAACAGGATTAATTTTCTTTTTAATAATCTCAATCGTATTATTCAATGCTTCATTGGTCTTAATATCTTCAGTAACTTTATCTACTCCATGACTGACGGTAGAATGGTCACGTCCTCCGAGCATAATTCCAATTGATTTTAAAGGAGTATCTGTCATTGTACGACACAAATACATTGCAATCTGCCTTGAGTTTGCAATGTTCGCATTACGTTTTCCACTTTTTAAGTCTGCAATAGAGACAGAAAAATGCTCGGAAACAACCTCTAATATCAGTTCCGGAGTGATCTGTCTGTTTTTATTTGGTGATACAATATCTTTTAAAGCCTCTGCAGCAAGCATAATATTAATCTCTTCATTTTTTAATTTATGAAGAGCAATCAATTTATTCAGTGAACCTTCCAACTCACGGATGTTCGATTTGACATTAGTAGCAATATACTGCATAACTTCATTTGAAATATGATATTTTTGAAGTCCGTCTAACTCTTCTTTTTTTCGAAGAATGGCCATCCTTGTCTCATAATCAGGTGAAGAAATGTCGGCAATCAATCCCCATTCAAAACGGGTTCGAAGTCTTGCTTCTAAAGTCTCGATATCCTTTGGAGGCTTATCACTTGAGATAATAATCTGTTTACCTGATACATGTAAATGATTAAAGGTATGGAAAAATTCTTCCTGTGTACTTTCTTTTCCGATAATAAATTGAACGTCATCGATCAGCAAAACGTCAATGTTACGGTACTTTTCACGAAAAGCAGTCATTGCAAGTTCATTGCCACCGCTTGTCTTACCACTTTTCAATGCTTCGATCAATTCATTTGTAAAGGTCTCGCTTGTGACATACAATACTTTTTTTGTCGGATCTTTTTCTAATATAAAATGTGCAATGGAATGCATCAGATGGGTCTTTCCAAGTCCAACACCTCCGTACAAAAAGAGAGGATTATAAATCTCTCCAGGAGATTCTGATACAGCCAAAGAAGCAGCGTGGGCAAAATTGTTGTTTCCACCAACTACAAATGTATCAAAAGTATATTTAGGATTCAGATTCGCCTGCTCAAAAATACTATTTTGAGTTACATTTTTTTTATAAGTATCATCTTGATTTTTCACATTAATATTCTGAGAATCATCAACTGTAATAAATTTTACTTCAAATTCCTGTTCAGTTATTTCTGCAATGCAGACTTGAAAAGGCAAAAGATATTTTTGACTAATATAATCCACACTTGACTTCAAAGGCACAAGAATATAAACCGTAGAATCTGATACATTGTAGACTTCTAAAGGTTCAATCCAGGTTCGGAAAGAAACGTTAGAAAGTCCATATTCGATCTTCAATTTGTGGATAATCTCAGCCCATTTTTCTGCTACAATATTCATTCCGTTAACTCCTAATCTTTACATTTAAGGTATACCTACTCCAGAGTATATCTCTACACTATTCTACATCAAAATAAGTAGATAAGCAATGACTAATCCATGTGGAAAACTTTTTAGACAGCAAAAAATAAAGTAAAATCGTAAAAAAGAAGAAAAATAAATTTTAAATTAACAGTTTATCCACAGGAAATCCACAAGTTATCCACAAAATGTGGAAAACTTGTGGAAAACTTTGTAAAACAGTTCAGCCATGAACTGTCGTTAAAAATATAAAAAAAATCTCAAAAAAATATATCCAGAATCCCTTGACGTAGAGGGATTTATTGACTATAATTAAGTGCGATGTCTAAAAAAATATGTACTTATATTAATTATATATAGGTTTGAGTCAAGGAGGTGGATATCAATGAAAATGACATTCCAACCAAAAAAGAGATCTAGATCAAAAGTTCATGGATTTAGAGCAAGAATGAGCACAGCTGGTGGAAGAAAAGTTTTAGCAGCTAGAAGAGCAAAAGGAAGAAAACAGTTATCAGCGTAGGCCGCATATATGTGGCCTTTTCTTCTATGTAAAAAGTGGAGAGAGAAGAATGCATTTTTCCGAATCATTGAAAAAAAATAAAGACTTTCAGATTGTTTATAGAAAAGGACAGTCTTATGCTAATAAGTATCTGGTCATGTATATTTATCAGAATCAGAGTGAAAGAAATCGTTTGGGTATTTCAGTGAGCAAAAAGGTTGGCAATAGTGTAGTAAGACACAGGCTAACAAGATTAATTAGAGAAAGCTATAGACTACAAGAAGATAAATTCCAGGATGGATTGGATATTGTTATTATTGCGAGAGCAGGTGCAAAAGGTAGAACATATAAAGAGATAGAGAGTGCACTGATTCATTTGGGAAAACTTCATAATATTATAGATTCACATTTGGAGATGTAAAAATTGAAAAGAATATTTATAGGACTCATTAAGTTTTATAGAAAATATTTATCCGGACTGAAAACAGCAAGTTGCTGCAAATATTTTCCGACTTGTTCCCAGTATGGACTGGAAGCGATTGAAAAATACGGCGCATTAAAGGGTGGACTGCTTACAGTGTGGAGAATTTTACGTTGTAATCCATTTTCAAAAGGCGGGTATGATCCGGTGCCTTAAGAATAACATTTGGAGGAGAAAAATATGGGTATTGTATTGACGCAGTCGAATACTTTTATTATTGGAAGTATTGCAAAACTGCTCGGATTTATCATGAATGGAATTTTTAATGCGTTGAGTTATATTGGTATTGAGAATATTGGTCTTAGTATCATTATATTTACAGTCATTGTATATACATTGATGATTCCGATGACGATTAAGCAGCAGAAATTTTCAAGAATGTCGGCTGTCATGAATCCGGAGATTCAGAAAATTCAGAAAAAATATAAAAATAAAAAAGATCAGGCATCTATGATGAAGATGCAGGAAGAGACGAAGCTGGTTTATGAAAAATATGGAACATCGCCGACTGGCGGGTGTCTTGGTTCACTGATTCAGTTCCCTATTTTGTTTGCATTATGGCCGGTTATTCAAAATATTCCAGCATATGTAACAAGCATTAAAGATGCATATATGCCTTTGGTTAACCAGATTATGGCGACAGACGGTTACCAGAAAATCATGGAAGGGATCGGAAAAGCAAGTCCGATCATGATCAATCCTGAAACATATGATTATAGCAAAGCAAATACACTCGTTGACGTATTATACAAATTCAGACCGGGAACTTGGGATACACTTGCAGATAAATTTCCGGACTTGACAAATTTAATTGATTCTACAAAAAACAGTTTAACACATTTGAATACATTTCTTGGAATCAATATTGCAGAGACACCGGGATCTATGTTTATGACAGCAACAAAGAACTTTTCTATCGGTCTGATTATCGTTGCACTTGCAATTCCGGTATTATCCGGACTTTCACAGTGGATCAGTGCAAAACTGATGCAGCAGGCGACATCAACAGGAAATGATGATGATAACCCGATGGCGGCGCAGATGAAGACAATGATGAATGTTATGCCGTTGATTTCTGTGTTTATGTGTTTCTCAATGCCGGCAGGTCTTGGTATCTACTGGATTGCCAGTGCGGTAGTAAGAACGATTCAGCAGCTTATAATCAATAAATTCTTAAGCAAGAAATCAATGGATGAGCTGATTGAAGAGAATGTGAAAAAAGCAGCTAAGAAACGTGAGAAAAAAGATGCCGTTTCCGGAAGAGAAATCAATGCGATGGCACACAAAAATGTAAAGAACATTGAGGAGCCAAAGAGAAAAACAACAAGCAGCAATAATATTGATTCTTATAAGCAAAATGCAAAACCAGGAAGTTTGGCATCAAAAGCGAATATGGTAAGCGATTTTAATAAAAACAAAAAATAGGCTAAACCAAAATTCTTATTTTAGGAAGATAAGAATGTCAAGGAGGGTTTAAGATGAATGAGATTAGAGTATCAGCAAAAAATGTGAGTGATGCAATTACAGAGGCAAGTATTCAGCTTGGGGTTACAAGCAGTGAATTAGAATATGAGGTAATTGAAAAAGGAAGCGCCGGTTTTTTAGGAATCGGAAGTAAGCAGGCGGTTATCAGAGCTTGGAAAAAAGTAAAGGAAGAATCTGTAGAAGAGATAAGAACAGAGGTTCAGCATGAGAAAAAAACTTCATCAGAACAACAGACTGAAAAGATAAAAAGCATTACAGAACCTTATAAAGATGTAAAAAAGACAGAACATGTTAAAAAAGAACATGTCAAAGAAGTTATAAAAAGAGAAGAAAAACTTTCTGAAGTACAGGAAAATACAAAAGAAGCTTGTGAAAAATTCCTGCATGATGTCTTAAAAACAATGGGAATGGAAGTTGAGATTATTTCAAGTATTGATCAGGATGGCGCTTTGTGTATCGAGATGCAGGGTGAGCATATGGGAATTCTCATCGGAAAACGTGGACAGACTCTGGATTCTCTTCAGTATTTGACAAATCGTGTAGCGAATAAAATGCAGGATGGTTATGTGCGTGTCAAACTAGATACAGAAAATTACCGTCAGAGAAGAAAAGAGACATTAGAAAATCTTGCAAAAAACATTGCTTACAAAGTAAAGAGAACAAAGAAACCTGTTTCATTGGAGCCTATGAATCCTTATGAAAGAAGAATTATTCATTCAGCACTTCAAGCGGATAAATATGTGTCTACACACAGTGAAGGTGAAGAACCTTATAGAAGAGTAGTAGTGACATTGGCAAGAAAATAAATGTGAATTGGGGACGGGGGTGATATCATATCATCCCCGTCCTTAGTTACACTTGGAGGAAAAAATATGAAAACAGATACAATTGCAGCAATTGCGACAGCCATGACGAATTCAGGAATCGGAATTGTCAGAATGAGTGGTGATGAAGCATTTGAAATTATCCAGAAGATTTATAAAGGAAAAAAAGAAAAATATTTTCAGGAAGAAAAAGGTTACACAATACATTATGGATATATTGTAGATGGTGAAGAGACAATTGATGAGGTGCTTGTGATGATCATGCGGGGACCACATAGCTTTACAGGTGAAGATACTGTGGAGATCAATTGTCATGGCGGTGTTTATGTGATGAAACGTATTTTGGAAACTGTGATCAAATATGGAGCGCGACCTGCCGATCCAGGTGAATTTACAAAGCGTGCATTTTTAAATGGGAGAATGGATTTGTCTCAGGCAGAGGCAGTCATTGATGTCATTCATTCCAAAAATGAGTATGCACTGAAAAGTTCTGTGAGCCAGTTAAAAGGAACGGTTCATCAGAAAATAAAGAAAATAAGAGAAGAAATTTTATATCACACTGCGTTTATTGAGACAGCCCTAGATGATCCGGAGCATATCAGTGTGGATGGATATGGTGGAGAACTGAAGGTGGTTGTGGATAAACTACTGGAAGAACTGAAGGCATTGTTGATAAGTTCTGACAATGGACGGATTATCAAAGAAGGAATTAAGACGGTTATTGTCGGAAAACCAAATGCAGGAAAGTCCTCGCTTTTAAATGTATTGGTCGGTGAAGACCGTGCGATTGTGACAGATATTGAAGGGACAACGAGAGATGTTTTGGAGGAATCCATTCAGCTTCAGGGAATCAGTCTGAATATCATGGATACCGCAGGAATCCGCAATACAGAGGATATAGTGGAAAAAATCGGTGTGGACAAAGCAAAAGAGCATGCGAATGAGGCTGATTTAATTATTTATGTTGTAGATGCATCTAGAAATCTGGATGAGAATGATATGGAGATCATTCAGATGATTCAGGATAAAAAGGCAGTGATTTTATTAAATAAATCAGATCTTGCTACTGTTGTATCAAAAGATATGTTAAAATCATATATTGAAAAGCCGATGATTGAGATATCTGCAAAAGAAGAGAGTGGAATCAAAGAGTTGGAAGAGACATTAAAGGATATGTTTTTCCATGGAGATATTTCTTTTAATGATGAGGTTTATATTACAAATATTCGTCATAAGGCGGCAATTCAGGATGCTTATGATAGTTTGGAAAAAGTAAATATGAGTATAAAAAATAATATGCCGGAGGATTTTTATTCCATTGATTTGTTGGATGCGTACGAATCTCTTGGAAGCATTACCGGCGAGACGATAGGAGAAGATTTGGTAAATGAAATATTCAGTAAATTCTGTATGGGAAAATAAAGATGAATATGATGTAGTTGTAGTCGGAGCAGGGCATGCAGGCTGTGAAGCGGCGCTTGCCTGTGCACGACTGGGAATAAAAACAATTATTTTTACAGTGAGTGTGGATAGTATTGCTTTGATGCCTTGTAATCCAAATATCGGCGGAAGCTCGAAAGGACATTTGGTAAAGGAAGTAGACGCGCTCGGCGGTGAGATGGGAAAAGTGATCGATCAGACATTTATCCAGTCAAAAATGTTAAATAAGTCAAAGGGACCGGCAGTACATTCGTTGAGAGCACAGGCAGATAAAGCAAATTACAGCAAGACGATGCGCATGGTTTTGGAAAATCAGGAAAATCTTGAAATCAAACAGGCGGAAGTGACAGATATTCTTACGAAAGACGGAAAAATTGAGGGAGTGCAGACCTACTCCGGAGCAGTTTATAAATGTAAAGCTGTTATTTTGTGTACAGGAACGTATTTGAAAGCGAGATGTATTTATGGAGAAATCAGTCAGGAGACAGGACCAAACGGACTTCAGGCAGCGACTTATCTGACAGATTCCTTGAAAAAACTCGAAATCGAGATGTATCGCTTTAAAACAGGAACACCGGCAAGAATTGATAAAAAATCCATTGATTTTTCAAAGATGGAGGAACAATTCGGTGATGAGAGAGTTGTTCCGTTTTCCTTTACGACAAATCCGGAAGATGTTCAGATTGAGCAGGCCTCTTGTTGGCTGACTTACACAAACGAAAAGACACATGAGATTATTCGGGCAAATCTAGACCGTTCCCCATTATTTTCAGGGATGATAGAAGGAACCGGACCGAGATATTGTCCATCTATTGAAGATAAGGTAGTGAAATTTGCGGATAAAAATAAGCATCAGGTATTTATTGAGCCGGAAGGTCTGGATACAAATGAGATGTATGTGGGAGGAATGTCAAGCTCGCTGCCGGAGGATGTCCAGTATGCTATGTACCGCAGTGTACCGGGGCTTGAACATGCAAAAATCGTGAGAAACGCATATGCGATTGAGTACGACTGTATCGATGCCAGACAGCTCTACCCAACATTGGAGTTTAAGAACGTTGGAGGTTTGTACAGTGGAGGACAATTCAATGGAAGTTCCGGATATGAGGAAGCTGCCGCACAAGGGCTTGTAGCGGGGATAAATGCGGCTTTAAAGATCTTAGGCAGGCAACAGATCGTCTTGGACCGTTCGCAGGCTTATATCGGCGTTTTGATTGATGATTTGGTTACAAAAGAGAGCCATGAGCCTTACCGCATGATGACGTCCCGTGCGGAATATCGTCTGTTGCTCCGTCAGGATAATGCAGACCAGCGTTTGACGAAGATTGGACATGAGATTGGATTGATTTCAGATGAGCGTTACGAGTATCTTTTGGAAAAAGAAAGAATTATTGCATTTGAGGTAGAACGATTAGAACATACAAATATCGGTGCAGCACAGGAAGTACAGGATTTACTTGTGAAATATGGAAGTACACCTTTGAACTCAGGAACAACACTTGCAGAATTGATTCGCAGACCAGAACTTTCTTATGAAGTATTAGAGCCGATTGATAAGAGAAGAAATATCGTACAAAAATGTGCGGAAAAATATCCTGAAAATGTAGATAAATTGTGTCAGGAAGTTGTAGAGCAAGTAAATATCAATATTAAATATGATGGATATATTAAGAGACAGCAAAAGCAAGTAGAGCAGTTTAAAAAGTTGGAAAAGAAAAGAATTCCAGAAGATATCGACTATGATGTGATTAAGAGTCTTCGTATCGAGGCAGTACAAAAATTGAAGCAGTATCGTCCTTTGTCCATTGGGCAGGCATCTAGAATTTCAGGAGTATCACCTGCAGATATTTCTGTATTGTTAGTATATTTGAGTGGAAAGAATGAAACGAGGTAGTTGTGAATGAGTCAGATATTTGAGAATAAGTTAAAAGAGCTTGGCATTGTATTAAATGATGAGCAGAAACGTCAATTTGATTCTTTTTATGAACTCTTGGTGGAATGGAATAAGGTCATGAATCTGACTGGTATTACCGAATATGAAGAGGTAAATGAAAAACATTTTGTGGATAGTTTGTCGATAACAAAGGCGATTGACATGAATTGTGTGGATAACTTGATTGATATTGGAACGGGGGCTGGTTTTCCGGGAATTCCGTTAAAGATTGCATTTCCTCATCTGAAAGTAGTATTGTTGGACTCATTAAATAAAAGAATTAAATTTTTGAATACAGTAATTGAGGAACTTGGATTGATTGACATAGAAACAATTCACGGAAGAGCAGAAGATTTTGCAAAAAAGGGAGAATATCGGGAACAATTTGATCTTTGTGTGTCAAGAGCAGTGGCAAACTTATCCACACTTTCTGAGTATTGCATGCCATATATCCACACTGATGGAAGATTTATCCCCTACAAGTCTGGAGAAATTGAGGAAGAGGTGACTGGGGCAAAAAAAGCAGTGCATGTGCTTGGTGGAAAAATTGAGGATGTGGTGAAGTTTCAACTTCCGGGAACTGAAATTGGTCGTTCTTTTGTAAAGATAAAAAAATATCAAAACACACCGAAAAAATATCCGAGAAAAGCGGGGTTACCTGCGAAGGAGCCAATAGCATAAAAAATCAGCATATCATCTAAGATGATATGCTGATTTTTTATGTATAATTATAATTCAAATAGAATTTTTATCTGTTCGAGCACTTTTTCTGGTACCTCTAATTGTGGCAAATATTTTGCTTTTTTAATTGTTTGCACTTCAATTGCAGGAGTATAAGACTGATATTGTTGCGCATATTCTTTGTAAGTAGGGTTTCCACTTCCAACTAAAATAAAAATACTATTATCAATATGAGTTAAACATTCTGTGATATTTGCAGTTGTATATTTTCCCTTGATACTTGCAAATAGATATTTAGATTGCGTTTTTGAAATCTGAGCGGATTCACAGTAAGTCTTAACTATTTCATCATCAACAAATTGAGGAGTGTAGAAGTATTCGGTCATAAAAGTTTGTTCAATACTGTCTTTGCTATGCAAAAGATTGAACAGAAGAGTTCCAATAAAAGGAATGTTAATAATAAATTTTAACATTTTTGTTCGTTTTGTAGGAACTTTTGAAATAGAGGAAATACTAGGAGGATTAATCAATAGTATTTTATCTATTATTTCGTCATTATTATGGCAAGCCATTAATACAAAAGAACAAGAGTTTCCAGTAACAATGATATCTGCCTTTTCACCAATAACATTGTTAATAAAGTCTGTGACTAATTGCACATATAAAAAGTTTGTGTAGGTAAAATTAGGTTTATCAGATTTTCCACATCCTAACAAGTCTAATGTATATACGGTATTTGTCTTAGAAAGATCAGAAACAATTCGATTCCACTCGTATTCTGAACTGCACGCTGAAAGATCGTGAATTAATAAAATTGGTTTGCCAGTGCCCTCTTTTGTATAGAAAATTTTTCCAAATCTCCATTCATAATAAAGACCTTCTTTTTTGCCGAGCAAATTATCAATAGTGGACATAAAATAAATAAGTTTATTGATAATGTGGATGATAAAGGTTGCTAAAATAGTTAAAGAAGCATAAGTTGCCAGTTTCTTCTTCCAGTTCATAAAGCACCTACCTTTCTTATAAATACTTTTCTTTTATTATACTACACAAAGGAAATCAATACAACAATGGAGTAAATGTTTCACGTGAAACATTTTTAATGTTACAGTTCACAGCAAATTTAATATTTTCCGTTTTTTTGTTTCACGTGAAACATTTTGTGTAGATTATAATTTAAAAAGGTGGTATAATTATCTGAGGACAGAAAGGGGTAGCTGAAAAAATGGGAAGAATAATAGCTGTAGCCAATCAAAAGGGTGGTGTGGGAAAAACAACAACTGCAATTAACCTATCTTCATGTTTGGCTTCATTGGGAAAAAAAGTATTAGCTATAGACATGGATCCGCAGGGGAATATGACAAGTGGTTTAGGGATTGATAAAAATGAGGTGAAATATACTGTTTATGATTTAATTCTTGGACAAGTTGATATTAAAAAAGTTATCTGTAAAAATGCTCTGGAAAATCTTGATATCTTACCGACAAATATAGATTTATCAGCTGCAGAAATTGAATTAATAGGAGTAGAAGAAAAAGAATTTATTATTCGAAAAGAAGTGGATAAAATTAGAGAAAACTATGATTTTATAATAATTGATTGTCCACCTTCATTAAGTATGCTCACAATTAATGCAATGACTACTGCTAATAGTGTATTGGTGCCCATTCAATGTGAATATTATGCATTAGAAGGATTAAGTCAATTGATACATACAATTGATTTGGTAAAGGAACGTTTGAATCCAGAACTAAAAATAGAAGGTGTTGTATTTACAATGTATGATGCCAGAACAAATTTATCTTTGCAAGTAGTGGAAAATGTAAAAGACAATTTACAACAAGCGATTTATAAAACAATTATCCCTAGAAATATCCGTCTTGCTGAAGCACCGAGTCATGGATTACCAATTAATTTGTATGACCCAAAGTCTGCAGGTGCAGAAAGCTATATATTATTGGCAGAAGAGGTAATTAATAAAGGAGAAGAATAATGGCAGTAAAGCGTGGAGGACTAGGAAAAGGACTAGATAGTCTGATTCCAGACCATAAGACCGTAAAAACAACTGAAAGGAAAAAGCAAGAAGTAGAAGAAAAAAAAGAAGGCGAACAGCTTATTAATATCAATAAAATAGAGCCAAACCATGAACAACCAAGAAGAAATTTTGAAGAAGATTCGTTGTTGGAACTTGCTGATTCTATTAAGCAGTTTGGTGTGCTACAGCCTTTGATTGTTCAAAAAAGACATGATTATTATGAAATTATTGCAGGTGAAAGACGTTGGAGAGCTGCAAAAATGGCTGGAATAAAAGAAATTCCGGTAATTATTAAAGAATATACGAAAAGAGAGGCAGTTGAGATTGCTTTAATTGAAAATATTCAAAGAGAAAATTTGAATCCAATTGAAGAGGCAATGGCGTTCAAACGACTTTTGACAGAATTTTCGCTCAAACAAGATGAAGTAGCAGAGCGTGTTTCAAAAAGCAGAACAACAGTTACAAATTCTATGCGTCTTTTAAAGTTGGATGAAAGAGTTCAACAGATGATTGTAGATGATATGATTTCTACAGGACATGCGAGAACATTGCTTGCAATTGAAGATCATGAAGAACAATATAATCTGTCAAATAAAATTTTTGATGAAAAATTAAGTGTGCGAGAGACAGAAAAATTAATTAAGGAGCTAAAAAATCCAAAAAAAGAAAAAGAAAAAAAAGTCATAGAACATGATTTTATTTATAAAGATTTAGAAGAGAGAATGAAAACAGTCATGGGAACAAAAGTTCATGTCAATCCAAAAACAAAGGGAAAAGGAAAAATCGAAATTGAATATTATTCGGATGAAGAGCTCGAACGTATATTCGAGTTAATTATGACTGTTACAAATAATTCATAAGGGTAAAAGAGGAAATTTGTAATATGGAAAGTAAGTTATTAGAAACAATAGGGATTGATCCCGGTATTATTTTAATTGTGATGTGCCTTTTTATAATTGTATTATTTTTTATTGCAATTAGCACTAGTATGAAATATAATCGATTAAAAGCCAGTTACGTAGCGTTTATGCGTGGAAAAGATGGTAAAACTTTAGAAGATAGCATTTTTGAGAAGTTTAGTGAACTAGATAATATGTCAGAGACTGTTGAAAAAAATAATAAAGATATTCGAGAACTTAACAAAAAGGTCAGAGGAAATTATCAAAAAATGGGAATTGTGAAGTATGATGCCTTTAATGAGATGGGGGGAAAGCTAAGCTTTACAATTACATTGTTGGATGGAAAAGATAATGGATTTATTTTAAATTCTATGCATAGCAGAGATGGCTGTTACAATTATGTAAAAGAGATTGTAAACGGACAAAGCTATATCGAACTGTCAGAAGAAGAAGCAGAATCATTGGAAAAAGCAATGTATCAAGAAACATTTGGACTTGATTTAAAAAATATCAAAAAGTAGAGAGTAGAGGAGAAAAAACATGTTAGATATTAAATTTTTAAGAGCAAACCCGGAAATTGTAAAACAAAATATTAAGAATAAATTTCAGGACAGTAAATTACCACTTGTGGATGAAGTGATTGAACTGGATTTGAGAAACAGAGAAATCAAACAGGAAGTAGAAGCGCTGAGAGCAGAAAAAAACAAGGTGTCAAAACAAATTGGTGCGTTGATGGCTCAGGGAAAAAAAGAAGAAGCAGAAGAAGTCAAAAAGCGTATTGCTGAAGATGGACAAAAGATTGAACAGCTTTCTGTAGAAGAAAAAGAAGTGGAAGAAAAGATCAAAACAATTATGATGACAATTCCAAATATTATTGATCCGTCTGTTCCAATCGGAAAAGATGACAGCGAAAATGTGGAATTGCAGAAATATGGAGAACCGGTTGTTCCGGATTTTGAAATCCCATATCATACAGAAATTATGGAAAAATTTAATGGTATTGATCTTGAAGCAGCTGGAAAAGTAGCTGGAAACGGTTTCTACTATTTAATGGGAGATATCGCAAGATTGCATTCAGCAGTGATTTCTTACGCACGTGATTTCATGATTGACAGAGGATTTACGTACTGTATTCCTCCATATATGATCAGAAGTAACGTTGTTACAGGCGTTATGAGCTTTGCAGAAATGGATTCCATGATGTATAAAATTGAAGGAGAAGATTTGTATCTGATTGGAACAAGTGAACATTCTATGATTGGTAAATTTATTGATACAATGTTAGAAGAAGAGACTCTTCCTAAAACATTGACATCATATTCACCATGTTTCCGTAAAGAAAAAGGTGCTCATGGTATTGAAGAACGTGGTGTATATCGTATTCACCAGTTCGAAAAACAAGAAATGATCGTTGTGTGTAAACCAGAAGAGAGCATGGAATGGTATGATAAAATGTGGCAGAATACAGTGGATCTGTTCCGTTCATTAGATATTCCAGTTCGTACTTTAGAGTGCTGTTCAGGAGATTTGGCAGATTTAAAAGTGAAATCTGTCGATGTAGAAGCATGGTCACCAAGACAGCAAAAGTATTTTGAAGTAGGAAGCTGCTCAAATCTTGGAGATGCACAGGCAAGAAGGTTAAATATTCGTGTAAAAGGGAAAGATGGCAAGTATTTTGCTCATACACTTAATAATACAGTAGTTGCTCCGCCGAGAATGTTGATTGCATTTTTGGAAAATAATTTACAGGAAGATGGTTCTGTAAAGATTCCAGCTGCATTACAGCCATACATGGGTGGAAAAACAGAGATTAGATAATAGAAAGGTAAAAACGTGCATAAGTATTTAAAAGCAATCGGTTTTACAGAGTTAAAGAAAAAGCAGGAGATTCGAGAGATACTAAAGCAGACCGCAGACAAATTTGATTCGCAACGGGCAGTATCTTTGGATGGAACATCAGAATTTTGTGAGTTAAAAAAACAATATGGTGACAATGTAGGGATTTCTGTGTACGGAGAGATGGATCAGGATAAAATCTTCGAGAGGGAATATTATGTGCCATATTTTGAAGGCTCAGGAATCACAACTTATGCGGATGTGCTTGTGGAGCGACGCATTGAAAAAGAGATGTATGTCGGAATCTGCGAGGATGTAAAGGTGGGAGCAAGTATTATTTTCCATATACAAAATGCAATTGAGTATATGAAAGAAAAGCAGCTTGGCGGACTTGCAAAGAAAACAACATCCGTGACGCTATCCGGACTTGGATCTTCCGGAATGATTCTTTTCCCGATTTCAAAAGATGAACATTTGGAAAAGACAAGAAAAGAAGAGGAGCGCAATCGCATGATGCTTTTGAGTGCAGCTAGAAATGGCGATCAGGAGGCAATGGAAAGTCTCACTTTGGATGACATTGATACCTATTCCAAAGTATCAAAGCGATTGATTACAGAAGATATTTTTACGATTGTAGAGACATATTTCATGCCGTATGGTGTGGAATGCGACGAGTATTCGATTTTGGGAGAAATCATAGATTTGCGCAAAACACAGAACAAAGTAACGCAGGAAACGCTCTACATAATGACATTGGATGTGAATGAATTACAATTTGATGTGTGTATTCCTGAAAAAGAAGTTATGGGAGTTCCGGAAGTTGGAAGACGATTCAAAGGAAATATCTGGCTTCAAGGAAAAATCAATTTTTAAAAACACTTCACAACATCTCTCATTCGTGGTAGAATGAGAGATGTTGAAAATAAAAATGTTCCCTTAGTTAAATGGATATAACAAGTGCCTCCTAAGCACTAGTTGTGAGTTCGATTCTCGCAGGGAACGGTTGAAAAATTGGTTGCTCGTTTGGGCTAGACATAAAGTAAAGTCTAGCTTAAACGAGCATTTTGTATCATATTTATTCATATTAATTGGAAATTCCAATAAATCCTAAAAAGATTGATTATTGTGGGAGGTTTGAAATGAACACAATTGTACGAGAAAAATGCGATTTACTAATCAAAAATAAAGATACACTCCGTCAGGTTTTTAGATTAGACGGAGATATGATGATGCTCGCGGGCAGTTCTTTTTATGTCGGCATAGATGTGGAAGCAGATGCAGACAAGATAAAGTACTGTGAACAGATATTGAAAAAGAACACAAAGATGCTTTCAGAGTTTCGTGGAAATGTGAGAATTCCAGTTCTTTGTAAAATGGCTATTGCCAAAGAGCCACAAGATTATTTGATATCTGTTCAGCGTATTGTGGAGCAAATGAAACATTTGAGGTGGATGAATGGGGAGTATAAAGTACTTGCAGCCATGATAATTCAAGATCATGAGGATTCATTTGCAATACCCGCTATTATAGATAAGATGACGAATATTTTTCATGGTATGAAAGAAACCCACCCTTGGTTGACTTCAGATGAAGACCTTCCGTTTGCGGCAATGCTAGCAGTTTCAGATCTAGACACTGATCAGCTCATAGAGGAAATGGAGGCCTGTTATCAAATGATAATCAAAACATTTCCTGATAAGAATGCATCTCAGTCTTTAAGTCACGTATTAGCAATTGATCCGTCAAAAACAGTTGTGAAATGCAATCGTATTCAAGACATCTTTGCAACATTAAAAGAGAGAAAGCATAAGTTCGGTACAGGATATGAACTGGCAATTTTGGGGACAATGTCAATGTTAGAGTGTTCGGTAGAGCAGATTGTAGAAGAAATTATTGAAGCCGATGACTATTTAAAGACAAAAAAAGGATTTGGAAACTTTACGATGGGAGAGAAAAGAAGACGAATGTATGCAGCACTTATGGTAATGGATACACATATACCACCAGCCGCTAGAAGCCATCAAGCCTTGCTGAACTCAACATTAGCACTTGTTATTGCTATGGAGATTTGTATGATTCTTATTATGACCGCTGTTATTACAACAACAAACTAATGCAAAATTCATCCACCGACTTATTTTGATAATCAATATGAGGATGAATGGATTACAAATGAATTATCAATTAAGATGATTAAAGATGTTGATAAATCAGAGGTGGTGTAAAGACATTAATGCTAATGGCATTTGATCAATCTGGAAAGGTATTTAATGCATCCGCATGTGGAGACAATTGTGCAAAATGGATTCTGTCTATAGCAAAGACAAAGGATTTAACAATAAATCTGAGACATATTATGGATTTTGGAGAAGAAGATTTTGAAATGGAAATTCTCAATGCAGGTGATATTGTTTATAATATGTTGGAATTTGTTAATATTGCAGGAGAGTATGTATAGGTGAGATAAATGAAGGGAAAACATAAAATTGTCGTAAAAAATAATCGTCTGCATTATGAATTTGAGATTAAGAGAAATATTACAATTATTCAAGGCGATAGTGCTACAGGGAAAACGACTTTAATTAACATGTTGCATCAGGCAGAAAACCTGGGAGAATCCAGCGGAATTGATGTGATTTCAGATGTTCCATGCGGAATATTAGAAGGAAATAATTGTTAACGTTATGCAAGGAATTAACACCGCATTCGGGGACTCCTAAGAAGCGACTATATACATCACCAAATAGTTTTTAGAAATTTGAAATAGGAGTTCGACTTTAATCCGGAACGTTGTATAATAACTAAAGAGCGTTGCTAAAGAAGAAGAAATAGCCGCGGGTATAGTGATTATTCCGAAATCCGATCCAATCCCTACACAGTATTCACCACCTTTATGAATGAAATGTAACACATGGCGAACTAAATCTTCAATCATACAATTTTCTGACGGCTGCGTGGAAAATAGACAAAAAAAGTGTTTCATGCTATGATAGTACAAAAAGAAGGCGATGAAATAAAGAACATGACAGCATATGAGAAGAAAATAATAATGGAAAACGGAACCCGGCATGAGATTGTATCGAGTAATTACGATGTAGATGTTAGATTCTATCTGTCAGTAGATGAGGGAAGCTATGTTGCTCCGCACTGGCATAACAGTCTGGAGATTATATATATGCTGGAAGGCAGTATGAAGGTAAAGTGCGAGAATAAAGAGATGGACGTACAGGCAGGAGATATCAGTCTGATTAATTCAAGAGAGATTCATTCTTTCTGGAGTACTCCGAATAAATCTCTGGTATTACAAGTCCCGGAAAAACTCCTGGAAAAATATATATCAGACTATGAACTTGTAAAATTTCATGTAGATCCGCATCCTGGAAAAGAGACAGAAAATACAAAGCTGGAATGGCTGAAAAAAGTATGCTACGACATGTATGTGATATATGAGGTGCGGCCAGAGGGATACCTTTTTAAATTTAAAAGTCTGTTGTATGATTTGCTATACATGCTCATCCATTCATATTCTGTGAAAATGATAGAAAAAGAAGTAAACAGAAATAACAAGAATCGTGAGCAGATTAAGCAGATTCTGCGTTATCTGGACAGGAATCATGCACATCAGATAACTGTACAGGAGACCGCAGAAGAATTCGGTTATAACCCAGACTATCTTTCTAGAATGTTGAGGCAACAGATTGGACTGACTACAATGGAGTATCTATATGAAGTTCGGATGAATTATGTATATCAAGATCTGATGAATACAGAAGACTACGTCAGTGAGATATTTACCAGACATGGATGTACAAATTATAAGGTGGCTATGCGGTGGTTTAAAAGACGTTATCACTATACTCCATCCCAGCTTCGCAGGCAGAGACTTGACAAAATGGAAGTTGTTGTGAATACAGAAAAATATGTAATTAAATAAAAAGTCGGAAATGTACCTAATAATAGTAGTTTATACCCCTAATACGAGCAAAGAACATCTGATAGAATGTACCTATCAAAAAACAAAGGAGTAAAGTAATGGAAACTACAAAGATTAGTATCAAAGAACGATTTGCATATGGTTGTGGGGACCTTGGCTGTAATATTATCTATTCAGCAATGTCCTCATTTCTTTTGTTTTATTACACAGACTATGTAAAAGTCAGTGCATTGACAATTGGAACAATCATGCTGATCTCGAGATTATTTGACGGTGTAACAGACTTGATTATGGGAGTAATCGTAGACAGAACAAAGTCCAGATTTGGAAAATGTCGTCCATGGATCTTAAGAATGGCGATTCCATTCGCAATCGCAGCAGTGCTATTATTCTCAGTTCCTTCCGGATTAGGGGATAAGGCAAAAATCGTATACATATTTATTACATACAACCTGGTATCATCCGTTGTATATACGGCAATCAACGTACCGTATTCAACATTGAATGCATTGATTACACAGGATCAGTACGAAAGATCAGTTCTCAGTATCTTCCGTATGACGCTTGCAACAACAGGAACACTGCTTATTACAAACCTGACTCTTCCATTGGTAGAGTTCTTTGGAGATAATTTATCTGCATGGACGAAGACATTTGCTGTGTTTGGGGTGCTGTCAATCGTAATCTTTCTGATTACATTTACAGGAACGAAAGAAAGAGTAAAACCATCCGCTAAGAGCAAACACGAAAAACTTCCATTCCTTAAGGGAATCAAAGTGTTATTCTGTAATAAGTACTGGATGATGATCACACTGACACTAGTATGTATCTTTATCCAATATTCGTTAAATGGCGGCGCAGCCGTTTATTATGCAAAAGTTGTTCTTCACAATGAAAAATTGGTTGGACCGATGAACCTTGTGGCAAGTGTGGTTCAGATTATTGCGATGTTCTTCACAGCTTTTATTATCAAACGTATTGGTAAAAAAAATATGCTGATCATAGGCGTAATCATATATGGACTTGGATTTGGAATGTTTCAGTTCGTTGGAACAAGTTATTTTGGAATTATGTTTGCATCAGCATTAAAGGGGATTGGTAATGCTGGTATTTCGTCTTGTATGTTCGCTATTGTATCCGATACGATCGAATACGGAGAATGGAAGACCGGATATCGTACAGAAGGTTTGATCAATAGTGCATCAAGTTTTGGCTTCAAAGTTGGAAATGGTCTTGGATCTGCAATGCTTGGATGGATCCTTGCACTCGGAAATTATGCGGAAAATGCTTCCGTACAGAGTGCATCTTCTGTTATGGCAATCAAGGCACTGTTCATTTATATTCCGGTTGCAGTTGCTATTTTTCAGATTGTAATCATGTTGTTCTACAAACTGGATAAAGAATACGACGGAATTGTCGAAGATCTTAAAAATGGAAAAGGTGCAAAAGAAGCATAAAGATAATTATACCAATTGAGAAATACCGATTATAGAATTAAGGAGATAAAAAATCATGAAATTTACAGAAGGATATTGGGAAAAGAGTGAACGCGCCAATGCTTCTCATGCTATGCAGGCATTTATCGTAGAAGAGATTCCAAATGGTATGCGTATGATAGCTCCATTTCATAAAATCACTGACCGTGCAGGTGCGTTGGATGTAGGAACAATCACAACAGAATTTACAGCGACAAGAAAAGACATCATCAGTGTAAGAAGCTGGCATTTTGAAGGATATAAGAAGAAAGAACCAAGATTTCAGCTGAATACAGATGTGCAGGATGTGACCGTTGAAATAAATGAAAAAGAAGCGGTAATGACAGCCGGAAGAATGCAGGTTCTTATAGACAGAGAAGAATTCAGGATTACATATATGGCAGATGGGAAAGAACTTACAACTTGCGGATTCCGCAATCTTGGATATATGCAGTATGACAGAGAATGCCTGACAAAATTCCCACAGGAAAATTATATGGCAGCCAAATATACTCCATATATGTCCACAGAGTTGTCACTGGCACCAGGAGAATGTGTCTATGGTCTGGGAGAGAGATTTACTTCTTTCGTAAAAAACGGTCAAGTAGTAGATTGCTGGAATGAAGATGGTGGAACTGCGTCACAGATTTCTTATAAAAATATTCCGTTCTATATGACAAATAAGAATTACGGCGTACTGGTGGATCACACAGATAACGTATCATTTGAAGTCGCAAGCGAGAAAGTAGAGTATGTAGGATTTTCCGTAAAGGGAGAGGAAATCCGTTTCCATCTGATATATGGGGATACAATGAAAGAGGTAATCCGCAATTATACAGATCTGACTGGAAAACCGGCCCTTCCACCGACATGGTCATTCGGACTTTGGCTTACAACTTCATTTACAACAAACTATGATGAAAAAACAACAAGTTCATTCATTAACGGAATGGCTAAGAGAGATCTTCCACTAGAAGTATTCCACTTTGACTGTTTCTGGATGAAAGAATTCCACTGGTGTGATTTCGAATGGGATAACCGCATCTTCCCGGATGCAAAGGGAATGTTACAAAGATATAAAGAAAAAGGACTGAAGATTTGTGTATGGATCAATCCATATATTGCACAGGGAACAGAATTTTTCCGTGAAGGTCTCGAAAAGGGTTATCTGTTAAAAAGAGCAGATGGCATGGGCATTAAGCAGGTAGATAACTGGCAGCCTGGAATGGGACTTGTAGATTTTACAAATCCTGACGCAACCAAGTGGTATACAGATAAACTGCGTACACTGCTGGATATGGGTGTTGACTGTTTTAAGACAGACTTTGGCGAAAGAATTCCTGTTGATGTAGAGTACTTTGACGGTTCAGATCCTGGGTGTATGCACAATTATTATACACAGTTATATAACCAGGCTGTATTTAAACTTTTGGAAGAGGAAAAAGGCGAAGGAGAAGCCGTATTATTTGCAAGAAGTGCTACAGTTGGAGGACAGCAATTCCCAGTACACTGGGGCGGTGACAGCTCGGCATCCTATGCATCTATGGCAGAAAGTTTAAGAGGCGGACTTTCCTTTACAATGTCAGGTTTCTCATTCTGGAGTCATGATATGGGAGGATTTGAGCTGACAGCAAGCCCTGATGTATATAAGAGATGGTTACAGTTCGGTCTGCTATCTTCTCACAGCCGCCTGCATGGTTCAAAAAGTTACAGAGTGCCGTGGCTGTTTGATGATGAAGCTGTAGATGTGTGTCGAAAATTTACAAAACTGAAACTTCGCCTAATGCCATATATTTATCAAATGGCGGTAAATTCTCATCATACAGGAATTCCGACAATGCGTTCTATGGTTATGGAATTTGAAGATGATCCGGCAACTAAGTATCTGGATATGCAATATATGCTTGGAGACAACATTTTGGTTGCACCGGTATTTTCAGCAGACGGAGATGTAGAATACTACCTTCCGGAAGGTACATGGACCCATCTCCTAAGTAGGGAAGTAAAACAGGGCGGAAGATGGTATAAAGAAAATTATGATTTCATGTCACTTCCAGTGTATGTAAGAGACAACACACTTCTTGCACTCGGAAATAACGAAAAAACAGCGGATTATGAGTTCACAAACGGCGTGGAGATACGTGTTTATGAAGTAAAGGATGGATGCAAGACCTCCTGTCTGGTGCCAGATCAGAAAGGACAGACAGCATTGACAGTGGAAGCTTTCCGCGAGAATAGTAAGTTAACATTGACAAGTACCGGAGAAAATCAGAATATGAGATATGTTCTGGAAAATGTAACAAATGTAAGTAACGTGACTGGCGCCGCCAAAGTAGAAGAAACAGCCGCGGGTATAGTGATTATTCCGGAGGCAGATGAAGTCGTAGTGGAATTTGGTATTTGATTTATATGATTAATCATCAAAAGAAAGAGCTAATCAATTATTTTATTGAAGAGCGTATGCTTTCAGACATTGATTTAGCAAAGATTTGTTATTTCCTTTGTATCCATCCATTTAATAACGAAAACGAAAGAATGAGCAGACTACTGACTTTATTGCTTTTGTATCAAAATGGATACGAAGTTGGAAAGTATATCAGTTCCTGGCGAGGATTGACAGGACAGCATGGTGCTTCTAGACACTAGTTGTGAGTTCGATTCTCGCAGGGAACGCTGAAGAAGAGTGAAGATGATGAGAGGTAGAGACATTATCTTCACTCTTTTTACATAGAAAAATCCTTTGGAATCCTATGCAGTAAAAAACACTTGATTATATGGAGAAAGGGGTGTAGATATATAAATATAGACTCCCAAGAGATTCAAAGGAAAGGAGAAGAATCCATCAAAAATGATAATGGATTATATAAGAAAAAATGAATTATAAAAAATCTTCTAAAAAATCCAATATTCCTGTAAGTCCGGCAAGGGATAAATTCAATACAATTCTTCTTATTCTTATGTTTGGTTCCATAATTACGCTTGTAGTTTTGAGTTTTGGGGCTGCAGTTATGTCAAGTTATGGACGTTTTCAAGAGGGAATGTCCGGGCTATTGATCGGAACGTTTTTAACAAGAATTGCATATTGTTTATGCATGCTTTCGATACCTGTAATTCTATACAAGAAAGTAGTAAAAAATAAAATATTACGAGGTGGTTTAATATTTGTGGTGCTACTTATTGTATTTTTTACATTTCGCAATCCTGTTTCAGATTTATGGTATTTAGATAATCCGAAAACGACACAGTTGGAAAATGCTTATATGACTGTAAACCGTGGAGGTAAGCGGAATTTTTATCATCTGTGCGGAAATGACAAGGATGGTAAGCAATATAGTTTTGATATAAATAAAAAAAGATATCGTTCTGAAAATAATCTGTTGGAAGAAATTGAGCAAACGGTTACGGTTACATATCTTCCTCATACAGAAATTATTCTTGATATAGAATACAAAATTTAAAAAACGCATAAAAAATGCGGTAATCGAGGCGCAAATGGGAATCCTGAATGCATTGGCTATATTTCTACCATAGGGAAAAACAAAAAATATAGATACTCTGATATAATAAAAACCTATAACCAGCTCAAAAAATCATATAGTTGCCTTTAACTAAAAAATAGTGTAAATTGAATTTAGATGAGAACACTAATTTGGAGAAAAAGTTTTAAAGGCGGGAAATAGGTATGAAGCAGTTGTTATGTTATGGAGATTCAAATACATGGGGATTAATTCCGGGAACTAAGGAACGTTATCCGTGGGGGATCCGATGGACCAGTATTTTACAGGAAAAACTGGGAAATGCAGATGTACATGTGATTGAAGAGGGATTGTGCGGAAGGACAACCGTGTTTGAGGACTACTACAGAAAAGGCAGAAAAGGGATTGCAACGCTTCCGCTTGTTTTGGAATCGCAATGTCCGATTGATGCCGCTGTCCTGATGCTTGGAACCAATGATTGCAAAGCCTGTTATCATAATTCGCCTTATATCATTGCCAAGGGATTGGAACAGTGTGTGGACGAATTGCTGCATTACATAGAGCCGGAAAAAATTGTAATTGTCTCGCCGATTCATTTGGGAGAAGATGTGTGGGAAGAGCAGTTTGATCCCGAATTTGATCAGAAATCGGTTGAGATTTCAAAGGGATTGAAAAAGGAATATCAAAAAATTGCAAAACAAAAGCAGGTACACTTTTTGGCTGCATCCGATTTTGTGAATCCAAGTGACGAGGACAGAGAACATATGGACGAAGCGGGTCATGCAGTGTTTGCAGAGCAGGTTTTAAAGGTTTTGCATCAAAATCATGTGCTTGAATAATCAGCCACAGTTTCACGCAGGAAGCAGGAGCTTTTGAAAACGGTATTTTTATTATCAGATGAGGAGAATGGTATGACAATTACACAATTAAAATATGTGATTACGGTTGCGGAATCTAATTCTATGAACGAAGCGGCTGGAAAACTGTTTATTTCACAGCCGAGTTTATCTGCATCTATTAAAGAATTGGAGAATGAAATTGGGATTGAGTTGTTTCGAAGAACGAATCGCGGTATTACGATAACTCCGGAAGGAAAAGAATTTGTCGGATATGCAAAGCAGACTGTACAGCAGTATGAGCTGATGGAAGCGAAGTATGTCAGTAAAAAAGAATTGAAAAAGAAGTTCAGTGTTTCTACTCAACATTACGCCTTTGCGGTCAATGCTTTTGCGGAGATGGTCAAGCAGTTTGGTATGGAGGAATATGAATTTGCGATACATGAAACAAGAACCTATGATGTGATTGAGGATGTCAAAAATTTTAGGAGTGAGATTGGAATTTTATATTTGAATGATTTTAACAGAAATGTATTGTCCAAGCTTTTTTCGGAGAATAATCTGGAATTTCATGCACTGTTAAACTGTGGTATCTATGCTTATATGTGGAAAAAACATCCGCTTGCAAATGAGAAGCTGGTCAGTCTGGAGCAGCTTAATGACTATCCGTGTCTTGCTTTTGATCAGGGCAGCAATAATTCATTTTATTTTGCTGAAGAAGTGTTATCTACGTACGAATACAAACAGTTAATCCGCGCCAATGACAGGGCAACCTTGTTAAATTTGATGGTTGGTCTAAAAGGATATACTCTTTGCTCCGGAATCTTGTGTGAGGATTTGAACGGATCGAGCTATTGTGCGGTGAAACTGGATTCAGATGAAATTATGACAGTGGGATATCTGATTCGTAAGGGAATGAATATCAGCCCACTGGGTCAGAAATATTTGGAAGAAATTCTGAAATTTAAGGATAAGGCGCTGATCTAATCGCAAAGTTGCATCATGAACTTATCGTAATCGTATTGTAAATGGGAAGGAGCAGATTATGCAGACAATCAGAGCAAATGAACAACGGATAAAGGAACTATTTACAGAACTGGTTTCTATTGATTCGATAAGCTTTTCGGAGCGAAATATGGCTGATCGTTTAAAAGAAATTCTTAGAGAGACTGGTTTTGAAGTGATGGAGGATTGCGCCGGAGAACTTTATGGAGGAAATGCGGGAAATGTATATGGATTTTTAAAGGGAACGGTGCCGGGACCTGCAACATTGTTTGTGGCTCACATGGATACCGTGCAGCCGGGAATATCCAAAAAAGCAGTTTTCCATAAAAATGGGAGAATCACTTCTGATGGAAGTACAATATTGGGAAGTGATGATGTTGCAGGAATTGTAGAGATTATAGAAGGAATCCGTTATATTCAGGAGCACAATATTCCGTATGGAGATGTTGAGATTTTATTTCCAATCGCAGAAGAATTATATGATAAGGGCAGTAAGGCTTTTGACTTTTCAAACATAAAGGCAAAACAGGCATACGTATTGGATTTAAGCGGGCATGTCGGGAAGGCAGCGCTGCGTGCGCCGTCCATTGTTTCTTTTAAAATAGAAATCCGAGGGAAGGCTTCACATGCAGGATTTGCACCGGAAAAAGGGATCAATGCCATTGCACTGATGGCAGAGGGCATTTCAAAAATCAGGCAGGGCAGAATGGAAGATGACACAACTCTGAATATTGGTTTGATTCGTGGGGGAAGTATGACCAATATTGTATCTGAAAACTGTGTTTGTGAAGGAGAAATCCGTGGTTATCATCACGAGCAGGTTATGGAACTGCTGGGAAAAATAAACAATGTATTTCAAAATGTCATTGAAAATGCACAGGGACAGGATAAGGATGCAGAATTGTTTTTTTCACATGAAGTCAATATAAAGGCCTATGCGGTAGCTGAAAATTCCACTGTAGTACAAAAGTTTTGCAATGCATGTAAAAAAATCGAGATAGAAGCTGAATTGACGGAAACATTTGGCGGAAGTGATAATAATGTGATTGTCAATAAAGGAATAGAGGGAGTGGTGCTTTCGTGCGGAATGAACAATGCACATTCAGTCAACGAGTATATAGAGCTTGAAGATCTGATAAAAGGAGCAGAGTTAGTAGGCGCACTGATTTCACAGGAATAAGGGAAATATAGTACAAATCCTGTGTCTGTAATAGTTTTTGGCTATAACAGGCGGTTGTTTATATGTATTGGCTTTTTCCATAACCTGAATGTTATACTGCTTTTAGAATAAATCCGATTGAAACGATCGGAAAAGAGAGCGAGGAGATAGGAATGGATTTAAGTATTGAAAGTCGATGTATACATTTGGAACATGATCATGGAGAAAACCGTTTTGGAGCTATCAGTTTTCCAATTTACCAGACGGCAACATTTTCGCATCCGGGATTAGGAGAGAGTACCGGTTATGATTATACGCGCATGCAAAATCCGACAAGGGAACATTTAGAAAAGACGGTGGCTGCCTTGGAAAAAGGATGCGACTGTATAGCTTTTTCATCCGGAATGGCAGCGATCACTACCGTAATGGAGCTGTTTAAACCGGGAGATCATCTGATTGCGGATGCGGATCTTTATGGTGGAACAATCCGACTGTTTGATCATATCAGCCGAAAGAACGGTATCGAGATTACATATGTCAATTGCAGTAGAGATGATGTGAAGGCTTATATCAGAGAAAATACGAAGGCGGTTTTCATAGAGACGCCAACCAATCCTATGATGAATATAACGGATATTGAAGCACTGGCAGAGATAACGAAAGAAAACCATTTGCTGCTAATTGTGGATAATACATTTTTATCACCTTATCTGCAAAATCCATTGACGCTTGGGGCGGATATTGTGGTACACAGTGGCACCAAATATTTGTCTGGGCATAATGATACGATTGCGGGATTTGTAATTGTGAGTGATAACGAATTGAGTGATCGGCTTCGATTTCTTTATAAGACGACCGGCGCCGGATTGTCACCGTTTGACAGCTGGCTTTTGTTAAGAGGAATCCAGACACTTGCTGTCAGAATGGATAGAGCTCAGGAAAATGCGCAAAAGCTTTCTGAATGGCTGTTGAGTCGGGACGAGGTAACGAAGGTGCTATATCCCGGATTAAAAGAGCATCCAGGATATGATGTGATGAAAAAACAGGCACGGGGATTTGGCGCAATGCTCACGTTTGATGTAAAAGACAAAGAAATCGCTCAAAGACTGCTTAAAAACGTGCAGTTGATCCGGTTTGCCGAGAGTCTTGGAGGTACGGAGACGCTGTTGACGTATCCGATCACACAGACACATGCAGATGTGCCAAAAGATGTTTTGGAAAAGAATGGAATTACCGAAAGGACACTCCGTATGTCGGTGGGAATCGAGAATGTAGGGGACTTAATTGCGGATTTGGAGGAGGCTTTTTATGGCGGAGAAGAATTTGAATTTTGAACAGGTAATTGAACGACGCGGAACCGATTGTCTGAAATATGATTTTGCTTCCAAAAGAGGTTTGCCGGAAGGTGTCCTTCCTTTGTGGGTTGCGGATATGGACTTCCGGATTTCGTCCTATATTCAGGAGGCTCTTTTTGAACAGGTAGAACATGGGATTTACGGATATACAGATACCTTGGATGAATATTATCAGGCAGTAAACAAATGGCTTGGCAATCATTATGGATACAACGTTTTGGAAGAGGAAATCGTTAAGACTCCCGGTGTTGTATATGCGATCAGTATGGCGATACAGGCTTTTACCAGACCAGGTGATGCCGTATTAATCCAGCAGCCGGTTTATTATCCGTTTAGCAGTGTGATCCTGGACAACAAACGAGAACTTGTCAGCAATGATCTGGTATATGACAAAGAAAATCTGACCTATCATATTGACTTTGCCGATTTTGAAAAAAAGATTGTGGAAAACAGAGTGAAATTGTTTTTGCTTTGTAATCCTCATAATCCGGTAGGACGGGCATGGAATAGGGAAGAACTGATTCAAATTGGGGAAATCTGCAGTAAACATGGAGTAATTGTTTTCAGTGATGAGATTCATGCTGATTTTGTCTGGAAAGGAAAACATCAGGCATTTCTTACCGCAAAAGGGGGATTTGAGCAGATTGCCGTGACAGCAACAGCCCCAAGTAAAACATTTAATCTGGCAGGACTGCAGGTATCTAATCTGGTGATAAAGAATAAGCAGCTGCGACAAAAGTTTCAGGCGGCATTGGATGCTTCAGGATATAGTCAGCTGAATGCAGCCGGACTGATTGCCTGTAAGACTGCGTATCAATCTGGGGAAGAGTGGTATGAGGCTGTCAAAAAATATATTCAAAGCAATATTGAATTTATGATGTCCTATTTAAAAGAAAACATTCCGCAGATAAAAATGATTTATCCAGAGGCAACCTATCTTGTCTGGGTAGATTGCAGCGGTCTTGGACTGACGGACGAAGAGTTAGAAGATCTGGTTGTGAAAAAAGCAAATCTATGGCTGGATAGCGGGTGCATTTTCGGGGATGTCGGAAGGGGATTTCAGAGATTTAATGTGGCATGTCCGAGAAAAATCCTCAAGCAGGCTTTGGAGCAGCTCAAAGAGGCTTTTTCTTTTTTGTGATTGGGTAGTCAAGAGAAAAATGTTGACAAATAGTTCTGGTTTTATTAATCTGTAGTTAGATAAAACTAACTTGAAAATTAGGAAGGGAGGATTTTAATGCAAAATAGAAATTTGAAAAAAATAGTGATATTAGTATGTATATGTTTACTCTCTACACCAATAGCGACTATTATTTCGGATTGTATAGATATAACTACTACTGAATATGCTATAAGCAGAATTTCTAATTATTCATGGAGCATTAGAATTGCGTGTCTTATGTTATCTATGTATTTTATTTTTGACAGAAAGAGGAACTGATTTATGAAGAAAACGATATCATTATTGTTAGCAGTTGCTATAATATTAACTGGAAACACTTTAAGTGTTCATGCAAAAACGAAACAAGAAAACTTACCTGATAGTGAAGTAGTTGAAGAATTTGATGTTTTTGATACAAATATTATTGATGAAACAGAAGAAATACCTGATATTCAAACAAGAAGCCATATTACATATAAAGTAACAAAATTAAATTGTTCAAGTGAAATAGGAGCATATACAGGACAGTCTGTTTCAGGAGAACCTGGTGTAACTATTTCTTTAAGCCAAATGAAAGCGACATCCTTTTCTGCAAGTTCAAATGTTGCGTGGAATGTAAAAGAAAAAGCTCAAGCAACATTAGGTTTTAGTTTTAGTAAAAGTTATACAATAGGGCATTCAGGTTCAAAAAAAGTTCCGAGTACATACAATGGTAGAAAAGTTAAAAGAGCCGAACTGAAAGCTTATAGATTATATGACAAACATACTTTTAAAGTAACATGGACAAGCATTCATGTAAAACAGCCTCAATATTACGGTACATATTGGGCGAAAAAACCAAGTGGTTATCATTATAAAATGGTATATTATTACAAATAAAACAAATGTGTTTTAAATTTGATTTCGTTAAAGCATCGAAAAGAAGACCGGATATTTCAGTAAGTAATCTGGTCTTCTTTTTTGACTTTTAATATCATATCAAGGCTCATTCAGTTGTGGTAAATTCGTGGGAAAATGGGTGTTTTCTATCCTTTAAAATGCTTGAAAGTATAGTATTTATAAAGATAATCGAAAATTAGATATAATTATGGAACATAGGGGCATTAGCTATTCTCTATAACCGGTCTTATATTTTATGTATTATACAAGTAGAAAAATTGCGAGTATACTGCAAACATAAAATTAATTTCAGGAGGATGATATTATGAGTGGAGTAGAAAACAATTCAGTAGTATGGACAGATGAAGAAATTGAGCTGGAAGCCAAAGAAAGAAATGTCAGACCAAGACCACAGGAAACAAAATCAGAAATTGATAACAGAGGTGCTTTTGTCCGACAACCAAATCGTTTTAGAACACCGTTTGGTGATAAAGAAGGAGAATTAAAAGCGGAAAAGGGACGATATCGACTGTTTTGGGCAAAGGGGTGCCACTGGTCAAACAGAGCATCTATTGTGCGAGAGCTGTTAGGGCTGGAGGATGCCATCAGTGTACAGATTGTGACGAGTACCGGACAGAGCAATAAATACGGATGGGGATTTGAAGATCAGCCAAATCACGAGGATCCGGTAACAAAAGCAAAATTCCTAAGTGAGTTTTATTTCAATGCAGATCCGGATTATGACGGAAGGGCAACGGTTCCATCACTTGTGGATACAACGACGAATAAGATTGTGAACAATGACTACCACAGACTGACCAATTATTTTGAAGTGGCATTTGAACCTTGGCAGGCAGAAGATGCGCCGGATTTATACCCTGAACATTTGAGAAAAGAAATTGATATCTTGAACGACTGGCTGTTCCCGAACATCAATAATGCGCACTATAGAATGGCATTTAGTCAAAGCCTGGCGGCATATAACGAAGCGTATGATGACTTTTTCAATGCTATGGATAAGCTGGAGGAAAGACTGGAATATAACCGTTTCCTGTTTGGAGATTATGTGACAGATAGCGATGTCCGTTTCTTTGTGACATTGGCAAGATGGGATTCTTACTATTACAGAAATTTAGGTCCTCAGAAAAAACGAATGACAGAGTACAGAAACATTTGGGCTTATGCAAGAGATTTATATGAAATTCCTGCATTTAAAAACAATACATATTTCAAGGATTTTTCAAGAGAGCCTAAAAACAGTACGATTTTTAATTCCTATAACGCCAAATTTGTAGATCAGATTGATTTCGAGGAGCTATGGTCGACACCACAGACAAGAAGATTTTTATCCAGAACGCCGGAAGAAAAGTTTTTAAGAAAAAATAAAAAGTAATTATAAAAAAGGGGGAGCAGAACAGATTATGAAGAAAAGAAGTTTATTAAAATCAGTATTAGCAGTAGGACTTGCAGCAACAATATTGGCTGGCTGCGGTAACAATGCAAAACAGGAAGCAACAGATAAAACAACCATTAAAGTTGCTACTAGCGGAACAACCAATCCGTATACCACCATCGGAGATGATGGGGAAAACACAGGATATGATATAGATGTGTTAAAGGCTGTATTTAAAAAACTTCCGCAATATAACTTAGAGTTTGTGACAACGGATTTCGGTTCGATGTTTGAAGGGACATTGAGTGGTTCTTACGATATTGCAGTCAATAACTTCTCGTACAGTGAAAAGCGTTCCAAAAGCTATTTATACAGCTATCCATACGATGAGATTTCCTATGTATGGGTTACGAAAAAGGGAAATGATTCCATCAATTCTTTTGAAACGGCAGCAGGCAAGACAACAGTTGTTTCATCCGGTGTTTCCATTACCCTTGCGGAAGAAAAATGGAATGAAGAAAATCCGGATAAACAGACGAATTTGACTTATTCCGAGCAGGAAACACCGGTGACTTTACAACAGATTGAAGATGGAAGTGTGGATTATGTCATCATTGATTATGCGATGTTCAAAGCATATCAGGATGTCTATAACTTTGATCTTCAGGCGACAGACGTAAGTCCCGAAGATACGGAAATGATTGCGGAAAATAATTATGCATACTATTTATTTGCATATGACCATGAACAGCTGCGTGATGAAGTGAATACCGTTTTGAAAGAGCTGAAAGCAGACGGAACATTAGCAGCACTCGGAGAAAGACTAACTATTAAAAGTCAAGTCTAAAATGAAAGGTTTTTAAATGAATTGCAAAAATGCATTTCAGATATAGTTGAACCTTGAAAACTGCATGACAAACAGAGTGTC
>NZ_JBQKED010000029.1:0-43835 GCF_052121495.1 Faecalimonas sp. LCP19S3_D12 | reverse complement strand
CCGCATAACCTTAACTTCTCAATATTCAATTTTTAAAGCAGCCACCGAAAGATGGCTTATTTGTCGTGTGCTTAAGGTAATGGATACCCTCTACTTCTCATTTTCAATCTTATTTCCCTCTTTCTCTTGCAATCACATAGATTCGTTCACTCGCCTTTGTCGGTGCTTCTTTTGTAAACGCATCATATGCCGTAATATATTCTAATCCAGACTGTGTAATCAGCCTTTTCATTGTCTCCAGGTCATACGCCTTTTGAAAATGTGTCTCTTGGTATTTGCGATACAACTCAGAATCTTCTTCCCGAATAAACAGACTGAGTTCATATTCATTTATTCTTTCCT
Organism: Faecalimonas sp. LCP19S3_D12; assembly: GCF_052121495.1. GTDB lineage: Bacteria > Bacillota > Clostridia > Lachnospirales > Lachnospiraceae > Faecalimonas. The sequence goes on along the minus strand of NZ_JBQKED010000029.1, from coordinate 43,493 downwards.
CTTCGTAATAATAATTATCCCAGATAAAACTGCATTCCTCACGGTTCTCTGCAATCGTCTGATCACCTAGTATTTCCCTGTATTTATAAACCGTGTTGAAATCAAAGATAAACACTCCGCCAGGATCAAGATAATTATTAACGAGCCGAAATACCTCCTCCAGCTCTTCTTCCTCTAATATATAATTGACAGAATCACAGATACTGACAATTGCTTTCACTGTTCCATACAGTTCAAATTCTCGCATATCCTGCTGAAGATATAAAATATCAAGCCCAGATTTCATCCTTTTTTCTATCGCAATCTCAAGCATCTCTTCTGCATTGTCCACCCCGATCATATCGTAGCCGGATTGTGCCAGAATCTCTGTCATATTCCCGGTTCCACAGCCAAGTTCTAATACAAGTCCCTCACGCACACCGTATTCGTATAACAGATTTTTCAAATATTTTCCCCACTCTTCATATGGAATATTATCCATAAAGGTATCATAGACAGCCGCAAAACTTGTATACGCCTCCACAGAGCATCCCTCCTATTTTTACATAAGCTGATATATTATAGCATATTTTTAGTTTTGGAGCAAATTTTGAATAAAACTATTGACAAGTTCTGTTTCTCTGTATTAGACTAACAAAAAGAATAAGATTCGGTAGGTGAGGCTACCACAGGGATTTGGATTTTCCTAAGATTGCTGCCGCAACAACGTGGAGACACGATTCGCTGGTTAGCAGGATATGTCGCAGATAAGGCATATCTTAATGCAATTTATATGCCCTGTGATGCTAAAGCTTGAACGATGTTGTCACGGAATGATTCCCGCCATTGTTTTTGCTTTGGCGGGATTTTTTATTGCGTAGAAATTGCATCGCACTGCAGCGAACAGGTATCTTGTTCTTAAATTTTTATACGAGGAGGTGAGGGCAATGGATGCTGGTGCCAGTTTTGATCCCCAAATACAAACGAAAAATAAAATAATGAAAAGGAGAACGGACTATGAACAGAACAACTTTTATCGAACTGTTAGAGAAAAGAGATTTCAAAACGCTCAAAAACACGTTGGAGATAATGAATGCAGTAGACATTGCCCTGCTGCTTTCTAACTTAGAAGACAAGGAGAGAGCCTTTGCGTTTCGTCTGATTCCCAAGGACAAAGCTGCAGATGTATTCTCCAATATGAGTAATCCCATTCAGTCTTACCTTGTAAAAATTTTTACCGAAAAAGAACTTCGTGAACTGCTGGATAATTTATATATGGATGACACAGTAGATTTATTAGAGGAACTTCCGGCAAACCTTGTAACCAGGATTTTGCATACTGTTAGTTCCGATAAACGAGATCTGATCAATCAACTTTTGAAATTCCCTGAAAACAGCGCGGGAAGTATCATGACAACCGAATATGTATCTTTAAAGAAGACTATGACAATCAAAGAGACTATGAAACATATCAAAGAAGTCGGAATCCACAAAGAGACCATTTATACGTGCTATGTGTTGGAAAACCGTCGTTTGATTGGAATTGTCTCTGCCAAAGACCTGATGACTTTAGACGACAATACATTTATTCAGGATATTATGGAGACTGAGATTATCTCTGTAGGCACACATACCGATCAGGAAGAGACAGCCAGACTGTTTTCCAAATACGATCTGCTCGCACTTCCTGTTGTAGACCTCGATAACCGAATGGTGGGAATCATCACTGTGGACGATGCTATGGACGTTATGGTGGATGAGGCCACCGAAGATATCTCTATCATGGGTGCTGTAAATCCAAGTGAAAAAACTTATTTTGAGACTTCAGTCTTTTCACATGCAAAAAACCGTTTTTTATGGCTTTTGATTTTAATGCTGTCGTCAACCATCACCGGAACAATTATAACACAATATGAAAATGCATTTGCTGCTATCCCTCTGCTTGTCTCCTTCATTCCAATGCTGATGGATACCGGCGGAAACTGTGGTTCTCAGAGCTCCACTTTAATCATACGCGGACTTGCATTGGACGAGATCCGTTTCAAAGATATTTTCAGAGTCATGTTCAAAGAATTCCGTGTCGCACTGCTTGTAAGTCTTGGACTTGCACTCGCAAACGGACTGCGAATTTTTATCATGTACAAAAATTTGAAGCTTGCTGTCGTGATTGGTCTTTCCCTGATTTGCACTGTCATTTTATCAAAGATCATCGGCTGTATTCTGCCACTGTTTGCAAAAAAAGTACATTTAGATCCTGCAATCATGGCAGCTCCGCTTATTACAACACTCGTGGATACCTGCTCCATCATCATCTATTTTACGATTGCCACGCACATCTTTCAGCTTTAGACAAAATTAGGGACGTCACAACTCTCTGCGATGTCCCTTCTGTTTCTTTCCTATTTAATAACTTTAATCCAGCCTTCCGGAGCTTTGATATGTCCCATCTGAATTCCTGTCAATGTGTCATATAATTTCTTTGTCACAGGTCCCATCTCTTCCATTCCACTTGGGAAGCAGATCTCTTTTCCATGATCTACCACTTTTCCAACCGGTGAGATGACTGCTGCTGTTCCGCAAAGACCACACTCTGCAAACTGCTTCACTTCTTCAAACAACACTTCTCTTTCTTCCACTTCCATACCAAGGTACTCTTTTGCAACATATACAAGTGAACGTCTGGTGATGGATGGAAGAATCGTATCAGATTTCGGCGTTACCAACTTGTTGTCTTTTGTAATAAAGATAAAGTTCGCTCCACCTGTTTCTTCTACTTTTGTTCTTGTCGCAGAATCTAAGTACATATTCTCATCGTATCCCTGTCGATGTGCGTCCATGATCGCATAGAGGCTCATCGCATAGTTCAATCCCGCTTTGATATGCCCTGTCCCATGTGGTGCCGCACGATCAAAATCGCACACACGAATTGTGATTGGTTTTGCACCACCTTTGAAATACGGTCCTACCGGTGTTGCAAATACACGAAATTGATATTCATCTGCCGGTTTCACTCCGATCACCGGATTCGTTCCAAACATATACGGGCGGATATACAATGTAGCTCCTGAACCATATGGAGGCACATAATCTGCATTTGCCGCAACAACCTGCTCAACCGCCTTTATAAAACGATCTTCCGGAAATACCGGCATCTCCAGTCTTCTTGCACTGTCTGCCATTCTGCTCGCATTCAAATCCGGACGAAATGTGACAATATGTCCATCTTCAGTTCTATATGCTTTAAGCCCTTCAAAAACTGTCTGAGCATACTGAAGAACACCCGCACACTCATTTAATACCACATTTGCCTCTTCTGTAAGTCCGCCTGCATCCCATTTTCCATCTTTATAATTTGAAACATATCTTTTATCCGTCTGCACATAGCCAAATCCGATATTTGACCAATCTATCTCTTTTTTACTCATCACAATTCCTCCATTCCGTTACTGATTTCTCTTGTTTTTTATTATTATACTTTTTTATCCGCCTGTCAATAGAGCGCACTCTGTTTTTTGTGTTTTTTCAAAAAGAGACTAAGATACTTATCGTTCTGCCATATTGATTGCTTCTATTCCAACGCTTCCGCCACGGACAACCTCAATTGCCTTAAACTCTTCATTCATCAGCTTAATCAGCGCATCATTTTTTGACGCCGTCTGCACAAATTCCAAAAGCAGGCTGTCTTTCCCGTAATCGATGATCTTTGCTTTAAAAGACTGTGCAATCTGGAACAGTTCTTCTTTATCCTCTCTCGTACATTTTTTGACTTTCACATACATTAGTTCTTTCATGCACACAGAACTGTTTGTAAAGTCAATTACTTTAATGACCTCCACAAATTTATTGAGCTGTTTTTTGATCTGTTCAAATGTCTCATCATCACTGACTGTCTCGATCGTCATTCGCGAAATCGTCGGATCCTCCGTTGTTCCTACGGTAAGGCTTTCCAAATTGTATAATTTTCCGGAAAACAACCCTGATATTTTAGGAAGTACACCTACCTGATTTTCCACATACAGAGAAATCCATCTCTTTTTCATTGTCGTATTCATAATTTTTGCTCCTCCTAACAATCCATCAACATCTCTTCTAATGTTCCGCCCGGCTTGATCATCGGATATACCAAGTCCTCCGGATCCATAATGAATTCAATCAATGTCGGGGTCTTCGTATTCTTTCTCGCCTCTTCAAATGCTTCTTTGATTTCCTCTGATTGGAATACGCGAATTCCTTTTGCGCCATAGCTCTCTGCCAGTTTCACAAAGTCAGGTGTATACGGCGGGCACTCACATTCCGGTGTTCCGCATTTTCCCTCACAGGATTTTCTGGCACGAAGGCAGGTCATGGAATAACGCTTTCCGTAAAATAACTTCTGCCACTGACGCACCATTCCAAGATAGTTATTATTAAACACACATAAAATGAGAGGAAGTTCTTGCCCGACTGCAGTTGCAAATTCCTGTATATTCATCTGCATACCACCATCTCCGGAAATCGCAATGACCGGCGTGTCTGGATTGCCAAGTTGTGCGCCGATCGCCCCCGGAAATCCATACCCCATTGTCCCCAGTCCACCGGATGTCAAAAGTTGTTTTTTCTCCGTCAGTTCCAGATATTGTGTTGTGAACATCTGATGCTGTCCCACATCTGTCACCACAATTGCCTCCTCAAATGTCTCATTGATTGTCTCAATGACTTTTTGTGGTGTCAGCACTAGTTTTTCCTTCATTTTCAATGGATGTTCCTCTTTCCATCCTTCTATCTTTTCAAGCCACTGTGCCGTATCATGAAAGGCCGCATACTCCAAAATCTTTTCGGTCGCAGTTTTCGCATCTGCCACAATCGGAATATCTACATGTACATTTCTGGAGATAGACGCAGTGTCAATATCAATGTGTACAATCTGTGCATTTGGAGCAAATTCATGTATCTTTCCGGTAATCCGATCATTGAATCTTGTTCCAATCGAAAACAAAAGATCACATTCACTGACTGCCATATTTGCCGCATATGCTCCATGCATGCCCAAATTTCCGATAAACAGTGGGTGATTCGTAGGAATCGCTCCTCTTCCCATGATCGTTGTCACTACCGGAATCTTTGTGATGTCTACAATTTTCGTAAATATCTCGGCTGCATTGGCAATCTTGACGCCGCCCCCTGCTAAAAACAGCGGTTTTTTCGCTTTATTCAGCATCTTCATGGCACGTTTTAACTGTCCGATATGAACCTCTGTATTCGGCTTATACCCTCTGATATTCACAGTCTGCGGATACTCAGGACTTCCAAGTTCTGCCATCACATCTTTTGGAAGGTCAATCACTACCGGTCCCGGTCTTCCTGTCCTTGCAATATAAAATGCTTCTTTGATAATCCGCCCCAAATCTTCTCTTTTTTGTACCGTAATTCCATATTTGCAGATGCTTCTTGTAATTCCAACAATATCAACTTCCTGAAATGCATCATTTCCGATCAGATTTCTTGCGACCTGCCCTGTAAAACACACAAGCGGAACACTGTCATAGTTGGCTGTCGCAATTCCGGTAACAAGATTCGTCGCCCCGGGACCGCTTGTCACAAGACAGACACCTACCTTTCCGGTAGATCTTGCATAGGCATCCGCCGCATGCACAAGCGCCTGCTCGTGTCTTGGCAAAATCACTTTTGTATAGTCCTGCTTATAAAGCTCATCGCTGATATCAATCGTACAGGCGCCTGGATAGCCAAACAGAATATCCACCCCTTCTTCTTTTAGCGCCTTCACAAACAATTTATTTCCTGTAATCTTCCTCATATATGTCCTCCTTCCAGATACAAAAAAAACACCCCAAGCATACAGCTTAGGGCGAATCATTTTCTATATTGCCGACCAGTTTTTCAAAAACTGTGTACTCCTCCTTGACACTGTATTTTACAGACAATTTAGAGTTATTATAAAATTTTCTGACACTTTTGTCAACTAAAGTTTTTCCCTTTTTACAAAACTAAAGTCTTCCTCTGTATTCTAATGAAACTCCTCACCTGAAAATCTTATCTTAAAAGAAACGGTTCGGATAGTCATCACCACTGCTTCCTTCTTTGTGATATCCGAAGCAGAATCCATAATAATCATCATATCATTTTCCTGTACCAATTGACAACATCTGTTTGATTTTTTAAAATAGATAATACGAATGTATCAACGAGAAACTATATCACAACTATTAAAAAAGCAATTATAAACTAAAAGGAGAATGACTATTTATGATAAATCCGATGAAATTCATGCAGGTAAAAAGCATGTTAGCAACACTCAAACAAAACCATCCAAAGTTTCCTTCTTTTTTAGATGCTGTTTCAAAAAGAGCACTCTGTAAAGATACAATCATTGAAATCAAAGTTACAACACCGGACGGGGAATCTCTCGAGTCCAATCTTCGCTTAAAAGAATCCGATTTAGAGGTCTTACGGCAAATGCAGGAGCTCAGAAAAGAAGGGCTGTCTTCTTAAGACACGCCCTCCTTTGTTTCTTTATAATGCTTCAAAAGCTCTTCTATGGCATACGCCACTCCATACGCTTCATTGCTTTTTGTCACATATTTTGCCACTTCTTTAATCTCAGGTTCCGCATTTTCCATTGCAACCGTCGCTCCAAAATCCATAGAAAGCATTGAGTAATCATTCATACTGTCGCCAAATACCATCACTTCATCCATCGTATATCCAAGCGACTCAATATACCGCTTTAACATGGGTCCTTTCTGCGCATGTACATCTGTAATCTCCAGATTGGTAATAAACGAAGATGCCACCGCAACCTTGTTGTTTTCATCTAGTACGCTCTGAATCCGTTTCAATAGCGGAATATCTTCGGTAAAAATAAAAACCTTATAGATTGGCGCTTTTCCCTCTTTTAATTCTGCAAAATCCGATATTCTTCTGGTCGCTTTCCAGATACGCTCATACAATTCAGAATGTCGGATTTTCTCCGGCTCCAAATCCAGATGGAACAGATGAATCTGCTCTACAATGCTTTCCTCAATCTCCTCCTCGGTTCCGATTCGATAGTCAAAATCATCTGTAGAAAAGATGATCGACACTGGAAATTTTATCAGCTGCCAATATAGTTCTTCACACACCTCAATCGGAATCGGTGTTTGCAGCACCACTTCTCTTTGCGGATTTCTCACTTCTGCGCCACTTCCCACAAGATAATCACACTCTAGGTCCAATTCCTCCAGTTCCTCCATTGCACTTCGGAAATTTCTTCCTGTCGCGATCATAAAACGAATTCCCTGCTCCTGTGCACTATGAATTGCCTCCAATGTCCTCGGTGCGACCTTATGATCTAACCCAAGCAGCGTCCCGTCCATATCTGATGCAATCACTTTTATCATCTTGTCTTATCTCCTAACCAATTCTTTCGTATTTTACAAATTCATATTCCAGATTGAAATATGTCTGTTCCTCGCTGACCCCTGCAATCTTCCACTCCGGCATCTCATCCAGATTTGGGAAATATGTATCTGCCTCATACGCATGGTCAATCTTTGTAATGTGCGCAACCTTACAGTATGGGAGAAGCTGACGGTAAATGCTTTCCCCGCCGATTACATAAATATCCTCATCGTTATACTGTTTCACTTCCTCCAAAAGCGCTTCCACACTGTTGACTACAACAGCATCTTTGACCTTGTAATTCTTATCACTTGTCAGAACAATATTCGTTCTCTTTTTGAGTGGCTGCTCCCCCGGAAAACTCTCCAATGTCTTTCTTCCCATCACGACCACTTTTCCCATCGTCGTCTCACGGAAAAATTTCATATCTGCCGGAATACTTACCAAAAGTTTATTATGCAGACCAATTGCCCAATTCTTATCCACTGCTACAATCAAATTCATCTTTTTTCCTCCTACACTGCAATCGGAATATTTTTAATCTGTGGTCCTGTCTCATAATTGTCCAGACGCACATCATCCGGTGTAAACTCATAAAAATCCTTCACCTTTGGATTCAGCCAGAACGTAGGTGCAGGCAGCGGCTCTCTCGAAATCAGTTCTTCCACAAGCGGAATATGTCTGTCATAAATATGCGCATCTGCGATCACATGGACAAACTCGCCCACTTGCATATCACACACCTGTGCCAGCATATGCATCAACACTGCATACTGGCATACATTCCAGTTATTCGCCGCAAGCACATCCTGAGAACGCTGGTTTAAAATTCCGTTTAAGACCAGCTTGTCACTGTCATTTTTCTTTGTCACATTAAATGTCATGCTGTACGCACACGGATACAGGTTCATCTCGTGCAAATCCTGGTGGACATAAATATTTGTCATAATACGACGGCTATATGGATTATTCTTTAAATCATAGATTACGCGGTCCACCTGATCCATCATTCCCTCTTTATATTGATGCTTTACACTCATCTGATATCCATAAGCTTTGCCGATTGAACCATCTTCATCCGCCCAGCTATCCCAAATATGTGGCTTTAGATCATGCACATTATTGGATTTTCTCTGCCAGATCCACAACAGCTCATCCACACAACTTTTGATACCGGTACGTCGAAGTGTCAACGCTGGAAATTCCTTTGACAAATCATACCGATTCACCACACAAAACTTTTTCAGCGTATAGGCAAAGCTTCCATCCTCCCACTTTGGGCGCACCTTTTCGCCTTCCGTACTGACACCGTTATCAATAATATCACGGCACATATCTATAAACACTTTATCTGCATAACTCATATCGTTAATTCCTCCTTTTCACGCTCTCCATTGTACCACGAAAAACAATTGTTCTGCAATGCGATTTTCCACACAGACTTTCCACATAAATATTCATTGACCGCATGCACTTTTGCCATATCATACATCAAAAACTGTAGTTGTGCTTTCTTTATATTCGAATAAACCTTCCAATGTCCACACAAAACTGCCCCCTTCCCATTTTGCTTTATAAAGGCTTTTACATCCTCAGGCGGATACCCCAAGAACACACCTATCTCATGCGGAAATAGCTGTTCTTTCTGCAAATAGCATTCTAGTCTCATACGAAGCAGATTCAAACAGTTTTCCATATGCTCACAGTCATATCCATATGCTATTAAAAACTTACGCACCTCTGTCCTTCTCAGATAGTTTTGAAATTCTTCTTTTCGATATAAGAACACTTGAAAACCACTCTGCACTTTATAGAGCAGTTTATAACAGATATCCGTATTGTTCAATACTTCCACATATATTTTCTCGTCAAAGCACTTCGCGCAAAACATACCTGCTATCTTTATTCTTTTCAGAAAAGGAGCACATTGCAGAACCATCTGAGACTGCAAGTACTCCTTTTCATTCTCCTGTGAAAGCAAATAAGAGATTACTTCTGCCGTCATCTCGCATTCTCCTTTTTGCTTTAGTATGCCACATTCTTCTTTAATTATTTTATACTTTCACTCGAAATGCGGAAAAGACTTTTGCTTTTGCGAGCACCTCAACAACCGCATATAGCATGATTGACTGTATCGGCACCATGATGATCTGTTTGATCAGACGTGGAGGCAAAATTGCCATAAATGCATTTCCATATAACATCGAAAGCCAATATGTATTCAAAAATACATTGACAACGATTGCCACAACAATCTTTGACGCCAATATTCTTTTAAAGCTGATCGGCTTTTTATAGAGCATCACACCATAGATCACTGCTCCGAGTATCGCATTGAATGTAAACCCAAAGAAAAACGGGCCGGTAGGTTTGAGCAGATATTTGATAATATCGGCAATCCCTCCCATAATACCGCCAACTACCGGACCAAAAAGCATGGCAGTCAGTTCATTGGCAATAAATGAAAAACCGATTTTCAGATTTTCCGTCAACTGAACACTGAAAAATCCAAGTACGACGGCAATGGCAATCAGCAGCGCTGTCACCACAAGTGTCCTCAAGTTCTTCAACTCCTCAAAAGAGTCTGCAAATTGTTTCTTCATTTGCAACATAAAAAATACCTCCTTTGCAGTAGTCCTGAAGCTACGCATAGCAGGTATTTTCCTTATATCTGTCATGTGCAGCAGCGGGATGCAGAGTATGTACCGCAAGCAATTTTGCTTTTCGTCCGACTGGCAACTCCCCGTCCAACTGGCACTTAACGCACATACTCTTACTCTGCTTTTCTTTTTATTTTATTTTTCCTCGACAATTGTAACACAATCTGTTTTTCACGTAAAGGCTGATTTTTAATAAACACGGATCTTACTGCTGATTTCCTCCAAAATCGGCATTTGCATCAGCTCATCTAACGCCTCCTGTAAATATCCTTCTTTCACATACTCTGTCACGATTACCAGCTCCGCTTTTTCTTTTTCAACATCTTTTTGAATGATTCGTTCGATACTTACCTTATGTTTTCCAAATACATTTGCAATGCTTGCCAGCACTCCCGGCTGATTCGTAACTTGCATGCGAAGGAAAAATTTATTCTTGACATCGGCTATTGATTTAACCTGTGTTTCTCGATAACAGCCGCAGCCAATTCTGCTGGTACATCCATATTCCATATTTCTCACAACATCCAAAACATCTCCCACAATCGCGCTTGCCGTCGGAAGTTCTCCCGCGCCTCTTCCATAAAACATGGCATCGTCCACCGCATCTCCATGCACAAATACTGCATTGAACGAATCTCTTACCGATGCAAGTGGGTGCTGATTTGAAATCATCATCGGATAGACAGCTACCTCGATTCCTTTTTCTGTATGGTGAGCTGCGCCGAGCAGTTTGATCACACTGTCAAATTCCTTTGCATACGCAATATCTTTTGCTGTAATTTTTGTGATTCCCTCTGTATAGACATCCGAAAAAACGACTCTGGAATGAAATGCAATCGATGCCATGATTGCAACCTTCCGCCCTGCATCGTATCCTTCTATATCCGCTGTAGGATCTGCTTCCGCATATCCAAGCTCGGTCGCTTTTGCAAGCGCCTCCTGAAAATCCATTCCTTCTTCGCACATCTTAGTTAAAATATAATTGGTTGTTCCATTGACAATTCCGATGACATCTGAAATCTCATTTCCCGCAAGACACTGTTTCAGCGGACGGATGATTGGAATACCACCTGCGACAGCCGCCTCGAATAAAAAGTCTTTTTGATTCCTCTCTGCTGCTTCAAACAGTTCTTTTCCGTGCTCTGCTACCAGATCTTTATTCGCTGTCACTACATTTTTTCCTGCATTTAACGCCTCCAAAATCATAGCTTTTGCCGGTTCGATTCCCCCCATCACTTCTATCACAAGCTCAATCTCATCATTTTCAATGATCTCTTTCCACTGATCTGTCAAAAGACACTTCTTCACTCCCGGTCTTTCTTTTTTCAGATTATGTACCAGAATTTTTTCAATCTGAATCTTCGCACCCGTGCGTTTTTCAAATTCTTCTCCCTTTTCTTCAATTAATTTATATACACCGCTTCCTACTGTTCCCAAACCTAATAATGCTATTTTTACAACTTTTATTCCTTGATTCATCGCTTATTTCTCCTCCTGTTTTTTTGATTTGTATATAAGAATAACACATTTGTACGCACTTTGCACACATTTTCTTACGTTAAATGATTCACGTAGTTAAGTATTTCTTGACTTTCCCTCATTTTTATATTACACTTTAACCAAATAAAATCTAGAAAAAAGTAGCAAGTACCTGTGAAAGCCAATCAAATTTGACCACAAGTACTTTTTTTAAGAAAAAAAGAGGTTGAAATTTCAAAAATGCTTATAAATACAACATATAAAGGCATTTAAAAGGAAAAATAACATTAAATTTACAACGATTTTACAACAAATGAAAGAACCTTGAAAAACGACTTATGCTGAAATATATTGAGATATGAAAAATACTTAGCGTAAACTTAGAAAAGAAATGACTATTACTATTAAAGGTGCTATAATGTACCGTATAATATCAAATGAATTTTGAAAAATTTAGTATTATAGAAAGGGGAAAAGGTATGCCTAAAAATTTGTTGGTTAGTCCTATATTAAAATGGGTTGGTGGTAAAAGACAACTACTTTCTGAAATTTTACCATTAATTCCTAATGATTATTCAACTTATGTAGAGCCATTTGTAGGTGGTGGTGCTGTTTTCTTTGAGTTGCAACCTAAAAAGGCAGTAATAAATGATTTTAATGCCGAATTGATTAATGTATATGAAATTGTAAGAGATTACCCAGAAGAATTAATTAAAGAACTTGAAATTCATGCCGAAAATAATAGTTCTGACTATTTTTACGAAATACGAGGGATAGATAGAGAAGATGAATATGAAAATTTAAGTTCAATAAAAAAGGCTGCTAGAATTATTTATTTAAATAAGACTTGCTACAATGGATTATATCGTGTTAATTCTGCAGGGCAATTTAATTCCCCATATGGAAAATATAAAAATCCTCGAATAGTAGATAAAACGACAATTAGAGCTATGTCCAAATATCTTAATCAAAAAGGGATTAAAATTTGTCGAGGTGATTATAAAGAAGCTCTTAAAGGATTGCGAAAAGGTGCGTTTGTTTATCTAGATCCACCGTATATGCCCATATCTTCGTCTGCTTCATTTACAGGCTATACTGAGGGAGGTTTCTCCTATCAACAACAAATCGAATTAAAACAAGAGTGTGACAAACTAAAAAGAAAAGGGATCTCATTTTTGCAATCAAACTCTGACTGTGCAGAAATTAGAAATTTATACTCTGAATATAAGATTCTCACAGTAAAAGCAAAAAGAAACATTAATAGTAACGGTAATTCAAGAGGCGAAATTAACGAGGTTCTAATTTATTATGATAAAGAAGAAAAATAAGAGTATATCTGCTAATGATGCATGGAAGTGTTTAATTGAGAAATATGGAATAATTGAACAAATAAAGAAAAATGGTGTTTTTCATATTAAGGCAAGTCAAATCAAGGAATTTAAAGAGCCGCGATTAATGGCAAAATGGGATAGTAGTGACTCTTTACCAGAAATATTCAAAATAAATAAAATAAACATTTTGCCGGATAGTCGAAGTTCTTATGTATTAAGCGATTTTTTGCTATATGAAGAAATTCCTGAATTAGAAGAACATGTGACGCAAATGGATCATGTTGAAATTCCAGAATATGAGTCTATTGATATAAATAATATCAATTCAGAAGCTAATGCTATAAATGTTCTCATTCTTTCGGGGATACTAGACGATTTTCTGCAAACAACACCAAATGTTTCAACATTCAACGGGAGAATGGGAACAGGGAAATTTGATTTTGTGATAGATTGCTTTTCAAATACGCAAAAGCATATTGAAGTAAATAACGCACAATGTGAAATTGATGGTGGATTTGAAAATGATGATTCTGTTATCATTATGGAAGCCAAAAATGTAGTTCATGAAGATTTTCATATAAGGCAACTATATTATCCTTATAGACTTTGGAAAACAAGAGTCACAAAACCGATTAGATTAGTGTTTTCAATTTATTCCAACAAAATCTATAGATTATTTGAATATAGGTTTAATGATTTAAATGATTTTTCTTCAATTGAGTTAGTACAAACAAAAAATTATTCTTTACAAGATACAAGTATCACTTTAGAAGACTTGATTACAGTCCGTCAAGATACTTCGGTAATGACAAATGACTGTCAAGACCTTGCTACAAAAGAAACACCACCTTTTATTCAAGCAGATTCTTTAGATAGAGTTATTTCATTATTGGAAAATCTTTATGATAATCCATTGACTACAGTACAAATAGCAGAATTAATGCAGTTTGATATCAGACAGTCGGATTATTATTTTAATGCTGGTAGATATTTGGGATTATTTATAAAAAGAAATGATGACGGACAAAAATTAGTTGAGTTAACAGCATTAGGTGTTCGCATATATAAAATGGATTATAAAGAACGGCAATTAACTTTAGTTTCTCTCATTTTACAACACCAAATTTTTGCAGATTTTTTTGATTATATGATTGAAAATGGCGAACAACCAACCAAAAAAGATATTGAAAATAAAATGAGAAAATATAATGTTTGTAATGAGGGGCAGATAAATAGACGGGCTTCATCGGTTAATAGTTGGTTGCGTTGGATATTTAATCTTACAAAATTATAGTATATAGGGAGAAGTGAGACAGTTCTGGTGGCGTGGCTTTAGCCATCAACGCCATGCCAGCTTGTCTGGCAAAGTGCTGGATTGCTTCGACCATGAGCGAGCCTGTGGCAAGCGATTATCAAGCCCCCGTTATCTAACAAGGGGGGCACAAAAAACAAGAGACAATATACACTACTAAGTGGAAAATGCTGTATTTACAAGGCAAAACCGCTTTTAACAGGGTGTTAACTAGAAGATACTCATTTAACACATAAAATTGAATAGAACATAAGAAAGACAGTTGATTTCAAACGAGAAATTGATTGTCTTTTTTCTTTTAGGAAAAATTTAAGTATAGGCAATTATCAAATATGGTAGTTGCCTTTTTTGATTGGAGGAATTGAAGAATGAATGATAAAAACTTTATAGAAGAATTAAGACAAAAGCGTGAAGAATACGGAGTAACGCAAAGAAAACTTGCTGTTGCTTGTGGTATCAGTCGTACATATTTTAATCAGATAGAGAATGGGACTGTTGTTCCCTCTGCTGAACTAAAACAAACGATAGAAAAACAGATTGAGCGTTTCAATCCACAAGAACCATTATTCTTATTGATTGATTACTTTCGTGTCCGCTTTCCTACTATGGACGCATTAAAGATTATTCGTGATGTATTACAACTGAAAGCTGATTATATGCTTTATGAAGATTTTGGAAAGTACGGATATGAAAGTAAATATGTTTTAGGCGACATTAACATTATGTGTTCCATGCAGGAGCATTTAGGTGTTTTGTTGGAATTGAAAGGCAGAGGGTGTCGGCAAATGGAAAGTTATTTATTGGCACAGGAACGCTCATGGTATGACTTTATGCTTGATTGTTTAACGGCAGGCGGTAAGATGAAACGACTTGATTTGGCAATCAATGATAAAGCAGGAATATTGGATATTCCAAAGTTAAAAGAAAAATATAAGGTAGGTGAATGTATCTCCTACTTCCGTATGCAGAAAGATTACAGCGGTACAGAGAAATGTGGGAGTGATACACCAAAGAACACAGGCGAAACCTTATATCTTGGTTCAACAAGTAGCGAATTATATATGTGTGCCTATCAGAAAAATTATGAACAGTATGTCAAGAATGGCACAGAAGTTGAAGATACAGAAATTAAGAACCGTTTTGAAATACGCATGAAGAATGAACGAGCCTATTATGCGGTTAAAGATTTATTAGTGTATCGAGACGCTGAACGCACCGCTTTTTCTATCATCAATCATTATGTCCGCTTTGTAGATAGAGAGGACGATAAGCCAAAAAATCAATGGAAAATGAATGATGATTGGGCGTGGTTTGTAGGGGAAAACAGAGAACCGATACGCTTAACTACAAAGCCAGAGCCGTATACTTTACAAAAGGCGTTGCATTGGCTACAAAGACAAGTTGCACCAACGATAAAAATGGTACAGGCATTGGACAAAGAAAATCATACAACGATACTGAAAGATATGATTGAACAAGCAGAACTCAAAGACAAGCATAAACATTTATTACAGTTAGAAAAATCAACCATAGAAGAACGCATAGATACCGCTGTTCCACAAGAGAATGACGGTATTTTTTAATTTCTTAGAAAAATCTGCAACAAAACATCAACTAGCGTACAGATATGGTGCGAGAAAAGGAAATTTAACTTTTTTTCAAAACTACTCATTAAATCGAGTATTGCTGTCCCTATATGAAGTGAAAGAAGATTTTAGAAATCTGCAACAAAACAAGGTGTTTATTCCCTATATGGAGTGGAAGTTGAGAAAATCTAAACTTTTTTGAGAAACATGACGGAAATTCATGATTAGTGGACAGTGTTATGTGAAAGAGGAAAAACTTTCTTCAATTTGTATTCAAAAGCAGTATTCGTATCGAGTGTTAGTGCAAGAAAGAAGAAATTATATTTTATTCTTGATTTTGTATTCAAACAGGCATTGGCAGTTGAGTGTTGATGTGAAAAGAAGAAAATATTTTCATTTTCAACTTAACATTTGATAGTTGTCGTTCCCTATATGGAGTGAAAAAAATCTTTCATTCCATAGTTGACAGTAACGGTTTCATGGGGAGTTAGGGTGTGAAAAGAAAAAGTTTTGGATATTGGTTACATTTCCCCTATTTTCCAACGCGGTATATAGGAAAGACGATTTTCTTCTTTTGTGTTCTTTGACAACTGAATAAAGCAATTCAATACCTTAGACAGACAGCGAGCCGTTGAAACAGATACGCCATGACCTTTCCCCTGCAAAAGCGAGCGATAACCTATCTGTGTTCTTGTAAAAGACTTGTCCTCTTTTATCGCCATGACCTGTGCTGTCTGATAATGATACTCCCGTACAGCCACAGCTTGAGCGTTAAGAGCGTCGCACGCAATGGGTACGGCTACATTGGATAATGTAGAGGTGGAAGTCCTGTGGGCTATGACAAAAGCCGTTGAATTGCTTAGAAAATGATTTACAGAAAAGAGGTGAAGTTATATGCACGATTTAAGTATGCCACTATGGGAACGATACCTTATGACGATCGAGGAAGCGTCCAGTTACTTCCGCATTGGCGAAAATAAATTGCGTCAAATTGCCAATGAGCATAAACGAGAATGTGTCGTTATGAATGGGAATCGTATACTTATCAAGAAAAAGAATTTTGAAAAAGTGATAGATAAACTGGAACAAATTTAATGCAAAAGAGCCTTGTGCGTGTTATGATTTAATTAAGTCGTATATACAAGGCTCTTTCATACTTTGAAAGGAGTTTGAAAGATGTCAGCATTAAAAAGACGAGATAACAAAAACCGAATATTACAGAGAGGAGAAAGTCAAAGACCAGATGGAAGATACACTTACAAATATGTAGACGCATTGGGTAAAACAAAATATGTGTATGCTTGGAAATTATTACCGACAGATAGAACACCGAAAGGCAAACGAGATGATTTATCACTAAGGGAAAAGGAACGTATCATACAAAGAGATTTGTATGACGGTATCGACACGCAGGGCGGTAAAATGACACTTTGCCAGTTATACGCTAAAAAGAACGCACAGCGACCAAATGTAACGAAGAATACAGAAGTCGGCAGAAAATACCTTATGAAAGCCTTAGAGGACGATATACTCGGTTCTAGGAGCATTGACAGTATTAAACCATCAGACGCTAGAGAATGGGTAATCCGTATGCAACAGAAAGGTTTTTCCTTTGGAACAATCAAGAACTATAAGCGTTCATTAAAAGCGTCCTTTGGTATGGCAATCAATGATGATTATGTAAGAAAGAACCCTTTTGATTTTTCATTAAGTGAAGTGATTGAAAATGACAGTAAAACTAAAGTCGCATTAAGTGAAGAACAAGAGCAGGCATTACTTGATTTCATAGCACATGATAGCTGTTATCAGAAATATTATGATGATGTGCTGATACTGTTGAAAACAGGATTAAGAATATCAGAGTTATGCGGATTGACAAAACATGATTTAGATTTTGAAAACCATTCAATCAATATCAATCATCAGTTGTTGAAAGATAAAGACGGTTACTATATCAATGAACCAAAAACAAAAAGCGGTATTCGTAAAGTGCCAATGAGTGATGAAACAGAAAAAGCCTTTAAGAGAGTGCTGAAAAGGAAACAGAAACCTATGATAAAAGAGATTGACGGTTATCGTCACTTTCTGTTTCTTTTAGAGAATGGTTATCCTGCACATCAAGTAACATACAAAACTGCATTCGTACGCATGATTAAGAAGTACAACAAGACACATGATATTCCATTGCCACATATCACACCGCATACGCTAAGACATACATTTTGTACGAGATTAGCACAAAAGAATATGAACCCAAAGAATTTACAGTATATTATGGGACATTCCAACATAACAATCACACTCAACCTATATGCTCATGCCTCAGAAGTTGGAGCAAATAAAGAAATGAGAAGTATGATAGCGTGATTTACAACGAAATATACAACGATTGAGAGTGAAGATATGCGTAGTGTAGACCCAGTTCTGCGGTAGCTTTAAGAAATATGAAAAGCCGATAAACCTTGAAAAACAAGGATATATCGGCAATTCGAGAAGTTATAAGAAGATATAGAAAAAGTTGATACTTTTTTATGAGTAAAAAAATCCTTTGCTGCTTTTTTCTGCCAAGCAAAGGAGGAACTTATTGTGTTTAACAATTTACTGGCAAGTCTAAATGACTTTCTCTACAGCTACATTCTAATCTTTTTACTTGTAGCTGCAGGTATCTATTTTACCATTCGTACAAAATTTGTACAATTTCGTCTGATTGGTGATGCGATCAAAGCGCTGAAAGAAAAAGCGGAAAAGAATGACAATGGAAAATCTGTCTCTTCTTTTCAGGCTCTGATGATTTCTACTGCATCAAGAGTCGGCACCGGAAATATTGCCGGAATTGCAACTGCAATTGTAGCCGGAGGACCGGGTGCTGTATTTTGGATGTGGGTTATGGCAATCGTCGGCGGTGCATCTGCCTTTATCGAAAGTACACTGGCACAGGTTTACAAAGTAAAAGACGGAAAAGAATTCCGTGGAGGTCCATCTTATTATATTGAACGTGCCCTCGGCAAACGTTGGCTTGGAGTTCTCTTTTCCATTCTGCTGATTGCATGTTTTGCCTATGGTTTTAATGGTCTTCAGACTTATAATATGTCATCTGCTTTGGAATATTACATTCCAAATTACAGCGATACAATCCTTCCTGCCGTTGTCGGACTTTTGATTGCTGCCGCAACTGCATTTGTCATCTTCGGAGGGGTTCACAGAATCGGATTCATTTCTTCTGTAATTGTTCCGATTATGGCTGGAATCTACATTTTGATGGGAATCTTCATTACACTGACAAACTTAAACCATGTTCCTGAGATGTTTTCACTCATCTTTGACGGTGCTTTTGATTTTCGGGCAATCTTCGGTGGATTTGCCGGAAGTACTGTCTTAATCGGGATCAAACGTGGGTTATTCTCCAATGAGGCCGGTATGGGTAGCGCACCAAATGCATCCGCAACCGCAACTGTTTCTCACCCGGTAAAACAAGGAATGGTTCAGGTCCTTTCTGTATTTATCGATACACTTATGATCTGTACGACTACCGCTTTTATCTTGTTGCTTTCCGGAGTGACAGGCGTTCCTGAAAAATTGGACGGTATCCCATATGTACAGGCTGCAATCAGTGCAAATGTCGGTTCACTTGGTATCCACTTTATTACATTTTCCATTTTTGCATTTGCATTCACAAGTTTAATCGGAAATTACTATTACGCCGAATCAAACATTCTGTTCATCAAGAACAATCGCGTTCTGTTGAATGGTTTCCGCATCACATGTCTGATTGCGATTTTTCTCGGTGCACAGGCTGATTTTAGCACTGTGTGGAATCTCGCAGACGTGTTGATGGGATTCATGGCAATTGAAAATATCCTGGTCATTTTCTTGTTAGGCGGAATCGCTTTCAAAGTGCTTGACGATTACACAAAACAGAAAAAACAAGGGCTTGACCCTGTATTTAAAGCAAAAAATGTCGGTTTAAATAATACGGATACTTGGAAATAAACTCGTTCAGTTATATATAGAGGAGGCAGTGACTTGTGTAAATCACTGCCTCCTCTTTTTAGGACTATCTATTTCTCAATAGATTTGTTTCTTATCCTCTTTTTTTCTTTCCAAGCAAAACAACTACACTCAATGCTCCGATTGCCAAAATTCCCATTGGCATTGTATCAGAAGCATCCCCTGTTTTTGCTGCCGGTTTCTTTTCTGATGTCTGTGGCTTATCAGGTTTTGTCGTTGGCTGCTGTGGTTTTGTTGGCTTCTGTGGATCTACCGGCTGCTGTGGTTTTGTTGGCTCCTGTGGATCTGCCGGTTTTTCTTGCAGTGCTTCAATTGCATGATTTAACG
Organism: Faecalimonas sp. LCP19S3_D12; assembly: GCF_052121495.1. Lineage (GTDB taxonomy): Bacteria > Bacillota > Clostridia > Lachnospirales > Lachnospiraceae > Faecalimonas. Next base: position 23,434 of record NZ_JBQKED010000029.1, on the reverse strand, counting down.
CACTCTCTGCTTCATCAAGCTCTTTCTGTGTTGCCGCATTCTCATATGCTTCTTTTGCTGCCGCAAGCGCCGCCTCAAATGCTTTTACACTTTCTTCTGTGTATTTGCTTGTATCTATTCCTTCTGCTTTTTCGATCAACGCATTTAATTCTGTTTTGTCCAACTCTACCGCATATTCTACTGCACCAATGTCTGTCTTTCCATCAGTAAGTGGCGTGCCAAAGTAATCTTTTCCACCATTATTTTCGATATTCAGACCTGCATCAATTGCCGGTGAGTCTGCCTGAAGTTTGTAACCTTTTACAGAATCAATTCCTTTTCCACCTGTTCCAGGCGCCACAAATTTCGGATCTTCCTGAATCAATGTTGTATCGTTTGACGGAACTTCATCGAAACCTACAAAGATGTTGCTCTCGTAGTCAATTTCCTGTTCGTTAAATCCTTTTCCAGGTGTCATAGTTCCTTTATTTACTACGATATTATTGTAAAACTTCGCATCACTCTTTCCACCTGTATAGCCGTTTTTCAACCATTCTCTGTCAATTCCTTCACCCAGATAAATCGTGTTGTTATAAGCCATACTGCCTTCATGACCTTCTCTCCAGTCAATTACACCGTGTTTTGCACCGTCATTTTGGCTGATGTTATAGCGATAAATTCCATTAAATCCTCTTAAGCTTGCAGTACAGCACCACATAAATACACCACCTGCGTTATCATGTAGATAATTGTACTGTACTAATGTATTTTGGTTCAGTGCATCAATTTCGATTCCCTGTCCATCTCCTGCTCCAAGTAATGCATCTGCCGGAGATGATTCATATACTTCGTTGTATTCAAATACGACATTGTCTGAATTCCAGTTGAAAAGTCCAACGCCATACCAACAGTTATATACTGCGCGGTATACTGTGTTATGATCTACTGTTACATCTTTACAACCATCTACAATTGTTCCATCACCGTCAATATCATGAATAATATTGTTGCTCAGTGTAAATCTTTCATATGGTTTCCATGCACCTTTTCCTGTATATCCAAATGGTTCATACTTATTCCATTTGTCACCTTCTCTTGTTGTCCAAGGTGAAACAAAGTTGATTCCGGATCTTCCCAGATCATACAGTTCACAGTTTGTAACGCTGATGTCATGCACCGCTGTTGGAACTCTCTTGGATGCATCACTCAGGTTTGTTGTCACTGTCATAATAATTCCACCAGAAGATTTTCCTTCATTGCTGATTGGTCCTCTAAATCCGTGAATTGTCAGATTATCAAGCTTAAAGTAAGAAAGATCCCCAACATCTTCTGCCGAGATATTGATACCTCTGCGGTAAACAGTTGTATTTGTGTTTTGTTCATACGTTGGATCATATAATTCCAAATCTCTTACTTCCCAGTATTCCTGGTTAAAGAATGTAATTACATTGTTGACTCTTGGGTTGAGAACAACTTGATTCGCAATGTTCATATGCGAAATCGTCCAGTCCTCACCTGGCATTAAAATTGGTTTCTTTCCTTCTCCATAACTTGCAATCACAATCGGTGCTCCATCCACACCAGATCCTTGTGGTTTTAATGCACCTGTCCAAGTCTCTCCTGCTTTAAACAGAATCTGGTCTCCCGGCTGGAATTTTTCCTTGTTGACTCTGTCAATTGTCTGCCATGCAGTCTCAGGACTTGTACCGTTGTTACTGTCCTTTCCGTTTGTGGCGTCCACATAATATTTCACACCGCTTCCAAGTTCTACTTTGAACTCTGCTGTCTTAGCCACATCTTTATATGTTACTTTTACAGTTACATCTTTCGGATCTACAGCCCCTGAGATTTTGTCAAATGTCATAACAACATTCTTACTGTCCTTATTATAAGTAAACTCTTTAATTACAGCTTTCTCAAATGCTCCATCATTCACTTTATATTCTAATGTAAAGTCATCTTTTACCGGAGCTACTGTAGGTACTTTATCCAAATTCGCTGTAACACTGCCATTTTCAGCAGTAATTCCGGTAAGATTTGCTTCTACCAACTCTTCTCCAGATGCATCCACATCAAAATCTACTACCATAGGCTGTTTGCTTGGTTTATAAGTAGCAGTGACTGTGATTGTCTGTTTCATAGGCTGTTTTGCAATCTCTGCAAAATTCATTGTCAATGTCTTGCCGTTCACAGTTTCACCTGTAATATCCAGTTTCTTTGCCACTTCAGGTTCTAAAGAGGATGTGTAAGAGATATCAAAATCAGAACTCTTCATTTCGCCCTGATAGTCTGCATTATATTCTGCTTTCAGCGCCCCATTTTCCACGCTTAAGCTCTTAAGATCACTGGAAATCTGTAATGACCAGTCATCCACATATACATTTCCACTATTACCGCTTTCCACCCAGATTGCAGCTCTTGTATTTTTTCCTGCATCTGATCCGGTTGCTCCTGTATATGTAAATTCAATCTCATATTGTTTGTATTCTGAAGAATCGATTGCAACTTTCTTTTCGCTTCCTCCGTACCATTTCAGGCACAGCCATGTTCTAAGACCGGATGGGTTTGTATTTTTTGCCCATACAGAAAGTTTGTATGTTGCTCCTTTCTGAAGATCCGGGACATCCTGCTCCAATGCATCATTTTGTTTTGCAACAGTTGCTGACCATTCTCCGCTGTGTGCATTCTCTTTTACTTTCTTTACTGTTCCCGGGTTCTGTGTTGAATAAGCGAACCAGTTTCCCACTTTGTTATTCTGATTACCATCAGAATGAGTGCCAAGATCCACACCCTCTTCAAATGTAGGATTTTTCAGCAGATTTTCATTTGTCACTGTAGAAGCCGCCTGTACAATTTCAGGACCAGAAGTTCCCACTGTCTGGAACGTTGTCACCGCCATTGCAATAGACAGACCAACTGCCAATAAACGTTTTACCATTTTCCCTTTCATAATTTTTTACTTCCTTTCTTTATTATTTCTTAAAACAGAAACAGTACATCCTCTTTACTGTCCCTGATTTAATTCAAACTCCAGTGGATGCTCTTTCTCAGCCTGTTTCACCAGCTTTTGATAATAAACATCCGATATGTAAATCTTAAGGACCGTGCTTTTGTCCGTCTCAAAATCAGTAGTCTTCATTGCTTTTTTCAAAATCTCTCCACTGATTGGTTCGTCTCTGTCCGATAAGGTGAACTGCTCCCCCTCTTCCCCATAATACAAATATTCAAACAATTCACTATCTGTCTTTTCCAATGTGGAAAGTTCATCCCAGATAACTGTTTTCGTCTCTTCACCCAAACGATATATGATCTCATCTACTCTCTCAAATTTATCAGGGTGTGCTTCCCAATATGTTTTTGCTTCTTTCTCTAAGGATTCCTCATGATTTCTTACCATATAATCCACTGTCTGTATTTTCAGATTGCTGAGTGTATATTCAAGATAACTGTCTAATGCATATTCCAATGTACCGTAAACAACTTCTCCTGCACTCTTTTTCGCCTGACGCTGCTGATTTTCTGCTTCCATATCCATCTTTAGCGATTCATAGGAGTACGGTTTGCAAAGATTATATGCTTCCCCCAATGCAAATTGAGCATACACTTCTTTTGCATATTCTTTTGTCTTTTTCTCTAGTTCTTTTTGATCTTGCTCTTTATAGTCTTTTTGCACAACTTCGCTATAAAAGTGATATTCTTCCTCCGACACAACCGTCACCACTTTCGACGAAGAATCCTCTTCCACATTCTTGTTTCTATCATTAAAGATGACGGCAATTGCTATACCTAAAATGACTAATATAACTATCCCCGCCACAAAATATTGTCTCTTTTTCATAATCGTTTCTCCTAATTTAAAATTTTTGTCTCTCTTTTTTATAATTATAACACTTTTTTTCAAATAATACTTATATAAACTGCTCCTGTTTTTCTTATTTTTTGTACAATTCGGAACTCTTCTCAGACTTCGTCTTATGATTTACAAATATATATTTTACTATAAAAAAAGCCAACAGCACCTGCATATCAGGTAGCCATCGGCAATCCATTCTTTTCCTATCATTCAGACTTTCAGGGTATGAAAAAAGCACGAGACGGGATTCGAACCCGCGACCCTCGCCTTGGCAAGGCGATACTCCACCACTGAGCCACTCGTGCATATTATTGTTCTCTAAATCAGAACCTTTATTCAATTGTCATTGAAAGAGCACGAGACGGGATTCGAACCCGCGACCCTCGCCTTGGCAAGGCGATACTCCACCACTGAGCCACTCGTGCATATTGTGTTCTCTGAATCAGAACAATATTCATTATACTCATGTTCCACTTGTTTGTCAATTACTTTTTTTATTTTTTACAATTTTTTATTGTAAAAGGAAGCCCGTTTCCAAGCTTCCTTCCATCCTACTCTTCTATCGTTTCTTTCTCTTCCTTTTCTGTGACAGCCAGACAAAGTTCCTCTAACTGTTTCGGATCTACTCCAGAAGGTGCTTCTGTCATCAGATCCGATGCATCTTTTACTTTCGGGAATGCAATGACATCTCGGATACTGTCTTCTTTTGCCATCAGCATCACAAGACGATCCAATCCATATGCAAGTCCTGCGTGAGGAGGCACTCCGTATTTGAATGCATTCAACAAGAATCCAAACTGTTCCTGCGCCTGCTCTTTTGTAAATCCAAGCACTTCAAACATCTTGCTCTGAATCTCCTGATTGAAGATTCTGACACTTCCACCACCGATTTCGGTACCGTTCAACACAATATCATAAGCTTTTGCACGTACTTTTCCCGGATCTGTGTCGATCAGATGCAAATCCTCTTCCATCGGCATTGTAAATGGATGATGCATTGCTGTGTATCTTCCAGCTTCTTCATTCCACTCTAACAATGGGAATTCTGTTACCCACAAGAATTTATAATCGTTTTTGTCTAATAATTCCAATTGGCGTGCAATCTCCAAACGTAAGTTTCCAAGAACATCCCATACGACCTGATTCTTATCTGCTGCAAAGAGCAGTAAGTCACCATTTTCTCCATCCATTGCTTTTACAAGTGCTGCCATTTCCTCTTCACTCATGAATTTTGCAAAAGAAGACTTGATTGTGCCATCTTCCTGTATTGCCACGTATGCGAGACCTTTCGCACCAAAGTCTTTCGCAAAATCAACCAGTTTATCGATTTTCTTACGTGGCATTGCACCCTGACCTTTGGCATTGATTCCACGAACACTTCCGCCATTTTCCAATGCATTTTTAAACACCACAAATTCGCAGTCTTTCACAACTCCCGACACATCTGTCAATTCCATTCCAAAGCGGATATCCGGTTTGTCTGAACCGAAACGATCCATCGCTTCCTGCCATGTCATTCTCTGGATTGGAAGAGAAACTTCTATTCCAAGAATCTCTTTGAACATTTTAGCCAGTAATCTTTCATTAACGTCAATGACATCATCCACATCAACAAACGATAATTCCATATCAATCTGTGTAAATTCCGGCTGACGGTCCGCACGTAAATCTTCATCACGGAAACATTTTACAATTTGGAAATAACGATCATATCCTGCACACATCAAAAGCTGTTTAAAAATCTGTGGTGACTGTGGAAGCGCATAGAAATTTCCCGGATGTACACGGCTTGGCACAAGGTAATCTCTTGCTCCCTCCGGAGTACTTTTGATCAACATCGGTGTCTCGATTTCCAAAAATCCTTCCTCTGCAAGGAATTGACGTGTCAATGTCGCCGCTTTACTTCTCATCATCAGGTTTCTCTGTAAATCCGGTCTTCTCAAATCCAACACGCGGTATTTCAGACGTAATTCCTCTTTTGTCTTGCTGTTCTCTTCAATCGGGAACGGCGGTGTCTCAGACTCAGATAAAATACGAAGTTCTTTTACACGAATCTCAATCTCTCCTGTTGCAAGATTTTCATTCACTGCACCGGAACGTGCTTCTACAGTACCCACTGCTGCAATTACAAATTCACTGCGAAGCTTTCCTGCTTTTTCAAAATCTTCTTCGCTCACGCTTCCATTTTCAAAAATAAGCTGCAGCAATCCGGAACGGTCACGTAAATCCACGAATACAATTCCACCTTTATTACGGTTCTTCTGCACCCATCCCATTACAGTTACTGTCTCTCCGATATTTGCCTTACTTAACTCTGCACATCTGTGGCTTCTCTTCAAGCCCTGCATTGATTCTGCCATTGTTCTCTCTCGCTTTCTATTTTATATTGTCTTTAAAAATTTCCTGAATATCTGTATATCCTTCATTCATAAGCTGTTCTTTCTGGAACTTTTTGTTTTTCTTCATATTGACAAGCATCACCTGTTTTCCGTTTGCACGCTCTTCTTTCGCAATCGCAAGGATTTTTAACATTCCTTCTGCAGACATTCCTTTTTCAATCAGCAATGCCTTCTTTTCTCTGCTTGTCGGAACTTTATATCCTCTTTCCAAAAGCAGCATTACGATACGCTCAAATCCGATAGAAAATCCACATGCCGGTGTCGGCTGCCCTGTAAATTTCCCAATCATCTCATCGTAACGTCCGCCGCCTCCTACAGAGCCACCGAATTCATCCATGGAAATCTCAAAAATCGTTCCTGTATAATATGACATACCGCGCACTAATGTCGGGTCAAAGCTCACTTTAAATTCTGCCTCTTTTGCACTTTCTACACTGGAAATAATCATTTCTAATCCATCGGCTGTCTCTGCTTCCAAAAATCCTTCTAGTTTTTCTTTGCAGTAGCGTACACCTTCGATATCATTTGTAATCTTTTTAAAGAGTTCTAAGTATTTCTCAATAGATTCCTTTGCATATCCGTTCTCTTCCAGTTCTTTCGCCACACCGTCCAAGCCAATCTTATCCATTTTATCTAAAATAATAAATACAGTATCGTAATCTTTCTCTTCAAAACCACTGTAAGCAGCCATTGCTTTTAAGATTTTTCTGTCATTGATGCGGATCGTAAAGTTTTTGAAATCTAACTTTCCAAGCAGTGTTGTTGTCGCTAAGATCAGCTCAATTTCCGCTAAGTTACTTGGTTCACCAAGAATATCGATATCGCATTGCATAAACTGACGGAAACGTCCTCTTTGCGGTCTGTCCGCTCTCCACACATTCCCCATCTGCAACGCTTTAAACGGTGACGGCAACACACTTGCATTGTTCGCATAATATCTGGACAACGGCACTGTCAGGTCATAGCGAAGACCTCCATCCACCAAATCCATCTCTTCTTTCGCTGTATCTAATTTTAATTTTTCTCCACGTTTTAAAATCTTGAAAATCAGTTTTTCATTGTCTCCACCCTGTTTGCTGCACAGATTCTCAATGTGCTCCACACATGGTGTCTCCATGGAAGAAAATCCAAATGTGCGGTATGTGTCTTTAATCATCTGAATCACATAATCGCGGATCTCCATCTCTGCCGGCAACATATCTTTCATGCCTGTGACTGGTTTTTTCTTTAATGCCATAACCATTCTCCTTTTCGCTCTATCATTTCATCAATTCGATTGATGTATTGTTCGACGTCTTTTACATTCTCCGTCCTGACAATCTGCTTCGGATTGCCTGTCTTTTCATCTATCAAGGTCTTTTCTTTTGGCAGCACGATCTTTGTTGATGCCCCTGCTCCCACAGCCACGATAGATTGTTTCTCTTCCATAATAAGTATATTGTATATTCCGGCTTTGTCAACCTTTGCATAACCAACATTTTCAAAATTTCCCGCAATATTTTTCTGCCTGTACAGATAATACGGTACGAGCTGCATTTTCCCGGCATATTCTGCTGCGAGTTCGATCATCTCCGATAGCATCGCGGCACTGTCTGCCTGGTCATTTTCCTGATAGCTTCCCTCTCTCTTTTCCTGTGTCAGTCTGGATGCACGCTTCATCGCAAGGGCATGCACAGTCAGACTATCCGGCGCAAACATTTCTATCTGTCGCAGTGTATCTTTCATATCGTCTAAAGTTTCTCCCGGAAGTCCCGCAATCAAATCCATATTAATGTTCTCAAATCCTAGTTCCCTTGCCATCGCATACACTTGTCGAATATCCTCTACTGTATGTTTTCGCCCGATACAATCTAATGTCTTTTGCTGCATTGTCTGCGGATTGATCGAAATTCTGGAAATCTGATGTCTTCTCAGCACTTCCAGTTTTTCTTTTGTAATACTGTCCGGACGCCCCGCTTCCACCGTGAATTCTTTCAAATCTTCAAATGAAAATGTTTTTTCGATATGTGACAAAAGTCTCTCCAACTGTTCCGGTTCCAGCGTCGTAGGCGTTCCTCCACCAATATAAACGGTATTTAGTTTCTTTTCTTTTGACACTTCTCCTACAAAAGTGATCTCTTTACACAGAGCATCTAAATATTCATCTACACGGTTCTTCCATTTGTGGATTGGCTGCGAAGTAAAGGAACAGTAACTGCAGGTAGTTGGACAAAATGGAATCCCCACATAAAGACTGTATCCATCCTTATAGTCTAATTGAGCCAGCAGCGCTTTCTCTCGTTTTGCGATCTCCATGCCGAGGTTTGCTTTTTTGTCCGTTGTCCGATAATTTTCTTTCATATAGTTAATGACATCCTGTTCGCTTTTTCCTTCTTCCAGCAAGTTCATCATAATCTTCGTCGGTCTGATTCCTGTCAGCACACCCCAGGCAAGTTCCTTTTCGGTTTGTTTTGACAACCAGTCGTATACTTTCAGGTTCACATACCTCTTTTTCTGCTTTCGCTCTGCGTATTCTTCCACCTCATTTTTGTTGATTAAAAGACACTCTTTTCGTTGCCCATCTATTCTCAGTTCAATCAAATTAGGGACACCACTGTCGATTGTTTGGTCAATCTCACTCCCCGGGTAAAAAGCCCTTAAAATATGGTACATATCGTATATATACATTTCCTCTTTTACGATTATTTTTATCATTTTACACCTCACTTCAACCCAATTTGGGACGTAGTAAACTTCAATTTTACTACGTCCCAAATTGAACCTTTAAATAAACGGATTATACTGTTTTTCATCCGCAATGCAAGTCAAATCGTTATGCCCCGGATAGACCATCACCTGATCCGGAAGGCAGAATAATTTTTCTTGAATCGATTTCACCAAAACTGATGCGCTTCCGGTCGGGAAGTCGCTTCGACCAACGCTTCTGCAAAACAGTGTATCTCCACTAAACAGCACTTCCTCATCCTTCACATAGTAACAGCATCCGCCACTTGTATGCCCGGGTGTATGAATCACTTCAAACGTATATCCTGCCAGCACAAGTTTTTCCCCATCACTCAGACAGGTCACTTTCTCATAGGCATAACTTGTCCCAAACATACTGGAAAGATTTAATGCCTGATCTCTCAATATTGCCGCTTCATCTCTATAAATATATACCGGAATATGGAATTCTTTTGTCCACCCTTCAATTCCCATCACATGATCAAAATGACCATGTGTCAGAAGAATTGCTTTCGGCTTATAGCCGATTCGTTTCACATAACTGATCATATAATCCGGACAAATCGCCGGATCAATGATAACCAGCTCTTTTGTCTCCTCATTTTCCACTAAATAACAGTTGGTTCCCAGTGAACCCAATGCATATTTTTCTATCTTCATTCTTTTACCCTGCCGTACGTTCAATATCAATCACGCCCTCTATCTGACGCAATTTTTCCACAATTCGACTCAATTCTTCTCTGCCGCGAACAACAAAACCAAGCTCAATTGTTGCAACTCCCTGTTTGCTGACACGCGTATTCATCAAATTGATATCAATTTTATTCTCTGTAAATATCTTAGAAATCTCCATAAGCAGACCTTGCCGGTTATTTGCATACATCTTGATTCCCGACATATACTGCCCACCGGCTTCATCCGACGCATTTGTCTCCCACTCGGCATCAATCAATCTGGCTCTTTCCGCCTCCGATAAATGAATGATGTTGACACAGTCCGTTCTATGAATGGACATTCCACGTCCTCGTGTCACAAAGCCGACAATCTCATCTCCCGGAACCGGATTACAGCATCTGGAAAACCGAACCGCCATGTCATCAATTCCCTTTACAACAATTCCGCTTTTCGACTTCGTCACATGCACTTTATTCTTAGATGCTTCAGATACCCGTTCAATAATCGTCTCATCTGTCACAGCTGCCTTATGATCTTTTTCGTATTCCTCCAAAAGACGATTGATAACCTGACCTTCTTTTAAGCCACCATGCCCGATTGACGCAAGCACCGCATCCCAATCACGGAAGCCATATTTGACCTGTACTACCTGCATGTATTTCGGCTTGGTCAAATCACTGAGCATAATAGATTTTGTCTTGCAATACGCCGCAAGCATCTCTTTTCCGCGAACAATATTCTCTTCTTTAAATTCTTTCTTAAACCACTGATTGATCTTGTTACGCGCCTGCGTACTTTTTACAATGTTCAGCCAGTCACGACTCGGTCCCTTGGAATTTTGCGAAGTAAGAATCTCAATTCTGTCACCATTTTGAATCTTATAATCAATATTTACAAGTTTTCCGTTCACACGGGCTCCTACCATCTTATTTCCAACCGCACTGTGAATTGCATAAGCAAAATCAACCGGCGTAGAACCATTCGGCAGATTCTTTACATCCCCATTCGGCGTAAAGCAGTAGACATCTTCTGCGAACAAATCCAGATCTCCTTTCAAGAGACTTAAAAATTCGCGGTTATCTGTATCCTGCTGCCATTCCAAAATCTGTCTTAACCAGCTTAGTTTTTCCTCTTCCTGCGCGGCAACACTCTTTTTGCCATCATTGGATTCTTTATATTTCCAATGGGCAGCAATACCATACTCCGCCGTCTTATGCATCTCCTCGGTACGGATCTGAATCTCAAACGGCTGTCCCACCGAACTCATCAATGTCGTATGCAATGACTGATACATATTCGGCTTTGGCATCGCAATATAATCTTTAAAGCGCCCCGGAATCGGCGTGTACATCTCATGAATAACACCAAGTGCGGCATAGCAGTCTTTCACTGACTCCACGATGATCCGGACTGCAAACAAATCATAAATCTGATCCACTGTCTTATCCTGATTGACCATCTTTTTATAAATGCTGAAGAAATGTTTCACTCTACCTTTTACTTCTGCCTTAATCTTCGCATTTTTCATATGTTCTGACACTTCTTCGACAATCTGCTGCACAAACTCCTCACGCTCTGTCTTTCTCGCATTGATCTGCTGCACAAGATCATAAAATACTTCCGGTTGAGAATATTTCAAAGACAGATCATCAAGTTCTGTCTTAATCCTGGAAATACCAAGTCTCTGCGCAATCGGCGCATAGATGTCCATCGTCTCACGCGCTTTCTCAATCTGCTTTTCCGGACGCATGAACTGAAGTGTTCTCATATTATGCAGTCTGTCCGCAAGCTTGATCAAAATCACTCGGATATCTTTTGCCATCGCCAAAAACATCTTTCTTAAGTTCTCTGCCTGCACCTCCAGTTTGTCAGCGGAATACGACAATTGTCCAAGCTTTGTGACACCGTCCACAAGCAGTGCAACTTCCGAACCAAAGATCTCGGTAATCTCCTGCTCTGTCATCACAGTATCTTCCACAACATCATGCAAAATTCCGGCAACAATCGTCTCTTTATCCAACTCCAGATCAGCAAGAATGATTCCTACCCACAACGGGTGAATAATGTATGCCTCACCTGATTTTCGAAACTGTCCTTCATGCGCATGGTACGCGATATTGAACGCTTTTTCCACCATGGAAATATCTGTAGACGGATGGTACTTTCTAATTCGTTTGATCAATGCCTCATATAACATCTTTGGGTCCTGATAATCTTCCGGCGCCTTCACCGCATGCCCATCCACAATCTCAAGTCCCTTGTATGGATTCTCTATTACTTTATTGTCGGTCACATTAATCACCCCTTTCTGGTTCTTATTTTCCAGGGTATGCAATAACAGTCTCTACGTCAACCCCTTCTAATCTCTTTCTGCCTTCTAATCCTTCTAGTTCCATTAAAAATACTGCTTTGACAATCACTCCTCCCATCCCTTCAATGAGCTTTGTAATCGCCTCGATCGTACCTCCGGTTGCCATCAGGTCGTCGATGATCACTACTTTTTGTCCCGGTTTGATCGAGTTTTTATGCATCTCAATCTCAGCACTCCCATATTCCAAATCATATTGAATCGAAACAGTCTCGCATGGAAGTTTTCCCTTTTTCCGAACCGGAATAAATGGTTTATGCAGATTATATGCGATCGGTACTCCAAAAATAAATCCTCTGGATTCCGGTCCTACCACTACATCAAATTCCGTGTCTCCGATTTTTTCCTGCATCAAATCTATCGCCAGCTGAAGTCCGTCAGCATCTTCTAAAATACTTGTTACATCTCTAAAAATAATCCCTTTTTCGGGAAAATCCGGTATACTTCTTACATATTCTTCGATTGGTTTTTTCATTCTAACTCACTCCTATTTTTACAGTATATTATAGTATATCATTTTTCTGTCACTTTTTCAATTCATTTACACCACTCTCACTGATAGTTCTGAATGATGATCTGAACAGTTTTCTGCCCCATATACTCATTGATTCCGGGATAATATGTAAATGCCGCCTCAACTTTGCTTCTCTGTCCCCGAAGCAGACCATCTACCGCCGGCTTTCCATACTTCTCTCTAAAAAATTCCAAAAATGCCTCCACATCACCAAAGTACATGGCATCCATCTGAGTCCCAGGCGCATCCTGCACCTGCATCTTCAACACATTTTTATTTTTCCCAAGAATTCTCGCGCTTAAAATTTCAATGTTTTTCTCCACAAATACAGGCTTTACATTTCCTTTCCCAAAAGGCTCCAGAAGCTCTAGTTCATTCACAAACGCTTCATTGATATAGCCAAGCGGCATCTGCATATCAATAGAAATCTTAGGAATCAGATCTTCTTGTGTGAGTAGTGACAGCTCATTTAAAGTTTCTCTGAGTCTGTCTACATTTTCCGCCTCCAAAGACAGTCCCGCCGCAAGTTTATGTCCGCCAAATTTCGTCAACAGCGATTTGCACTTATTCAATTCTTCATACATGTGGTAACTCTCAATAGAACGCCCCGATCCTTTCACGCCTTCTTCTGCCTTCGTCAAGATAAATACCGGCTTATGATAACGCTCCCTCACTCTTCCAGCTACAATTCCGGCAAGACTTTCGTGACAATCCGGAAGATAGATCACCAGCACTTTATCCTCGCCAAGTCTGGTCTCCTCCACCTGCTTCACCGCCTCTTCCACCGCTGAAGCCGTCATATCCTTCCGGTTGTCATTTAGCGCTTTTAAGTCACCCGCCAGTATGTCTGCCTCTTTCTTGGTCTTTGCACACAAAAGCTCCAATGCCCGTTTCGCCGTATCCAGTCTCCCGCTTGCGTTCAGGCACGGTCCAATCACAAATCCGATATGATATGCCGAAAGTCTCTCCACCGGCACACCGGTACATTCCATCAGCGCTCGCAATCCCAAATTGTTTGTGCGTTTCAGCATTTCCAGACCTTGTTTTACAAAAATACGGTTCTCTCCGACCAGATCCATAACATCTCCGACTGTCGCAATTGCCACATTCTCCATCAGATAATCCACATCTTCGATATCTTTTCCACACGCGCCGAACAGCGCCTCGATCACTTTATACGCAACTCCTGCCCCACACAATTCTTTGAATGGATATGCACATGTCTGCTGTTTTGGATCAATCACTGCATCAGCGGGCGGCAGAATATATTGTTTTTCACTTTCTACCTCCTCATAAGGAATCTCATGATGATCTGTCACTATGATCGTCATCCCAAGACTCTTTCCATACGCAACCTCTTCTCTTGCGGCAATTCCATTGTCACAGGTGATGATTGTATCAATATCATCGTCAAATGCCCGGTCAATCAAATTCCGGTTCAAGCCATACCCGTCCCTCATGCGGTCCGGTATATCGATATCAGCCTCTCCTCCAAGATACTTGATTCCTTCCAATAGAATATAAGTCGAATTAATTCCATCAATATCATAATCTCCGATAATTCGAATCTTTTTGTCCTCGCGTATTTTCTCGAGCAAAATGTCTACCGCTTTATCCATATCTTTCATGAGCATGCCATCGTACAAATCTGCGATTGTGCCGTTCAGATACAATTGAATCGCTTCATTCCCTGTCACATCACGATTCCGTATCAGCCGGGCAAGAATCGGATGAATTTGAAATTTCTCCGCAATCTCCTGAAACGGAGCCCCTTTTCTCATTACAAACCATTTTTCCATACGTACTCCTCAATGCAAAAACGGGAGTAATATCATGATTACCCCCGTCCCCGTTTATTTTTTCTTTACAAATTTTGTTTTCATAACATACCACAATGGTCCTGTGATACAGATAGAAGAGAACGTACCTCCTAATACACCAACCATAAGCGGCATTGCAAATTCTTTAATCGAACTTACTCCAAGCACATACAGTACCGCAAGCATAATAAAGGTTGTCGCATTTGTGTAAATACTTCTCGTCAAAGTATCTGTAATACATCTGTTGACCAATCCTGATAATTCTTCGTTTTTCTTTTTCGTCTTTAATTCTTCTCGGATACGGTCGAAGATAACAATCGTCGCATTGATCGAGTAACCTACAATTGTCAGGATACATGCAATAAATGTATTTCCGACGGACGTTCTTGAAATTGCATAAAATGCGATTACAAACAGAACGTCATTTAACAATGCGATAACTGCACTTGTTCCGAAACGAATGTCTTTGAATCGGAACCAAATGTAAAGCAGCATACATATCGTAGCAATCACAAGGGCAACGACTGCATCTGTTCGCATCTCAGAGCTGACTGTGGAGCTGATATTCTCCGCAGTAATCGTAGATGTATCTACACCGAAGTTGTCCGCCATCGCTTTGTTGAATGCCTCACGTGCTTCCAAATCCAAACTGATTGTCTTAATAACAACCGCATTCGAATCTTTTACTTTCTGGAACTGAACGTTCTTATCGCCTGTTACCTTCTCTACAACCGGAACAATCTTAGAATCAATCTCTTCAATCGAATAATCTTTGTCAAATGTTACCGTAGATGAAGTTCCTCCCATGAACTCAAGGCTGTACTTAAACGCACCTTTTCCGTTTGCCGAGTTCACTCCCATCATAATAAATCCTGCTACAATGATCACAAGTGAAATCGAAAAGCTCAACACTCTTCTCTTTAAGAAATCTCTTTCTTTTCTTGGTTTCTGAGTACCATATAATTTTGGACTTCTAAGTCCTACTGCATATAATGAGTAGATAATGATTCTTGTCACAACTAGTGCCGTAAACATAGACACCACAATACCAAGTGCCAATGTCTGAGCAAATCCTTTTACACTTCCTGTTCCCTTAACCCAAAGTACAATTGCCGCAATCAAAGTTGTCATATTTCCGTCTACAATCGCTGACATCGCCTTCTGGAATCCAGACTTCAGAGATGATTTTACACTTTTCCCGCCTGCCATCTCTTCTTTTACTCTGGCAAAAATAATAACGTTCGCATCTACCGCCATACCAATCGAGAGAACGATACCTGCAATACCAGGAAGAGTCAATGTAATGTTAAACGCATTCAACAATACGATTACAATTCCTGTGTAGATAACTAACGCAATGCTCGATGCAAGTCCCGGAAGCAGATATACGATACACATGAAAATGAACACGATTGCAAGTCCGATTGCACCTGCCATCAAACTTGTGCTGATCGCCTCTTCTCCAAGCTGTGCTCCGACTACTTTGGAACTCAATTCCTCCAGCTCTAGTTTCAGACCACCGATACGGATTGTAGATGCAAGATTGTCTGCTTCTTCATAAGACTCCATTCCGTCAATATAAGCCTGTCCACCGTCAATTTTATCTTTTACAGACGGATTGCTGATGATCTCATCATCATAAACGATAGCAATCTGTTTTCCGATATTTGCCGCTGTTGCTTCTGCAAATTTTGTTTTTCCCTCATCTGTAAGATTCAACTCTACGATATACTGCTTATTGCCCATATCATCTTGAGATGTTTTCGCAGATGCTGTTTTGATATCTGTTCCTTCTAAGACAATATTCCCTTCCGAATCCTGAAATTCAAGTGAACCCGGTTTCCCAAGCTCTTCCAGAATTGCATTCGCATCTGAAACACCCGGAATCTCAATATTGATACGATCCGAACCTTCCTGATAAACAGTCGCTTCTGTACTGTATTGCTCTACACGCTTTTGCAGCTTGTAGATTGTATCTTTCATCTCTTCCTCTGTCGGGTTCTCATCTTTTACCTGATATGTAATGCTGACACCTCCGGCAAGGTCAAGACCAAGCTTGATGTTCTTAGCCGCTCCCGCACCTGTTGCACCAAATCCCACAACCGAAGTAAACCCTAACAGGCAGATCACCGCCACGGTGAGAATCAGGTTAATGATACCTCTACTCTTTTTCATCTCTTACATCCTTTCTCTGTCTGCCAATGCAGCCTTAATCATAATCGCGCATTCCACACGCTTTCTTTGCATCTCACAACCGACATCATATGTATCATGAATAGAACCGTGAAACTTATTCGAATTCGCCATGCATCCTCCACTACAGTAAAACTTTGCAAAACAGTTCTTACATTTCTCTTTTGAATAGACACTGCAGCCTCTGAATTCATCTGCAATTTCTGGTCTTACAATCCCTTCGTCGACATTTCCCATCAGGAAATCTTCCTCACCGACAAACTGATGACAAGGATATAAGTCCCCCCAAGGTGTGACTGCAAGATACTCTGTTCCGGAACCACATCCGGAAAGTCTCTTTGCAACACAAGGACCTCCGTCCAAATCAATCATAAAATGGAAGAAGTTAAATCCTTTTCCCGCCTCTTCTCTCTCAATGATCGCTTTTGCCAATGTATCATATTCTTCAAAAATCTGTGGAAGATCTTCTTTCTTGATCGAATAAAAATCTGAATCCTCTCCTACTACAGGCTCAATGGAAATCTGCTCAAATCCCAAATCCGCAAAATGCAGAACATCTTTTGAGAAATCCAAATTATCTCTTGTAAAAGTTCCTCTGATATAATATTTTTCCTGATTACGGCTCTCTGCCAGTTTCTGAAATTTCGGCACGATCAGGTCATAACTTCCTTTTCCGTTGCGGAACGGACGCATCTTGTCATTGACTTCTTTTCGTCCGTCCAGACTTAATACCACATTGTCCATCTCTTTGTTGACAAATTCCTGCACCTCGTCATTCAGAAGCACACCGTTCGTTGTCAGTGTAAAACGGAAATGCTTATCATGGAGTTTTTCCTGCTCTCTTCCGTATGCCACAAGGTCTTTTACTACCTGCCAGTTCATAAGCGGTTCCCCGCCAAAGAAATCTACTTCCAGATTCTTTCGGTTACCCGAATTTGCAATCAGGAAATCCAGAGCCTTTTTCCCGACCTCATATGACATCAGAGCTCGTCTTCCATGATATTCGCCCTCTTCTGCAAAACAGTATTGGCATGCGAGGTTACAGTCATGCGCAATGTGGATGCACAATGCCTTTACAACCGTCTTTCTGCTTTTTACTTCTCCGATATATGCCTCGTATATATCTTTTGTAAAGAGCTGTCCAGCCTTTGTAAGTTCCGCAATATCTTCTAACGCCTCTTTTAATTCGTCCTCTTTATACTTTTCTCCTAATTGTTCTTTCACATACGCCGATGTCTCTTCGCTTTGCAGTGTCGCTTCTGTATGATCCGGGTTCATCGCCTCTAAGCAGGCAATCAAATCATAGCACAAATCATCTACCACATGCACGGAACCGCTATTCACATCGAGCACAATATTATAACCATTGTTCCGGTACTGATGAATCACAACATGTACCCCTTTCTATTTTCTCTATTTTTTCTGTCATGCAAAAAGAATGTGCCATCGCACATTCTCTGCCTGCGTCGACTGTCAAAAGACAGCACTTGTCTTTTTGTTCAGCTTACGCAATCATTATCTTTTTTGTTCGCAAGTCTGATTTCCTACTGTACAAGATGTCTTACATGCTGACTGGCATGATGTCTGACATTCTCCACATCCACCTTTTTTCACTGTATTGTTTAATGTCTGTGTATTCAATGTTTTGATATGTTTCATTGTCATTTCCTCCTTCGCTTTGCATTACTTCTGCTATTATACCACAGGACTGTATGTTTTGAAAGCCTTTTTTCTCACTTCAGTTAAGAATCACTTAAGAAATCATTCCTCCAAACATCCCCCCTCCGGCACACATCAGAAATGTCGTAAGAATATTGCTCCAGTTCCCGTCAAGCCCCCTGTATATCCCAAGCGATATCAAAAGCAGCAATACAAAATAAACAACTCCAAGCGTCAAGCCCCATGCAAATCGTTTTACTTTCGTAAGCTTTCCTAATATAAGACCTCCCACAAAAGTAGACACCACATAAATCACCACAATCCCGGCGGTCACTTTCTGTTCGTCCAGCTCAAACTGATACAATAAAAATGTCAGCAGCACAAGCAATATGCCCGTTACAAGATACGCCGCAAGCAGTGATTTCAAGATCCAGATGAGCTTCGATTCTTTTTGAACCTGTTTTTCCATACTATTCCCTCCTCGCATATCACAATCTATGATTGTCCGAAGGGTTTTATGCTTCTATTGTTCCATTTGCCTTCCAAGAAAATTAGCTGCACATGCGGCGAGCTTTTCTTCTGTCTCTCCAAGTTTTTTCTTCTTTTCCAACAGAATTACCGCTCCGATAACATCTCCTGCGCACAGGATCGGATGAATGATCTCATCTTCATATTCCTGTATCCGTTCATCAATCACCGCCACATATTTCTTTTCCCCTGCCGATGCATGCACTGCTTCCCGTTCCTTGAAAATACGTTCCAATTGTTTGCTCACATATTTGTCCTGTAATTCTTTTTTCCCCGCACCCGATGCCGCAATAATCTGATCATGATCTGTCACACAGACAGTTGCTCCGCACGTTACTGCAAGACTTTCCGCATATTCTTTTGCAAATGAGGAAAGCTCACTGATCGGTGAATATTTTTTCAGGATAATCTCTCCCTCACGGGCCGTGAATATTTCCAATGGGTCTCCCTCACGAATCCGAAGCGTTCTCCTGATTTCTTTTGGAATGACTACTCTCCCCAGATCATCAATTCTTCTTACAATTCCTGTTGCTTTCATAATAAAAATTCCTCCATTTACTGTACTTTCCAACTTTGGAAATAGTATCTGTAAACAGAGGAAAATTATACATTTTTACTGGTTCAAATAAAATCTATTATTTTAACAGTGCGTTTTCTAAATCTTCAAGCATAAATCCGAGTGCATTTACACCGCCTTCTGCCGTATACCAAACTGCAGGATGTTCTAAGTAGACGATTTTTCCGTCCTTATAAGCATCTGTTCCCATAATCAGCTCATTTTCCATAATATCCTTTGCAAGCTGTGCGCCATCTGTACCGATCGCTGCATCACGGTCCAATACAAAAATGTAATCCGGATTCTTCTCTACCACAAATTCAAATGACGCCTCATTTCCATGTGTAGAAGTATCGACATTTGCATCTACTCCGATATTCTCAAATCCAACCTCATTGCCGATCAGAGCACAACGTCCATCGTTTCCGAGAACATTGAATCCTCCACTTGTACACATTCCGATAATCGCAGTTTTTCCTTCGGCAAACGCTTTCAGTTTCTCAATTCTCGCATCATAGCCGTCCATCAGATCTTTCACATCATCTTCCATACCAAACATAGATGCAATCGTCTTTGCATTTTTCTCCACACTTTTTACAAGCCCTATTTCTGTGTCTGTGGACAGGTAGACAACCGGTGCAATTTCACTCAGTGCATCATAAGACTGTGCAAGACGTCCTCCGATAAAGATCACATCCGGCTCACACGACATCACTGCCTCCATATCTGCCTCTTTAATTGTTCCTAAATCCACAATTTCATCATTCGTAACGTACTCCTGAAGATAATCCAATGATGTGCTGGAAGAACCCACTACACGATCTCCCAATCCAAGACTGTCTAAAATATCAAGCGACGCCATATCCATCACAGCGATTCTTTGTGCATCATAAGGCACTTCCAAATCTGTTTCTTCATTGTTCGCATTAAAGCTTTTAATTGTAACTGTTTTTGGTTTTTCTGTTTTATTTGTATCTTCTTTTGAAGTTGTTCCTGAATTCTTATTTCCGCAAGCCGCAAGACTAAATACCATCGCAAGCGCAAGCACTAAAGTTGTCAATTTTTTCATCTTGTTTTCTCCTTATCTCTTCCCAATAATCTTTTGTTGTAAAATTCTGTTTCTACGTCGTTTCAACAGACCTGATTAATAATAGATTGATAACGGTTTCCCGGCAATCTTCATAATCTCAAAATCTACTTTATAAATTTCTGTCAATGCCTCTTTCGTCATCACCTCCTCCACGGTTCCGAATTTTGCGATCTTGCCGTCCACAAACGCACAGATATAATCGGAATAAAATGCCGCATAATTAATCTCATGCAATACTAAAACAATCGTTTTCCCAAGCTCATCACAAAGCTTTCGAACCGTTTTCATCAGATTTGTTGCATGGTAGATATCAAGGTTGTTCGTCGGCTCATCGAACAGAATGTACTCCGTATCCTGTGCAATTACCATTGCGATATACGCTCTCTGTCTTTGACCTCCTGACAGCTCATCGATAAAACGCTCTCGAAATTCGTCCAGTTCCATGTATGAGATTGCCCTGTCAATCATCTTTTTATCTTCCTCTGTAAGACGGCCTCCTGAGTAAGGGAATCTTCCAAACGCCACCAACTCTTCCACCGTCAGCTTCATCTGAATGTGGTTGCTCTGCGTTAAAATCGCAAGGCGCTTCGAGAGCTCTTTGCTCTTCCATTTTCCGATATCCTGCCCTTCAAACTCGACAAGTCCTCCATCTCTTGCAATCAGTCTGGAAATCATTCCCATAACCGTTGATTTTCCTGCTCCGTTTGGTCCGATCAAGGACGTCACTTTCCCTTTCGGGAGCGAAAAGCTGACCGAATCTACCACCGGTTTTCCATCATATGTTTTTATCAATTCTTCTACAATCATTGTCTAACTTTCCTTCCTTTCTCTCAGCAGCAGATACAGAAAATAGATTCCTCCAAACACGGTAATAAACACACTTACCGGAACGGTATAGGAATAAATCTGCTCTACCAAAAGCTGTCCTGCCACCAGAATCACCATTCCGAAAAATGCAGATCCCAAAATAAGATGACTGTGACGATATGTCTGCAAAAGCTGTCTGGAGAGATTTGCAATGATCAGTCCCAAAAAGGAAATGGGTCCAACCATCGCAGTCGCCACTGCAATAAACAGCGTCACACCCAATAACAGTCGTCTGATACATCTGTCATAATCCACTCCCAGATTAATTGCCTGCTCTTTTCCGAGTGTGATCACATCTAACAACGCCAGCTCTTTTCTCAGGCAAAAGACCACGAGTCCCATAACAATCACAGAAAATACAATAATCTCTGAATTGACGTTACTAAAACTTGCGACTAAGGTCGCCAGCAGGCTGTCATATTCATTCGGATCCATCACCCTCGTCAAAGTGGACTGGATACTTCCGAAGAAGGAAGTCAACACAGTTCCTATAAGCAGTACATAAAGCACATTATGATTTGTCTTTTTAAACAGATAACTGTAAATAACGGTCGCGGTTCCGCCCATAAATACAAGATCCACCGCAAATGCAGCATTTGGATTGACAGCTAAAACACTTCCTGAGCCGGCAACAAACACAACCGCAGTGTGTATGACCATGTACAGAGAATTCATTCCAAGCAGACATGGTGTCACAATAGTATTGTTGATAATAGACTGGAACACAATAGATGCCCCGCCGATGGCAAACGCCGTGATCAGCATCACAATTAATTTGGGTGTACGAATTTTCATCGCATACCAGAACAATTTCTCATTGCCAAACTTTACATTCACCAGCATGTAAAGCGCACATGCTAAAATCACAAGAACCATCATCACGATAAGTTTTTTCTGATTTCTTCGATTTACCGCTCGATTCACAGACTCGTTCCCCCTTCCATAATGCACGTCTTATTTTCCCCTCTACGGGTAAAACGAATCGCCTTGCGGCCATGTTTCAGCCGGTAAAGCAACAGCATAATAAAAAGCAGACTTCCGAAAATTCCCACAATCAATTCGATCGGCAATTCATACGGCGCAATTACGACTCGACCGATCAGATCACACACAAGAACAAAATTTGCCCCAAACAATGCCGTATCCACAAGCGTTCCACGAATCTTATCCCCTTTAAACATAGAGACAATATTTGGAACGATCAGACCGATGTAGGAAATGGAACCCACCACGACAACTACCGATGCTGTAATCATCGCTGCAATCGTCAGCCCCATAAACAGAACAAACTTATACGGGACTCCAAGATTTTTGGAAAAATCCTTTCCCATTCCGACGATGTTAAAATGATTCGCAAACAAAAATGCCAGTATCACAAGCGGTACCACAAGATATACAATCTCATATCTACCCTTTAACACCATTGAAAAATGCCCGACAAGCCATGAGGAAAGTGCCTGCGTCATCTCATATTTGTAGGCGAGATAACTTGTAATTCCCGACACCACATTCCCGAACATAATTCCCACAAGCGGTACCATAACCGCTTCTTTAAACTGAATTCGTTGTATGAACCACACAAAAATCCATGTTCCGAGAATCGCCGTGGTAAATGCAAATATTGCCCGCCCCCACAGTGTGGACTGCGGCATAAACAAAAGCGCCAGAAGAATTCCAAATTGCGCAGACGAAATCGTTGCTCCCGTAGTCGGAGAAACGAATTTATTCATGCAAAGCTGCTGCATAATCAGTCCTGCCGTACTCATCCCGACACCGGTACAGATGATCGCAAGCAGGCGTGGCAGCCTGGAAATCAAAAAGATTTCCAATTGTTCCATATTTCCACGGAACAATTCCATAGGGGTCACATCAATCACACCCACAAACAAAGACACCGCTGACAGAATCAGAAGAATTGCTGCAAGGATGATTGTTGACATCCTCTCTTTCATAAATTTCCTCCTTTTAAAAGTTAGTTTAGACTAATCCATGATTAAAATAAAATGTGCCTGATCACTGCCAAAATCATTTTCTGTGTGGTCACAGCACATTTCCACGTTAGTTTAAACTAACTTATTTGTTTTGTCAAGTATTTTTAGGTTCTTTCCAATGTTAGTTGACTTTTCGCTTTAATTCAAGTCGTAACAGTTTTGCTTTCAGTAGTTCAAAACTGTTACGGCCATACATAATCCTTTTCACTACTTTGAGT
>NZ_JBQKED010000028.1:0-44352 GCF_052121495.1 Faecalimonas sp. LCP19S3_D12 | reverse complement strand
CAATCTCGGATAAAGGGCGGTAATGAGGTTTTGGGTGGCTTGTCTTAACATAAAATCCTCCGTTTCCGACAGCCAGCCCCACTATTCCGTGGTTTCATTGTACCACGGAACGGCGGGGGCTGTACAGCGGCAAAAGCGTTAAATTTGCTTCTTTACAGCTTTTCAATTTTCCGATTTTTATGGTATGGGTTGTCGTCCCATATTTGCAGTAGAAAAGTTCATAACTCCGTGGTATACTCTGATTTAACAAAAAAATCAGAAGTTAAAGGAGAAAACATGAAGTATACAATAGATGAATTAACCGCGGCCAAAAGGCAAATTGATTCAACTCTGCACAAGCTAAGAGAAACAGTAAAAACATTTGAATCAAAGGATAATTCCGAGCGTTATAAATCACAAATCACATTGGCAAAGAGAAGAATAAAAGCCTTTGAAATTGCAAATTATTTTATAGAGAATGAGATTAAGAATTGCTAAAGCACTTCCGATTTTCGTTCCAGCGGTCATGCTCCCTGGCATGGCCGCTTTTCCATGCCCCGGTTCACGCCGGATAAGTCGGCTCCTGTGTAGCAGCGGCTTCCGCTTCCAGTACCCGCGCCATTTTGTCGGCGGCTGTGGTTGTGGTGTCTTTCTTGAAATAGCCGGACACGACAAGGACGGAATTGCCCATGCGGATTTCCGTCACACAGTCAGGGCGGCGGGTGGTGCGGGTGTCGTGCTGCTTGTTATCTGCCATAGGCAATACTCCTTTCAGTCGGTAATCAGTTTCTTCATGCTCTCCATTTTCCGCTTGGCGGTTTCCTGCCGGAAGTTGTCGCCGGTAAAGCGTACCGGGACGCACATGGAAAGCAGGCGGTCATAAATCCGGGAATGGGCGGTGTCCTCCGGGTTGTGCAGGTCGTCCAGCGTAAGGTTGGTCGTGACGATCAGCGGCTTGCCGCTGCGGTAACGGCTGTCAATCACATTGAACACCTGTTCCAGCCCGTATTCCGTCCCGCGTTCCATGCCGAAGTCGTCAAGGATCAGCAGCGGATAACGACAAAGGCGGGAAATGTACTCGTTGCGCCCCTCAAAGCTGGCGGCAAGGTCATTGAGGATAAGAGCAAAGTTCGTCATGCGGACGGGGATTTCTTTCTCCATGAGGGCGTTTGCGATACAGCCTGCAAGGTAGCTTTTGCCGGTGCCTACGCCGCCCCAGAACAGGCAGCCGATATTGTCTGTCCGCATATCTTCCCAATGCTCCACATACCGGCGGGCAAGCCCGGTCTGCGGGTTCCTGCCGTTGTCGTTCTCGAAAGTCCAGTCCCGCATGGTGGGGTCGGTAAAGCCCCGGCGTTTCAGTTCTTCCACGGTGTCAAGGTGTCTGCGCCGCTTTTCGGCGGCTTCCCGTTCCTCGCGGGCGGTTCTCTGGCAGTCGCACTCTGCCGGGTGGCGGTCGCGCCCGAAGATAGCGGCCTTATCCGGCGCAAAATAGGCTTCTTTCGGCTTGCGGCACTTGCCGCAGTACAGTAAACCGTCCTCGCCGGTGTAGTCCTCCGGCTCCGGGATGGTGGTCGTCATATTCTCCAAAACCGCGTTGATTTCATTCTTCATAAACTCTCGCCCTCCTTGCATGAGTAGTCTGGTATGCCCTTTTTAGGGGCTTCCTTTTTGTCGTTCCCCGCCCATATCCGCAGGGCGGCGGCATAGTTCTGGTAGCTTTTCCCGTTGGCGGCAAGGTAGCGGCTCATTTCCTCGATGAACCGTTCCAGCCTGTCAGGGTACTCTGCCTGCAACTCGTCGTATTCGGTCTGTGACAGAAAAATATTTCCATATCGGCCATAGGGCGCGGACGGCCCCCCACTCACTCCCTTTGTTTGGCTCTCTGTAAGGTTGTTTATAGTAGTTTGGTTAGGGGACGGTTTTCCGACCATCATAAGGTCGGTTTTCTGACCATCAGTAGGACGGTTTTCCGGCTCTATGAGGGGCGGACTTCCGGCCATCAGTTGGTCTGAAAACTGTACCTGTGGCACTGGCGGTACTTTGACATAAAGCCGGTTCGGTGCGGAGAAGCCGCCCCGTTCCCGTTCCAACAGCCCCGCCGTGTCCAGTTCATTAAGCGCCCCCTTGATGGTGGTGCTGCCTTTATCCAGTATTTCTGCTATCTCCGCGATGGGATAGATAATATAAATCCTGCCCTCGTCGTCCAGCCACTTGTTTTTCTGGGAGAGGGTGGAACGGTCTAACAGCAGCGAATACAGCAGCTTGGCGGTCTGTGAAATCTCCATTTTCAGCAGGAAACGGGGATACGGCAGATAGGCGGGCAGCCGCGTGTCTGCCCTGATATAATCAGCGATAGGATCACCTCCCTGTGTTCGGGTTGATTTTGGCGTATTGTCACGCATTAAAACGCCGTTTCCGGGGGAAAAGGATAAATGTATCGCGTACCCTTTGACACCCACGAAAAAAGCCTTGATTTATGCGGGTTTGAAAGGCTCTAAAGCGTGACATCTCTGCCTTTGTTTCCGCTTTCTCTCGGCGGCTTTGATTTTCTTCATGCGCCCGGCGCAGTCGGGGCAGTATTTTCCCCGGTTGGATTTGGGGACAAAGGCCGCCCCGCAGACGGCACACCGTTTCCGGCTTCCCCGGCACAAGAGGGCTGCGGCCAGCTCCCCGTCAAGGGGCAGGACAGCCACACGGAACCAGTGGCACATGAGGGAAAAGGAAATGCTCTGGACGCACACGCAAGGCTCCCCGTCGTCCAATAGCAGGCAGTTCCCCTCATCGTAGTTACAGCACTCATGTACCAGCCGCCGCGCCCGCCGGTGCTGGCGGTAGTCCATGTGGGGCAGGTTATCGCTCATGGCTCTGCTCCTTTCTGCGGTGCGGCTCGTCCCGGCGCAAAATCTGGTCGATGTTCCGCTTGACGGTCTGCAACTCCTTGAACCGCTGTTTCTGTTCGTGATAGGTGTTATACAGGCCGTCTTTCTCGGAGATAAGCTGCTCGATCTCGGCCTGCAACGCTTTCCGGGCGGGCAGCTTGGTAATGCCATGCGCCTTGAAATACCGGGCTGCTGCGTCGGCTATGATAAAATCGCTCTCATGGGCCTGCCGGTATGCGGCGCGGGCTTTCTCGGATTTCTGTGCCCGCAGCCCGTCGCGGGCGGCCTTGGTCTGGGCGTAGGCCAACACCTGCCGCTGCAACTTCTTTTTCCCTTGCAGCTTCGTTTCCAGTGCTTTCAGTTCGCCGCTGGTCTGGCGCATTTTCTGATAGGCGGTGTCAACGGCGGCTTCTAACTGCTCCGGGGAAGTAAAGCCGTATTGCTGGTAGACGGACAGCGTTTTGGCGGCCTGCTTCAGATTGTGTATCTTCGCCCAGCGTTCATAGCCCCGGCCTTTGCCCTCGGCCATTTTCTGCTCAATGTCCACAAGCCGCTGCACTCCGTCCTGTTTCGGGGCGGCTATCTCGGCTCTGGCAACCTGCAAGCGGTCTTTTATGGTGCGTGGGGGATCGGGGGATCTGGCTGGCGCTTCGGCTGCTCTGGCGGCGTTTTGCTCTAAAACGGCAAAGACAGCGGCGCGGTCAAAATCGTCGCCCAGCTTCCGGGCGGTAATTGGCTTTGTCCTGTCCGGCGTGAGGTAGGAAAGCCGCCCCCGGCTCTCCTTGACGGTCACACCCTCCTGCAGCAACAGAGAGGAAAACTCGTCAAAGCTGGCGGCGGTGGCAAGGGCTTTCCGTAGGGTCTGCCGCAGCTTCTCCTTGTTCGTTTCAAACTTGGTCTGCCGGGGCGTGATACTATCGGCAATCATGGGGGCGTTCTGCTTGTCCAGCGCGGCCTGTCCCTTTTTCTGCGCCCAATACTCCCGGTCGGTGACGCGGTTCTTGCTGCCGTTCAAGAGGTCGATTTGATAAAGCCCCTCCCGGTGGCACATCTCCATGACTTCGGATTTGAAGTAGCGCAGGGCAGCGTCGGTACATCGGTGCTTGCAGCCGACTTTCGTATCGGCCGGCCTGTCCATGTAGGGCAGGAACGGCACTTCCTCAATCCGCAGGCTGTTTATGACGATATGCACATGAATGTTGCCGCTGTGGTTATGCCCGTCCGGGTGGGTGCAGACAAGGGCCTGGTGGCCGGGAAAATGCTCTTTACAGAATTGTTCCCCCAACGCCTGCGCCCGGTCTACGGTCAGGCCGTTGTCCGGCCCGTCCCGCGGGTCAAAGCTGATGATGTAGTGGTGGCTTTTCACATCTTCCCGCCGCTGGTTTTTCTGATAGCGGAGATTGGCCCGCATACACGCAACGGCAAAATCCTCCCCGTCGCAGTTCAGCGTGGACAGCCGGTAGTCCTCGCGGGGGATAAGCCTGCCGGTTTCATCAAGGACGGGCTTCATGGTAAACTCGTCATGCTCAAAGAGAAGATATTGCTCGGCGGCTCCGTAGTCGGCGTTTTTAGAGTTGATATGCTTGAGTGTTGCCAACCGCGTCACCTACTTTCTTGAGGACTTCATACTTGAGGACGGCAAGGTCGGATATGGCGGCGCGTACCTCGCCGGAAAGGGTGTTGTAGGGTACGCCGTATTCGTTCAGATACCGGGCAATCTGATTGAGGTTGCCGCCGATCCTGCCGTACTCGGCTGTCAGCTTCCCGACAGCGGAAAGCAACTCGTCATTGACCGACGACACATGGACAACCGGGCGTATGGTCGCCCGCCGTATCGCCTGCCGGAGAAATTCGGACTGGCTGATACCATAGGGCGCAAGCCGCGCTGTGAAGTCGGCATACTCATCTTCGGACAGCCGGGTTTTCACAACGCGGCTGCGGTGGGGCGTGTTGTATTTCTTTCGCATGGTGTGACCTCCTTTCTCGCCCGTAAGGGCGCATGAGCAGGGTTTGGGGAAGGCACTCCCCAACAAGTTTCCCGCGAGGGGCAAAACTGCAGAATTGCGGATTTTGGCACCGTGGTAGAAACTTGCTCTCCGTGACTGCAAACTTTCTCTCACTTCCGTCCGCCACTTTTTTGGAAAACTGCAACCACAAAAGTTTGTTTCTCTTTTTCTGCTACTACTAATCCTGTAAAGGGCATTCCTGCCCGCTTTCGCTAAAATGACACCGGACGCAGTGGTTTCTACCCGGTGTTGGAGAAATCCTTTCTCTTTGCCCTCTACTACGGGTAAATGCTCCAAATGCCAAACACCAGGGCAGAAAAATTCCCTCCTCGCTTACTACTACAACCGGCAGGGGGCAAAATGGCCGGGAGCGGAGCCGGACAACAAAAAAAGCAGTAAATCTTTTTCAAGACTTACTGCTTTCGCTGGCCGCGTCGGTGGCGGCTGGTATTCAGTTTTTATGACTTGTCCGGTGGTTCGTCAAGCCGGAACTTGAATTGACAGTCAATTAACCGCTGCTTTACATAGTCCTCCACCTCGGCGTTGACCTGCCCGTTCACTTTTGAGAAATAGCGGATATATCCGGCGTAGTGGAGCAGGACAGCGTTCACGGCTTCTGGGTCGCCCTCACGGGCTTTGAGGATTGTTTCATAGGGGAGAAGTCTACTCATACCGGCTCACCCCCATTTCTTCGCGTAGCCGCTGCAAGGCAAGCTGGATATGCCGCCCCGCTGTGCTGCGTGACCGGCCAATACACGCGCCGATCACGCGCTGCGGCTGGCGCAGAAAGTAATAGCGCAGGATTTCTTCCCGCGTCTGCTCCGGCAAAACAGAGATCGCGTCGGCAAGGGCGGCGTTGCAGAGCAGGACGGTCTGACCGCAGACGGTAAATGGGTATTCCTCGTCCGGCTCCGACGCGGCAAACTGGACAAACTTCTCGTTCATCAGATAGTCAAGGGAAACTTGCCGTTCCCATTGCCGTTTAAGCTTCAAAATCTTGTCCAAGGCGGCACAGCGGATAACAGTCTTGCAAAAGGCGTTGTACCTGCGCTGGATATATTCTTGATAGGCTATCTGGTCGGTCATGGAAATTCCCCTTTCTGAATAATAGTGCGGGGCGGTGGCACTTCTTGCTGTCGCCCCTTGATTGCCTACCAGCAAAGGCGGGCGGGGCTGTCAACGGCTGCGCATATGCGCCGTTCATCTTGACCGTTGACTGGCTCGGCTGGGTTTGCTATTTACCCGACAAACTTGAATTTATTTTAAGCTATCACGTTTTACCTTCTTAAGCCTTACTATCATTACCATAGGAATTTCTTTGTTGGTTTTAAAACATTCTTCATAAAATCCATCAATGACAAATCCAGCTCTAAAACAAAGGTTAAAAATATCTTGTATGGAACGATGATAATAAATCTGCTCTTTCGGTTGCCCTTCAATCGCTATATCATAGTAACTGTGCGGTGTCATATATTTTTCAGTCAACGTGACAAAACAAGGGTGTTGCGTTGCAAAGACAAAAATTCCGCTTTCCTGCAACAGTTCATAAACAGCCATAAGAAGTGGTTCAATATCCGTAATATCCATAATTGCCATATTAGAAACTGCTTTCGTAAAGGCTCGATTTCTTTTTAATTCTAATATACTTTTTCTATCGGTCGCATCCGCCACACAAAATTCAATTTGTTTTGCATATTGTGATTGCCGTCTTTTAGCCAATTCTATCATTTTTTTGCTGTAATCAAAAGCGACAACCGAAGCGCCTCTTTGTGCAAGATACGAAGAATAATTTCCATTGCCACACGCAATATCCAAAATGTAATCCGCAGGATTAGGAGATAGAAGTTCCGTTACTTTGGGACGCACTACCTCTCTGTGAAATTCATTAGATTCGTCACCCATTGCATTATCCCAAAATTGTGCGTTCTCCTCCCAGATTTTTTTACTTTCCTCTGTTCCCATGTTCTCTCCCACTCCCCAAATTTGCTTTTTTGCTTCCATTAAATCTTCCTTACTATATTCCATTGTTACCCTCCATAACTTCTGATTGTTGCCGTCTTGACGATTATGTATCTTTACATTACCTTCTGAAACATATGGCGCACCTTGTCCAGGCGGCTGTTTGGACGGCGGGGCTGGATGACCGGCTGACCGACAGCGGCCTGATATCCTTTCAGCTCTGTAAGGCATACGCTCCGCCCGTTGGTGTAAAAGGCCAGATCAGTACGGTATGCCTGTATACAGCGGGCGGGAATCTCGCCAGTAAAGACAACTTCATCCTTTTTTACCTGGGCCGTTTCGATGGTGGCACAGTATTTCGGTGCATCATGATAAGCCCTGGAAAGGTATTCCTGGGGCGCATAGAGGATGAAGGAGAGATAAGGTTCCAGCAGCTGCGTCCCCGATTCCTTCAATGCCTGTTCCAATACAATCGGGGCCAATGAGCGGAAGTCCGCCGGCGTGCTGACCGGACTGTAATAAAGCCCGTATTCAAAGCAAATCTTACAGTCCGTTACGTTCCAGCCGAACAAGCCCTGCTCCAGCCCGTAACGGATACCATCCCTGACAGCGTTTTGAAAACTCTGGTTCAAGTATCCCAGCGAAACCCGGCTCTCGTATTGTACACCGGAGCCAAGCGAGAGTGGTGTAACAGACAGTCCTATGGATGCCCAAAACGGGTTGGGCGGCACCTCGATATGGATGGTGTGGCTGGCTGCTTTGAGCGGCCGCTCCATATAAATGACGGAGGGTTCCTTTACCACTGTTTCAAGCTTGTATTTTTCCGACAGCAAAGCGGAAACAACCTCCAACTGCACCCGGCCCAAAAAAGAAAGAATGATCTCATGGGTGATGGAATCCACTTCGCAACGCAAAAGCGGGTCAGTATCCGCAAGTTGCGTAAGAGCGTCCAGCAGCCGTTCTCTTTGCGCTGCCGTTTTCGGCGCAATCGTCGTCCGCAGCATGGGGAGGGGGTCCTCGCGCCACCTTTTACGAGGGAGCCGGGTTTGGTCCCCTAATACATCGTTTAACCTCACGCTGTCGCTGGGAAGGATAACAATTTCACCCGGATAAGCGGTGTCTGTCCGAACAATTTCCCCTTTGGATGGAATACGCATCTCTGTGATTTTCAGCTTTTCTCTCCCGGCCAGGGCCACCGTATCCCGCAGGCGCAGCGTTCCGCTGTATAGCCGTAGATAGACACGCCGCTGGCCGCAATCTGTATACTCCACCTTGAAAACGCTGCCGCATAGGGCGGCGCTCCCCTGTTCCCCAATCGGTTGGAACAGCCCTGTCACCGCATCCATCAACGGTTGAATGCCAAGGCCCTTTTTGGCGCTGCCATAATAGACCGGGAACAGGGAGGCGTCTTGAACCCGCCGCTGTTCCTCCCGCACAAGTTTTTCCCGGCTGATTGGTTCTCCTGCGATATACTTTTCCAATAATTTATCGTTATTTTCGATGACCGCATCCCATGCTTCTATGTCGGTATTTTCCTCCAGGACTATTTCCGGGGACAGCGACACCGTCTGCTTGATGATAATATCGGCGGAGAGCTTATCCCGAACAGACTGAACCACGCTCTGCAAATCAACGCCAGCCTGGTCGATCTTGTTGATAAAGATAACGGTGGGAATGTTCATTTTCCGCAGGGCATGGAACAGAATACGGGTCTGGGCCTGCACGCCATCTTTAGCGGAGATCACCAAGATGGCCCCATCTAAAACAGCCAAAGAGCGGTACACCTCCGCCAAAAAATCCATGTGGCCGGGCGTATCCACAATGTTGACTTTACATCTGTGCCACTGGAAGGAAGTGACTGCCGCTTGAATGGTAATTCCCCGCTGCCGTTCCAAAATCATAGTGTCTGTTCTTGTAGTCCCTTTATCCACGTTTCCCTGTTCCGCAATCGCTCCACTGGTGTATAGCAGACTTTCCGTCAATGTTGTTTTTCCTGCGTCTACGTGGGCAAGAATGCCAATATTGATTATTTTCATGTGATTGTCCTCCTTTTACAGCCCGAAAGGGCACAAAAATCCCCAGCAGTAAAATACTTTTACCACTGGGGATTATAATTTGCGGACATACACATATACAGCATACACCTATTTGTGACTGCTGTTTTTTTGGATATGTCAAAATTGATAAGGCAAAAGTATTCTTAAATTGGGTACAAAAAATCAAGCCCCCACAAAAGGAACTATCATAATCCTTTGTTCCCACTATTTGATTATAGTTTTATTTAAGAATACCTTGCCGCATATTTTTTACTCCTTTTCTGGAATGAAACTATTATATCACATCAGTTTTAGGAAAGCAAGTACCTAAAAGAAATTTTTCTTCCCCTTATATGTAACAATCATACCGGCTTCCTGGCGTTCAGAATGGTTTCTGCTGTCTGCTGTGGTGTTTGGTTGGAATTGTCCAGCCAAAAGCCGATCCGTGGTGTTGTCTGCATTTTACTAAATACAAATTCAATGTATACAGAAAGATATAAGGAGTGGGAGGGATTCCGCCGTAGTTGGCATTGTAGGAAAATCCAAAAGTTTAGATTTTCCCACAATGCTTATCTTTTGGTCTTTGGTTCGGAATAGTGTAGTGCTGGCGGTCTATCTCTTGTTTTCGGTTGCTTGCTTCCTTACCGTACATGAGCATTTGCACCAGGGTTGTCGTTTCCGTAACCTTCCAGCAGGTTGATGACGCCCCAGATACCAAGACCGGCACCGAGCGCGATAACGAGGGTCTGAAGAACGGTGATTGCCTGTTCAAAAAATGCCATATAGTTTGTTAGCCGGAATCTGATTAAAAAATAGGTTTGTCATGTTTCATAGGCATACAAAAGCCGGAACAATCTGCCACCCGGTTTCCGGGGGCATGATTCCGGCTGTCCTCCTTTTTCATTATTTTTTCTTGCGATTGTCCGCTTTGTACGCCAATGGCCCCAAAAGGGCAGTTGCGGCGAATAGATAAGATCACTCCCTTCTAAAGCGGAACGAAATTAAGCGCCCTGAGTATCTACTTCGTACACGTCGCAGACCTCATTGGGCTTGAGTTTCAGCCGGGTGGACAGGAACGCTTCAATGTCAAAAGTGTTCTTGTCGCTTGCGTCGGCTGTGTATTTGAAATTGGGGTGCTTGGTAATGTCGTACTTATCCGAAAGGAAAGGCCGCACACCGCGCAGCTGAAGGATGCACTTGCCGCCGTCCATAACGGCCAGTTCATCCTGGCTCATCAGCTCTTTGCCACAATGTCAAGTGATGAATTAAGAAAATAAACATACAGCCATCTTCTCCACAAAGAAAAATAAATCACTGTCGATTCCAGTGTAGATAAATTTTCTTTTGCTTTCTTCATAAGGAACTTTTCTGTGTTCAAATTGACTTTTATGTCCCCGTATTGTAAACTATGATTAGTTGCCGCTAACCATATAAAAGCGTCATCTGGAGGTGTATCAGCTACGACAGAACTTCAATATTTAAAGCAAGATAAGAAAATTCCGGGCAAGGAACCTTTTATTACTTATGTAGATTATCAGGCGGGCGATGCCCCTGCTGATATGTGGGTATATGATATTTTTTCGGGCGTACAGTTAATGGTGGTTGATTTTGCTATCGAAAGCTGTTTTCGTGGAAGCGGAAAAGAAAATGTGATTGGAATTAATCATTGCGAAAAAGGTAGATATGAGTGCGCTTTCGATAATAAGAGCTATATCTATTTAGGAGAAGGAGATATTGCGATTAACAGTCAACTGCATCCTCCGGTTGCTTCTTCTTTTCCTTTAAAATATTTTTACGGCTCTACCATTCTGCTTTTTCCGGAAATCATGAAAAGGGGACACGAATTACAGGCTTTTCAAATCAGCGCAGAGAAAATAGTTGAAAAATATTCTCTCAATACAGAATGCCATGTATATCGCTGGAATGCGGAAATAGAGCATGTATATCAGGAGTTATATGCGCATTTGACACTTCCGCATCCATCGTTGCCATTTTTGAGATTAAAGGTGTTGGAGCTGCTTTATCATTTTCAGTCAAAGCAAATTGTTTTTGAAGAAAATCGGGAGTATCTTTCAGGGGCAACTGTGGAGCGTATTAAACATGTAAAAGAGCATTTACTGCAGGACATGACGCAGAGAACAAATTTGAAGGAGTTGGCTTTGGAGCATGGTTTAAGCCTGACGCAGCTGAAAGATGGCTTTCGGCAAGTGTATGGAGAATCTCCTTATGCGTATTTGCGGAATTACAAAATGCATCAGGCTGCGCAGCTGCTGCGTCAGACTGATCAGAAAATCAGTGAGATTGCACTAATGATGGGGTATGAGAATCCAAGCAAGTTTTCAGAAGCATTTTACGCCGTGATCGGATGTAAACCCAAAGCCTATCGTAAGACGCAAAAATCAAGTAATACGGTGTAGCCAAAGCAAAATCAATAGGAACGAAAGATTCGGTGATGCTGTCTTTTGATAGCGTCACTTTTTGGCTTTTTGGAGCATTTTTGCAATTTTTCGGCTTTTTAGAGTAGAAGTAAATCGGGATAATTGCTATAATGCAGGAGTTAGCAACAACTAACCAATAATAATGAAAAGGTAGGTATCTATATGAAAACAAAACTTACGACAAAAGATTTAATTGCCGCAGGAGCTTTCGGCGCGATTTATCTGGTAATCCTGACCGTCCTGTCATCATTGGTTCTGCCCATTGTTCCGGTTCTCTTTTTAGCAACTCCACTGATTGCCGGCATCGTTCTGGGTACAGTATATATGCTGTATGCGACAAAGGTTCAAAAGAAAGGCGCAATCTTGATATTGGCTGTGTTGGTGGGACTGATTACTTCTATGTCAACATTTTATCCGCTGCTGTTTTCCGTTATCTGGGGAATCCTTGCGGAAGTGATTGCTTCCAGGAAAGAGAGAAAATCTGCCGGTATGCTGGCTGCAAGCTATGTTGTATTCAACATGACTTCAATGGGCCCGTTTTTTGCGATTATCCTCGCAAAGGAAGCGTTTCTTGAAAATTGTGCAACCTATTATGGTGCAGATTATGCTGCAACATTGAACACCCTGACGCCTAATTGGATTGTTGTGGTTCTGATCGCATTTGCGCTGATCGGCGGTCTTCTGGGTGGTCTCCTTGGAAAGCGCATTCTGAAAAAGCATTTTGAGAAAGCGGGAATTACTGCGTGATGGCGCGGAGTAATCCGACTGGCATGTTAGATCCGAGGAGCAAGCTTGCAGTCTTTGTCGCAGTTTGCTTCTCGGTTTTTTCGGGCTTGTCGTACATACAGGAAATATCGTTGCTTGCATTATGCGTGGTTACCTTGCTTCTTTGCCGCAAATGGAAACGGGCATTTTATATCAGTGTTCTCTTTCTTGCCATGCTACTTTCGGATTTGTATGTTGTACCGCATTTAACCGGTGTATCAAGGAACATTACGACATCCATCTGCCATGTTTTGCGTTTTATTCTTCCCCTGTTTGCGTCCTTTTATCTTGTTACAAGGACGACAAAAATTGGAGCATATATATCCGCACTGACCAAAATGCATATGCCGTCCGAGATTGTGATACCACTGGCAGTAATGTTTCGTTTTGTTCCCACGATTCAGGAAGAATGGCAAATGGTAAATCAAGCGCTCCGCTTGAGGGGGCTGGCATGGAACTGGCACAACGTTTTTACTCGGCCTATCCATATGCTGGAGTATATGATGGTTCCTTTTTTGATGCAAAGCTCCGTTGTGGTGGACGAAATGTCAGCCGCTGTGATGGCAAGAGGATTTGACCGTGACACACGCCGCAGCAGCTACATAGAGGTAAAATTGTCATTTCTGGACTGGTGCATCGTTGTCGTATCTGCCGGAATATTGGCATGGAACCTGATTGTTTGAAGGAGGGAACTATGATTACCTTTGATGATGTCAGCTTTACATATCAAGGCAGTATTTCAGACGGATCAGAACCACCGGTTCTCCGGCATATTCATTTTCATGCAGAACGTGGCGAATGTATCGTATTATGCGGCAAAAGCGGATGCGGGAAAACGACAATGCTACGCATGGTCAATGGTCTTGTTCCTCATTTTTATCAAGGATGTCTGGAGGGAGACATTACTGTTGGAAACGTCAATATAAAGGAGGCGTCTCTTCCTCAGATTGCCGCCGTTGCAGGCAGCGTGTTTCAGAATCCAAGGACGCAGTTTTTCCATCTGGATACGACCGGAGAAATGGCGTTCAATATGGAAAATTTGAATGTCCCGCATGACAAAATGGTAGAACGCTTAAAGGAAACTGCCTGGAAGTTGGATATACAGGCTTTGATGGATCGAGATATTTTTCAACTATCCGGTGGGGAAAAGCAGCAAATTGCATGTGGTTCCGTGTATGCCTCTATGCCTGCGGTCATCGTTATGGATGAACCATCCTCAAATCTGGACATGGAAAGCATCCGAAAGCTGCAAGACCTGATCAGAACCATGAAGGACGAAGGAAAGACGATTCTAATCTCCGAACACCGTTTATGGTATTTGGAAGATATTGCAGACAGGTATGTTCTGTTGAATGACGGACAGATAGAACATGAATTTACAGGGGATGAAATCCTGACGCTATCATCCCGAAAGCTTGAGCAGGCAGGCTTACGAGCAGTACGCCCTGAACAGATCTGGAATACGGGGAGACACACGATCAAGCAGAAGAATGACTTGGATGAAACAGCTTTTCTTGAAATAGAGGGGCTTCAGTTTTCACGTCAAATGAAGCAAGTATTGGATATAAACAGATTGGCGATTCCCAAAGGGGCAATCGTAGCGGTTATTGGAGAAAATGGTGCAGGAAAATCAACATTTGCGCTTTGTCTTTGCGGACTGCTAAAGCATCATGGAACCGTGCGGATCAATGGAGAACGAATTCCAAATAAAAAGCTGTCGGAGCAAACTTATCTGGTAATGCAGGAGCCCGGTCATCAGTTGTTCAGTGATTCCGTACTGGGCGAACTGATGCTGAATAATGGAACGATTACAGAGACTGAAGCAGCAGATGTTTTGGAAAAAATAGGGCTGGCAGGCTTGGGAAAACGCCATCCGGGTGCTCTGTCAGGCGGTCAACAGCAGCGGCTTTCTCTTGGTGTTGCATTATGCATGAATCGAAAAATTATGCTGTATGACGAACCCACAAGCGGACAGGATGGTAGCAATCTGATGAGAACCGCAAAAATGATCCGGGAAGCAAACGAAAAGGCTTTTTGCAGTATGATGATCACGCATGATCCGGAACTGATCCTGCGCTGCGCTACGCATATTCTTCATATCCATTCAGGCGAAATAAAAAAATTTACGAAATTGGATGAAAGGGGGATACTTTATATGAAAAAGGTGTTTGGAGAAAATTCACAAACAGAAAAACCGTTAAAAACAGGAATCCCGCGGCTGCTTGAATTCTCCGGAAAATACAGAGGACTTTTCAGTGTGTCTCAGATATTGGCAGGATTTAGTTCTTTGTTATTACTGGCACCCTTCCTGTGTATTTATTTTGCTGCAAGAGAATTACTCGTTGGTATGTCGGGCAGCGGATACGACACAGTACATATGCTGCAATGGGGGATATGGGCGCTTGTGTTCGAGCTGGCTGGGTTAGCTGTCAACTTCATTGCGCTTCTCTGCTCCCATGTTGGAGCATTCCATACAGAAAAGAATCTGAAAATGGCAGTGCTTCGTCATCTTTCTGAAATGCCGTTGGGTTATTTTGAAGAAAATCCCGGCGGAAAATTAAGGAAGATTATTGATGAGAACAGCGCTCAGGTGGAAGGCTATCTGGCACATCAGATGCCCGATCTTGTGGGCGCACAGGTAACAACAGTTGTCGGGCTTATATTAATGCTTGCGATTGACTGGCGAATTGGCTTGCCATTGATTCTGCTTCTGATTGCCGGTTTTGCCTGCCAGATGACCATGATGGGCGAAAAAACCATGAGCTTTATGAAACGGTATCAGGACGCACAGGAAGAAATGAACCACGAGGCGGTGGAATTTGTACGGGGAATATCGGTTATCAAGGTTTTTGGACAATCCGCCTATTCCATAAGAAAATTCCGGGACGCAATTACTGCATACCGTGATGACGCTCTTGCTTTTACAATGGCGTGCAAACCGGGATATGTCGGATTTAATACGATTGTAAACTCCTCTTTTTTGGTACTTGTCCCGGCAGCGCTAATAGGGATGACGTTTTCAGGTGATACCGTTGCTTTTGCAGGAAAATTCCTGTTTTATCTGGCGTTCGCTCCGGCCTGCGCTTCTATGCTCAACAAAATTATGTATATGAGCAACTATAAAATGCAGGCAGTAGAATCTATGAGAAGAATAGATACCATACTTCTGGCGAAACCGCAAAAACAGCCAATGCAGCCTGTAAAACCGCAGAGCGGAGATATTTGTTTTGAACATGTGACATTTACCTATCCCACAGGTGAAGCACCTGCAATCACTGATATTAGCTTTATTGCCCGGGCTGGTACTACAACTGCGTTAGTAGGGCACTCAGGCTCCGGAAAGACAACCATTGCCAGCTTGATTCCCCGTTTTTACGATACACAGGAAGGAAGCATCATGATCGGAGGAACGTCGCTGAATCAGATTGAGAGGGAATCTCTGATGAAGCAGGTCGCTTTCGTATTCCAGAATCCCAAATTACGGAAAGCAACGCTTGAGGATAATATTCGCGGCGGTTGTCATGATGCAGACAGGGATGCAATTCTTCGTGCGGCACATCTGGCTCAATGTGATGATATTTTAAAAAAACTGCCGGATGGTCTTGACAGTGTAGTCGGGAAAAAGGGCGTATACTTGTCCGGTGGCGAGGTACAACGGATTGCTATTGCCAGAGCAATACTAAAAAATGCGCCTATCCTTGTATTAGATGAAGCCACAGCATTCGCTGATCCAGAAAACGAGGTACAGCTCCAGAAAGCTCTCACGGAACTGCAAAAGGGGAAAACAGTTATTATGGTTGCGCATCGTTTGAGTACCGTACAAAATGCGGATCAGATTTTAGTAATGAAAGAAGGAAACATTGTAGAGCGGGGAACACATGAAACATTGTTGGAACTGCACGGAGAATATGCCCATATGTGGGAGAATTATAATCAGTCTATTTCGTGGAAAATTGCAAAGGAGGTGCGATCATGCTAAAAGAAACGCTTGCTCTCAGTGACAAAGGCACACGGGATTTAAAAAAAGGTATCGTTGCGACAGCGGTGGCGCATCTCTGTGTCATGCTGCCTGTTTCCTTGCTGATGACTGTGACAATGGCGTTGATTGATAAAACGGTCGGTCGTGGCGGCGCAGAATTAAATATTCCGTTTATCCTTTTATTATGTGCTTTTTTGACTGCGCTTATCTTTGTCACTCAGTGGGTTCAATACAACTTGACCTATAAGGTGGCATATGAGGAAAGCGCTGAGCGCCGGATGTCCCTTGCTGAAAAAATGCGTCGTCTGCCGTTGTCTTTCTTTGGTCAAAGAGATCTATCCGATTTGACAACAACGATGATGGGGGATTGCTCAAAATTGGAACGCATGTTTTCAAATGCGGTACCCGGCTTTTTGGGAACTGTCATCATGTTTATCATTATTTCCTGCGGATTGCTGGTGATTGACTGGCGTATGGGATTGTGTATTATCCTTCCGGTTCCAATTTCTGCACTTGTAGTGCTTGCCGCACGAAAAAAACAAATAAAAGCAGAAGAACGGAATCTGGATGCGCATCGAGCCGCATATGACAGTGTGCAGGAGTATTTAGATGTGATGAAAGAACTGCGCTCGGACGGACTTGAAAAAGCATATCTTGAGGATGTGGACAAAAAGTTAGAGCATGTTGTGTCTTGTGCGTTCCAAAATGAGCTGGCCCCCGGAATCGCCGTGACATTAGCACAATTTTTCTTACGGTTTGGGATTGTGGCGGTATTGCTTGCAGGTGGTCTGATGGTTGTGGATGGAAGCCTTTCGGTTACCATGTTTATTTTATATCTTGTTATAGCCGGGCGTGTATATGAGCCATTTAGTTCATCGTTCATGCTGATGGCGGAAATGATCTTATCTCTTGTCAGTATTAAACGGACAAAACAAATGGAGGCTATCAAGGAGCAGGGCGGGCAGCCTGTCTGCAATAATCAGGGATATGATATTGAATTTCAGGATGTTGTGTTTACCTATCATGCAGATTTGGAGGATACGGCTGTTTCTGGCAGACATGGCGAGCGTGTCCTGAATGGTGTTTCCTTTGTGGCAAAGCAGGGTGAGATTACTGCGCTGGTAGGCCCGTCAGGCGGCGGAAAATCTACCGTTTCCCGGCTGGCGGCAAGATTTTGGGATGCTGATTCCGGCAGGGTTTTATTAGGCGGTGTGGACGTTACTACAGTAGAGCCTGAAACGCTGTTCAAAAATTATTCGATTGTGTTCCAGGAAGTTACTTTGTTTGATCAATCCGTCATGGAAAATATCCGGCTGGGGCGGCAGAATGCCACCGATGAGGAAGTGCTGGCGGCGGCAAGAGCCGCGCAATGCGAGGAGTTCGTATCACGGCTACCAGAAGGCTATCAAAGCGATATCGGAGAAAATGGGTGCATTCTTTCCGGCGGTGAGAGACAGCGTATTTCGATTGCCAGGGCAATCTTAAAGGATGCTCCTGTTGTAATATTGGACGAGGCCACCGCTTCTATGGATGCGGAAAATGAAACCCTTGTACAGCAGGCGTTGTCAGAACTGCTGCAAGGAAAAACTGTGTTGGTGATTGCTCACCGCATGAGGACGATTGCAAATGCGGATAAAGTTGTTGTTTTGGATCACGGACAGGTCGTGGAAATGGGAACGCCAACAGAATTATTAGAAGAAAACGGGTTGTTCCAGCGATTGGTTGCAGCACAAGGCGGACACTTATAAAAATGCAGATATTTGCATGTGCGTTAAATACTCAAACAATTATTCGCAATTTGAACATCACATATTTAGCCAAAATAAAAGGCCCTCCCCTGCATGGGGAGGGCTTCGCTGTTCTTATGCTGCAATCTCCGGGATTTCCCCGACAAAGTTATAAACAATTCTGACTTCCTGCACCTTCTGGCCGTCCACCTTCCTGACCTCGCCGATCAGAATTTTGCTGATAAGACGGTTCAGTATCGCCTCGTCCAATTCCTCGATAGCGGCATAGCGCCGGATTTCCTTGATAAAGGTGCGAACTTCGATTTCCTGCATGTCCGCCCGACTCTGCATCATCGCCAGATCGTGCAGGCGCTTCTGGTTGGCTTCCTGCTCCTGTTCCAGCGCCGCCGTCAGTTTCATAAACCGCTGTTCGGTCAGGATGCCTTTGGCCTTATCGGTGTACAGGCTTAAAAACATCCCGTCAATTTCCTGATTCCGGGCTTCCAGCCGTTTCCGTTCTTTCTCGGTCTGAGAAGCGTCCACCAGATACCGGCGCTCCATCCGGCTGCTGAGCCGCTGGTAAAACATATCAGCATCTTTCATGGCCTGCGCCGCCAATTCCTGTATATCCTTCAGCACCAGATTATACAAATCCCTTGCTTCAATCTTGTGGCTGGTACAGGCGTTCTTGCCCAACCGGTTATAGGTCTGGCAGATATAATACGCCTTATCAATTGGTTCCCGCATCTCGCCGGTAAAACGGTTCTTGCCGGTTCTGCCGACTTTTTCATACCGCACCTGCATGGACTTCCCGCAAGTGCCACAGTAGACCAGCCCGTGGAACAGGTTATAGAAGGGGCAGGCGTTGCCTTTCATAATGGTGGGCCTGCGGTCAATGATTT
The DNA here is from genome assembly GCF_052121495.1 of Faecalimonas sp. LCP19S3_D12. Taxonomy (GTDB): domain Bacteria; phylum Bacillota; class Clostridia; order Lachnospirales; family Lachnospiraceae; genus Faecalimonas. The sequence continues at coordinate 25,679 of NZ_JBQKED010000028.1, read as the reverse complement.
CCTGCACCTGTTCCCATTCCTCCGGGGAAACGATTGCTTCATGGCAATCCTCAATGATTTCCCAGTCCTCACGGGGGATAATGTCATAGGTGTTGGAACGAATCCCTTTCTGATGTGTCCGGCAGACCAGATGTGCGCCCTTATAGAATGGGTTTCGCAGGATATGACTGATTCTTGCACCGCCCCACGCATAATAGTTGACGTCACATTCCGTATTGCTCTTTACCCTCGTGATAGGAACCTTGTCATCCATGAGCTGCTTTGCGATTCGCATACAGCCCCAGCCGTCCAGTGCCATGTCATAGATTTTTCGGATAACCGGCGCTGTCTCCGGGTCAAGGATAAGATGCCCTTTGTCCTCCGGGTCACGCATCAGGCCAAGAGGCGGCTGCCCACCGCAAAACTTTCCCTGCCGGGAACGGGTCATGCGTCCCGCCAGCACCTTTTTGGAAATATCCCGGCTGTACATATCGTTCAGGATATTCTTAAAGGGCGTAATGTCCATTTCCTGACGGGTCAGGCTGTCCACTCCGTCTGTAATGGCAATATAGCGTACATTGTGTTTTGGGAAAAAGATTTCGATATAGCTGCCAGCTTCGATATAATTCCTGCCCAGTCTGGACAGGTCTTTGGTGATAACGCAGCCGATCTTTCCCGCCTCAATATCGGCAATCATGCGCTGAAAAGAAGGGCGGTTGAAATTTCGGCCTGTATAACCGTCATCCACATAATACTCATACTGGAACATTCCGTTTTTTTCGGCAAAGTCCCGGAGCATAAGTTTCTGGTTGCTGATGCTCATGCTCTCATTATCGCCGCCATCCTCCAGAGAGATACGGCAATAAAGAGCCGTGATTTTCTGATTAACTTGTTTTTTCCTGCTCATAGTGTTCTCCTTCTATGAACAGGGACACGATACCATTATAATACCATGTCCCTGTCCATGATTCAACTACTTTACGCCGCTTTCTGTGCCATTTCCCGATGCTCCAACCATTCCTCGAAGTGTTCGCAGGTCTGACGCTCGATCAGCTGCTCAAAGGCTTCTCGCATGGTTTTGTCCCCAGAAAACTCACGAACCACTACAAACTGGACTTTTTTATTCTGCTTCCTGTTTTTCTTCATAGGCTACCTCCATAGAATAGGGGATCAGACGGTGGCTGCGGCAACGAAGTCCGGCAACGAACATCAAAAAACCTGTAAACTATCGTCTGACCCTGATTTCTTACTTTTCAAATTTTCTTATAAAATCTCGTTGCTTTCGTTGCCGGAGATAAAGATAAATAGTAAAATATCCCTTATTTACAGGCTTTTCCCGTATCCAGACAGGGAAATCCCCGGCAACGAACCCGGCAACCAAGTGACAACCAACCCGGCAACAGGCCGATGGTTTTATGCGATCCACTCCTTCGGAAGTTCCATCTGGCGGCATTCTTCCTCACTCAGCTCCACAAATCCATCTTCGTTGCCGGGCAGTTCGTTGCCGGAGGCGATCCGCTCCCAGCCCTTCTGCCTGCCGTATCCGGCGAACATCCTCGGATTGGAGAACGGCTTCCAGCCAGTCACCACCGTGTTCATGATCTCGTTGATATTGTGAAGCTGCCACCGCTTCGGCTCGTCATAGGTGTGGCCCAGCGCCTCCTTGAAAAGCTGTTTGGAGCAGACCATGCTGCCGGTGTAGTGTTCCAGAAAGCCCTGTATCTGCCCGGCCTCCGTGTCCTCCGGCATGAAATCCTTCTGCACCTCCACAAGCTGCCTCTGGATGGACTTGCTGAATTTCATGGAATAGTGGCCGCTGCGGTAAACCGTCATGGCCTCCGCCCAGACCTGCAAAAGATAGGCTCTGGAAGCGTCCTCGTCCTCCAAGATGTGAACCTCCGCATTCTCCGGATAAATCATGATGGGAAGGAAACGCCGGTTCCCGGCCCGGTCAAGGGGCAGGAAGTCCAGCGTGTTGGAAGAACCGCCGAACACGCACTGTCGCAGCCGGTCTTTGGGCTGGGCCTCATAGGGTGTGCGGTAGGTTTCCTTCTGGCGGCTGATAAACGAGCGGATTTCCTCAATGCTTTTGGCGCTGCTGGTCGCCAGCATCTCCGACATTTCAATGATCCAGTGGCCTTGCAACTTCAAAAACACCCGGTCATCATCCAGCTTTTTCAGGTCATCGGAAAACCACTCGTCCCGGATCGCAAGCAGACGGAAGAAGCTGGACTTGCCAGCCCCCTGTCCGCCCACCAGACAAAGCATTTCCTCATATTTGGAGCCGGGAGAAAACACCCGCCGGATAGCGCCCAGCAGAAAGTGCTTTAACATTTCCTCCACATAGTCGCTGACCTCTGCACCTAAGAAGTGATGGAGACAGGATCGGATACGAGGCGTCCCGTCCCATACAAGGCCGTTCAGTACGTCCTGTATGGGATGGTAGCAGTTTTCATTCGCCACAATGGACAGGGCCGCTGTCATTTTCTTCTCGCTGGTCAGGCCGTAGTTCTGCTCAAAATAGAGAAGCAGATACTTCACGTCCGTATCCGTCAGGGCGCTGGTGTTCCTGCGCCAGCCCAAATCCCGCACGATGTCCACCCGGTCAGTCAGGAGGTTCAGCCGTATGGCGTCCCGCAGCAGCGGGTCATGGCAGAACACCGTCCGGCAGTTGCCGATAGTGTTAGCGGGTTGGCCTTTTTCCGTGACAGAAAGGCTTTCCCGCACCTCGTCAACGCTCTGCTCCGGCGCTAAAGCTTCGGCTGCGCTCATGACGGCCTGCCGGGTGGCTGGCGGTAAACTCTGATATTCGCTGCTCAATCTTCCTCACCTCTTTTCCATACTCAGCGACCACGCAGGCCCGTTCCTCCATACTGCCGGACAGCAGAATATCCAGCAGATACTCCGTGTACGGCTTTTTTTGCAGGGCCTCCACAAACAGCGGGTTCCATGCTTCCTCCGGCGTCTGCGGGGCATATTCCTTCTCCCAGCGTTCCAGCAGATGCAGGTAATCGCACAACACCCGGAAACATTTCTGTTCCGCCTGCCGGTAGCGCAGTTCCTCGCTGATTTTTCGCTTGACCGGCTTCCTGCGGGGCGGGTCATGGCCTTTAGCGTCAAAGCCGACCGAGAAATCCTCCGCCAGCTTCAAGGCCGCATCTTTCTTGTTCAGCCCGAACAGACGGGCGGTAAAATCAATCACATCCCCGTCCGCCTGACAGCCGAAGCAGTGGAACCGGCGGTCAACCTTCATGCTGGGATGTTTGTCATCATGGAAGGGACAGCAGGCCATCCCGTTCCTGCCGAGCTGTATCCCATAAGATTCCGCAGCCTGCCTTGTGGGGACAGCCTGCTTCACCGCTTCAAACACATTCGATTTTCTCACCTCCAGACAGAGAAAAAGGCATCCGGTTTCCGCAGAAAATCAGATGCCTCATAACTCCATATCGTTCTTTTTGTTTGGGGCGATCCGCCCCTCACGTTCCCAACGCTCCCGGTTATCCCGGTCAGCGTTGATCTTTGCCTTTGCCAGCTTATCCATAATGGATTCTTTGGCTTTCTTCTTGATCTGCTCCTTCCCGGCCTGCTTGACCTCCGGCTGCATCAGCGTCCGCTGGATTTTCGCCAGAGCGTGCTGCATGGCGTTTTTGATTTTGGTAATAACCCCATCCAGCCGGGCGGCGGCATACTCACGTTCCTTCTTTGAGGCCTTGCGCTCCGGCGAAAGCACCCACTTTTTTGATTCCTCCACCAGACGAATATCTTCCTTGTGCGTCTCCTGCCGGACGGTATCGGTCACGACCTCCACCGCCTTGTCGTAAGCCGCATCGGAAACATCATCTAACAGTGTCTCCACATCCTCGATTCTGAGGGTCAGTTCTTCCAGCTTCTGCTCCTGCGCCGCAAGCTGCTCCTTCTGTTTCATCAGGATATAATCCTGCTTTTCCAGATAGTCCCGCCCGCCGTAAGACGGCTCCTGATCCAGCTGCAGCCCATGCCGTCTGGCGATGTCAAACAGGAGCGTCCGGCAGACCGCATCAAAGGTCTGCTTGCGGTTGTTGTTCCGGCCTTTGGGCTTCTCCGGGTTGGGGAGAGGGATGCCCAGTTCTTCCAGCGCCTTTTCCTGCTGGGGACACAGTTCCCCGTAGCGGTTCTCACAATCAAAGACGTGCCGCTCATGGATGTGGGGCGTCCCCTCGTCCAGATGGAGCGCCCAGTCTAAGATGTGGATATGGGAACCGAAGCGACGCTCAAATTCCTCATAAAACTCATTGACGATGGAAAAGAGCGTATCCGGCGGGACGGATTCTCCCATCGTGCCGATCTGGTAGATGCTTTCCTCCGGGCAGGTCTTGTTGTTTTTCAGCAAGTCCTCCACGGTGCGGTTGCGCTCCATGTGCCGGGTTTTCTCATTCCGGGCGTTCTGGGCCTCCACATGGCCGCCGTAATGCTCGTAGTAGTACATCCGCTCGATTTCCTCAAAGCTGAAATCCGGCTGCTCCGAGTTCTCCCGGAACTCGTGTGTCGTAAAGCCCCGGTAGCAGTCCCAGTAGACATTTTGCCTTGCCCGTTCTGCGTCAATGTGTTCGCTGTTTTCCACATCGAACCGGCGGTCATTGTGACGGGGATTGTAAGTGCCATGCTTGCCGGAGCGTCCATTGTGTCGTGTCAGTTTCAAACAGATTTCCTCCTTCCTGCGAAGATGCTGCGGGGTCGGGGAAGGGCGGCGAAGCCGCAAATCCTGCGAATTTTGCGTCAGGTAATACCCAGTACAAGTTGACGCAGGCATCAACTTTCCCTGGGCAAGGCGTTTCACCCTTGACCCGATGAGGCTGGCTGCCCTCAACCCGCCAATGGGCGTTGCCCCTTGACCCCAGCAGTGCGCTGCCGTCCCTGCACCCCGGCACAAAGGGCTGGCTGCCCTCTGTACTCCCGCACCGGCGAAGCTGGCCTTCACCGCAGAAGCGGTTTTTGCCAGTTTCACCGGCTCCGTATCCGTACATTTACGCCCATAGGCGAGAAGTGGATACAGAATACGCCTGCGGAAATTGCCAATCAAAACAGCGGGTGCAGACCCGATATTTTTTCGTAAATCGCCCTCATTTTAAGCGATTTTTTCTTCTGTCTGTATGACCTGAAAGCCATGCTCTTTTGCGTACTCCCTTGCAGCTGCCAGCCGTTCTTCGCTGTACGGCGGCACCAGCCGGATCGAAAGTCGGGACTTGTCCAGTACATAGGTCACGCTACCTTCCGGCGTACTGCGTTCCAAGCGGCACAGCAGAGGGTACTTTCGGCTGAAATCCTCCAGTCTGCGTTTCAAGCTGGCATTGAAGGTGTAGATACTGGCAATCGTCTCGCCCTCATTCCAGTTGATGATGGTTTCTTTTTCATATTTAGACAGCTTCCTCATACAGTTCCTCCTCATAATCGGTGTTTGCTTTCAGCGCACGCAGACTGCGTCTAATCCGGCGGTATTCGTCCATCTCCATACGCAGATGATGGTAAAAGGCTTCGTACCACCTTTCCTCTGTCTCTGTCTCAATTTTACGAGCAAGATGAAGCATCTGGCTTTTCGCCTCCGGGTCAACAGTCAATGCTGTCAGCCATTTCAGCCTTGTCACTGTGTTGTGATGGCTGGGGCAGGCGTAAGCGTAAAGTATTTTCTTTTCCTTCATATTCAGTTTCATAATGATCTACCTCCATTCATTTGATGCGGTATGTCCCGCATCGTTTATTTTTCTGTCTGCCGGTCTGTCTGCAAAATATTCCTGCCCGGATTCTCTCCCAGCGTATTGTCCTCTTTGGTGCGCTCTTATCGTGGCGTCACTTCCCCGGAGGTCATCCCCCTTGCAGTCGGTCATTCATTTTTCAAGGTTCTATGTCTCCTGACAAGAACCAGTTTACCGAAAAAAGAGGGCTGCTCCCGTATGTCCAAGACGCAGGAAAATCACACGAAAACCGCATATTTCCACGCTCTCGGAAATGTGCTATAATGGAAAACAAAAACCGTTGGCAAGGAGGTGCTTTGATGTACACAAAACTGTCGATCCCGGAACGGCTCAAAGACCTGCGGGTGGTGGATAAGCACCTGACGCTGGAACAGCTGGCAGAACAGACCGGCCTGTCTAAGTCGGCACTGGGAAAATATGAGAGCGATGACTACAAAGACATCAGCCCATTTGCGATTGCGACACTGGCAAAGTTTTACGGTGTGTCCACTGATTATCTGATGGGTGTGTCAGAAAATAAAAATCACCCAAACACGGAGCTTCAAGCTCTGCATCTGAGTGACGCTATGGTGGAACTTTTGAGCAGCGGAAAGATCAACAACCGCCTGCTTTGTGAACTGGCGACTCATCCAAATTTTTTGCGGCTGATGGTTGATATGGAAATCTTTATTGACCAGATCGCTGATATGCGAGTGAACCAGATGAATCTGATTCTGGAAGCTACCCGGCAGACCATTCTGAAAGAACACGCACCGGGAGAAAATGATCTGTATATGCGGACGCTGGAATTGGGTCAGGTACAGGAGAACGATTTTTACAGCCATATCCTTCATGATGATCTGGACAGCATTGTCCGGGATATACGGGAAGCCCATTTGAAAGACAAGACCACAGCCGACCCACAGCCAACACTGGATGAGGTCAAAGAGAATTTTGAACAGGCCATACAGATGGGAACCGACACAGAAGCTATGATCCATGAGTTCTGTGATAAAATGCAGATTCCTTTTGAAAAAATTTCATCCGAGGACTTTTCGGCTTTTCTGCGGATACTGAGCCTGTCCAAACTGCTTAAAAACCCAAACAATATGCGGGGAAAAGCCAAGTCACAGCCGTATTATATGCCAAAAAAGAAAAAGCGCAGGTAGCAAAAAGGCCATCCACTATAAAAGTGAATGGCCTCAGTTTTTCCACCTTCTCAGACGAAAATCATCTCAGACCGAATGACTTCCTCTGCCCGGTGGCGTATGCTGTTCATGTGACCGACCCATGCAAGCTGGTCTTTTGCTTTCAATTCCTCCGTGACTCCCTCTGTTTCTTTTATCTGGGCAATGATACAATCCAGACGGTTCTGTGCCTGCTCATCCAGATCGGCAAGATATGTCCACAGCTTTCCAGACAGAAGCAATTCATTGTACCGGTCGGGACAATACTCTTGCAGATATTCCCTGTGCATCCGTCCCCACCGTCCGATTGGGCGGCTTTCCTCCGGCAGCTGTAAGTCTGGAATATAGTAGTCTCCGACCAGAACATAGTCCAGACCGTTACTGTCATCATGGATATGCTTTTTCAATTTCTCCATAGCGACCTCCTGTTTTCGTTTTATCCGAATCCAGTTGATCGTGTCCCTGTTCATCTGTTATTCAAGGCAACTGAACTCGTCACCATGAATTATGGCATATCTTTTCCAGTCTTCTGATAATTCAGTCCATAGGATCGGCTTTGTCCACGGGTATCGGAAGTATTATAAAGGTCTATGGTTTCCTTTCCTAATGTTTCTGATATTTCCTTTAAAGTGCTTCCTTCTTTTCCTCCTAAAAATAACATGGTATCGCAATTCCCTAAAATGGTTTCTGCGGCATCTTTATAAATGGTCTTTAACTGACTCTGGGACTGTAAAATAATCGAAGCAGAAATTTCCCTGCTTCGTATCGTTGCAATCAGCTTATCAAATTTGGGAATTTGCCCGATATTGGCAAACTCATCTAATAACAATCTCACATGGTAAGGTAAACGTCCTCCATGTACATCATCTGCTCTGTCACACAGCAAATTAAAAAGCTGCGTATACATAATTGCCACAAGGAAATTAAATGTATCGTCCGTATCAGAAATAATAACAAACATTGCAGTTCTCTGATCTCCCAGCATATCCAATTCCAGCTCATCATAAGAAGTCAGTTCCCGCAGTTCTGCAATATCAAATGGTGCCAGCCTTGCCCCACAGGAAATCAGAATAGATTTCGCAGTCTTTCCGGCAGCCAGCTTATATTTCTTGTATTGTCTGACTGCAAAATGCTCTGGTTTTTCCTTTTCCAGTTCCTCAAACAGTTCATCAACTGCATTTTTAAATTCTTCATCATCTTCTCTTGCCTCAGAAGCATTGATAAATTCCAAAAGCGTGGAAAAATTCTGTTCTTCTTCCGGCGCTTCGTAATAGATATACCCAATTAAAGCACAATACAGCAATCGCTCCGCTTTTATCCAGAAATCTTCTCCTGATTTTTCCCCATCACCTTTTGTATTGGCAATGATTGTATTGACCAGTTTCAAAATATCTTTTTCACTGCGTATATAACGAAACGGGTTATAGTGCATACTCTTTTTGAAGTTGATTGTATTTAAAACCTTAATTTTGTACGGTTCGTAGATTACTTTCCCCTTTTTATCCAGTACCGGCTTTCCATCTTTCATTTTTGGTGTCCCTTTTTGCAGCATCTTTCCACATTCCACCAAGATCGTTCCTTTCGGATCAGTCACTACATAACTGACATTTGGTGTCATCTGCATTAAATTGGGTTTCACATAAAATCTCGTCTTACCTGAACCGGAGCCACCAATAATCATGACATTTTTATTTCTGGCATACTTTGGTTTTTTCGGGCGGCTGTTCATGGTAAGTCTTTCTGTCTGTGTCAGAATGATATTGTTTTCAAATACAGAATCCATAAAAGGTGCAATATCCTTTGCTGTCCCCCAGCGGGCAGAACCATATTCCACTCCCTGACGGAACTTCTTTGCATTCTTACCTTTCACATAGACAATCCCTTTTAATAAAACTGCACCTGCAAGTCCCACTCCTATATCAGAAAATACCGGACTTGGCAATATATTTTCAAATGCCAGTGATATATGCAGCACCAAAACACTCAATCGTTCCAGTAGGGAATTTCCCTGACAATACCGATAAAGCCATGCCAGTTTATTTACTGCATAAAATACAAACACATAGGGCAGGTTAGTAAGAAACAGCTTCTTTCTATCTACTTCTGACAGTGTTCCACTTATATCCTGCCACAGTTTTTTCCATACTTTTTGGAATGGATTTTCTCTTTTCTGTTTTTTCTTTTTTATCGTGCAGTATCCCTCTCCTTCCTCTTTGTTTTCTGCCTTTCTCGCTGCTGTGCCTGCCTTTCTTTTACTTTGGAAAGTTTTTTCCGTATCGATATTTTTTTACTTTTCTTCATGCTCCAGCCTGTATATTCCTTAAATGCTGCGGTCATAGAATCTACATCTCTGGCTTTAAAAAACACATAATAACGGGGCGGTTCGGAAGAACGGTCTTTTTTCAGGCAATAGTCCACATTATATTTTCTGGCATACTTTTCAAAGGATTTAATATTTCCGTCTGTAATCTCAATGTTGGAAAGTTCACAGTTCTGCTCCTTGAGTTTCTCCATGCTTTGTTTTCCTTTATAAACTGCCAAATTTTTTTCTTCCTTAGATACCCCTTTCTTTTGCTTCCTTTGGGATTTCTGCTGTTCCAGCTTTGTCAAAGTTTTTAATAATGCACTTTTTAAAATCTGTGCAGAAATTTTTCCTCCACGAATACACAGGGACACAACTTTCTCATTGACTTCGTCCTGCATAGGCTGTTTCTTCCTTTCCTGATTTCTTCTTTCTCATGTCCTGTAAAATTTTCTGCAAACAGTATCCAATACAAGGAGAATGTTTTCCATAAGGGCAACCCACACATTGTCCTGCTTTTTTCGTATCTTTCTCTGGCTGTTTTGGGAGAAGATAATAGCACTGTTTTCTGGTGCAGCCATTTTTTCGTCTGCTCCAAAAATAGCAGTTCTCACACACCAAAGGTTTGTCCTCTGCGTATTTTCTCTTATCCGCTTTCTCCATTTTCCTGATCCTTCCTTTTCTTTTGCAACATTTCTTCCATCTGGCGATCCGCCTGACCACCTACACAGACACAACAATATAAGCCAAATGTCAAAATAACAGCAACTCCAAAAATTATTTTTCCTACCATGTTTTCTGCTCCTTTAAAAAGAGGCAGCCACAGCTTTTCCGTGACCGCCTTTCCAGTTATGGGAAACTCCCATGTTATTTTTTCCTTTTCTTAATCCAGTAATAAGAAGAACCTGCCAGTAACACTGCCATTGCAGATAACAGCACCCACAATTCTACATGGCTGGTATCTCCTGTTTTGGGGGCATTTCCTGTCGGTTTTGATTCCTGTGGCTGTTCCACATTTTCAGAAGGCTTCCTCTCATCTTTCATCACAACCTTCTGGATTTCCCCTGTATCTTTTACCTCAAAAATAATATCTTCTGCTACCAGATACCCGTCCGGTGCAGACACTTCATGAAGCGTATACTTTCCAATTGGAAGCATCTCGATATAGTGAGCTTTCTCACCAGACGTCCATCTTTCTACTTCATTTCCTTCCTGATCCAAAATCGTTAATTTTGCGCCGGGAAGCTCTTTTCCTGAAATGTCCGTTTTAGAAATTTCGACTTTCGTAATATCATCTTTCATTTCCACTTTCTGGACTTCTCCTGTATCTTCAACAGTAAAAGAGATACTTTCTGCTGTTACATAACCATCTGCCGGAAGTGTTTCTTCCAGCACATACGTATGCCCTGCCACCAATTCTTTAATAATATGTGGTTCTTTTACAGAAACCCATTCGTCAATAACCTTTCCCTGCTCATCTTTTACCTGAAGTTTTGCACCTTCTACCTCTTTTCCATCTGTCAGAGAAGTTTTCGTAAATTCTACCACTGTCGGTACATTCTCAAAAGTAAATTCATAAGATACACACGCTTCCTCACTGTTTTCTGGATCAAAAGTAAATTCTTTTCTCTCTCCGGTCATAGAAAAGCCCGGTGCCGGAGCTGTTTCTTTGATATAATAAGTATATCCCACTGGTAAATCTGCCTCGAAACGCAGCATTCCCTGTGCATTTGTTGCCTGTTCCTCAATGACGGTATCTGCCTTCATGATTACGTTTCCCTGTGCATTTTTTATATCTTCCTTGACACAAAGGGCAAATACTGCACCTTGCAGCATACGGTCTGCATCTTTTTCTTTCTTCCACACAGTCACTTCTGCTTTCTGGCGTTTATTCTGCCAGTCTGTGGAATATGTAATTTCTGCTGTTTCCTGATCACGATACAACAGGTCAATTTCTCTGGCTTCCTGATCCAGTACAAATCCATGTGCTGTTTCCTTTTCCTTTACATAGTATTTTCCAAGTGGCAAACCGGAAATTCTTGCAACACCTGCGTGATCTGTGGTAATCTCCGCTACCAATTCATCTTTTTTATAATAATCCTTGCTTTCCCCATCTGCCGCCGGAATATCTTCCCTCGCATACACTGCAAAAGTAACTTCTTTCAATGAGCCTGACAGGTATTCAAATACATGGGAAATCCAGCCTCCAATCTGCTCAAAGACTGATACCTTTTCTAAAAATTCACCTTTTTTGTTAATCAGAATACTTCCCGTCGGCACATCATCTTTCATTTCCACTTTCTGAATTTCCTCCGTGTCTTTCACAGTAAAGGAAACTTCCTCTGCCCTCAGATAACCATACGGGGCAGTTTCCTCTCTTAAAGTATACGTTTCTCCAACTTGTAGTCCACGAATGACATGTGCTTCCCCTTTGACCGATTTCCAACTGTCTACAATTTCTCCATCTTTATCAAGTACCATAAGGGTTGCCCCGGAAAGTTCGACTCCTGTTGCAGTATCAACTTTAGTAATGGAAACTTTTGTCGGTTGATTTAAAAATTCTGATGTAAGTTCTACCACATCAATTTCCTGTCCCTGATAGGAAAAATCGACATCCAGCACTTGCTCCGAAGATACATAGCCCGCTGGCGCTTCCAGTTCCTTCACATAATATTTTCCAAATGGCAGATCAAAAGAAAATGTCGCCTTTCCATCTTCCCCTGTTTCTGCTTTCCCAATCAGTGTATCCGCTTTTACTAAAGTCTGATTTCCCACCTGAATATCTTCTTTCGCATACAATCCAAAGACTGCACCTTTTATTTCTTTTTTTGTTTCTGCATCTCGCTTTACTACGGAAATTTTTGCTTTCTGACGTTCATTTTTTAACAGGACTTCCTGCTCAATTACAGGAGTATTCTGATCTTCATATTTGAATGTCACTTTCTGCGGCTCTGGATTTTTCACAAATCCTTCGGGTGCTGTGATCTCTACCAACTCATACGTTCCAAGTGGTAAATCTGACACACTTGCTTTTCCTTCTTGATCTGTTGTCAGGGTAGCAACTTTCGTCCCCTCTGCGTATTCCAATATACGGTTTCCCTGCTCGTCCTTCTGAGCATCTGCAGTATAAATATCCTCTGCCGCATACAAATCAAAAACTGCACCGGAAAGATTGATTTCCTGATAAGAAAAGTCTTTATCAAAATCTTCTAAGATTTCTCCCTTTTTTACAATCTGCAATTCGCCTTTTACCGGGTGATTTTCATATACCACTTCAATAATGACATCTCCTGAAATACTGTCCATCTGATATGCTGTATCAGAAGCTACGGAAACCTCATAATAATTTTCATTCAGAGTATAGCCGTCTGGTGCTGTAACTTCCTCAATACGGTAATGTCCTGCGTCCAAATTCTGCGGAAGAATTAAATACCCGGTTTCATCTGTAAAATAAGACTTATGCACTACCGTTGTGGGATAGGTGGTAGCCTGTTCCACATATTTTTTTCTGTCCAAATCATATACCTTAAACTCTGTCCCCTTTTTCAGTACAGGCTTTTTACTTTCATCGTCCTTTTTTACGATTTTTAACTTTGCCTCAAACTCTTTATCCAGAAGAACTCTCCAGATCTGTGGTGTATCCGGCTTATGCTCTGTAATTCGGACAATAAAATCTTTTACGGGTTTATAATTGGGTGGTGTTGTTGTTTCCCTGACCACATACGTTCCATACGGAAGCGGAATACTGCAAGCATACCCTCTTTCATCTGTAAATAATTCTGTTGCTCCGTTTTCGCCAATTACTACGGGAATTGCAGAAGCAAAATCATAGCTTCCATCTTCTTTTTTCTTTAAAGAAGATTCCAGATATGCCTGAAAACCTGCTCCTTTTAAAAGTTCTGCATCTGTGTTTCCATTGTTTCCGGCTTTAATTAACTGAAATGGCTGTTTCTTTACCTGTTCCTTTACATTGCAGCTTCTCTTCACAATAGCAACGGTATCACCTTCAGCATCGCATACCACATCATGCTCCGTTTCATCTAGCAGATAACCCGCCGGAGGAGTAATCTCTTTGATATAATAATTTCCTAAATACAAGTCCTTTACTTCTGCTTTGCCTGTATCATCGGTTTTTAAAGTCGCTACCTGTTCGTCCTTTTGATACAAAACTCCGGTTTTCCCATCTGGATGCACGATATTTTCACGGGCATACAGTCCATATACAGCCCCTTTTAAAGACGCATCTCCCTGTGGTATTTTTCCAGTTTCAGCATCTTCTTTTTCCAAAACAATTTCTGCCTTTACCCTCTCATTTTGAAACGTATGAGAAAAGGAACATTGTTCTTCTCCCTCTACATACTGAAAATGAAAAGAAAACTTCTCGGTTTCATTTTTTACATACTGAGCAGGTGCCTGCAATTCTTTGATATAGTAAGTATATCCAATGGGAAGGTCTGCCTGATAACTGGCTGTTCCATTTTCTCCCGTCATAACTTTTTCAATCAAAGTATCTTTTTCTACCAGCAGTTTTCCAGACTTTCCATAGACGTCTTCTGCCGTATATAATCCGTAAATGCCACCTGCCAGTGGGTTTTCCGTGTCCTGATCCTCTTTTCTTACGGACACACTTGCTTTCTGCCTGTCATTTACAAATGTTACGGTTTCAAAAACAACTTCTTCATTCTGTCCTGCATAGGACAAGGTAACTGTCTGGGCTTCTCCCTTGCATACAAAATTTTCAGGTGCTTTTACTTCCACTACTTTATAAGTACCAAGAGGAAGTTCTGAAAGTGTAACACTTCCATCTTCTCCTGTTTTTAGTCCTTTTTTCACCACAGCACCTTTTTTATAAGCAACTGTTCCATCTGCCCGGACAACCTCTTTTTCTGCATAAACATCATACACAGCACCTTCTTGTTTCTCTTTTGTATAAGAAAAGGTCACCCCTTCTTCCGTAACCTCTGCGCCTGTCAAAACTTCTCCTTCTTTATAAACGGTTAAAGAAGCTAGCTGCTCCTGATCCGTAACTTCTATCTGTACCGTCTTTCCTACTTCCAATTTCACGCCATAGGATTTTGTATCCAGCACATATCCCTGTGGTGCGGAGATTTCTTTTAAGTAAACGGTATCCTGTGTCTTTTCTATGGTAACACTGGAAGCACCTTTTTTATCCGTTGCAGGCATTTCTACAATCAAATCTGTGCAATCTTCATCACGATATACACCATATACCGCTCCTTCCATTTTCTTCTGACTGCCCTGATCTTTTTTAACAAGTTCTATTTTCGCATTTTTCAGCCACTCTACAGAAAATTCAACGTACTGTTCCTGTTCCACTCCTTCTCCAAATACAAATGCCAAATCCTGCACACTGTCATTTGTTGTCAGTTTATATGCAGAGTAATCCTTTGTAATACTTCCCTGCATGGTTGCTGTCCAAGAACCTTCCACATCTTCTGTCTGTGTAAGCGGCGCACTTAAATAAAACTTCGTTCCACCCGAAAGTGTTACCTTTGCTCCGGCAGCGCTGTTTTTTCCAGTTGTAAGGTTATGAAATACAACTCCTTTTGGAAGCTGCATAGTAATGGACTGCAAAGAATCTGCAGTAAATGTAATATCCTCTGTCCGCTGTTCCTGCCCTTCCTGAAATGCCTTCACATGATTGTTAGAAAAAGACATGGAAACCTCTGGAATTTCCGGCTTTCCTACACAATAATTATAGATTTCCATTGCCAAAGATTTTGCTGTTTCATTTGCCCCATAAAAGGCATCTGCACTTCCATAGGCATACGCTGCCGCTATATGCGTAAGAATAAACCGCTTTCCTTCTGAAAAATCACTATGATGTTTTGCAAAATAACTTTCTTTTCCTGCCGCTTCTGTCCCATAATAGCAGACCTTTGCAAGTGCCTGATTATCCTCAATTTTTGTAATTGTATAAGTGCCTGTTCCCGGTCCCGGTAAAGACGGCTGGATACAATAAGCGGTGGCATGGACATTTCCATAAGAAATAAAATAAGGCTCTGTCACATAAGTACCCAGATCATAATCCTGATAACGATATAACGGACCTTTTGTGATTGTAACTGTCTGTGTTGCCCTTACTGCCTGATCGGAAGCATTTGCTACAAAAGTAACTGTTTCTCCTTCTTTCATCTGAAAAAGATCAATCTCCTGTTCCTCTGCCTGTGCCATCACATCGTAAAGACCTAACCCGGATTCTTCATCATAAGTATCCTGTTTCTTGCTTTCCTCAAGTGCCTGTGAAAATTCATCTTCTGTTAAAATCTGTTCCTCTTTTTGCGATGCTTCTTCTTCCTCTTCTGAATTTTTCTCCTGTTTTCCATGCTCTTTTGACGGTGACGGATTTTCTTTTTCTTTACGCTCGGTAACTGTAATATTTCTAATCACATGATAACTCGGTGCCTCCCGAACCGGCTCTACAAAATATACTGCCTGATAAGTGTCCGCATGGTCTATATGAAACTCCTGTCCCTTCTGATTCTTCGCTTCATAAAATCTCACTTTGACTTTATCAGAATGAAACTTCATGCCGGAAAAATCTGTCTTTATATCAAAGTCACTGCCTTTTTCCACTTCATAATCCTGCACAGTTACAATCTCATCTTCCTGAAGCTGCGTTTTTACCTGTTCCAGCGCAGGATATTCCATTTCATAAGATTTTGGATTTGTTTCTCCTGCATACGCTGTCATCGGCTGCACAACAGAGGTTAAGATTGTAAGTGCCGAAAGTACACCTGAGAAAATTCTTTTTACTGTTTTTTTCATACTTTTCTCTGCCTCTTTTCTATATTTTACTGATACTATGTATTTTATTTCTTTTTTCCAACTCACTCCCTTCTCTAAGTCCTGCCTGTTCTCTTTCCAAATCCGTTCCTACTCCAAATTTCCTTTCGCAGCGTTTTCTCTGATAAGGCAGGCAGAATGCCCACTCAATATCCGGTATCACTTTGGACAGGCAATTCAATTTTCAAGGTACAAAAAAGGGATTTTTTTAAGATTTGTGTTATCCCTTCACTAATCGCATATTAGAAAAGGGATTTTTTAACCATTCAGAAGAATAAATATTAGAAATTTAATATGATTGATTATAGTGATAAGCATTTACAAGAGGCTCTATTCTCTAAATTATCAAACTTTTATTACTATAATAAATAAGCCTGCAAGTTTTTTTAAATAACCTGCAGGCTTATTGTTTCTAGTTTTCTCTCTCTAAAATTTTTCTCACATTTTCATCATATTTTCGATACATGTCTTGATTTGATATAATTAAACATGGAACAAGTAAAACAGCGATTGCCACAAACAAAAATACCATTTCAAAATTTTCCCACTTCCATGCTAAAATCAGCATAGCTCCTAGTTCTATGCCAACTAAAATGAAACTTAAAGTCACTTTGTCCATCTTCGAATACCACTCTTTTGCTCTTAAAATTTGCATTCTTTCTATTCCGTATATTACCCATAACAATATATAAAGCAATGAAAACGCTATTATAAAAATGAAAATATTGATTAGATTTTCTTGAATACTCTTTAAAGGAAATCTAGAAAACACACAAACTATTACTCCCATTCCAAATGAAACAATAGAAATTGGAATTGCTTTTTCACCTTTTATCTCTTGCTTAGATCGTTCCCAATCAAACTTTAATAATAAAAACAGATAGTGTATTAAATTCTTTTTTGACTTTTCGAAATTAGGCATATTATGTTCATTTACTGCTTTTTGAATTATGTCCATTTCTCTCCATATATGTTCATCTTTTAAAAAATCAAGCTTGTCATTTTCATACCTACCCTCTGGACAATAACCATACGCATTTAAGTTTTTTCCCAAATCCGTCAAACACTTTTCTATTGTTTGAAAGTCTGCTATCCCTATTTCTGTAATTATCTCTTTTATTTCTTTTCTCCATTTTGCTCGTTCTTCTGTAATATATTGCAATTTATTGTTCTTTTCACCCTGAAAATATTGTATTACTGCAACTATGACTGCCGACGATAATAAAACTTCAATCAATGACATATTTCTCTCCTGTACAAATTTAAAATTTTTATTTTATTATAGTCTATAATTCAGATCTATGAAAGAGAATAATCATAGTTTTTTAAAAAGCACCGCCTACAATTCCTAAATCATGCAGAATAGATTGCAGTTCTGACAAAATACGTTTTCTTCGATTATAAATAGTTTTCCGGCTACACCCCATAATTTGAGCTGCATCTTTGATTGTCACTTCTTCAAAAAATAGCAAATAAATCAAACGGGCATCTTCCTTTGCCAACCGGGCTATTCCTTCCCGTACTTTTGCTTCATACAACTTACAAAGTACCGTTTCCTCTGTATCATATTTTTCTTCTTCCAAATCTCCATATCCATTCAGTGCCTCTAAACTACACACCCCTTGTTTCTTCTGCCTTTCCATCTGGTATCTTTCTTTTCGTCTGGACTGATACCATTCTAAGTATACTTCTCTGGTCACCTCAATCAGTGAACCGTCGGGCATTCTCAATACATAGCTTTTTCTCTCTTTTGGCTTTTTCCCTCGCATTCAGTTTCTCCTCCTCTTATACAGCCTCTTTCCATTCCATACATTTTTTACGAAGCCGTGTGACTGCTCTTGTCAGGATTTTTGATACGGCGGCATGAGAAACACCGAGTTTTTCTGCAATTTCACTTTGAGATTTCTGCTCCCAAAAATACTCGAAAACTACTTCTTTCTGCCGCTCTGTCAGTAATCCAAATAATTCCTGTATCATTTCTTTCCTTATCGCTGTTTCCAAAACAGTTGCTTCTAAAGAACCCAAAACTCCCCATTCTTCTGAAACTGCACTATAAGAAATGCTCTTTCTCTGTTGCCTTGTTTCCAGATTTCGATTGATACGATCTTCACCCTCTAAAATTAAGCGAAGATACCAAGCCTCTTTTTCAAACCATTGCTCTGAAATTTCATTTTGTTCCATCTCATAGCGATAATTCTGACAATCCCAAATAGGAAATACCGTTGCAAGACCAGATATTTCATAAAGGGCATATCCATTTTGATAAACGGAAATTTTTACATTCGTAGCAATGCTTTTTGACACAAATATTGTGCCATGTGTTTTTAAATACTTTGCAGTTGGGTAATTTTCTTCCAGAACTGGAATCGGCATGAAATGTTTTAATTCTGCTAATGTAAGCATATCCTGACCACCTTTCAACGGGCAGCCAGAAATACCAGATTGAATGTGTGTTAAGGCAATAGAAAGCAGCCCCAGACATACCCGTTTTTTTTAACGGGACTGGAACCTTCCATAACCCTCTGTTTCTCACTTACTGGATTTCTTACGCTTAGTGCAACAGTTTCGCTTACTATTTTCCTCAACGGGTGTGTAGAACCTGACTACTCTTATCCGTAGAAATTTTTAAACGGTTTTTCTCCATACTTTCGATCAAGGCATTCATGGTATGCTTTAAAATCTCCTGCTCATTTTCCTTCAATTCCTGCACTCTGCTGGAAAATGCAGATACCCATATCTTTGTTTCATTTACCTCTGTGCTTACTCCAAGCAGCGTATTTGCATCTACCCCAAGAGCTTTTACAATTTTTTGTAAAATTCCCACTGACATTGCCATCTGTCCCCCTTCAATACGGCTGATTGTATTGGTACTGACACCGGATTTCTCAGCAAGAATTTCCTGTGAAAATCCTCTTTCCTTCCGATACTCCCGAATACGATTTCCTAAGATGATTAACTCCTGTGATACTGCCCGGTTCCCCAAAATAGTCCCTCCTTCTTCTCCAAAATCTCACCTTGCGCCATGATGTCGTAAAGTTCCAAAACGCAAAAAGGCAGCCATTTTCAGGCTGCCAAACATAATCAACGTTTATCATCTTCTACTTTATCAACTTTTTTATTGCTTTATAAAGTTGTAATACCATAAAAACAAACAATAAAAAAAGTTTCCACACTAATACAACTCCCCCTATTATGCCTCCAATCAGCATTTGAAACACCAACATGGCAATCGTACTTCCCACATCTCTATTTCGTGGAACAATCCATATCTGCATCTTACGGATTCCAAAAGGAATCCCTACCAGTAGCCATAACTTTAAATAATCACAATTCCCTCCTTCTACACAAAATGGATAAAAAATCACTGTCCACAATAACACCTCTGTCACAAAAATCATACGGCAAAAAATTTCCTGCCTCATTTTCCCCATCCTCCTCCGTATAAATCATGGTTTACTTCTGCCTGATAGTAATGATTGATTGTCAAAACGGAATTATAAAGTGCTGTTAAAAGATAGGACTTAATGTTTCCGACTTTCGTTGTATTTTTATTCAGGCAAAGACAGACATACTCAATATGGGCATGTGTCAATTTCATAAACTGGCTTTTTACCAGTGATACTAATTTATCTTCTCCGGCAATTCGGATTTTTCCCTGATCCGGCATTACCATAACCTCTACCATCAATTCCACCAACTCATCAACTTCTTCTCTTGCATGTGGGGTATCATTCCGGAAACACTCATACGAAATGTTTTCCCGAATTATTTCCCGGTATGTATTCCTCTGCTCAATCTCATCTATCGTTTTTTCTTTTTCCGGACAGATAAGATTTGATAGGATACTACTACTCTCTGTTTCATTATTCTCTGTCTTGTTAATATCAGTATTATTAGATTGTGATTTTGGACATTCTTGAATTGTGGTTTTCACAACTCCTGAATTGTGATTTTCATCATTCTTGAATTGTGATTTTGGATATTCCTGAATTGTGGTTTTCACAACTCTTGAATTGTGATTTTCACAATTCTGGAAGCTTTCTTCCCCAATCCCCTCATTTCCCTGCATTTTTATCTCCATATTTTCTAAAATTTCCTTCCCATCACTCAAATATGGCGCCTTTTCCAACCGTTCTGTTTCTATGTCTATGGGTTCCGCATCTTCTGAATTGTGATTTTCATCATTCTTGAATTGTGATTTTGGAAACTCTTGAATTGTGGTTTTCACAACTCCTGAATTGTGATTTTCACAATTCTGCAAATCTGATGTATCACTATTTTCTTCATCATTTTTCTGAACCAAGAAATTCTTTACATAAATTACATTTGGTCTGCCAAGTCCCAACCGCTTTTTTTCAATCAATCCAATCCCTTTTTCACTGTCCAGTTCTTTCAGCAGTTTTACCGCTTTTTGCGTTCCGCAGTTTAATAACTCTGCAATTTCTTCTACGGTAAAAATAATATATACCCGTTCTTCTTCGTCCAGCCAATGATTTTTCATACTGAGGCTCATACGGTCTAATAATAGACCGTAGAGTATTTTTGCTTCACAGGAAAGTTCTTTAAAGCATTCTGCAGTGAACAGAATTTTAGGAACACGGTAAAAACTGTACTGCTCTGCCTCCATTCCCCTATAATAATCAAATTGTATCTTTTCCATGCTCCAATTCCTCCTCTCTGCCATTTTTCCATTCTTCCAGCAAGGTATAAATTACATTCTCTATCTCTTGTTTTGTATATGCAGGTGGAAAATAACTGCTGATTTTCTTCGCTGAAATCGTCACTCCATTCCCGCTATTTTTCTTTTTTAATAACAGTCCATATATGGCATTTCCGTCCAGTTTTTTCTCTTCACTAAACATCTTGATTGCTTCTGCCTGTGCCGCTGTTGGCATAATTTCACAATTTCTCACTGCCTCCAAAACAAGCTCCTGTTCTTCCCTTGTAAGATAAGATAGTTTTTCTCCTACAATCATAGGAACTTTCTTCACATCAACAAGGTCTAACAATCCGCCAATCAAATTTGCCAGACGAATATACCTCTGAACGGTTCTTCCGCTGTCACCTGCAGTTTCTCCGACCATTTCAGCAGTATATTTTTCCCCTTTACTTCCCTGATGTTTCAGTGCCTCATACTTCATTTTATAAGCAAAGGCTTTTTCACTTGGCAGAATATCCTCTCTTTGGATATTAGTATCCACCATAATCACCGTCGCAGTATCATCATCTATATCCCGAATAATGACAGGCATTTCCTCTAACCCGGCAAGTTCACATGCTCTCCACCTGCGGTGTCCTGCTACTACCTCATATCCGCCATCTGGATAAGGGCGGACGATCCCCGGCATCAAAATCCCATATTGCTTGACGCTCTCTACGGTTTCTTCCATTTTTTCATCGTCCTGCACATGAAACGGGTGATTTTTAAATGGGTGCAGCAAATCAATCGGAACAGAAGTGACTACCTCACCACTTACTGTTTCTTCCTTACCAAACAAATCATCAAAAGAAGAAAGTTTTACTTTTTCTGCGCTCTTACTCCTCATGTGCAAGCACCTCCTCTGTCAGAGAAATATATCCTTTTGCTACTATCCCTTTCGGATCATGCAGATAAATACTCTTTCCTTCTGCTGTTGTTTCTGCAGCCCGAACAGACAGAGGAATACAATTCTTAAAAATATGTACTCTTGTTCCATATACCTGCCGGATTTGTTTGGCTATATCTCTTGCAAAATTTGTCCTTCGGTCAACCTTTGTAAATAAAATTCCCATAATAGAAAGCTGGGGATTTAATTTTCTGTGTACTCTCCCAATCGTTTTAATCAACTGCTGAAGTCCTTTTACCGGAAGATACGCTGCTTCTACCGGGATCAACACATAATCCGACGCTACCAGCGCATTGATTGTGATCATTCCCAGTGACGGCATACAATCAATCAGAATATAGTCATACTCTGCCTTTACCGTATCAAGATATTGTTTTAATATCATTTCTCTGCTCATCACATTCACCAGCGCAGTTTCTAATCCTGCCAGTTCAATATTTGCCGGAATAAAGGCAATGCCTTCATCATGCCAGATAATCCCCTCATTTGGTTCAACATCTTCATCATTGATTACTTTTTCCATGATTGTTACTAAAGTAACTTCCAACTCGTCCGGCTCCTGTATCCCTAAACTTGCAGCCATACTTCCCTGTGCGTCGGCTTCTATTAAAAGAACTCTTTTACCTTCTCTTGCTAAGCCAATCCCTAAATTGACACAAGTTGTTGTCTTTCCGACTCCACCTTTTTGATTTGCGATTGCGATTACTTTACACATACTTATCTTCCGCCTTTCTTTTCTTCTATCTCTGCATACATACGAAAATATTTTGTAGTTCCTTTATTGGAAAACAGGTCAGATACCTGCAGCACCGCTATCTGAGGGTGCTGCTCCAACTTTTCCCGAAACCATCGAATATCTGATTTTGTTCCCTGAACTCTGACTTTTAACATGCTTCTTCTCCTCTAAAAGCAATATTCCGGATAACGAATTTTGATTGCCTCCCAAAAGTATCTCGCATACCCACAGCAAAATAATTCTTCCGGTGTATATCCTGCATACTCCTGTAATTTTCCATCTTCACTTTCATAGTCATATACGCTTGGCGTCCCGTTACAGTATAAATTAAAAGCCATACGGACAATCCTTACGCTTCCACTGGTCTGCCACCCTTCTTGAAGGCATTCTGTTTTTACATATCCTGTTCTCAAATCGTAAATACGATCTATATTGACTCTTGTATCTTCACTAATCCCAAGACAATAAATCAGGGCTTTGTGATACACATCTTGACGGCGGCATTTTTTCATATAGGTTTGATAAAAGTCTTTGTGTTTCTCGTTTCTGAAGATAATTGTGTTTGTGATTTCTTTCTCTGCTCTTAACGCTGTGTTGTTCATGTTTTTCCCTCCATTTTGAAATTCTTGACCATAACAAAAAAGACACTTCTCTAAAATTTCTCTTAGAAAAGTGTCCTCATAGTACAAAAATATTGCTTTGGTTCTTATCGGACTATTTAAAATCATTTATTTTAGCCCATTAAGGAGGTTCAATTTGTCGTACTCTTGTCGTACTCCATACCAAAAAGCCTATATTTTTAAATCTTATATTAGATTTTTAATACAGCTTTGCACCTGCTGGAATTCTATCATCTACCATCAGTAGATTTAATCCCTCTCTACCATCTTCCTCATGTACTGCTGAAATCAGCATACCCTCAGAATCAATTCCCATCATCTTTCTTGGTGGTAAATTAACAATAGCAATCGCTGTTTTTCCGACCAGTGTTTCTGGTTCATAATATTCGTGAATACCGCTTAAAATCGTGCGTTTGCGGTCTGTTCCGTCATTCAAAGTGAACTTCAATAACTTCTTACTTTTTGGAACTGCCTCACATGCTTCAATTTTTACTGCACGAAAATCTGACTTGCTAAAAGTATCAAAGTCAACTGTTTCTTCAAAAAGCGGTTCAATCTTCACATTAGAAAAATCAATTTTTTCTGCTGGTTTTTCTTCTGTTTTTACCTGTGTTGCATTATTTGCTTCGTTCTTCGCAGCGCCCTGTGACTTCATTGTCGGGAATAATAACACATCACGGATTGCTGCGCTGTCTGTCAACAGCATACACATTCTGTCGATTCCGAATCCGATACCTCCTGTTGGCGGCATACCGATTTCAAGTGCGTTCAAGAAATCTTCGTCTGTTGTGTTCGCCTCTTCGTCACCCTGAGCAAGCAATTCTTCCTGCGCTTTGAAACGTTCTCTCTGGTCGATTGGGTCATTCAGCTCTGAGTACGCATTTGCCATTTCCCATCCATTCATAAAGAACTCGAAACGTTCTGTGTATTCTGGATTCTCTGGTTTTTTCTTTGTAAGTGGAGAAATCTCGATTGGATGATCCATTACAAATGTTGGCTGAATCAAGTGCTCCTCTGCAAATTCTTCGAAGAATAACGCAAGAATATCACCTTTTTTGTGACGTTCTTCAAATTCTACGTGATGTTCTTTTGCAGCTGCTCTTGCTTCTTCCAATGTGTGAATCTCATCAAAATCAACACCTGCATATTTCTTTACAGCGTCTACCATTGTGATTCTCTCAAATGGTTTTCCAAGATCCATCTCTACCCCATTGTAAGTGATTGTTGTTGTTCCAAGCACTTCCTGTGCCACATAGCGGTATAAGTTCTCTGTCAGATCCATCATTCCGTTGTAGTCTGTATATGCCTGATATAACTCCATCAATGTAAATTCCGGATTATGTCTTGTATCCAAACCTTCGTTACGGAATACTCGTCCAATTTCATAAACGCGTTCCAATCCGCCGACAATCAATCTCTTCAAATACAATTCCAAAGAAATACGAAGTTTGAGATCTTCATTTAAAGCATTGAAGTGTGTCTCAAACGGTCTTGCCGCTGCACCACCGGCATTTGCTACCAGCATCGGTGTCTCAACTTCCATGAATCCCTGTCCGTCTAAATATCTTCTAATAGAAGCCAAAATTTTAGAACGTTTAACAAATGTATCTTTTACATCCGGATTCATAATCAAATCCACATATCTTTGACGGTAACGTAAATCTGTGTTTGTCAATCCGTGGAATTTCTCCGGAAGAATCTGCAAACTCTTTGCAAGCAATGTCACTTCCTCTGCATGGATCGAAATCTCACCCATCTTTGTGCGGAATACATCACCTTTAATTCCCACAATATCACCGATATCCATTTTCTTGAAATCTTTATATTCTTCTTCTCCAACACAGTCTCTTGCAACATAAGACTGAATATTTCCCTGTAAATCCTGCACATTACAGAATGAAGCTTTTCCCATCACACGCTTAGACATGATACGTCCTGCTATGGACACTTTTTTCCCTTCCATTGTCTCAAAGTTATCTTTGATCTCCTGGCTGTGTGCATCTGCATCATATTTTGTAATCTGGAATGGATCTTTTCCATTTGCCTGCAAATCTGCAAATTTCTCACGGCGCACTTTTCTCAATTGATTAATATCTTGTTCTTGTACATTCTTTTGTTCAGCCATGTCTCTTCTCTCCTATTCTTATACGCTTCTGTCGATTTTCAGCACTTCGTACTCGATAATACCAGCCTGAGCTTCTACCTCTACTTTATCTCCCACTTTTTTGCCAATCAATGCTTTTCCAAGCGGAGACTCATTCGAAATCTTACCTGCAAGGCTGTTTGCCTCTGTAGAACCTACGATTTTGTATTCTACTTCTTCCTCAAATTCTACGTCATATAATGAAACAGTGCAGCCTACGTTGATTTTGTCAAAGTCTACTTCATCTTCTACAACAACCTCTGCATTTTTCAAGATTTTCTCAATCTCTTCAATACGGGCTTCAATATCACGCTGTTCATCTTTTGCTGCATCGTATTCTGCGTTTTCTGATAAGTCGCCCTGCTCTCTTGCTTCTTTGATCTTTGCAGCCACTTCTTTACGTCTTACCACCTTTAAATTTTCCAACTCTTCTTCCAGCGCTTTTAATCCTGCATAAGTGAGTAATGTTTTCTTTTCTTCCATTTTTATATCCATTCCTTTCGCTTTGCTCAGGCACAAAACGTTATGAAAACAGTTTTCTACCCGGCTTTTTTTCTTTATAATTCTTTTTGTAGGGAACTCGGTATACTA
>NZ_JBQKED010000027.1:0-45430 GCF_052121495.1 Faecalimonas sp. LCP19S3_D12 | reverse complement strand
GCGACGAAAGCCGCACGCACGGTGCGACGTGGGGGAAAATCCGTCCTGACTACCATATCGGGAGATATGGCAAAAGCGGCGGATTACCTATCACAATCAGGTGTGGAACCGTGTGACCGTAAACCGTGTAGCCCATAAGTCTACCCGATACTATATAGATGAGTTCCATTTGCTTTTGAAAGAAGAGCAGACTGCAGCTTATTCCGTAGAAATCTGGAAGCGATTCCGTAAATGGGGAGGTAAACAAAACACAATACTTAAAATATTGCAAAGGAGTATTGTGTATGCCGTCTTAATTGAAGCCGAAGGAAACAATTAAGAGTATAAGTGGAGAAGAAAACGGGAAGGGGGTTGCAACCCTAATCCGAGTGGAAGTTTCAGAATAATATTTGAAACACACGCAACGCATAGAGCCTGAACCCCAATCTGTGATGTTTGGGAATATAATGGCTCCACGAGGCTCCGCTGTCGTTTCGGCTTGTGTAAAAACACAGGACAAAAAGATATGCTATGCCGGGAATGAAAGGACATTCCGATGAAAATGAGTGAAAACTCCGGAGGGACAGATAAAAAACTGTCTGTTAATCACAAACAGATACCAACAGGAATTACGCAGAACATTAAAGATCTCCTTGCCAGCCGTGAAATTGAGAATATTTTTGAAAACTCTGATTTCATTTATATGCTGAATCAGGCGGCGGGAGATAGACAGATTTTAGCAAAGCAACTGAATATTTCTCCGCATCAGCTTTCCTATGTGACAAATAGCGGGGAAGGAGAAGGATTGATTTTTTATGGAAATGTCATCATTCCTTTTAAAGACCGTTTTAATCATAATCTGCGCTTATATTCGCTTATGACAACCAGACCTTCGGATTTGGAAAAACATGCAGGAAAAGGCGCTTAGGATAAAGCAGAGAAAAAGGAAGTGATATACAATGCAGGAACATAAATATCAGGCAAGAGAAAAGCCAGTCGGGGAGATAGAACGTGAGGAAAAAACAAAGATCAGACAGGAAGGAAAGGGGCTGGCACGGGATAGACCGATTGAAAAGGTACTATTGGAAAAACATATAACGGATAAAGAAACCGTGCCTGCAGAGAAAGAAAAACAGGAAGTTTCAGCCGGACAAAGAAAAAAGAAACAAAACACGTTGAGAAGCTTTGCAAGCAACAGAGAAGAAGACGTAGATGGAAAGTTTACCAGAGAACCTGTTACCATTTCAGAGCCGGAGGAGAAATTGGAAGGAGAGAATGGAAAGGAAGAATTATCAGAACATTCTCTCCGCATGGGAAATCTTCGGGGAAAAGCAAAGAACCAATCTTTAGAGAGTGAGAGTTCGCAACGGGACAGCCGTAAGAAAAAGCTGGTACAGGAACATGCCCGCAAGAGAAAAACAGAGGGAGAAAATTCGGTCAATCCAGAAGAGGAAAAGGGAAGGAAACCGCAGGATACCTCTTTAGAACATGTTCGGGAGAAGAAACAAAAGAAGAAGCGATTGCAAGAAGAAACAGCACGTTCCCAAAAGAAACTTTCTTTTTCTGATGAGGGAAATGGCATGATTTGTGGTGCAGGAATGGGAATTGCAAAAAAAGGAATTTCTGTAACAGCCAGTACCATTGAAAACTCTTTGCAAACACAGGAAACAGATGAAAATGCAGCGATAGAGGGGGCAAAGCAATCCGGAATACTAAGTGAAAAATCCTTACGTTATGCTGTAAAAAAATCAAGACAACAGGCACAGTATCATAAAGGAAGATATAAAGAGGAAGAATCCGTAAAGAATTCTTTGCATTTTGATTCTGTGCAGGGAACTGCAGACAATATAAAAACAGAGAGAGCAGGGAAACTGGCACAGGAGAGAAAACATCTGTTAAACCGTTTCTGGCAAAAACAGCGCTATAAAAAAGCAAGGCAGGCAGCACAGCAGGGAGAAAAGACAACTGCGGAGGCAGCAAAGACAGCGCAGACTTTTTTAGAAAAAGCGAAGAGCATTGTAACTTCCTTTTTTAAGACACATAAGGGATTTTTGGGAATTGTGATTGCGATTCTTCTATTTGTCCTGATGATAGGTGTGGGAATGTCCAGTTGCAGTGCGGTCTTTCAAGGGACTGTTTCGACAGTTGTAGGGACAACCTATGCCAGTGATGATGAAGATATTTATGCCGTAGAAGCTGCTTACTCCAAATTAGAAGCAGAGTTAAATCAACAGATTAACAGTATGGAAGCTCGACATGAGGGCTACGAGGAATACCGCTATCAGGTGGACGAGATTTCACACAATCCGTATCATCTGATTTCTTATTTTACAGCCTTATATGGGGACTTTACTTATGAACAGGTGGCAGGAGAAATAGAAGAAATCTTTCAACAGCAATACCATTTAACGACAGAAGCAACCAAAGAGGTTGTAACAGAAACAAAGAAAGTAAAAGTAGGAGAATCTCTTGGAAAGGTTGTAACCAGTGGATACTGTAACTGTTCTATTTGCTGTGGAAGCTGGTCAGGCGGTCCGACAGCAAGCGGTGTCTATCCAAAAGCAAACCATACCATTGCAGTAGATGCCAACAATCCGTTTGTGCCCATTGGAACAAAGGTTGTCATGAATGGTGTGGAGTATACGGTGGAGGATACGGGAGCATTTGCCCGTTACGGAGTTCAGTTTGACGTTTATTATGACAATCATGCGGCGGCTTCTGCACATGGACATCAGACTTGGGAGGCTTTTATTGCGGATAGTAATGGAAAAAATGAGATTGAAGTTACAACAACACAGGAAGTAAATCGTATGGACATTACCCTGACAAATAAAGGTTTGGACGCTGTTCTTCGCAGCCGCATGGACGAAAATGAAGAAAAACGTTATGACATTTATAACACCACTTATGGAAATCGGGACTATCTCTTTGATAAGAATACCATTCCAATGGGTGGAGGAAATGGCGGTTTTGGATATGAAATTCCACCGGAGGCTTTGACGGATGAACGCTTTGCCAATATGATACGGGAAGCAGAAAAATATTTGGGTTATCCCTATGTATGGGGCGGTGCATCTCCAAGCACCAGTTTTGACTGTTCCGGTTTTGTATCATGGGTAATCAATAATTGTGGCAATGGCTGGAATGTGGGACGGCAGACTGCAGACGGGTTACGTTCCTGTTGTGCTTATGTTCCACCGGAACAGGCAAAGCCGGGAGATTTAATTTTCTTTCAAGGCACGTATGATACGCCGGGAGCAAGCCATGTGGGGATTTATGTAGGCAATCAAGTGATGATTCACTGTGGTGATCCCATTCAGTATGCAAATATCAGTACCCCATACTGGCAGCAACATTTTATGGCATTTGGCAGACTTCCTTAAAAAAGAGATGGAGGCAGGATATTGAATAAGAAGTTACAAAAAGTGTTAGATGAAATTGAAAAAACAGAAACAAAGATTGCACAATGGCAGGAACATTTGAAAATGCTGCTGGTTCAGAAGAAGCAGTTGGAAGATACGGAAATTTTAAAGAGTATCCGTTCCATGCACCTTGAGAGCCGGGAGCTTTTGCAGGTTTTAGAAAAACTGCAGAAAGGCGAGTTTCAGTTTACTGGGAATCGTTACGAAAATCCACGCAAAAGTGATTTTTCAGAAAAAGAGGAAACGAAGGAGGAAACAAATGGTGAACGTGAAATTTAAAAAATGGCTGGCAGCCTGTATTGTAAGTATGGGAATTGTTTGCAGTACCGGTGCGACAGCATTTGCATATACAGGAGAAGGAACACCGACAGAACAGGGAACGGAAGCGCCTACTCCGATACCGGAGCAGACACCAGCACCACAGGAGGGACAGACGGAAGAAGGAACCCCGTTTTCTGTTCCGGGGAACGGGCAAATTCTGGACGATAAGAACAATGACAGCACAAAGCAGTTTTTGACAGTTCAGACAAAGAACGGGAATACTTTTTTTCTTGTTTTAGACCGATCCAGTTCTACGGAAAATGTATATATGCTTTCTATGGTAGATGAAAATGATCTGGCAGAATTTGTTCCAGAAAAGAAGCCGCAGACAGAAACCCCGTCTGTGGTCATTCCGGAAACAGAGAAAAAACCGGAGGCAGAAAAGCCAGAGAAAAAAGCAGATAAGGCAGAAAATCAGACGGGCGCACTGCTTGCAATCGGTTTACTTGCGGCAGGCGGCGCTGGAGCCTATTACTATTTTAAGGTTGCAAAACCGAAAAAGGCAGAAACAGATGCCGAAGATGAAGATTTGGAATTTTATAACGGTCCATATATCAATGAAGATGAAGATGCAGAGGATGCAGAAGAAACAGAAGAATAGAACAAAACAGGGACAGCTTATGAAAGGGCTGTCCTTTTTGAAAAGGAGAGGAACAATATGTTTTTAGTATTAGGAGAAAAGCCCAGTGTTGCACAGGCATTGGCAGAAGTATTAGGGGCAAAGAAAAGAGCGGACGGTTATCTGGAAGGAGAGGACTGTATTGTAAGCTGGTGTCTGGGACATTTGGCAGAGTATGCAGCTCCGGAAGTATATGATGAAAGGTATAAGAAATGGGAGTTTGCAGACCTTCCAATTCTTCCAAAGGCATGGGAGTTACGGATTGCCAAAGATAAAAAAGAGCAGTTTGATGTATTAAAAGAATTATTAAACCGAAAAGATTTGGAATATGTCGTAAATGCCTGTGATGCAGGTCGAGAAGGGGAACTGATCTTTAAAAGAGTGTATGATTTATCGAAAAGCAGCCTTCCAGTGAAAAGACTATGGATCAGTTCTATGGAAGAACAGGCAATTTGTGATGGATTTTCCAATTTGAAAAATGGAAAAGAGTATGAAAGACTGTGTGAAGCTGCTGTTTGCAGGGCAAAAGCGGACTGGCTTGTTGGCATGAATGCCACCAGAGCATTTACAACTACTTATTATAAGAGAATGGTCGTAGGAAGAGTACAGACGCCCACTCTTGCTATGTTAGTGGAACGTCAGAAGAAAGTGGAAAATTTTGAGAAAGAAGCCTATTATCAGGTGGAACTTCCGGTGCTTGATTTTTTTGTTACATCAGAAAAAATGAAAAAAGAAGAAGAGGCAGATACACTGGTAAAAATGTGCGAAGGAAACCCCATTCATATTTTAAAAGTGGAACGCAAACAGAAAAAGACAAATCCGCCAAAGCTATATGATCTTACTACGCTGCAAAGAGAAGCAAACCGATTTTTTGGATATACGGCACAGGAAACATTGACAGAGCTGCAGAAATTGTATGAAGAAAAATGGGTAACGTATCCCAGAACAGACAGCCAGTATATTACGGAAGATATGGAACAGTCTGTACTGGAACTTTTGGATATTCTTTCAGATATGCTTCCTTTTTGTAGCAGGGAGCTGGTAGGGAGGAATGTAGGGGCAATCATCAATAACCAGAAGGTTTCCGATCATCATGCACTCCTTCCAACAAAAGAAGCATGGAAACAGGATATAGGGGCTTTATCGAAAAAACAGAAGGATATTTTTTATCTGATTGGACAGAGATTAGCACAGGCAGTTTCAGAAGCGGCAATTTTTGAAGAAACAGAAGTATCGGCAGAATGTGCAGAACACCTTTTTGCAACAAAAGGGAAGAAGGTGGTGGAACCGGGCTTTCAAAAAATTTTGAAAGCGTTTCAGGAAAAGGTGAGAAAAACAGAAGAAGCGGGAGAAAAAGAGGAACAAGTTTCGATTTCGGAAAATATTTCAGACGGAATGGAAATAGCAGGAAGGACACCGGAAAAGAGAAAGCGTTTTACAGCACCGCCAAAACCGTATTCCGAAGATACGCTGCTTTCTGCAATGGAAACAGCCGGAAATCATTCTTTTGATGTGGAAACCGAGAAGAAGGGCTTGGGAACTCCTGCAACACGAGCGGGTATTATTGAGAAATTGGTGTCTTCCGGATATGCCGTAAGAAAGGGGAAACAGCTTCTTCCTACGAAAGAAGGAATTGCATTGATTTCTGTATTGCCAGAAGAACTAAAATCAGCGGCTTTAACAGCAGAATGGGAGAATGAATTACTTCGTATGGAGAGAGGGGAAGTTACCAGTGAAACATTTATGGAGGACATTACGGAATTTGTCCAGAAATTGATTGCAGGTTGCGGGGAAATCCCAAAAGAGGAACGATACCGTTTTTATGAAAAAGAAAGTATCGGGAAATGTCCGGTATGCGGAAGTCCTGTGTATGAAGGGAAAAAGAATTTTTATTGTTCTTCCCATGATTGCAATTTTGCCCTCTGGAAAGAGAGTCGTTATCTCGTTGGAATGAAAAAGACGTTGGATCAGAAAATGGCAAAGGAACTTTTAGAGCATGGGAAAACCCGTGTGACTGATTTTTATTCCCAGAGGACGGGAAAGAAATTTACAGCAGACTTATTGCTGGAACTGCAAGGGGACAGGGCAAGCTTTAAAATGGAATTTCCAAAAAGAAAATAGAAAGAAGAGGAGGGATTGTTCATGGGAAAACTCTATGAGATTTTGGGGCTTGCCCAATATGAAGCGGAAAAAATCAGCAGTTCTCCAAGAGATTGGCTGCATTATCTGGATACTGCATCACAACTGTACCGTTACTCTTTTTCTGATACACTTTTAATTCATGCACAGCGTCCGGGGGCAACTGCCTGTGCAGAGCTGGAAATTTGGAATCACAAAATGAAACGGTGGGTAAACCGGGGAGCAAAAGGGATTGCTTTAATTGATGACAGATACCCGAAAAAAAGACTACGGTATGTATTTGATGTTTCTGATACACATAAAGTGCAGGGTGGAAAAACACCATATTTATGGCAGTTGAAGGAACATCAAAAGGAGCCGCTTTTGGATCATTTGTCTGAGGTATATGGTCTGGCAGGAGAAGATACCGTTGCCCTTACGTCGGCACTTTGGAAAATTGCACGAGATATGACAGAGGAAAATCTGGAAGAAGCAATGGAAGGTCTGGAATATGAAGTAGAAGGCACTTTTTTAGAAGATTTGGACGAACAGACCATACAGACAGAGTTCCGGGAGTTGCTGCAAAACAGTATCTTTTATTCTTTGTCACGCCGCTGCGGTCTTGATCCTATGGACGTTTTGGAAGAAGGAGATTTTACTGCAATTACAGATTTTCGTTCGATGTCAGTCCTTCCATTTTTAGGAAATGCAACCAATCAGATTGTAGAACCGATTCTTCGGGATATTGGGCGGACAGTATGGAGAATGGACTGGGAAGAACAAAAGGAAAAATCTCAAAAAAGGGTTGAAAATTCTTCTCGGACACATTATAATGAGTTTAACACGTTAATGCAAGAAAGTGAAGGAAATGGAGGAAATGAGAATGGAACTGACATACTACCGCAAAGGGGATTACCTGTTTCCGAACCTGACAATAGAAAACGAACCAGTGAACATCGGGAAGTACGGAATGCTTCGGAAGACATTCCTGAAGGAAAACCGGAAGAACTGGTATCAGAGCATGCTGCTGACAGGAAAATTGGAGAAACATCTGATGGAAATCGAGAAAGCAGCACAGGAGAGAATGGAAGTTCTGATGAATGGACTTCTTATGCAATATCCGGCTCCGGACAAGGAGGCAGATCAGATGAAGTGGGTGGCACACATGAACAATCTCCAGCAGATGGCAGAGGAGAGCGTTTTGACGGAATTGGTATACAATTAAGTGAGGAACAAACAGAACAGGATTTCGATGGAGCAGAGGAAGAAATTGCCTCTGCTCTTTCTTTGCCCCAATTACCTCCCGTAGAAAAACAGATTCGTGAAATTGAAGAAAGGCAGGCTGCTCTTTATGCAAAAGAAGTGACAATTCCGGCAGAAATCGTAGATGAAGTATTGCGCTATGGAGGAAACCGGACTGGAAGCCATTTACGGATCATCTATAATTTTATGATTGAGCAGCCAGAAGAAGCGTATACAGAATTTGTCCAAAAAGAATATGGAAAAGGTGGTATCGGTTTACAGATTTCAGGAAGGGAGTATGCTGTCTGGTATGATGAATTAGGTATGCAGATTGTAGTGGGGCATACGGTACGTGATCATGTATTAGATAAAGTATTCTTATCTTGGGAGGAAGCCAGTGGAAGAATACACCAGTTGCTCAGACAGGGAGAGTATGCACCACAGGTTGTCTTAGATGCTGCGAGAGAAAATGCGCTGAAAGAACATGCAGACGCTTTAATCTATATGGAACGGGATATGGCAGAGGGCGTCGCAGAACTGGTATTTGAAGATACAGAAGTATTCCACAATACCTTTCCGACGGTTACAGAAAAGGTATGTGCATTACTGGAGCAGCCGGGGTATTTGGCAGATTTGAATGAGCGATTGGAAGCGCTGGCAGAGTATTACCAAGAAGATAAAGAAATCATGCGCTTTCATTTTTACCGCCCGGACAAAGTTTTAGAACAGTTTCAGAAATTTGCAAAAGAGGCAGTTCCTTATCAGGCAAGGGAAGGGTTTGCTTGGGAGGAACATCCTATTTTTATTACACAAGATGAGATTGATGCGTTTTTAGGGGGGTGGCGGCTCTTATCGTGATGGAAGACTTAGTACCTATGCTTTTTTTATTCAGGACAAAAGTGAAAGAGAGAAAGCGGATTTTGTAAAGGAAAGTTATGGGATTGGTGGAAGAAGTCATGCCCTTTCTGGTGCAGATCACTCTCATGCGGATTACGATAGCAAAGGACTAAGGCTGGAAAGAGGTTCTTATAGCCACCCGGAAGCTACCGTATTTTTGAAATGGACACAGGTGGCAAAGCGCATTGAGTTTTTGATTGATCAGGATTTTTATTTAAAAGCGGCAGACTATACAAGAATGCCCTCTTATGAGAGAGAACAGATGGCGAACCGTATTGTTTCCTTTTATTATCGACTTCCAAAGGAGATTGAACGTCCGTTTTCAGACGGTTTTTTGGGGGAAGAAGAAAGACAGGAGTTACCACTTCTGTTAGAGCAGGAAGAAACAGCGGAAGAACTGGTTAAAAAAATGGACGAAGCCCTTGCAGCCTTACCTTTAGAATTTGAGAATTACGAAAAACGTGTAGAAACCCTTGCAATTCTTCATCAGTATATAGAAGGGACGTATACACTGTTTCCGGAGCGGCAAAAAGAAATATCTGTTGAGAATGAAAATCAACAATTATCCCTGTTTGATTTTATGCAGGAAGAGCCATTTGACATGGAAAAATTAGAAGAACCAAACTTATCACAGCCTGATAACGAAGTTGCCGATACGATAGATGTGATAGGTACAGACGGAGAAATTATAACGGCTGTTCCACAAAAACGAAATCCAACAAAAGAAGATACCATTCCACAGCAGAAAGAATATGCAAAAGAAGGGAATAACTTTCGGATTACAGATGATGCGCTGGGTGTCGGAAGTCCAAAAGAGAAGTTTCGTGGAAATATAGAAGCAATTTCTTTATTAAAAAAGCTGGAAGCAGAAAATCGTTTGGCAATACCGGAAGAACAGGAAATTTTATCCAGATATGTTGGCTGGGGTGGTCTTTCAGCGGCATTTGATGACAGAAAAGAAGAGTGGAGTCAGGAATATCAGGAGCTAAAAGGTTTACTGAGTGAAAGTGAATATAAAGAAGCACGTTCTTCTACGTTAAATGCTTTTTATACACCGCCTACGGTGATCAAAGCCATGTATCAGATTTTAGAAAATATGGGATTATCTACGGGAAATGTACTGGAGCCTTCCTGCGGCGTGGGAAACTTCATGGGACTTATTCCAGAGAATATGCAGGGCATTCAGATGTATGGTGTAGAATTAGATCCGATTTCTGGAAAGATTGCAGGTCAGCTCTATCAAAAGAACCGGATAGAGGTAAAAGGATTTGAAAAAACAGAATATCCGGAAAGTTTTTTTGACTGCGTGATTGGCAATGTGCCATTTGGAAATTATCAGGTATCAGACCGAAAATACGATAAGTATTCTTTGATGATTCATGACTATTTTATTGTGAAGTCTTTAGATTTGATACGTCCCGGAGGTGTAGTAGCGGTGATTACTTCCAGCAGGACGATGGATAAAGAAAGTGAAAAAGTGCGATTGCAGTTTGCAGAGAAAGCAGACTTATTAGGTGCAATCCGCTTGCCGGAAAATGCGTTTCGCAAAAATGCCGGAACAGATGTAGTATCCGATATTTTATTTTTCCAAAAACGGGATCGGGCAGTGCTGCAGAAGTCTTCTTGGGTGGAAGTGGGAGAAACCGAAGAGGGATATAAAATCAATTCTTATTTTGTAGAACATCCGGAAATGGTGCTGGGGGACTTTGCGCTTGAGAGCAATCAGTATGGAAGAATGGAAGTTACAGTAAAGCCGAGAAAAGAAACTTCTTTGGAAGAACAGTTAAAATCGGTTATTCCTTTTATTCAAGGGCAGATTACAGTCAGAGAGTTTGACGAATTGGACTTAAATGAAACAGAAGACTCCATTCTGGCTGATCCGTCTGTGAAGAATTTCAGTTTTGCAAAGGTTGGAGAACAGGTGTATTATCGGGAAAATTCCAGAATGAACCGTATGGATTTACCTGCTGTGACAACAGAACGTGTCATAGGCATGATAGAGATTCGGGATATTACCAGAAAGTTGATTGACAGCCAGATGGAAGATGCCGGTGAGGAGGAAATCAAGAGTCTTCAAAAGGAATTAAACCAAACCTATGATACTTTTACAAAGAAATATGGACTGCTCAACAGCACTGTAAACCGTCGGGCATTTTCACAGGACAGCAGCTACTGTCTGCTTGCTTCTCTGGAATTTTTAGACGAAGAGGGGAGGTTAAAAAGAAAAGCAGATATTTTTCATAAGCGTACAATCCGAAAAGCAGAACCGATAGAGCGTGTGGACACTGCAAGTGAAGCACTTGCTCTGTCTTTGGCAGAACGTGCAAAAATAGATTTGTCCTTTATGACAGAACTGACAGGAAAGCCGGAGGCAGAGATTATTGAAGAATTAACCGGAGTTATTTTCCAAAATCCATTGACGGAAAAGTGGGAAACTTCAGATGAATATTTATCAGGGAATGTCCGGGTAAAGCTGGAAGTAGCAAAACAATTTGCTGAAAATCACGATCGCTATCAGGTGAATGTGCAGGCGCTTGAAAAAGTGCAGCCAAAAGAATTGGAAGCATCAGAAATTGAAATCCGACTTGGCGCAACGTGGGTGGATGCAGAGTATATCACCGAGTTTATGGGAGAACTATTTCAGACACCAGACTATTATCTTGGAAGCCGGATTGAGGTAAAATATGCCCCGGTAAACGGACAGTGGAACATTTCAGGGAAATCGTTGGATACGTATGGGAATACACGGGTAACTGCTACTTATGGAACAGCCCGTGCAAATGCCTATCGTTTGCTGGAAGATGCGTTAAATCTGCGGGATACAAAGATTTATGATACCATACAGGACGCTGACGGAGAACACAGAGTATTAAATAAGAAAGAAACTATGCTGGCACAGCAAAAGCAGGATATGATTAAAGAAGCCTTTAAGGAATGGATTTTTCGTGATATAGACCGAAGGGAAGCCTTATGTAAGAAATATAATGAGATTTTTAACAGTGTCCGTCCCAGAGAATATGATGGAAGTCATATTCAATTTGTAGGAATGACACCGGAAATTACCTTGATGCCACATCAGAAAAATGCAGTAGCCCATGTATTGTATGGAGGAAACACATTGTTGGCACACTGTGTAGGGGCTGGAAAGACGTTCCAGATGATCGCAGCGGGAATGGAGAGTAAGCGGCTTGGTCTTTCGCAGAAAAATCTCTATGTTGTGCCGAATCATCTGACCGAACAGTGGGGGAGTGACTTTCTCCGGCTTTATCCGGGAGCCAATGTATTGGTAGCTACCAAGAAGGATTTTGAGCCGGCGAACCGAAAGAAATTTTGTTCTCGGATTGCCACAGGAGATTACGATGCAATTATCATTGGACACAGCCAGTTTGAGCGTATTCCACTGTCAAAAGAGCGTCAGATGGCAATGATTGAACAGCAGATAGAAGAAATCATGCTGGCAATCGAAGAAGCGCAGAATGATGACAGTCCACGTTACACCATAAAGCAGATGGAGAGAACGAGAAAAGGTCTGGAGAAAAAACTGGAAAAATTAAACGATGATACTAGAAAAGATGATGTGGTGACCTTTGAGCAGTTAGGCGTAGACAGGCTGTTTGTAGACGAGAGCCATTTTTACAAAAATTTGTTCCTTTATACAAAAATGAGGAATATTGCAGGGATTGCACAGACTGACGCACAGAAAAGTTCAGATATGTTTATGAAATGCAGATATATGGACGAACTGACGGGAGGAAAGGGTGTTACTTTTGCCACAGGAACCCCCGTTTCGAATAGTATGACGGAACTATATACCATTATGCGGTATTTACAATATGATACTTTGCAAAAGTTACAGTTGGGACATTTTGACTCTTGGGCGGCAACTTTTGGAGAAACAGTGACAGCAGTAGAATTGTCACCAGAAGGAACGGGCTATCGTGCAAAAACACGGTTTGCCCGCTTTTTTAATCTTCCGGAGTTGATCTCTCTTTTTAAAGAAAGTGCGGATATTCAGACTGCAGATATGCTGCATTTACCTGTGCCGGAAGCAGAGTATATCAATGAAGTGTTAAAGCCGAGTGAAGAACAGCAGGAATTAGTGGCGGCGTTTGGGGAACGTGCGGAAATTGTAAGAAGTGGAGGTGTGGACGCTTCCGTTGATAATATGCTTAAAATCACTAATGATGGACGAAAATGTGCGCTGGATCAGCGTCTTATCAATGACATGCTTCCAGATTATGAAGACAGCAAGATTAACCGTTGTGTGGAAAATACCTTTTCTATTTGGGAAGAAACAAAGGAGCAGCTTTCTACACAGCTTATTTTCTGTGATTTATCAACACCAAAAAGTGACGGCTCTTTTAATGTATATGATGATATTCGGGAAAAACTGGTAACAAAAGGGATACCAAAAGAGGAAATTGTGTTTATTCATGAAGCGGGAACGGAAACAAAAAAAGCAGAACTTTTTGCAAAAGTGCGTTCCGGTCAGGTCAGGGTTTTACTGGGTTCTACCCCGAAATTAGGGGCAGGTACGAACATTCAAGATCGCCTGATTGCCCTTCATCATTTAGATTGCCCCTGGAAGCCCGCAGATTTGGAACAACAGGAGGGAAGAATTTTGCGGCAGGGCAATCAAAATAAAAAGGTAAAGATTTTCCGGTATGTGACAGAGAATACCTTTGATGCGTATATGTGGCAGATTTTGGAGAATAAACAGAAATTTATTTCCCAGATTATGACAAGCAAATCCCCTGTTCGTGCCTGTGAAGATGTTGATGACACAGCATTGTCGTATGCAGAAATTAAGGCACTGGCAACGGGAAATCCTTATATCAAGGAAAAAATGGACTTGGATATACAGGTAAGCAAATTGAAATTATTAAAAGCAAACCATACCAGTCAGAAATATAAACTGGAAACGGATATTGCAAAGAATTATCCAATGCAGATTGCAGCACAGAAAGAACGCCTTGCGGGGCTTCGTTCCGATGCAGAAGCCGTCCGTCCTATTTTTGAGAACGAAGAGTTTTCCATGATTGTTTCCAATAAAACCTTTACGGATAAAAAAGAAGCAGGAACCGCACTTTTGGCAGCATGTGAAGGATTAAAAGCCATTCATACAGAGGGAAAAATAGGAACGTTTCATGACTTTTCTTTATACGCAAAATTTGATGCTTTTAATCAACGGTACATCATGACCATTAAGAGAAAGTGCAGTTATCTGATTGAGATGGGAAAGGATATTCTTGGAAATTTACAGCGTATCAGTAATGCGCTAGGTGGAATTGAAAAGAAAATGGAAGAAGCAGAGCAAAAATTGGAAACACTGCAGAAGCAGTTGGAAACAGCACAGGAGGAAGCTGAGAAGCCTTTTCCCAAAGAAAAGGAATTGCAGGAGAAGATGGAAAGGCTTGCAGAACTGAACTCCCTTTTGAATATGGATGAAAAGGAAATGCCGCAAGATCAGGAGAAAGAAGTAGATCAGGTGGCAGATTTGCCGAGAAGGTCAGTCAATTATGCAGGCAGAGTGTCAGAAGGTCGAAAAGGAAAAGTAGAAAAATCTTCAGTGCTTGGCAGATTAAAAACCACACAAAGAAATATGGAAAAAGGCTGGAAAAACAGAAATATGCAGAAGAAAAAGCAGGAACAGCAGTTATAAAGAGGAAGTCCCGTTAGGAAACTGACGGGACATTTTTACGATGGAGGATTTGTCTATGGCAGGAAATAGAGAGCAGCAAATGTATGAAATTACGAAGCAGTTGGAAGAAGGTGTAAAAGCGTTATTTACCTCAGAACGGTATACAGAATATTTAAAAACTATGTCAAAATTTTATAATTACAGCTTTAATAATACGGTTTTGATTGCATTGCAAAGACCAGAAGCAACTTTGGTAGCGGGATATTCTGCATGGCAGAAAAATTTTCATCGTCAGGTGAAAAAGGGAGAGAAGGGAATTCAGATTATTGCTCCTTCACAGAGGAAAGAAAAGGAACTGGTAGAAAAATTTGATCCGGAAACAAATGAGCCGATTTTGGGACCGGATGGGCAGCCAGAAACAGAAGTGGTGGAGCATGTCGTTTCTGATTTTCGGGTAGTCCGTGTATTTGATATATCACAAACGTATGGAGAGCCTTTACCGGAACTTGCAATATCGGATTTAGCGGGGCAGGTACAAAATTTTCCCTTGTTTTTACAGGCAGTCAGAGAATTATCCCCTGTTCCTATCCGCTTTGGTGAAACAGAAGGAGAAGCAAAGGGGTATTACAGCAATAAAAAGAAAGAGATTGTTGTGAAAGAAGATATGAGTGAAAGCCAGACGATAAAAACACTTATTCACGAAATTGCCCATGCAAAGCTGCATGACAGGGAAGTATTGGAACAGACGGGAGAGGAAAAAGATCAGAGAACAAAGGAGATAGAGGCGGAAAGCATTGCCTATACAGTGTGTCAATATTTCGGACTGGATACTTCTGACTATTCTTTTCCTTATATTGCGGGTTGGAGTGACAATCTGAAGATGTGGGAATTGAGGACATTCATGGACGCAATACGAAGAACAGCAGGAGAGTTTATCAAGGAACTGGAAGAAAAAATGAAAGAATTAGAAACAGACAGAGGTGAAAGAGATGGTATTCAGAACGAAAAAGAAATAAAAATTGGTATGGATACCAAAGCAGTGGAATTAGAACAGCATGAAGGCTTATGGCATACGGTAGAAGAAGTGGAAATTGAGAAGGAACATTTCTATCTCATGGAGCATAACGAATACGGAGCTTCGGTAGCGCCGGTTCTGGTAAATGGAGATGGTAAAGTGGTAGCACAGGATTTGGAAAATGGTCTGGATCAGGAGGCTGTGAAAGCAATCAGAGAGTATCTGGAAGAAAAAGAAACTGCCAAAAAGCAGGAGAAGGTGGAAAATTCAAATGCAAGTTTATTCGACGAAGCAGAAAGAGAAGCAGCTTACCAGATAGAAACAACGGGACAGTTTTTCTTTATTCAGGAAACAGAGGAAGGGTATGATTATACCTTTTACAATCAAGAGTTTCAAGAATTAGATGGAGGGGTATACGATACCTT
The DNA here is from genome assembly GCF_052121495.1 of Faecalimonas sp. LCP19S3_D12. Lineage (GTDB taxonomy): Bacteria > Bacillota > Clostridia > Lachnospirales > Lachnospiraceae > Faecalimonas. The sequence goes on along the minus strand of NZ_JBQKED010000027.1, from coordinate 29,751 downwards.
TGATGTTACACTTCAAGAAGCGGCAAAAACACTGCTATTAGAGGAAGGGGCAGATTTGACTGCATGTAGAAAGATCGATAGTGAAATGCTTCAGGAACAGGTTGAACGGGCAGAATATTTTCCGCAGAAGTCGTATGAGGCATTAAAACCCCTGATGGAGAGTGAAGAAAATAACGTGGCTTTTCGATCTGGATATGGGTATGTGATGTTACAGAAAATTTCAGAAGGCTATGAATGTATCATTTATGACCAAGCGTTTCGTGAGATTGGTGGACAGTTTTATGAGAATATAACTGCTTCCAAAGAAGAGGTTTTTTCCCAGATATTTCAAGAGGAAGGAATAGGTGAATTGCCTTGTGAGCCATTTTCCTATGAAGAACTTAAAAAATCTGTAATAGAAGGGGAGAAAAAGAGATTCTATGAAGGGGAACTGACACCAACTTCACAGATTGGCATTCGGGAAGAAAAACTGTTGCATGGTGAAAGCCGACAGAACATTGAAGAAGCGATACTTTGTTACGCACAGGCAGAACTGGAAGAGGCTGGATATGAAGAAATCACTTTATTGGCAGCAAGGGTATATGGAAGCCGTACAAGAGAAACTTTGTATAGGGAAGACTCCGATCTTGATGTGGCGCTTTCTTATACCGGGGACATCAGGGAAGATGCCTTTTTTAATCTGCTTCAGGAAAATGGAATGAGGATTGCCGGATTGAAAATTGACATAAATCCTATTTCGTTGGAAAAAACCGGGACACTGCAGGAATACATAAAGCGTGCAGAACAGTATCTTGACGAAAGAGAAGCAGAAAAGCAGGGACAGATACCACAGGAAACGCTACAAGAACCCCGAATTTCTTTCTATGCTGCAGAATGTATGGAATTTCCTTCTATGGGGGAATATTATGAAAATCTGACATTGGAAGAAGCCGTAGAAAAATACAAAACGATTCCGGCAGACCGCATTCATGGAATAAAAGGAATTGGATTTTGCCTGAAAGACGGAAGCATTTATGATGGAGAATACGAATTGATGTCTGGAGGGAAAATCTCCAAAGACTTGATTGACTTAGTCCCCCATTATAAAGAAAGCCCGTTGGTACAAAAAGCAATGCAAGATTTAGAAAGAATCTTGGCAGAAAAACAACGGGAAAACACAGCGGAGCAGACAAAAGCAGAGGGAACAATGGGAAGAAAAGTTTCTGTGCTAAAAGCCTTAAAGGAGCGTAAAGAACTGTTAAAGAAACAGGAGAAAAAAGAAGAAACGTCCTATACTCGTAAGAAAGAAGCAGAATTGTAATGGAAAAATGGAAATACAGGAGAAACGGTTATGGCAGGTAATCAATTTGCAGTGTATCAGCTTAGAGAAATCCCCGAAAACCGAAAAAAGCGTTTTCGTTCTTATGCAGAGTTACAAAAAGAACATATCCAGATACGCTATACAGATTATAAACAAGTATATAGAAGCTGGATGCGGTACGATGAAACACCGGATAATATCCGAAACCGTTTGACAAAGCAGTTACCGAAAAATTTTTCCGGACATTCCCTAAGCATTGGGGACATGCTGATTTTAGATAAGAATGGGGAAGCGGCAGCCTACTATTTAGAAAAAGAGGGCTTTACTGTTTTAGATGATTTTATTCGGAATGGTTTTTCCAATACGTTGATTTCTCTTGCCACTACTAATTTTCAGCTTGAAGGGAAAGAAGGAAGATGGCTTGCCTTCGATAATCTGGTGGTGGAAGGAAAAGAATTTTTCCTGATGGAGCATACGACATACGGGAAAAATGCTGCTTGGGTAGTGGTAGATGGAACTGGAAAGTTAATCGTGGATCAGGTTACGGCAGGATTTGACGAAACCGTCAAAGAACAGATTCTTTCCTATCTGCACCCACAAGAAACACAGGAAAAAAGAGGGACACCTGTGTTGGAAAACTGGCAGAAATCCTATGAAAATGGAGAATATTTAAGAAGTGCAGAGATTACAGAAGAACAAAATTATAATATGATTGATGGAAGAATGAATAATCTGCCAACAAAGCCCCGTAAGATCGGAACACGAACTTCTGTGTTAGACCGTCTGCATTTAAAACAGGCAGCTTTAAATGCGAAGAACTTGCCACAATCGGTTATGGAGAATGAGAGAGAGCGGAAAAGGAAATAAAAAGAAGGGGAAACTTGAATTTGTGTATTCAGGCTTCCCTTGTTCTTTTTATAGTTCTTTTAATATGGAGGCATATTTTGGGCGCTTTGCTTCTGGAATTTTCAGAGCTGCCATAGCCTCTTCGGTAGTCAAGTTTAGTGTTTCCATTAGATTGCGGATACTGTCTAAAGTATTTCGTTCAGTAGTGCTTTCAACAATTCCCTGACTTAAGTTACACATGAGCGACACCTCTCTTTTCAAATTCTGCGTCATTGCAATATCAAAATCATCATGGAGAATTCTTTCTTTTTCCTTCGGTGTTGTTTCTGAAGAAAGCAGAACATTTAATAATTTTAAAACTCCGTGATAATTCTCACTGTCCGGTTTGCCGAGGCAAATCATAACAGCAGACATCAAATCATAATTTTCCACTTTTTCGGTAACATGTCCCACAAGCGATTTTTCTGCAATGTAATATTGGGTAATAGTATTTTCTCTGGATTTTGGTGGGTTCATACAAATCCAGATGGAGTAGACTTTGCGAATTTTATCGTACTGTGCAGATGAAAATACAGTACCATATTGAGCAGAAATCATACGACTGCAATAGTATATGCTGCGTTTAAGCAACGGATAACCGGGATAAAAATTGTTTTGTGCTTCTACATTGATAATTAAACGGATGAACTCACCAGACTTTGGTGCAGTTGCTGTGAAACGAATATCGTAGGTAATCGTTCCCTCCGTAATGGTTTTATCTTCTGTGCGTTCTCCCTTGATTAAAGAGGGATTGGTCTGATCAGGCAGAACCGGAACTTCTGCGACTTGCGGTTCACCTTCAATATATTTTTCAATGATTTCTGAAATGCTGCATTCCCGATATTCTTCTAAACAATTCTTCATAATCCAAGCAAGAATGATTTTTTCAGAAAGCAGCCGTTTACAAGCAGAGTCATAATCTGAATTGCTTCCTGCAGTACGAATTGTTTGCGATAGCGTTGTTTCCAGTTCCACTAAATCGCCACCTTTTCTATCTTGCCTTTAGTATAAAACAGATAACAAAAGAATACAACAAAAATAGAAAGAAATTTTGGAGCATAAGGGTTAGCGTGGTGGTATATCCTTTTCAGAATTCTTTTCAAAATCAGACTTTCCATGAAGAATCATCTCGACATTTTTACATACAGTCTGCAATTCTTTTTCGTATTGTTTTCTTTTTTGATATTCCTGACGCTGCATATTTTTTATGGAAAGCAGTTTTTCTTTTTCAGATTTTAATAATTTCATAGAAAGCAATGTTTCATTTTCTGAGTGCTGCTTTAAGAAATTCCGGGCAGTTTCATAAAGCGTAATTTCTGACAGATGTTCCTGTCGGAATTGTTTCTTATTTTTTGCGTGTAAAAATTCCCTATAAACAGATTTATTTGCAAGGTATTGTCCGGTGTAATGAATTTGTTCATTGAGCCTTTTCAATTCCTGTTGTGTGGAACGGAGGTTTTTTCGGCAGTTGGCAGTTTCCGACTGTGATGTGGTCAGTGCGGTCATCAAATCCGCTTCTGTGGAATAGCCACGTTCCTGTACATAAGCAATGGTTTTTGCCATTTGCTGTAAATTGGAAAGCTTTACTTTTCTGGCATAAACCGGATTATTCTGCGCTTTGACACGTTGCTGCAGATCTATGACAAGCCGTAGGTCTGATTTTATAAAACAGAAGGCTGTAGTTCCTTTTCTTTCCGTAACAGTAGAAGCAGAATGAGGAGTGAAAAGTTCCGAGCCTGTGTGAGATTGCATTTGGGGTTCTTTCTTCTTTTCCCAAATGGAAAGCAGATAATCTTCTGTGTAATGGGAACCTAGTGATCTTCCGGTAATGAACTTGTTTCGTTCCGGGTGTAGATAGCTGAAACGTCCTCTGCTTACTTTTAAAGTAATCTGATAGTTATTGAAAAGTGCTGCCTGAAATTGTTCGATATTGCAGGAAGAAGCAGCGGCGTATTCAATAGCGGTTCGCAGATATTCCTTTTGTGTCTGAAAAACGGTTTGGCGTGGAGCAATTCCTTTGGACAACATTTCTTTATTCAGAGCGTCCAGCTTTTTTTGCCCAGTGTGCTTTGCACGATACTCTCTGTCTGTGATTTTTTCTCTGCCGGAGAAAGTAAATCCACCTGATGTAAATGTTCTCTATGGCAAATATCCATAAGTGAGTGTTTTAAATAAATAAGATAAGTCGGTGTTAGATGATGCTTGTATCCGGCACGGGCATCGCAGGGACGTTCCATAAATGTCTGGCGCTCTACATCATATTTTCTTAGGCTGTTGATTACAATATGTACATGAATGTTTCCGCTTTCATTATTTCCGTCTGTATGGGTACAGACAAGAGCCTGATGTCCCGGAAAATTTTTTTGAGCATACTCTAATCCGAGTCGTTGTGCCTTTTCTCCGGTTAATCCATGATCTTCGGTATCTTTCGGATCAAAGCTTAGAATATAGTGATGAGATTTGATTTCATCAAAATTTTGGTTTTTACGATATTGTGCGTTTAACTCTTTACATTCCAAATCAAAAGAGAAGGGATCACAGTTGATACCGTCAATGTAATATTCCTTTCTTGGAATGAGTTCTCCATTTTCATCAAGGACTGGCTTTTTCGTATGTTCATCATGTTGAAACAGAAGATAACGTTGTGCTTCTCCGTAGTCCATATTTTTAATTGCAATATGCTTAAGAATTGCCATATTCATTACCTCTTGAATGAGTGGGAGCAGATATATTTTGGGCAGAAAAGTTTCCGGCAAGTTTTAAGACTTCGTATTTCATTTCATAGATTTTAGAAAGACTCTGTTGGAGTGATTTTTGTACTTCCTGTGAATGAATACCGCCGCTATTGAAGTACCGGGCAATCTGATTTAGATTACTTCCTATTTTTCCAAACTCGGAAATCAATTTTTTTAATTCCGGCAGATCAGCCACCAGTTCGTATTTTAGAATTGTTCTTTTGTTCATAATTTGTCTACGGGCAAATTCTGCCAAAGGCAGATTTGCGGATTTTGCCTGAGAAGATATAATTTCGTATTCTGTATCAGTAAGACGCAGCATAATTTGATGTGTATGCCGTAATGATTTTTCTTTTTTTGGTCTTGCCATAGTATAAAATCTCCTTTTATAAAAATTCTATTTATATATAAGCCGATAGAGGGAACTGTATTGGAAAATATAAAATCACTGTGAAAATAGTTTGAAAACATGATACAATAGAAAAAATAATTGTATGGAGGTTGACTATGCCAAGAGGAAGAAAAAAACAGAATGTGCTTACTTTGGAGGAACAGCTTGTAACAGTAAACGAAAGAATTCAGGAAGTAGAGAATGAATTGAAGCAGCTTCGTTCTAAAAGAAAAGAAATTCAGGCGAAAATTGAGGAGCAGGAAAAGGAAACATTGTTCCGGGCGGTAGTTGCTTCGGGAAGAACCGTAGAAGATGTTCTTGCAATATTAAAAGCCCAAGATCAGAAAGAAGAACAGTAATTTAGAAAAAGATGTTTATTGCTATGAAAAGTGTAGCAGTAGACATCTTTTTTATTACCGTGATGGAACAATCACGCTGCGACTATCAAGATAGGAGCCAATATACATATTTGAAAAATATGATGATGTTGAGGGTATGGGGAGCGAAATCCCCATCAAGTTTGCCGAGTAGGAAAAAGTCACGAAGTGAGTTTTGAGTTACTCAGGCGAAACTTGCTTTGAGATAAAAAAATTATGATGTTTGAATAAATAAAAATTATATTTTTAAAAAAAATAGTATATTTTGACTGTTTTTTGAGAAGGTTAAATTGACAAAATTAAAATTGTATGATACATTAAATATACAAATACACGTGTATGTTTAGGGAAAGAATAAACGAAAAGGAGAACAAAAATATGAAACGAAAAGTATTAGTATGTGGTCTAATTATGGGATTGTTAGCGTCATCAATTTCTGTTAGTGCCGCAACACCAAGAAGTGCGTCGGACTGTAAGGCAAAAATTTCTTTGACTGATTCAAAAGGAGTATTTTCTGTATTTGAAAGTACTACACCTATGAATCCAATCACTCCTAAGAAAATTGATGGGAATTATAAATGTGTAGATATTAATGGACGTTATAATACACAGAGAGTAAGTAGGAGTGTTAGTAAAGGACAAATTTCAGAAACAAAATATGCTCCTAATCATTTTAAGACTTATATGGGGAATATGGCATATTATTTAGACGGCAGTTACGCAGGTTCGGTTGAGAAATATTATTAGAAATCAAAGAGAGTGCCAGTGAAATCTAGATTTCACTGGCACTTCTTTAATTTAGAATGGAGGAACTATGAAAAAGAAAAAATTTAATAAGAATTATTTTTTAGTAACTATAATGTTATTTTTATTTATAGGTCTTTTCTGTGGATGCTCTTTAAAAAAGAAAGAAGTCGTGTGGTATATTTCTGATCCGGAAGCCTATGGTGTGAAAAAAGAAGAAATAGTAGAGTATCAGGAAATAGAAACGGAACGATTTCAATTATTTAATAAACGCTTAGAAGAATTAAATATACCTGCAAAAGTAATTTTTAAATTTGTGCCAAACAGATATGAAGCAAAGAAGGAAGATTTTGAAAGTGCGAAATTGTATGAAAAGGAGTTTTTGTTTCAAACAAAAATGATAGAAAATTTAATAAATAAAGATAGTGATGCGGATATAGTTAGTTTTTCTCCGTTGGAATATGATGAGTTTTTGGTGTTGGATGAGTATCTAAAGAAAAAAGAAAATCAAAAAGTTTTGAAGGCAATTCCAGAAACAGTTTGGCAGGCAAATGCAATTAATAAAAAAGCATATCAGATACCTAGAGGAAACGCATCTGTATTAGAGCCAACATATGTATTTTATAAACCGTTTTTAGAAGAATATCAAATAAATTTAGATGAAGAAAAAATAAAAAATATGACTCCAGAAGAAATTATAGCATTTCTTAAGCCGTATTTTGAAGAAGAACGTCTTTTGGATGATAAATATTATTTGACTTCAGCTACTGACTTACAATATAGTGGATACATTCAAAAACGATATGTTCCAGTAATAAGAAATTCTAGAGATTGCAATTTGGCAGTTGACATAAAAGAAAAAAAGGTCGTTAATTTATTAGATACACCGGAAATGAAAAAAATGTTAGAAATAAATCAGTTGATTTATACAGAAAACTTGGATGCACATATAGAACGGCAAGATAAAAATGGAATGCCTGTATTCTGCATGACTGATATACCAACAATAAGAGAATTGACACAGGATGAAGAAACTGACTGGATAGAGATAATGTTAGGAGATAGGCGAATAGAAAGTTCTTTTGGGAATGGAGTTTTAAAAAATAGTGATAAAAAAGAATTAGCAGTTCAAGTATTGGCGGCATCTATGTATGATAAAAAACTTTCCAATATTATGATTCATGGAGTTCCAGAAAAAGATTATCAATTAGAAGATGGGTATGCGAATTACAAAAATGAGCAGATAGGATTATCTTCTATGGGTAGTTTTAAAAGTATTGGAAATAATAGAATTGCATATCCAAACAAGCTAGAAGTTAAAGAAAAAGAAGAAATAACAGAACAATTGTTGAAAGAAATAATGATTCAGCCATACTGTAATTTTACCCCTGTACTAGATGAAAAACTTTCTAAAAAAATAGCAAAAATCTCTCAAATTTATAGTGACATGGAAGGTAAGACAGAATTTGAAGATATACCTGTTCTTGCAACATTTATACAAAAACAGGAACAAAAACTGAATGAAGCCGAAGTGGGAGAAGTAGTTTCGGAATTGCAAAAACAATTGGATATATGGGAGGAGTGATGGAATGCATCTAGAAATAAAAGATGTTGGAAAACGCTATGGGGAAAAAGAAGCATTAAAGCAATTAAATTTACAACTTTCTCCTGGAATATATGGTCTTTTAGGCCCCAATGGAGCTGGAAAGAGTACGCTTATGAAATTAATCTGTATGCTTATAGAACCGACAACAGGAAAAATATTATTTAATGGCAAAGATATTCGGGCAGATAGAAAAAAATTTTTAAAGTTATTGGGATATATGCCACAGCAACATTGTCTGTATCCTGAATTTGGAGTAGAAGAATATTTATATTATGTAGGTACATTAAAAGGAATGGACAAGAAAAAACTTCAAGAATCCACCACAGAATTATTAAAAAAAGTACGACTTTTGGATGTGAGGAAACAGAAAATCCGTACTTTATCAGGAGGAATGCAACAGCGATTAATGTTTGCTCAGGCATTATTAGATAATCCTCAAGTGCTAATTTTAGATGAACCTACAGCTGGTCTTGATCCGAAAAAAAGGATTGAGATGAGAAATTTAATTGCAGAATGTGCAAAAGATAAAATTATTTTGATAGCTACCCATGTAGTAAGCGATGTGGAATTGATTGCTGATAAAATGTTACTTTTAAATCGAGGTGAACTTTTGGCAGAAAGCAGTGTTTTGGAACTTACAGAAAGTTTGTGTGGTAAAGTTTGTGAATTGGAAGCGAATGAAGAATTAGAAATACTGGAGAAAAGATACCAGATTAGCAGTATGTATCGACGAGAAGGCAAAATTTATGCTAAAATTTTATTGAAATCTGAGGAAAAGAAACCAGAAAAAGCAGTTGATGTATATCCAGATTTAGAAGATGTGTATTTATATTATTTTAGGGGTAGTGAGTAGTAAGGGGGAAAACGATGCTGAAATTGATTTTATATGAATGGAAAAAATTGTGGAAAAATGCTTCCGTTTTAAAAATAGTATTGTTGTTTTTTCTTCTTTCTGCAGTAGTATTTCAGGGACAATTAAATCAAGATAAAGAAGCACATCATACGTATTTAAAATTTCATAAAGATACAGATGATATGACAGAAAATGAAGCTGTGAATTGGCTACAAGAAGAAAAGAAAAATGAAAATACTGGATATGGAGAGTATAAAGCACTTTCATATATGGAAGACGAAATATCAGCTATAGATGACTATGATTCATATAGGGAATCTATTCAAAGTAGGTATCGTCAAAACCAGAGTATTTCTGTTTTTGCAAAAGACGTGGAACAGAATCAGTATATGGAACGGATTGCACAAAAATATGAAAGCCTTAAAATTAACGCACCGATGAAGCGACAGCCGTATCAAGGATTTCTGAAAATTGTAGATTTCTATGTGCAGTATATCTTGGCTATTGTTTTATTGATTTACCTTGTAAGTGTTGTATTTATACAGGAACAAAAAAACGGGAAAGCAGATTTTTCTCGTACAATGTTTAGAGGTGAAAAACCTTTGTTTATTGCAAAAGTATGTACGGTATATGGAACATTACTTATTTATCTAATTGGTACATTTCTAATCAATATGGCGTTAGCTTGTAGAACATATGGATTTATCTCAATGGATGCTGCTATTCAAAGCGTGCCAGGATTTTATTCTGTTCCATATGCATGGAATATAGGTACATATATGATTGCATCTCTAGCGTTGCAAGGGCTTGCAGCTTTCTTTATTACATCTATTGCCATATTTTTAGCTAGATTTTCCGTGTCGGAAGTAAAAACTGCAGCAGGATTAGCAATTGTTATGTTATGGAGTATCCTTACTCAAAATATGATGAGTGGAGATGGAGTTGAGGCAGCCTTCCGAATATGGAATGTGTGGGGGATTTTTACAGGGAAATCGATAATAAAAAATTATGAAATTCTTAAATTTGGAAATATTCTTATTGAACAGAGTTTAGGGATAGTTATATGTATTGCTATAGCAATATTCTTATTATTGATGAGTGGAAAACATCATTTAAAAGAAAAGAAATATTATAGAAAAGGAAAAAGAAAAAGAAAAAGGCATCCACATGGATTGTTTTATTATGAAATGAAAAAAATCTGGATTTATCAAGGTGCTATATTTTTATTTCTTGCTTGTATGAGTATACAGATAATAGCCATTTGTCAGTATAAAACTTATATAGGAACAGATGAGTTTTATTATCAGAAATATATTGATAAATTTGGAAATAGAATTACAGAAGAAACAGATGATAGAATTGCATTAGAAAAAATGCGGTTGGAGAACTTGGAAAAGGAATTGAATCAGACGAATGATTCTGTAAAAAGTTATAAGCTTACCAAAGAATTGGAATGTGTAGGTGGTTTTCAAAAATATATGGAACGAATAGAAAACTTGCGAGAAGATAGAAAAAATCCAATTGTGCTGAAAGATAGACAGTATGAGTTATTATTTGAAAATACTTCGGTATCTCGAATGTTGGTTATATTATTGTGTGTTTCTTTTGCCTTTTTAATTCCACCTACATATCAAAAAGAAAAGGAAACTGGAATGGAAGTATTGCAAGATACATCTTGGTCTGGTAATAAGAAATTGTGGCGTTTAAAAATGGAAGCAGTCCTCTTATATTGTATACCTTTTGTGATTTTTAACGGAATACTGATATTTATGAAAGAAAAGAATACATATGCTCTAGAGTGGATGGCTCCCACAGGATGTTTGTCACAATACTGGGAGAATTCTATGAAAATTCCCATACACACTACTTTTACAATAGGAATCATTATGCAATGTATAGTAGTAGCGGTAATTGTCGCATTTTTATCTGCTTGTGCAAAGAGAGTGAGGAGTCAGCATATGTTGACGGGGATTATATTGGGAATCATGGTGGTACCTGTAATGCTATCTTCGTATGTGCCTGTTACAGCACTTAGCTGGATACATCACCTATTTTTTTTATTTACAGCAAATTTAAAAATAGTAGCAACTGTTTGCATTGCTTTAGTAATGGTAACCTATTTAATGATAAGAAAGGAAAAAACAAAATGAAAAAATGGAAAAGTGTGTTGTGTTTTTTTACTGCTATTTTTTTGATGCTTACAGCATGTGGTAATGAAAAAGATGTAGTAGAAAAAAAACAAGAAAACAGATTTAGCGATAAACAAGAATATTTGGTTATGTCAAATTGGACAGAATCGAATGATGGGATATATGGAGTTGAATGGGAAGAAGAATATACACCAATCTTTTTTGTGGATAAAAAAACGGGTAAAAAGACAGTGTTGTGTCAAAAAGTTAATTGTAAGCATGATTCTAAAGAATGCCCAGCGGTTGAGGATGGAATTATGGGATGTATGGCATATTCAGATGGTACATTATATTTTATAGTACAGAAACAGGAAGAGGAAACGAAACTTGAATTATATTCCATGAATGAAGATGGAAGTGAAAAAAAAAGATTACACGTATTTGAACATGCACAGATTTTTCCTAATCAAGCAGGATTGTATAAAGGAAAAGTAATTTTATCGGTTCAGACACAAAAGGAACTAGAAGATGGAAGTGGTTTAACTACGGCAGAACCGTCTATTATAATGTATGATTTAAAAACTAAAAAGGAGACTATTTTATTAAACGGAGCAGAAAATGTGGGGAAATATACGGTTCCGTGTGGAGGAAGCGAAAATGGAATATATTTGTTACAGATTCCATGGGAAGATACAGAGCATGACAAAGACTGCGAGTATTTGAGATATGATTTCGAAGCTGAAACTTTTGATAAAATATATACAGCGAAAGTATTCGATATGCAGATTATCAAAAATGATATGCTTTATTTGCAAACCAATGAAAAAAAGGAATTACAAAGTTATAATATAAAAACACAGGAAAAGAATGGTATCCTAGAATGGAAAGATGATGTAGATGAAGTTTGGGCAAGGGAAGATCATGTTGAATTTCGTAAAAATATGAAGGATGGTGAGAAAAAAAAGACATATGGTAATTGGTATGATTTTGAGAAAGAAAAATATTTGTTTGAGGAATATCAAGATTTAGACAAAATTAATGTAAAGGGCAAAACTGAAAATGGATATTTGATTTATAAGGAAGGAGAACCTTATTTTTATCATTTGGAAGATAGAAGTTGGCAAAAGATTGAGGAAATACAATAAATAGAAGATTTTGCATAAGGTGTAATTATGTATCTTCAATATCAAAACTATTTAACTTCATTTAATGAAAATGTGTAATAGTTATAGGTGAAAAATAAAGAAATGTTAAATAATTTAAAAGGCTCTAAGTCAATAGTTGGGGTGGGATTTTCTAAATTCCGCTCCATTATTGCGTTTGAAGGCATTTTTGTGTTTTGACCATAAATATCTAATTTATGGCAAGGCAAACAGACCTTCAAGTGCCCATTCTATTTGGTTAATTAGTTACAAGAAAAATACGAGTTCTAAGACGTTCAAATTTTCGAATTCCGTAAGAGGTACGTTTTAGAACTTTGATTTTATTATTAAATCCTTCCGTTGTCCCGTTTGTTATATGTGGATATTTAAAAGCATTTAAGATTTCTTTTGACCAGTTTCGGTATGTCTTTGCACATTTTTCAAATTCCGGAATACCGGATTTTTCGGCCATTTTAATCCAATCAAAAAAGTCTTTGCGTTGTTGGGAATATTTTGGATTTTGACAGATTTCATAAAATTTTTCTTTCAGAAAATGTGCTCTGCGTAAGTCGTCATTATAAAGTAACATTAAGTCACAAGCCTGTATATCTTCGTCTTTTAACTTAAAATATCGGGTTAAAATAAGTTTTCGACTTCGTTTATAATACTTTCTTAAATGTGCAGGCATAGAACGCTGTAATCGTTTTCGAACCCCTTCAATAGCCCATGTGGTTTGTCTAATGAAATGGTATTTATCAATGATGATTTTTGCATTTGGAAAATAAATCTTTGCTAACTCAACGTAAGGTATCCACATATCACATACAAAGTATTTTACCCGATACAATGATTATGCATTGTATGCACCTCCGAGTGTTTTTGTTGTTAGTTGGGCACTTGGGGGTCTTTTTTTATTTTAACGCAAAAATAAAATGTTGGGAATATAGAAATAAACTATACCCCAACATTTATTATAGAACCATTTAAAATAGTGAAAATAAAAAACGTCTGTTATCAGGCGTTTTTTTATTGTGTGCGCCTTGCGGCGCACGTCGCTAATGGGTGAAAGTCCCTAATCTGCCCTAGTAGTGGGAAGGATACAGCCAAGACCAAGGGTGTCCTATTCATGGCAAGACTATGATTAACGTGAGGGGAATCTGAAGGAAGGTGGAGGCAAATCTCTGGTCTGACGAACAGAAATCACATGAGGCTATAGTTAAGGATAAGGTTGCACAACAAACCAAAGTCCAATAACTACTCGGAATTAACTATAGTATATGTGGCAGATATGTGGAGAGAAAGTGACGTGTGGTACCAAGGGAGGTCTCGTCAGCGGATGGAAACAGAGTATGAAATCCGTCAGTAACAACGAATGGCGAGAAGTCAGCAGAAGCCATAGTAAACCGATGGTTGCAAACATCGGCGAAGGGCTGAACTTTAGGAGGCACAAGCAATGAATGTAACTGAAAGTAGATTTAAGAACAGACAACTTCATATAGAGGACTATCTGCAAATGGTACCTGCGGAACAGAGAGAGTATGCAGAAGTGTTCGACTACTCTAAGATTACTGAAAAGAGCGGTGTCATCACAGACTATTGGACGAACAATCTTTTGGAATTGATTTTGCGGAAAGATAATCTTAACAATGCCTATAAGCAAGTCAAAAGAAACAGAGGCAAAGGCGGAATCGATGGTATGCAGGTGGATGAACTTCTGCCCTTCCTTAGAGAAAACCAAGAAACCTTAATCCAAGAGATAAGGGGAGGGAAATATAAACCCAACCCAGTTCGAAGGGTAGAAATACCCAAAGAGACAAAAGGCGAGTACAGAAAGCTGGGAGTACCTACGGTTGTCGATAGAGTGATTCAACAGGCAATCGCACAGGAACTCTCGCCAATCTTTGAGGAGCAGTTCTCAGAGAACAGTTTTGGTTTCAGACCGAAAAGAGGGGCACACGATGCCCTAAGACAATGCCAAAAGAACGTAAATGACGGCTATGTATATGTAGTGGATATGGACTTAGAAAAGTTCTTTGATACCGTATGTCAGAGTAAGTTAATCGAGGTGTTGTCACGAACCATCAAAGACGGCAGAGTGATTTCATTGATACACAAATACCTGAATGCGGGAGTTATAGTAAACGGGAAGTATGAGCGTACAGAAATCGGGATGCCACAAGGAGGACCATTGAGTCCGTTGCTCAGTAACGTAATGCTAAACGAGATGGACAAGGAACTGGAACGCAGAGGACATAGATTTGTCCGTTATGCAGACGACTGCATGATATTCTGCAAAAGCAGAAAGAGCGCAGAAAGAACCATGAAGAATATTATACCGTTTATTGAAGGAAAACTTTTTCTAAAGGTAAATAGGAAGAAAACAGAAGTGGCTCACATCAACAAAGTTAAGTACCTCGGCTATACCTTTTATAGATACAGGGGCAAATGCAGACTTAGAGTACATCAAAAGTCGGTAATCAAGATGAGAAATAAAATCAGAGAGCTTACTGATAGAAATAAAGGCATTAGTAATGCAGAACGAGAAAGGAAATACCAGGAGTATGTGCGAGGATGGGTGGAATACTTTAGACTTGCAGATATGAAAGGACTTCTCAAAACAACGGACGAATGGGCAAGGCGTAGGATTCGAGCAGTCTATTGGAAACAATGGAAGAAAATTAAAACAAAGTATCGAATGCTGAAAGCATTGGGAATGGAACATTGGAAAGCAAAGGAACTTGCCTGTAGTAGAAAAGGTTATTGGAGAATGGCGAAAGTCTTGAACCAAATCTTTTCCAAGAAAATAATAGCCAAGCTCGGATATCTATCCATGCTTGACTATTATCTAGTAGTTTGTGAAAACTAAGGAACCGCCGTGTACCGAACGGTATGCACGGTGGTGTGAGAGGTCGGCTAATTAATGATTAGCCTCCTACTCGATAATAAATCTCACAATAGTTGTATAATTTCGTGAAAATTTAGTAACAAACGTCCTGTTTGATTGATAAAAATATTTATAGCCGAACATTTTACATGATTTATTCGGGATAAGAACGAAAGGAAAAGTTTTTTGCTCTTATCTTCAAATAGGAAGGAGGTGAACTCTATGGAGCAATCTTCTTCCTACGATGAAGAAACAATCAGGCATCAATTTGATTGTAAATGTAAACTGGCATTGAAAGGGGAGAAAATAGATTATGAGAGGCATCTTTCATATCGGAGAGAACATGAAATATTATTTTGTGAATTGCCGGAGTCAGAGTTTAGAAAAATATCTACGACAGATGAGTATGCTGTAGAAAGCTATTCTCTGATAAATGTGCAGTTTGATGTGAAGATAAAAAATGAATTGTTGGCGAAAGCAATAGAAACGCTGACAGAAAGAAAAAAAGAAGTTATTTTTTTATCTTATTTTCAGGGAATGTCGGATGCTGCAATTGCTCGTAAGTTAAATCTTGTGAGAAGTACAGTGTGTGAACATCGGACACGATCTTTAGAACTGTTGAAAAATACGATGGAGGAATATGGATATGAAAACTACAGATAAGAATGAAAAGGGCATAAATGTGTTACCGTTTGCTGTTGTTCAAAAGGCAGTGGAGGGAGATATTGTATCGATCAATAAAGTAATGAAACATTATGAGGGATACATATCTTGTTTGTCTGTACGAAAAATGTATGACGAATATGGAAATGAGTATTATTGTGTAGATGAAACCTTGCGTAGCAGATTAGAAGCAAAATTACTGAAAACAGTTTTGGGATTTAAAATGGTACGTTAAAAAATTTGGAAAAGAATGGATATTGCACCTTGATAATTAAATATTCTTCCTGCAGAACATAGAAAGTAGTGGAGCCGGTAATCAGTACGCCATGACTATCGAACTTTTCAACTTTGCGACATCATGTCATAAAGTTGAGTGATACGAGCGAGTAATATTGAGTTACAAACAAAAATGGGAATTTTGTGCGAAAATACTATTTTTAATAATGATACTTCCGGAAAAGGCTGTCCGGTCTGAAAAGATGGTGAAAATCCAATGTGACTATATCTCGTGGTCATCTGCAGGATTATTTAAAATAATGTAGTTAAAGAAAAGGAATAAAAAATATGCAAAGAGAATCAAAAAAAGAAAAAAGGAAAAGGTTAGTCAGATATAAAGAAGGCGCAGAGATGTATAGCATGGGAATGAATAAGTTTCAGGAGTTAGCAAAAGATGCTAGAGCTATTTTAAAGATAGATCGTATGGTACTGGTGGATTTGGATATATTTGATGAGTATCTTGAAACATTTCGAGTATAGAGGATAAATGTATTTTATATAGGGGAAAGATTTTTCAGAAAAAAGAAAAATACACTTGACTTATGGTTAAACTAAAAGTACAATAAAGGAGAAATGAATGGAGGTGTATAGAGTGGCAAAGATGGGAAGACCAAAGTCAGCAAATCCGAAAAATACTTTGATTGGATTGAAGTTGACGGAAGAAGAAGCCACAAAATTAAAAGAATATGCGTCCAAACATGACATGACCATAACAGATGTGTTACAAAAAGGAATTGATTTGCAATATGCAATGGAAGATTCCGAAAGAAGCTAAATGTGAGAACTCTTTCCTTGAGAAAGGAGAACAATGGCATATTCAAGGAAAGATAAGAAAGGCAGGGTATTAAGAAAGGGAGAAACACAACGTAAATGTGATGGAAAATATGTGTACACATATACGGACACATTAGGTAGAAGGCGAAGCATTTATTCAAAAGACATTAAGATATTAAGAGAACGTGAAGAACAGTTGATTAAAGATCAATTAGATGGTTTGGATACCTATGTTGCGGGGAGTGCAACAGTTAATTTTGTTTTTGATAGATATATTTCTACAAAATCAGAGTTAAGAGCTACGACGAGAACAAACTATAAATATATGTATGATCGTTTTGTGAGAGATGGATTTGGTAAAAAGAAAATTGCTGCTGTCAAGTTCTCAGATGTTCTACAGTTCTATCATCATTTACTGAACGATAAGAAAATACAAGTGAATACACTTGAGATTATTCAAACAGTGTTGCATCCAACCTTTCAATTAGCAGTAAGAGATAATATTATTAGAAATAATCCGAGCGATGGAGTAATGGCACAAATTAAAAAATTGCCCGGAAGAAATCATGGTGTAAGACATGCCTTAACCTTAGAGCAACAAAGAGCTTTTATAAGATATGTTGAAGATAATGAAAAATTTGAAAACTGGGTGACATTATTCAAGTTTTTGCTTGGTACTGGTTGCAGAATAGGCGAAGCAGTAGGAATCCGATGGGAAGACATAGATTTCAAAAAGAGGCTCATTAGTATCAATCATAGTTTGGTTTATTACAGTAGAGAATATAAAGAACATTCTATGTGTTCATTTTCTATATCGTTGCCAAAGACTGAGGCGGGTATACGGATTATCCCTATGATGGATACAGTTTATGAAGCTCTGAAAAAAGAATATGCTTTTCAAGAAGAAAATGGATTTAATGAAACAGAAATTGATGGCATGACAGGATTTATTTTCTCGAATCGCTTTGGAAATGTACATAATCCGCAAGCTATCAATAGAGCCATTAAACGTATATATGAGGCGTATAATGCTGAAGAAGTAGTAAAAGCTGCTAAAGAAAAAAGAGAGCCAATTTTAATACCACATTTTTCATGTCATCATTTGAGGCATACTTTTTGTTCTAGGTTTTGTGAAAATGAAACAAATTTAAAGGTAATTCAGTCTATCATGGGACATGCAGATATTGAAACTACGATGGACATTTATGCAGAAGTTACCGAAACAAAAAAACATGAGTCGATACAAGAGCTGGCAAGAAAATTAGATGTATTTTAGGAAAGAGTCTGATTTGGTTTTGCTGAGGAGGTACGACAAAATTTGTAAAGTACGACAGGAGTACGACAAACTAAGAAGTCTTAATCAGGTTTAAGAGTTCATAAAATAAGTGATAAAAGGCAATTTAGTGTTGCAATAAAGGAAAATAAATTATATACTATATGCTAGTAATCGCAGTCCCGACAATGAAGTCACAGGGTGCAGCTAAGAACGAAGCTAACAACGCAGGGCAGAAAGCGGCATCAGTTGAAGCGGCTCCGGCTGTGGAAGAAAAAATCGACTTTTCTAACGTGAAAATCGAGCCATTATTTGAAGAAATGGTTGATTTTGAAACATTCAGTAAATCTGATTTCAGAGCAGTTAAGGTGAAAGAGTGTGTTGCAGTACCGAAATCTAAAAAACTTTTACAGTTCACTTTAGATGACGGAACAGGCACAGACCGTACAATATTAAGCGGTATTCACACATTCTATGAGCCGGAAGAACTTGTTGGTAAGACATTGATTGCAATCACAAATCTTCCGCCAAGAGCAATGATGGGTATTGAGTCTTGCGGTATGTTATTATCGGCAATTCACGAAGAAGAAGGCGAAGAAAAACTTCATCTTTTGATGGTAGATAACCACATTCCGGCAGGGGCGAAGCTGTATTAATATGATGTACTGATGTATCGTTTTACTTTATAAACGAGATGTACTTCATTTGATGATTTTTTGAAAAGTAGCTATTTACATTGATGGGCAGTCCTACACGGGATTGCCCATTTTGTGAAATGAATGGAAATACAATTAGAAGTTGTGCAGGCAACATATTTTCAGAAAATTAAAAAAGCCATTGACTCTTACGCAACGTAATAGCTTAGAGTATATTTATCGAGAGGAGGGAAAAGCAAATGATGACGGTAAATGATGTGAGCAAATTGACAGGAGTGAGTATACGCACTCTGCAATATTATGATACCATAGGACTTTTGCCACCTACAAAGTATACGGAGGCTGGGTACAGATTGTATGACGATACAGCAATGGAAAGATTGCAACAGATTTTACTTTTTAAAGAACTTGAATTTCCCTTGAAAGAAATTAAACATATCATTGATTCTCCTAATTTCGACAGGAATAAGGTATTGGAACAACAGATTGATTTGCTGATAATGAAAAAGGAGCATCTTGAAGGTTTGATTACTTTTGCTCGAAAAATAAAAGCGACAGGAGTAAGTAAAATGGATTTAAAAGTATTTGATACAACAAAAATGGACGAGTATACAAGAAAAGCGAAGGAACAGTGGGGACAGACGGCAGAATATAAAGAATACAAAGAAAAGTCCAACAAACAGTCATCAGAAACTCAAAAACAAGCTTGGCAAAACCTTATGCTTATATTCGTGGAATTTGGAAAAATGACGGATAAAAAGCCAGAGGACTTTGATGTTCAACTTAAAGTAAAGGAGTTACAGGATTATATTACTGAGCATTTTTATAAGTGTTCAAATGAGATATTAAATGGTCTTGGTAAAATGTATGCTGCGGGAGGAGAGTTTACAGAGAATATTGATAAAGCGGCTGGAACAGGAACAGCAGTATTTGTTGCAAAAGCGATAGAAAGTTATTGCAAGTAGTTTATTCAGGTGATTTAGCTAATGTCCGCTTGTTAAACTTGCCCTTTGAGAGAGGAGAAATCCTGTTCTCAAAAGGGCTTTTTCTATTTATCCCTTACATCTGATAGTATTACTTTTGATTAATACTGCCATTCAAAATATTGAGGGGAAAATAACACTAAAAGAAGCACAAAATCTCATAGATGAGGTGATCTCTCAAATACAGGACTCATCCATCCTAGTTTCTCTTTAATTCTTTGTTCGTTGTAATACTTTATATATCGTTTTTGTTTTTAATTCCTCACAGCTATAATAAAACAGGTGTGCAGAGTAAACTCGCCAAAATTAAAACGGATACAATTTTTTTTATTTTGTTAGGCTTTATTTAGTTGAATTTCACCATGCTAAATGTTATAATTTTTGAAAAAATTAAAAGGGGAATATAAGATGGCACAAAAAGGGCGTATACGAACTATTTCATTTATTTTATATACAGTATTAGTACTTTGCTTAATATTTGCCACATTGTCAGGATTTACATTTCTTCCTTTAAGTATTATTAATACTGATACCATTCCATTATTTATACTATCAACTTTTTATATAATATGGTATATAAGTATCTTGTATTCATTCCTTTTACCAATAATCAAACGTTTGCAAGAGGAAAAAGGAAAAGAATCTTCTGACATATTATTTGGTTCAGGAACTTTATTAGTTTTTGCTTTACTATCTCTAATAGTAGTGTTTTTTTCTACAATTTCATATTTGTTTTATATTGGGGTAAGAACTGGGAATTTTCATTCATAATAAATTTTATTTTTGCAACAATAACTACTCTAAATCAATGCCCAGTCTGCTTACGAATTCTTTGATGAGAAGCAGACCTGCTTTTGTCAAAGGTATTTTTTATTTTGCCAGTTATTCTTCTTACTGTTGTGTCAAAAAAATTTTATTGCGTATTTATGAACAATGCGTTTGTAATAAAAGTATAGAAAAAAGACAGAAATATTATCTGTTCAGGCAATAGAAGCATATGCCAAAAAGTACCATGTTTCAGGAAATAATTTGGTTGAATTGTTTTATCTAGCAAATATTTTAATAGCAGCAGAAGCGGTAGAAAGGCTGCGATATAGCAAAGTAAATAATCAGGTGTCATTTCATACAGAGAAGGCATTGCAGTATTTGCAGTTGGTACGGAGGAGTTCTTATGCCAGAAATGATATATAGTTTTAATGGAAAAGACATCACTATGAATGTTTGCATACAAATTAGGGATGTATTAAAATTGTTGCAACAACATTTTCATATCAGTTTTGAGGAAGCTGCATTGAAATTCTATAAGTCTGAAACGTATAAGACATTGCAGGAAACAGAAAATGGATTGTGGGCAGAATCGGCAGAATATATAGCCGATAGATACTATGAAGAGATTTCGTCTATTGTATTGGAGAATTGATAAAAGAGGTGGTATATCTATGACAACAAGAGCGTTAGTGAGCCAATATGTTGAACTGCTCTGTAAAATATACGGAAAACATTTGAAAACAGTTATTCTGTATGGCTCTTATGCAAGGGGCGATTATACAAAGGACTCGGATATAGATATTATGGTGCTTTTGGATTTAAGTGATATAGACATCAAAAAGTATCGTCATGAGTTATCTGGTGTAACCTATGATTTTAATATGGATTATGATGTAGATATTAAGCCGATAGCAAAGAACCAAGAGCATTTTAATAAGTGGGTAGAAGTGTATCTGTTTTATTCTAATGTGGCAAGTGAGGGGGTAAAGTTATTTGATGCAGCATAATGCAGGGGAGCGAATAACAGAGCCCATTATGGAATTTATCATGCTATTTCAACTATTCATGCTTTAGATGGAAACGCATATAAGAGGCATAAAGATGCCCTTGCGAATTTCAATAAAAATTATATCAAGATAGAAATCTTCCCGAGAGTGTCCTCTTTTAACGTTATAGGAAAGTTCGATATTCGTTGAATCCTTGAATGAAAAAAGCCCGCACAAAAGCGAGCATGAAAATAAGATGACATTGGTTAAAAGATATAAAGATAGTCCCTCTTAAATTCTATCGTTTCATCAAGAGATTCCGCACTTCGTCATATCGTAATTTCCCAATCGGAATTTCACTTCCGTTTGCAAGTGTTATATTGTATCGTTTTATTTCTATAATATACAGTGGATTTACAAGCCAGCTTTTATGTGTCTGCATTAAAAATGGCATCAACTCCAGCAATTGCGACAGATTTTTGTGTACACAAAAGTTTCCAGTCGAAGTATAGACTGTCGCGATACGATATGAAATGGAAACATATAGGATTTCAGTAGGAAGCAGGTAATGCATTCCGCCTTTGGCATCTTTTAATAGAAAATGTTGTTGATCCTTTGAACGGTTTTTCTCTACATACAGCATATAGTCGTACCATCTGGTATTCATCTTTTGTTTGTTGGAAGTATCCACTTCTCCTTCCAGCGGAATATCTCTTGCCATTGTGCAGTGAAGATGCAGGAGTTTAAATATACCATCTGTAAGTTTCCATACATAAGTGGCTCTCTGGCGGGTATATAAAAAGGTGGTTTTATCCTTCCAGGTCGAAGCGCAGAAACGACCATAGACAATCCATGTATTTTGTTCGCGAGAAAGAATATGATATTCTTCGTCATAGACTTCCGCAGAAAGTTCATTTTGCTCATCTTCTGTAATTTTTAAAAATTCTTCAATTCCTTTGGTGAACTGGAATTCATAGGAGCCGATCTATACAAAATCTTTGTCAAGCAATGTGACAAAGGTATCCATATCCCGGTTAAAATAGGAATGAAAAACAAGACTGCACTGTTGGATTAATAATTTTTCCAGCTTTTCTTTTTTTGTTGTATTCATGAAATTCTTCCTTCTTTCTATGTTTGGTGTTTGCTGCCTTATATCTATTATACCAGAAAAATATTCCTATAAAATCTTATTTTTTCCCATTGAGGACTTTGATGTTGTGGATGTAAAAGTGCCATGATATACTGTGCTTGCATATTTCAGGTGTATTTTTTAGTTCAGTAACAAGTGAGATGTACCTTTTATCTTATTTTATAAATGTCGGATGAGGAGGTTTTGATGAGCGATTCGATATTTCGTAAAAAGAGTTTAGACCATATTTCTTCTCCCGAAGAGATTGATGATTATATAAAAGTAACAAAACCAGGTATGTGGCTTGTTCTTGCGGCAATTGTTTTGATGCTTACAGCAGTGATTATTTGGGGAATTGTAGGAGAGATTGAAGTGAATGTTATAGTAAATGGGGAAGTGGTAACGGAGACGGTTGCGCCTATTTCATTTTTTGCCAATTAATTATGAAAGATAAATGAAAGATGAAAAAACAGACTATGAAAAAGAGAATGAAATCACCGGTTACTGATAAGGTGGCAAAGGTGCCGGTTATCTTACAACTTGAAGCATTAGAATGCGGAGCGGCGTCCCTTGCAATGGTTCTGGCATATTATCAGAAATGGATTCCTCTGGAACAGGTTCGGATAGACTGCGGAGTATCAAGAGATGGGTCCAATGCAAAAAATATATTAATTGCGGCAAGAAATTATGGGATGACGGCGAAAGGTTTTCGGTTTGAACCGGAAACTTTAAAAGCAAAAGGGATATTTCCATGTATTATTCACTGGAATTTCAATCATTTTGTGGTGTTGGATGGATTTAAGAAAAATAAAGCGGTGATAAATGACCCGGCGAAAGGTGTGGTTGAGATGTCTATGGATGAATTTGACAAGTCGTTTACCGGAGTCTGTATCATAATGGAACCTTCCGGGGAATTTGTGTCGGACGGAAAAAAGAAAAGTATGAAAAAATTTGTCACCAAACAGATGAAAGGAACCGGGGCAGCCATGTTGTTTACTGTGTTGGTTTCGTTGATTACTACTTTGTTTGGTGTCATAAATCCAGTGTTTTCACGAATCTTTATGGATGAGTTGATTACAGGGCTGAATCCGGCATGGATATATCCGTTTTTTGTGTTTCTGGCTATGTTTGCAATTATGCAGATTGTATTGTCCGGAATGCAGGCAGTCTATTCGCTGAAAATTCAGGGCAAACTTGCAGTGAAAGCAAATGCACAGTATATGTGGCATGTTCTCAGGCTGCCGGTAGAGTTTTTCAGTCAGCGCATGGCAGGTGATATTGTAGCAAGAAAGGCAACGAATGCAACGATTGCGGCTACTTTAATCCAGACACTGGCGCCTACGATGTTAAATCTGATCATGATGGGGATCTACCTGGTCGTGATTCTCAGATATAGTGTGGTTTTAACTTTGATCGGAATTATGGGAATGATCATAAATCTGCTTGTGAATCAATATATCACGACAAAGCAGATTCAGATTTCCAGGGTACAGATGCGGGATGAGGCGAAGCTTACAGCGGCAACCGTCTCCGGAATTGAAATGATCGAGACGATCAAAGCAAGCGGCGCTGAAAATGGTTTTTTTGAAAAATGGTCCGGTTATCAGGCTTCGGTAAATTCACAGAATGGAAAAGCAATGAGAATGAATGCATATTACGGTCTCATTCCTCAGGCAGTTTCAATCATTGTGAATATGACCATTCTTGGAGTTGGTTTTAATCTGATTATCAAGGGTGAATTTACCGTCGGTATGTTGTTTGCATTTCAGACGATGTTGTCTTCTTTTATGATGCCGGTCACAGATCTTGCCAATGCCGGAACAACTATAAGGGAAATGCGTACGGACATGGAACGGGTTGAAGATGTTATGGAATATCCGACAGATGTTGAGTATAAAAATGAAAAATGCAAAAACATCAGTTATGATAAATTATCAGGAAGACTAGAAATGAAACACGTGACATTTGGGTATTCGAAACTGGCACCGCCATTGATTGAAGATTTTAACATGACTGTGGAAATGGGACAGAAGGTGGCGTTTGTAGGGGGATCAGGATGTGGGAAATCGACGCTTGCAAAATTGATTTCCGGATTGTATCAGCCGTGGAGTGGAGAAATATTGTTTGACGGAAAACCGATATCAGAAATTGACCGGAATATTTTTACGGGTTCACTTGCCGTAGTGGATCAGGATATTACACTTTTCGAAGATACGATAGCCGATAATATCAAAATGTGGGATCGGTCGATTGAAGATTATGAAATGATTCTTGCATCCAGAGATGCGAGTCTGCATGAGGATATTATGCAGAGAGATGGGGGATATGATTACCGGATACTGGAAGGCGGGAAAGATTTTTCCGGAGGGCAGAGACAGCGCATGGAGATTGCGAGAGTGCTTGCCCAGGATCCAACCATCATTGTTATGGATGAAGCAACATCGGCGCTTGATGCAAAAACAGAGTATGATGTGGTAAAAGCAATCAAAGACAGGGGGATTACCTGTATTGTGATCGCCCATCGATTGTCTACGATTCGGGATTGTGATGAGATTATCGTGATGGAGCATGGCAAAATAGCAGAGCGTGGAACACATGAGACTTTAATGGCATGCCATGGGAAATATGAAGAATTGATTCTGAGTGAGTAGGAGACGGAGTCATGGGGTGGTTTGATGAACAAATAAAACAGCGAATAGAAAATGATGATGAAATGTTTGCCGAAGCGTTTGCCCGGATGGCAAATCTGGTCAGCAGTGAAAAAATAATAACTAGTTTTTCGGATGACAGGAAATTGGCAGAGGAGGCCATTGGTGATATTTTAAAATATTATCATGTGCGTATCCGGGAAATACCGGATAAGTTGAAGGATATCAATGAAGTATTGGAATACCTGCTATGTCCTGCAGGTATTATGAGAAGAACTGTAAAATTATCCGGGGATTGGTATCAGGATGCCATTGGAGCTATGCTGGGAACGAAAAAGGACGGCAGTATCATAGCACTTCTTCCGGGAGGAATGCATGGTTATTATTATAGGGAATATTCCACGGGAAAAATAAAGAAAATAAACCGCAAAAATGCAGAAGAAATCGATGAAGAAGCGGTATGTTTTTATCAGCCGTTTTCATTGACAAAACTGAAAATCCCGGATTTGCTCAGGTATCTTTTCCGGCAGTTACATACAAAGGATTATATGATGATACTTGCTGCAACAGGCGTGTTAACAGCACTAGGTCTTGTAACTCCGAAAATCAGTCACTATCTGTATGGGAAAGTGTTGGTGTATGGAAGCAGACCGCTTCTTATGGCGGTTGTTCTGACCCTTTTTTGTGTGACGCTTGCAGGAAGTTTTATTACAGTTATAAAGGGTATTTTGAATACAAACATTTCCACGAAGATGAATCTGGCAGTCGAGAGCGCAGTTATGATGCGGGTGTTGTCTCTTCCGGTTGACTTTTTCAAAAGATTCAGTTCCGGAGAATTGGCTAACCGCATCGGATATATGAACCGGCTTTGCAGTATGATATTTGACGCTGTATTTTCTACCGGTCTGACCGCCGTATTTTCATTGGTTTATATTGGGCAGGTTTTGAAATTTGCGCCGACACTGGTAGTACCGTCCATTGTGATCACGTTGGTAACAATATGCTTTTTATTACTTACATCTGTGGTGCAGATGCGTATTACAGAAAGGCAGATGAATGAGGCGGGAAAAGAAAGCGGAATGGTGTATGCGCTTATCAATGGAGTTGCAAAGATAAAAAATGCAGGGGCTGAAAAGAGAGCGTTTGCAAAATGGAGCAGACAATATGTGAACGCGGCAGAATACTTATATAAGCCGCCTATGTTTTTGAAATTAAACGGAACTATCATAACAGCTATTTCCCTTGTGGGAACAATTGTAATATATTATACGGCAATCCACTCTGGAATTACGATGGCAGATTATATGGCATTTAACAGCGCTTATGGCATGGTAAGCGGAGCATTTGCTTCTCTTGCGGGGATTGTGATTACGGTATCCCGGATTCAGCCTATTTTAAAAATGGTTACTCCAATTCTGGAAACAGAGCCCGAAATAGATACAAAACGTCAGGTTGTTACAAGGCTGAGAGGCTCTATTGAATTAAACAATGTGTCTTTTCGGTATCAGAAGACGATGCCCAATGTGCTGGATAATCTGTCTTTGAA
The DNA here is from genome assembly GCF_052121495.1 of Faecalimonas sp. LCP19S3_D12. Taxonomy (GTDB): domain Bacteria; phylum Bacillota; class Clostridia; order Lachnospirales; family Lachnospiraceae; genus Faecalimonas. The sequence goes on along the minus strand of NZ_JBQKED010000027.1, from coordinate 3,003 downwards.
GATACGTCCGGGACAGTATGTAGCAATCGTAGGGAAGACCGGATGTGGAAAATCTACGTTAATACGTATTCTTTTAGGATTTGAAAAGCCGCAGAAAGGTGCTGTTTATTATGATGGAAAAGATATCAATTCTATGGATGTAAAATCCTTGCGGCAGAAGATTGGTGTCGTGATGCAGAACGGGAAACTGTTTCAGGGAGATATTTATTCCAATATTACAATTTCCGCACCGCAGCTAACTTTGGAACAGGCATGGGAGGCAGCAGAGATGGCGGGGATGGCAGACGATATCCGGCAGATGCCAATGGGAATGCATACCATTATCTCAGAGGGGCATGGCGGCATTTCTGGAGGACAGCGACAGAGGTTGTTGATTGCAAGGGCTATCGCACCGAAACCAAGGATTCTGATGTTTGATGAGGCCACTTCGGCATTGGATAATATTACACAGAAACAGGTTTCAGAATCTTTGGAAAGATTAAAGTGTACCAGAATCGTGATTGCACATCGATTGTCTACCATTAGACACTGTGACAGGATTGTCGTGCTGGATGAGGGGAAGATCGTAGAAGACGGAACCTATGAGGAACTGTTGGAGAAAAAGGGACATTTTGCTGAATTGGTAGAAAGACAGCAGGTGGACAGGCAACGGTAAAGAGGAAATAGAGGAACAAATGGAAAGCTTTAAAAAAGTGTTTGGACTTAATACGGAATTGGAGTAGATTATATGCATAAACAAAAGGTGATTATTAGTGTCGGTCTGATTGCAGTTGAAATTATATTGCTTATTACAGGCTTTGGGGAAATTTCAAATGGCAGTCTGTCAATTACAATTCTACATATTCCAGTGATACTAGCTGCAATTTTATTGGGACTTCCTTATGGGGGAATACTGGGAGGGATCTTTGGCATCGGAACAATGGTGGCTGCATCGGGCTATGGTGCGGAAACGTTAGACCATCAGTTTGTAAATCCGGTTTTATCCATAGTTCCGAGGTTATTGATTGCGTTGGCGGCATGGTTTGTCTACAGATTTTTGAAAAAACACATGGATGATGATACGATTTCCTCCGAGTGTATTGCGGGTGGCGGTGCGGCATTAGCAGGCACGGTTACAAATACAGTGGCAGTTACGATACTGTTGTGTATCCTGCATCCAGATATGCTGGGCGGAGGTTCAGAACTTTCGGCTTATGTATTGGCATTTGTCAATATTTTAGGAGCCAATACATCCATTGAAATCTGTATTTCCATTCTGATAGTTTCAATTGTAATATTTTTCATAAAGAAAAGAGAAATGCAGGATGTTAAAACAACGCAGATTCCTATGCGAAAGACTTTTCAGAAATGGCTGGTTGTATTTATGACTGGAGGATTTTTGGTGACACTGCTTTCTTCGTATACTTTGCAGACAATTCAGGACAGGGAAAATGCGGATATTTATTTGGAAGTTATTCTGACAGAAGTGATTCAGGGGATTGAGAAGGGAGAGGCGTATAATACACCTACATCCCTTCGGGCCGGATCTAAGGGAACGATTTTGCTTGTGGAAGACGAGACGATAATACATTCGGGAAATCGGGAATTTATAGGGAAAAAGCTGACGGAAGTAGGATTTTCCATGGAAGAAGTCAAAGCAGGGAAAGATGTGTTTTTAACAGTCTTATCAGGGAGCACTTATTTTTGTAAGGCAATGCAGAGTGGAGATATGACTGTGATAGGAATGATGCTTGGTGATGAAATTTATGCAGATCGGAATCAAACGGCAATGATTCTGCTTTTTGTTAATTTTGTGATCTTTGTGACCATATTTTTGCTGATTTCAAAGCTCTTACAGGATAATGTTGTTGACCGGATCTATCATGTAAATCAGTCGTTGTCGATGATACAGAATGGGAATCTTGACGAACTAGTCGAGGTGCGCAATAATGCAGAATTTTCCGTCTTGTCAGACGGTATTAATGCCACAGTCTATGCTTTGAAAGAGACGATGGAAGAGGTTGCTGCCAAGATCAATCAGGAAATGGAGTTTGCAAGAGAGATTCAGCGTTCAGCGCTTCCGGCAGCAGAGCATGTGATACCAAGATTTCACGAGTATGAGATCTGCGGAATTATGGATGCGGCGAGAGAAGTTGGAGGGGATTTCTATGATTATTTTTTGATTGAAGAACAGAAATTAGGGGTAGTCATTGCTGATGTTTCAGGAAAAGGTGTGCCGGCAGCGTTGTTTATGATGACTGCGAAGACATTGCTTAAAAACTTTGTTTTGAATGGAAAAAGTCCTGCAGAAGCATTAGAGCTTGCGAATATGCAACTTTGTGAAAATAATGAAACCGGCATGTTTGTAACGGTCTGGCTCGGTATTCTGGATTACAGCTCAGGGACTTTGACATTTGCCAATGCAGGACATAATCCGCCGCTTTTGAAAAAGGCAGGTGAGCCATTCGTCTATATGGATCATAAGACATACAAAAGAAGTATTATGCTTGGTATGCGTGAAGGAATCCGTTACAGAAATAATCAGATTACATTTACACGGGGAGATATGCTGTATCTCTATACGGATGGTGTGACAGAGGCGAATAATGAAAAAGAAGAATTATATGGAGAAGATCGGCTTTTGCACTGCATGGAAGAAAATTATGATCAGGCGCCAGAACAGCTGGTTCAGACGATACGGAAAGATATAGACCGGTTTGCAGGAAAAGCAGAACAGTTTGATGACATTACTATGGTTGTATTGAAAATGTATGCTCGGTGGAAGACGATCACATTAAATGCAGTGTATGAGAATACGGAGATCGGGGCGAAATTCGTAGAGGAAAATTTTCCAGAGGAATGCAGCCCAAAAGTATTTCATCAGATTGCTATTGCCTTTGATGAAATTTATTCTATAATAGGAAATTCCGATTTTTGTTGGAACAATGAATGAAAATAGCCCGCACAAAGTCGGGCATGAGAACAAGATGACGCTCGTTAGAAGATATAAAAACCTTCTATACC
>NZ_JBQKED010000026.1:0-46148 GCF_052121495.1 Faecalimonas sp. LCP19S3_D12 | reverse complement strand
CTTTGTAAGATATTCATAAGTCTATTATGCAGGAAAAAGGAAGAAAAAGAACCCCCCTAACCCCTCAAGATTGAGGGGAAGGGGAGCTGAATAGGCGAAGCCTATTTTTTATAAGCTTGTTCCTTTTCTACCCTATCCGGCATTCTTATCCAGATAATTTTGATACTTCTCAAGTACGGAATCTGTCACACCGTTTTTGTAGATTTTCCGAATATCTGTGATCTCTTCATTCTTTAAAAGTTTCAGCCATTCCAGAAGGTCTTTCCGGCTGTTGGCGAAATTACAGCACTGACCATCTGCGTATTCAATCCGGTATCTCATAAGCATCCCCCTATACATAGACCAGTTCTGTCAGAATTACTTCATCCACTCTGTTGCGAATGTTATTTACCCTGCGAAGCCATTCCATCTGATCCCTGCCTTTTAAATCCTCTGTGACACCCTCTGCTTCCATGATCTGATCCATCATGCTGTCCCTGCGTTCTGCACAGATCTCATTAAAATCAGCAAGATATGTCCAGAGCTTCCCAGTCAGCATAAGCTGGGAATACAAAGCCTGTTTGTAGTCTTTCAAATAATTCCTGCGGAGGCTTCCATAGAAACCAATATCTCTTGTTTCTTCCGCCACACGGATCAGCGGGATATAATAATCTCCCACAAGGATATAATCCAGTCCGTTCTTTTCATCATGTATCATCGGTTTCAATTCTTTCATGCATTTGCCACCCCTTTCTTTGGTTCTGCAGCCGGAAGCATCGACACTGGAACAAACACACCTTTCGCAATATCTTCCTGCCGGATTGCTTCTTTCTTCGCCTTGATCTCGGCTTTTCTTTTTTCTTTTACTTTGTCTTCGTATTCTTTCTGTTTTCCATTTGCCTTCCGCCTCAGATAATTCTGGTGCAGCCTGTCCTTCCTGGCTTCCCGCTTTCGTAATTCTTCTTCCTCTTCTGGTGTCAGCTGGACTTCTCCAAAATGCGGTGGAAGATACCTTCCCACAAAATTAAAATAAATCTCAATCTTCTGTGTGGTCTGCTGGCTTCCTTTCCTGTCCCTCTCATGCACCAGAATCTTTTCCACGAACTCATTAAGCATATATGTGGTCAGTTCATCAAAATTCTGATATTTGTCCACCAGTGCAATAAATCTTTCCGCAGACCGTCTGCCATTTTCATATCCGGCTACCTCTGCTTCCAATTCTGAAATATCCACTGTCAGTTCTTTCTGTTCTTTGGAATACTGCCCATCAAGGACTGCGTAACGTTCATCCGGCAGCTTACCGAGGATATTATCCTCATATATCCGGCAGATCAGTTTTTCCAGTTCCTGCAGACGCTTTTTCGCTTCTGCTATCCTGTTTTTCAGCCTCACGATTCCACTGGACTGCTGGGAATTCTGTGTTGTCTTCACTGTCTCAATGAACTCTTCCCGGTTCAGATGGGAATATTCTGCGATAGCTTTCAGCAGGTCTTTTATCAGCTCCATCACAATATCCGCATTAATCCTGTGCTGTGTCGGGCAGAGTGTTCCAACCGGAACCTTGCTATATGCAGAACAGGTATATTGTGGGATTCTTTTCCCATTATTTACCCGGTGCACATACATTTTTGCCCCGCAATCGGCACAATACATCAGCCCTGTCAGTGGATGTGCTTCTCCCCATCCGTCCGGGTATCTGCGGACATTCTTCCGGATTCTCTGGACATTATCAAAGGTTTCCTGATCAATGATCGCTTCCTGCGTGTCCTCAAATACTGTCCAGTTATCTTCTGACACATAATGGCTCTTTTTGTCCTTAAAATGCTTTCTGGTCTTGAAATTAACAGTGTGACCAAGATATTCCCGCTTTTTCAGGATCCCTGCCACCGTCGACGAACCCCACGCATAGGGGTCTTTGATCTCGTCCACTCTTCCCTGCCATAATCCTGCCCCATGCCTTGCCATGTGTACTGCCGGGATCTCCACCTGATCTTCTTTCAGCTTCTTTGAGATCTGGTAAGGACCATATCCGTCCATTGTCATCTGAAAGATCCTGCGGACAACCTGTGCAGCCTCTTCATCCACGATCCAGTGTTCCTTATTTTCCGGGTCTTTCAGATATCCGTATGGTGTGGTACTTGCAACGTGCTTCCCGGAATTGCCTTTTGCCTTAAAGGTAGACCGGATCTTTTTGCTCGTGTCTTTCGCATACCACTCATTGATAATGTTCTTAAATGGTGCAATCTCACTTTCGCCTTTTTCGCTGTCTACACCGTCATCAATCGCTATGTAACGGACATTATGACTGGGAAAATACAATTCGGTATATTGTCCTGTCATAATATAATTTCTGCCAAGTCGGGAAAGGTCTTTTGTCACAACACAATTGATTTTTCCTGCCTCTATATCCTCAATCATTCTTTGAAAACTCGGTCTGTCAAAATTTGTTCCCGACCAGCCGTCATCAATATATTCATCAATGACATTCAAATGATGTTCTTTTGCATATAGACGCAACATACTTCTTTGTGTAGTAATGCTGGAACTTTCGCCCTGTAATTCATCATCTCGGCTTAACCTAAGATAAAGTGCAGTATTGTAAATCTGTTGTTTCATTGTCAGTTATCCTCCTTTATAACTAACCCGTGTTTACAATACCTGCTTGCAAGTAAAGTATAACACGGGGACTTTTTGTCATTCAATCTATTTCTTACAACTGCACCGATTTTATGCGATTGTCTGCTTTGCTTTTTCCAGCATGACATCAGTTAAAAGTTCTTCCATTGTCTTTCCCTTTTCGGAAAAATGCTCTTTTACAACAATCTTTGTCTTTCCTCTGTTGCCAATGCCACACTTGCCATTTTTCTTTTGAATTGTTTTTACAGCATTATCAATAACACATACCCCCTTTCTGTAAAATCTTTCCAAGCAATTCAACGGCTTTTGTCATAGCCCACAGGGATTCCACCTCTGCATAGTTCTTATGTAGCCGTACCCATTGCGTGCGACGCTCTTAATGCTCAAGCTGTGGCTGTACGGGAGTATCATTATCTGACAGTACAGGTCATGGCGATAAAAGAGGACAAATCTTTTACAAGAACACAAATAGGTTTTCGCTCGCTCTTGCAGGGGAAAGGTCGTGGCGTATTTGTTTCAACGGCTTGCTGTCTGTCAAACGTATTGAATTGCTTTATTCAGTTGTCAAAGAACACGAAAGAAGAAAATCATCTTTCCTATATACCGCGTTGGAAAAGAGGGGAAACGTAACCAAAATTCAAAACTTTTTCCATTATTAGTACAAATGGAACGGTTCATTTTGGCAATCAACGGTTGATTTTCTCCTTTTTCACTACTATCTGTACAGCAAACGTCCATTTGCTAAGTTGAAATGGAAAAATTTTAACTTCTTTTCTTGCACCATATAGGGAACGGAAACCTTAAATTGTTAAGTTTAGAATAAAGTATTTTCCTCTTTTCACATCAACACTCAACTGCTAATGCCTGTTTGAATACAAATCAAGAAATGACATAATAATTTCTTCTTTCTTGCACCAACACTCGACACGAGTAAGATATTTGAATACAAATTTAAGATAGTTTTTCCTCTTTTCATAGAACACTGTCCACTAATCACGAATTTCCGTCATTTTTTCAAAACTTTTTTCTTCTTTCACATCATATAGGGACAGCAAGCCCTGATTTAATGACCTATTTTCAAAAAAAGTTTAGATTTCCTTTTCTCGCACCATATCTGTACGCAAGTAACCGTTTTGTTGCAGATTTGATAAAAAATTTATTTTTCTTCTTTCACTCCACATAGGGAATGAAAACAGCTCCTTGCTGACTAAGTCTGAAATTTTTCAATTACATTAAAAAATACCGTCATTCTCTTGTGAAACAGCGGTATCTATTCGTTCTTCTATGGTCGATTTTTCTAATTGTAATAAATGTTTATGCTTGTCTTTAAGTTCTGCCTGTTCAATCATATCTTTCAGTATCGTTGTATGATTTTCTTTATCTAATGCCTGTACCATTTTTATGGTTGGTGCGACTTGTCTTTGTAGCCAATGCAACGCTTTTTGTAAAGTGTAAGGCTCTGGCTTTGTGGTTAAGCGTATCGGCTCTCTGTGTTCCCCTACAAACCATGCCCAATCATCATTTGTTATCCATTGACTTTTTGGCTTGTCGTCCTCTCTGTCAACAAAGCGGACATAATGATTGATGATAGAAAAAGCGGTGCGTTCAGCGTCCCGATAGGTCAGTAAATCTACAACCGCATAATAGGCTCGTTCATTCTTCATGCGTATTTCAAAACGGTTCTTAATCTCCGTATCTTCAATTTCTGTGCCATTCTTGACATACTGCTCATAATTTTTCTGATAAGCACACATATATAATTCGCTACTTGTTGAACCGAGATATAAGGTTTCTCCTGTATTCTTTGGTAAATCGCTACCGCATTTTTCTGTACCGCTGTAATCTTTCTGCATACGGAAGTAGGCGATACATTCGCCAGCCTTGTATTTTTCCTTTAACTTTGGAATATCCAATATTCCTGCTCGGTCATTGATAGCCAAATCAAGCCGTTTCATCACACCACCAGCCGTCATACAATCCAGCATAAAATCATACCATGAACGTTCCTGTGCCAGCAGATAACTTTCTATTTGCCGACAACCTCTGCCTTTCAGTTCCAATAAAACACCCAAATGCTCTTGCATGGAACACATGATATTGATGTCGCCAAGTACATATTTGCTTTCATATCCGTATTTTCCATAATCTTCATAAAGCATATAATTAGATTTCAGTTGTAATACATCACGGATAATCGCCAATGCGTCCGTAGTAGGAAAGCGGACACGAAAGTAATCAATCAATAAAAATAGTGGTTCTTGCGGATTGAAACGCTCAATCTGTTTTTCTATGACTTCTCTTAATTCGTCATTCAATGGCTGTTTCCCTTTTTCAATGCGGTTGTAATATTCACGGCTGATACCACAGGCAACAGCAAGCCTTGTTTGTGTTACTCCATATTCCTCACGCTTTTGTCTTAGTTCTTCAATAAAGTTTTTATCATTCATTTTTAAATTCCTCCAATCAAAAAAGCAACTGCTGTATTTGATAATTGCCTATACTTAAATTTCTGCAAAAGAAAAAGACAATCAATTTCTCGTTTGAAATCAACTGTCTTTCCTATGTCTTATTCAATTTTCCCAAGTGATAATGGCATAATTTATATCACACCATGTAAAATGCGGTTTCGCCTTGTAAATACAGCGTTTTCCGCTTGTTAATGTATATTGTCTCTTGTTTTTTGTGCCCCCCTTGTTAGAAAATCTAAGCGATTTTCCCACCGCCGTGTCTGGATCACTCCGTCTGTCTACGATTTCTCATCTTCTCAGATGCACATACAAAGTAAAATTTGAAAGTTTATATCAAGTAAAATGCAGAACAAACCTGATAAAGATAACTTTTACTTCAAGGAAGAATCTTTTATCATATTTTTACTACCAACATATGTGATCAGGAAATATACACCGTAAATCAAAATAACAATTATGGCGGTAAGTATAATCGACCAGGTCAATCCGGCGTTTCCGAAACTTTCCAGCGTTTTCATTGCAAACTGCACACCAAAGATGGAATGGATACTTGCCACACCAAGCGGAAGCAGGAAGAAAATGCCGATTTGCTTAAATAACGCTCTGTTAATCATCTTTTCATCTGTGCCGATTTTTCTCAAAACAGCATACCGTTCGATATTGTCTGCACTTTCCGACAATTCTTTTAGTGCAAGTACGGCTGCACTGGCAACCAGGAAAATGATCCCGACATATAAGCCGACAAAAGTGAACATTGCTTCCAGACCGATGCTTTTTTCCGCCAGAAATGTCTTTGTGGTACAAATTGCGTCGTTGGCATTGGCAATGTCCATAAGTGTATTTTCGATATTGTTATCGTTTGGCATGTAATTAGCCACCAGATAGTTAACAAATTTCATAGAATCCGTAACAACATCATCCGGCACAACAAAAAAACCACTATTAGATGGTGCTGCTGTCATGTGAACAAACCCCTCTTTACATTGGGTGTATTTTGGATGTAATGTGTTCTTGTTAACCGTTACGGCAGTATTTGCACTTAACGCGTAGTTCCTTACCGTAGTCATGCTGTCTAAATTTGAAACAATGATATATTCATCATCTTTCAGGGTATAAGTTTCATTTCCATACAGTTCTGCCACTCTGTTATAATCACTTAAGGTCACAATGGTTTCCGGGAGTTCAATTTTTAAACTCGGATTTTCTTTTAAAGCCCTGTCAAGTTCGTTTCCTAATGTGGCTTTCAATGTCAGATCCTGATCCCTATACTCATCAAACACAGCGTAATTCTGAAATGCTCGGCTTGGTTCCAGTTTGTTATCCGTCAAAAGTGTTTCCATATCTTTATCTTTGTTGGCGCTTTCGTAGGGGATAGACATCTCCACATCTGCAGGGACATACTTTCTTAAGCTGTTGTTCATTGAATTGCTCAAGGAAAATGCACTTGAAAACATACAGATCGTCACAAACAGCATTAAACTGATGACACTCATCGAAAAGACCATTGTATTCATTTTACTGCTGAACTGCTTAATTACGAAACAATTCAGTTCTTTATAATACGTATTTTTCATTCCGGCAAATATCCTGATTATCAATCCGGCTAACGACCAGAACAGCAATATCGTACCGACAGCACCGGCAACTGCAGTTTTCCATATATTACCATGTACAAAAAGGTGCTCATAGTATATTGTTGCTTGTACATAAGCATACGCTAGTAAAGCACATGAAACAAAAAACAGCAACACACAGACTAGTGCATTTTTTGAATATACTTTTTCATTTTTTCTCTTTGCCTGAAGTAAATCAATCAGCTTGTATTTATTTACCTGTATGGTATTGAACAGCATGACAACCAAATACATAACCATAAAGCAGACAATTGTTTTCACACACGCTTCCTGAGAAAAGAGAAATTCATATTTGCTTAAATCCGCTTCAAACATATTTGCAACGATAACACTCATAAATTGAGACAGCAGGATTCCCAACACCAGCCCTACCCCAAGAGAAATCACACCAATAAACAATATCTCAAAAAAAAGCAGTTTGGATACTTTTTGCTTACTCATTCCAAGCGTAAAATATACCCCAAATTCCTTGATCCTTCTTTTTATCAAAAACTGATTGGCATAAATAATTAAAAATCCCAGTATAACGGCAATAAAAACACTCACAACAGAAAGCATGGAATTTAAAAACCAAACATAGTTAGACTTTGCTATTTCCAGCATAACTGTCTGAGATTCCACTGCATTAAATACATAAAAAATAGCTACACCAAGAATAATCGTACAGAAATAGATGGCATATTCCTTCATGCTCTTCCTGGTGTTTTTCAGAGATAACTTAAAGAGCATCATTTACATCTCCGCCTAACAATGAAATCACATCAATAATTTTATCAAAAAATTCTTTTCTGGAGCCATCCCCTTTGAATAACTCGTTAAAGATTTTGCCATCCTTGATAAAAATAACCCTTTTTGCATACGACGCCGTAAATGCATCATGCGTTACCATTAAAATCGTTGATTGAAGTTCACTGTTCAAATGGCAGAAGCTTTCCATCAGCATTTTTGACGATTTGGAATCAAGTGCACCTGTTGGCTCGTCAGCCAGAATGATTTTAGGGTTTGTAATAATCGCTCGTGCAGACGCAATACGCTGTTTCTGTCCTCCACTCATTTGGTAAGGGTATTTTTTTAGAACATCTACGATATTCAGTTTTTGTGCAATGGTTTGGATTCTTTCTCCAATCTCCGATCCTTTCACATTTTGAATAGAGAGTGCAAGAGAGATGTTCTCGTATGCGGTCAGCGTATCCAATAAATTAAAATCCTGAAAGATAAATCCAACCTGCTCCCTGCGGAACTCGTTTAATGCGTTCCCTTTTAATTGGGTAATGTCTCTGTCGGCAACATAGATATGCCCTGAAGTAACTCTGTCAATAGCAGAAATACAATTTAGCAGGGTAGTTTTCCCGCTACCGCTGGCTCCCATAATTGCAACAAATTCTCCCTTGTCTACTTCAAAGGAAATATCGTCAATCGCTTTTGTTAAATTGAATTTGTTTCCATAATATTTTTCGATATGGTCTATTTTTAAGATGTTTTCCATAATATCGCTCCTTTCACGGATTTATTATACCCATTTTTGAAGTGTGCTGTCGTTATTTGAATATTACGGAACATTACAATTTTGTAATATCAGGACAAAACCTCAAAAAAATCATTTGCTTGAAAAGTTATGCACACTCTTGTGAAATGATCTTTTTTCGATTCGATGCCGATGGTATGCCCAAGTTTTTTGCATAACTTCTTTGCAATATACAGCCCCATGCCTGTTGACTTTGCCCGAGTTCTTCCATTATATCCTGTAAAAGATTTATCAAAGACTCTCCTGATATCTTCTGCCGGAATACCAATCCCGTTATCCTCTACATACAATCTTACAGTATTATTGTCACTTTTTGCAGATATTTTAATATAGGATTCCGGGATCTGCCGCTTATACTTGATGGCATTCTGCACAATCTGATTCAGGATGAACTCCAGCCACTTGGCATCTGTATTGACTTCGAACCCAATATTTTCAACAATAAAATCAATACGACTATATAACAAAGAATCTTTGTGATTCAAAGCCACAGTATTTACAACTTTTTTCAGTGGCACTTTTTTAATCAAATAATCTTCTGCAGAATTTTCGCTTCTGACATAATAAAGGACTTGATCCACATAATCGGTAATTCTTTTTAACTGTTCTTTCAACTCCGCATCTGCATCACTTTTTCGGTTATGAGTAATCAGGTTTAATGTAGATAGCGGCATCTTGATTTCATGAATCCACATTTCTATGTATTCCCTGAAATCTGAATTTTGTATTTCCAACCCTTTCACATTTTCACGCATAGATTTGTTGATTTCATACAAGATCTCATTCATTATCTTGCCGTCATAAAAATCAGGCACTTCTAATGTGGCGAGTACAAGATATGCCTTATCCAATCGTTCTGTAGTTTCTTTTAAAGTTTTGTAATATTCTGACCTTCTGGTAAAGTCATAAATCATAAGAATGATGCAATGAGTCAGCAGTAAAAGCAGCGTGAATAGGATGATGATTGTTTTGATTCGAAAAGCCCGAAGTACCAGGGCTAACACAATTAAAACAAAAAAAGTTGATATTATTTCTACTTTTTTATCTGCTAAATATTTTTTTAAGCTCATTGCAAGATATACCCTTGTCCTTTCCTTGTATCAATAGCATCTTCGTGTCCCAATTGTTTTAATTTAGCTCTCAACCTGCTGATATTTACTGTCAAAGCGTTATCATTGATATATTCGTCGTTGTTCCACAAATCTGTCATCAGCTCGTCTCGTGATACGATTTTACCCTGATTAGAAATTAAGTTATTCAAAATAATCATCTCATTTTTGCTTAACACAACCTCGCTATCACCTTTTGTGACAACGCCTTTTCTGGTGTGAATTTCTAAATCACGATAAAGAACAACTGGATTTTTCTGTTGCATCCTTTTGAAAATATTGTTAATTCGCAGCAAAAGCAGTGTAGGATTGTAAGGTTTCGTAATATAGTCGTCTGCGCCAATGCTGATAGATAAAACTTCATCGACTTCGTTATCCCTGCTTGTTACCATAATAACCGGGGTATCACAGGTTTTCCTCAATTCCTTTAGTAATAACTGTCCATTGAGATACGGAATGTTGATATCCATCAAAATTAAATCTGCTCCCGATCGAATGATTTCATCCTTTGCTCGACTGAAAGCATCTAAAATAACCGCTTCGTATCCGGAGTTGTTCAATAAACCGGACAACTCTCTCTGCATATTTACATCATCTTCGACAATTAATATTCGTTTCATGGATATGCTCCTTTTTTTACACAATATTAAAAACATGTTTATTCTAACATATTTGTTCTGAAAGAACTATATAAAACATCTTTTTGTAGAAAGACATTTACTATATTATTTTGAAAAGTGACCCTACTATCAGAACAATCGCATGAATGAATAAATTGTGAATAAAATCACCTGATAGTGTAGTAATTGTACTGTTTTATTAACTGAGTTGTTATTACATTTTCGCTTTTAGGACTATTTACTCCTATAACATGAACGTTGGTGTATAACTACAGTTCTTGGTTCGTTGTATTGATTGCAAAACTTTTATATGATTGAAAGTTTGAGTAAATTATTTTGTGGTAAGAAAATAAAAACCATACGACTAAAAATAATAACTCCTACTATTGTGGCAAGGCACAACATTTGTATGCCCCTAATGATTTAACTATATCCTTAACTTCTAGCAATCCAAATTTATTTTTATACTATTTATTACTTTTTCTTTAGTCTACTATATTTTTCAGAAGAAAGTTAATAATATTTACAAGCAGGTAAAACACAGGTTGTTTCTTATATATCCTTTTGTTTGGGAAACTCCTTGCTCCCATTTCGATATTGTTTGCCGTACCACATTCAATTTAATAGCAAGTTCTTGTTGTGAAAGTCCTTTTGATTTTCTGATTGCTTTAATGTTTTCATTTAACATTATAAATGTCCTCCTTTTTTATTTTCTAAAAATATTGTATGAGGAATTCCCCGTTGCTGCAAGCAACGCATATTAACATTTAAGTTACCAGCAAGTAACAATTGCAAATTTATTATTTTCTTTATAAGCAATTGTACACGAAAAATCAAGTTTTCGTCAATCTTCATCATTTAACAATAAAATCATAACTCTCCTGGTTACTGTTCCTCCTTCCTGCGAGTTAAATATAGTCTCGATTACCTATGTGAATAAAAACACCGCCCTTTCTCTGATGTTATTTACATCATAAAGAAGGACGGTTTAGATTTGATTTAATCTTGATGTAATTTCGATTGAGGTGCTAAAAAAATCTCACCAATTCGATTGAGAATGGCTTGGTAATCAATCTGATTATAATCTGAGGCGTCGACTTGAATGAGCTCTCCTAATTGAAAGGTGTCATATCCTTTATGCAAACATCTGTCTTTAAATAATTCATACGATACCAAACAATCTGCCTTAGAACGATCTTCCATCGAATCTCCCTTATGATACTTACTGACCATATGACCAAGATGTCTGCTTTGATCCAAATCTCTCATACGCGACACTTTGTACAACTGATCGATATTTCCTATAACACGAATTGTAATCACACTATATCCATATCGGTTTGACAATTCTTCCAATCTAGTTTTTTGTTTATCGCTAAATGGATAATCTGAAATCAAAAGATTTTCCTCTTCCATATTTTGTTCTAAGGAGGCATAATATTCTTCCCATGCCTTCTGCTCAAGTCTGCTTTTTTCTTCCAAATTATCAAAGCCATATTCATCCCACTTCTGTTCTTTTATCTCATCCTGATTAACACTAATAAACCCAGGGTATCGTTCCTGTATTTTGCGACACATATAGCTTTTTCCTGTTGCCGGATAACCTGCAAGTAATATCATACATTTTTGCATAATAATTCTCCCATATTGTTTTTGGCTTATGAAAAATAATATTTTTCATAAGCCTGTTTCTTCTTGTCTATAGTCTAAATAGAGTTGCTTTTTCAGTTACAATTTCCGCAATTCGATCATTTGCAGGTCCAAGAAGGGTTCTCAGCGAGGTCAATGGTGTTACCCCTTCTGCAGTAAATGTCTTGCTTACCACCTCAATATAAGATTTATTTAATTCTGTTCCTACATTGATCTTTTTCATCCCTTCTCTTGCAAGTCTCCTCATGTCTTCGTCAGATACTCCTGTTCCCCCATGAAGTACCAAACCGGTATCCCCAAGTTTTGCTTTCAATTCTTCTAACAATTCATAGTTAATCTTTGCTTTTGATTTATACTGTCCATGTGTCGTTCCAATAGAAACTGCCAACGCGTCTACTCCTGTTTCAGAGGCAAAGCGTAATGCATCTTCTGGCTTTGTGTACATTGCAGCATCTTTGTCAACAACTACTCCGTCTTCCGCTCCGCCAATAGAACCGACTTCTCCTTCTACAGATACTCCTTTGGCATGTGCATACTCGACAACGATTTTCGTGTTTGCAATATTTTCTTCCAGCGGAAGAGCTGAACCATCATACATAACTGAAGAATATCCGCAATCAATTGCATGTTTTAATGCATCAATATCTTTACAGTGATCCATATGTAATGCAACATTAATGCTGGAAGTTTCAGCTATAGCTTTTACCGCTGCAATCAATGGTTCAAATCCAATATATTCAGCTGTCCCCAAAGAAGTTTGAAGAATAACTGGAACATTCAGCTTCTCTGCCGCTTTAATCATTGCCGGAACCATCTCAAAACAGTGCAAGTTAAATGACCCTATTGCTCCTTTTCCTTCATTTTCTTTAAACATTTCAATTAAATTCTTATACATCTTTCTTCCTTCTTTCTATTTAATCTTTATATTTACATTTTCCCACGAAGCATATCTTTTGACATTTGCATCATTTCTTGAACTTTCTGCATATAGTAGTTCATCTGCTCATCATTTCTATTTTCTGCTGCCTGCTGACGTTTCTTATTGTAAAGCGACATTAAATCAGTGTAACTTTTCCCCATTTCCTTTTTTATAGACAGGCTTTCTTCATAGTATTTGATCGCGCTTTCTAACTCTTCCGCTTGATAATACAAAGCTCCTATTTGATTTAACAAGGGAACTCTCTGCTCCCCAGATAATCCTTCAAGTTCTTGTATCTTTTCACTTGCTTCCGCAATCAGCTCATCTTTGTTAACTTTAATATTTACTTCAATGTTTTTTTCTTTCTTTTCCTTCTTTTTTCCAAACAAAAACATCTCAATCCCTCTTTTCTATAGATTTAGAAGATTCCTGCAATCGCTTTAACAGCCATAAATACAAATCCGGTCACTACTGTATCCACATCTGTACATGTGATATTCTGGAAACCGATTTCTGCAAGCATTGGACAAAGCAGTGCCGGAAGAATAATAATGAAAATACCGTGTGCGATACATCCGATGATAACGCCTCTGCGTCCTCCCGTTTGGTTTGCAAAAATACCAGCTGTTCCACCAGCAAAAAAGTTACTCATAACTCCTGGAATTACCATAGGAAGTCCAAGTGACGGAATACTTGTTATCAGCATACCTATCATTGAACCAATAGTAGTAAATACGAATCCCATGATGACTGAGTTTGGTGCATATGGAAACAATACAGGACAATCTAATGCTGGTTTTGCATTTGGAACCAATTTCTGAGAAATTCCCTGAAATGCTGGAACAATTTCTGCCAATAAGAGTCGAACACCTGAAAGTAAAATATATAACCCTACAACGAACTGCATTGCCTGTAAAAATGCAAATACCATATAGTTCGTATCTCCACAAAACTCTGCACTTGCTTTAGGTCCTGCAATAGCTGCAACAATTAAATAGAAAGGTATCATTACAACCATAACAGATAAGTATGTATCCTGAAGAAATTCTACACTTTTTGGAAGTTTTAATTCTTCGCAAGATTTCGACTTGTCACCGACCAATTTAGATACCAGAGCTGCAAATATATATCCAAATGTGCAGAAATGCCCAAGTGCAATATCATCACCGCCAGTTATTTTTCTAAGAATCGGCTGCGCCATTGCCGGCATCAAAGTTGCAAATGCACCACCTACAACACTAGATACCAAAATCAGAGGAATTCCTTTTAGTCCCAATGCCCAAGCAAATACAACACAAATCGTTGATTCCCAAAGCAGTGCTTGTCCAGTAAGGAAAATGTATTTAAAAGGAGTAAATCTTGCAAGAATAATATTTACAATAAAAATTCCTGCCAATGAAATAGCGATTTCTCCACCAAGCCCAAGATTTCCCATCGCCTGTCCATTGATTGCTTCAATAGATGCAACTACACTCTTAAGACCGTTTAAGCCAAATCCTTTGTTAAACACATCACCGAAGTATGACAGTGACTCCTGCATGACACTGGATCCTGCCGACAGAATCAAAAATCCAAGAATTGTTTTCATGGTTCCTGAAATAACTGTTCCAACCGGTTTTTTCTGCAATGCAAGTCCTAACAAAGCGATTAATCCGATAATAATCGCAGCCTGTGTCAAGATATTTTCAATAATGAAATTTAATATTGCCATATTTTTTCCTCCCTCCTACTATTCAATAGCATTTATTTCTTTTAACACTGGAATAAGTTTTTCTCTGATTTCATTTTTATCTACCAATCTCTCAAGAAAAATTGCCGGACATTTTAAAGTAATACGCTCAAATTGTTTTTCAAAATTTTTTCCTGAAATAATCAAGTCCGCATTCTGTCCCGCTACACTTGAGATATCAATGTGATCCATCTTAGCCTCTACACCTAGCTCTTTTAAAACTCCTTCTGTTGCCATCTGGCATGCAAAACTACTTCCTAACCCATTTCCACATACTGCAAATATTTTAAGCATTTTCTTTTCCTCCGTTCATTCTCTACAAATTACTTTCTGCTTTTGTCAACATTTCATATATTTGTTGCTCACTCGTTGCTTCCGCAAGTTCTTTAATCTTGCTTTCATCCATCAGTAACAAGGATAAAACTTTCATTACATCAATATGAGAATTAGCATCACTAGCCCCTAGTGCAATTAGTACACGAACATTTTGACCATCATTCATAAACTGTATCGGTTGTCGCACAACTGTAATGGATAACTGTTTTTCCAGCACTCCGTCTTCTGGCCTTCCATGAATCAACGCAATATCATCTGCCAATACATAATATGGTCCGTACTCTTCTGTACATTTGATAATTGCTGCTTCATAGTTTTCAGTAACATACCCTCCATTAACTAGTGGTTCAAGACTCAGGTGAATTGCTTCTTTCCAATCCTTGGCACTTTCAATAATCTGGATATTCTCTAATTTCAACATCTCTGATATCATTTGTGTCTCCCCTTTCTTGTTTTGTTGTTTGTATTATATCAAGTCAATTTATCAGATAGAAGTCCAATAAATTGCAAATTGTTTTGCATCTAGATATATAGGTGTACAATTTTTTGCAATTCTTTTTGCAAAAAAATAGATCGTACTCATACAGTCGATCTATTTTTGATATTTATTCTATTTGTATCTTTTTTGCAGCTCTTAGAACTTCTTGAAATTTATCTAGTATCTCCGTTTTCGTGCTGCAAGTTAAAAATTCATCTACAACACTGTCCTCTCCAAAAATTGTAATAATATCTCGTAATAATTTCAGGTGACTTTCCTGATCAATTGCAGCCAATACAATTACAACATTTGCCAAATCTTTATCTGAAAATCGCACAGGTTCCCTAAAAAAGTGAATAGAACAGTCCAGTTGATTCACTCCCATCTCTGGTTTTGAATGTGCTAAAATTACTCTCGGCATAATAAACATATAAGAACCATAATACCGAATCTGAGAAATGATACTATTTATATACGCAGATTCAATACTTTTATTCTGTATCAAATAATCTGCTGTTTCCCATAATGCCTGTGTCCACATATATTTTCCGTCGTGAATATCCACTCGCAAGTCGTCCACCACGCTCTTCAAATCTTGATAATTTTCTCTAATTTCTGTTTCCATCCCCTTTTTACAATTAAACAAATATTCTTCTATACTCTCTCGAATTTCATCATACACTTTTCCTTTAATGTATGGCTCAATAATATTCATAAGGTCATCCACCTTGATTTTTCCCATAAATTCTTCCTTTTTCAAATGTCTTGCCAGAACCTCTTTATCTCTCCCTGTCAGAATAGGATGAACCTGTACAACTGGAACAACACTTTTAAAAGCTACCGTAGTAACAATCAACTCGCACACTGCCTGCACATTTTTAATCTTTGATGAAGCTTCCACTCCCACCACTTCTGCTTCCGGGAACATTTTCATAATCTCTCTTTTTAACATATTTCCTGTTGATATTCCATTTGCACAAACAATCAGCACTCGAATTTTATCGCTTTTATTATTTGATATCGGAAGATGTGCTCCGAAATGAAGTGCCAGGTAAGCCACTTCTGTATCCGGAATCGGAAGACCAATCTGGTTTTCCAGATATTTACTAACAATTTTCGTAATTTCAAACAAGTCTGGATATTCCCGAATAATATCTCTATTTAGCATATCCAGACTCTGTATTCCATACTGATATCGATATAGCGAGGAATTAATATGTACAAACAATTCCCTTTCTAAATCTTCTTTATTATCAAATATCACACATGCCGTCTTCTCAAATTCTGTAACTAGTGCTTTTGTAATCTCATATACCATCTCATTATTTGTATTTTCAAAAATATCTTCGGACACGGTAGCAATCCGCCCTCCCAAAAGATGAATACACAGGTATATTTTTTCATTCTCATTTAACTGTGAAAAATATTTTTCAATCAAATAATACTCTTTTCTCTGCTTAATTTCTTCAATTTTAAGATCATCAAAATAGATTCTCTGTTTCCCCTGTTCCATAATTGGCAGCAACACTACCAAAGATTCCCTATTATCAGATACATATTCAACCCCTAAATCCTGTTCTACTTTTTTCAAAGTCTCCTCATAAGCATCCACTTTTTCCCAATCAATAAATTTCATCCCGTCTCTAGTAAACGTTTTTTTCAATTCCTGATAATTCAACAGAAAAACAGCTCTTACTTTCACTTCATTTCCTACAATAATATATCCTTTTTTTGATCTATATTCTAGCTCAAGATCATAGTTCTGAAGCTGTTTCACAACCACTCGAAGATCATTAAATACAGAATTACGGCTCACTTTACAATAATCTGCCAAAACATCTACATGCACTGGTTCCTTAGAATATATGATGCTGCAGATAATAATCTGCACTCGCTCCATCGGCGAATAAACATATGCCTCCTCTGTATTTTTTTCCTCCATACATTCGGCAATTTGAATTCTGATCTGTTCACTCAAAAGAAGTCCTTTTCCTCGTACGACTCGCAGCTCCGGAATATCATTTTCAGACAGCCACTCATTAATCCGACATACATCGTAATAAATACTTCTCTGAGAAATATTCAATTCTTCTGCAAGTTGTTGTAGTGATAAATAAGAATTATTATTTAAAAGTTTGCGTAGAATCCCCTTACACTTTGCATTAAGATAAGTACTGTTCATATTCTTTCTCCTTTCAAATGAGATATTCTAGATATACCATTTGCTTTATCATCTGATCTTATTATAACATTCTCTTTAATGCAGTTGCTCTCCATTTGTTTGCAAATTAAATTGCAATAATCAGGGTTCTGTATCCAAAAAACAAGCGTTTTCCTCAATCTTAATCATAATCTTTGTAACATAATCGTTTGGATTGGAAATTACAAAATCATTAAGTCCGACTTCATAAGCATATCCTGTGAGTTCTAAATCATGCTTTTTAGAATAATCAAGCATTTTTTGATACATTTCCGGTAATTTATCCCATGTACCTTTTTGATAACCACATAAATACCTTCCCTTGGGCTTTATAAAACTATTTGAAACAGATTTATTGTTTAAAGCAATCGTATAAATTCCGTCATATTTGGTAAAATTCATGTTATATACATTATCAAGTGATATAAAGCTACCTATTCCCATACGAATCTGTTCAATTCCCCATGTGGATTTTAACGGGCTAAAAATCTGAGATATATCATCCTCGGAAAAGTCATAAGGAAACGTTAAAATCCTTTCTGATTTACATTCTTCAACTCTAATTTCTTGTTCTCGTAAACTTTCACAAAAAACGATCTGCTCTTTCTTTGCTTGTAATATCCTTTTAATATTCTTCAGCTTTTGAATTTCCTTATCTAGTTCTTGCTCCTTTGTGTCTGCAATTTTTAAAAAGTTGTCAGGTGTAGGTTGTTTTCGATACATTTCAATTTCTTTAATACTCATATTCAGTTCCTTTAGCATACGGATATACTCAAAATCTATGCTCTGTGAAATATCATAATATCGATACCCATTTTCTTCTTTTGTAAGAGGACAAAAAAGACCTATATCATCATAGTAATGAAGTGTTCGTTTATTCACTTCATGCAATTTTGCAAATTGTGCTGTTGTTAGCCTTTTCATTTCTTTCTTCATTTTGTTTTATCTCCTCATTGACATTACAGTAACTGTATACTTTATCATACAAAATATAAAACATAAAAACAAGGAGAATAGCAATGCAAATAGAATTAAGAGAATATCAAAAACAAGACTTTAAGACAGTAGAAACTATCATCAGAGAAACTTGGCATTATGATGAATTTAGCAGTCAGAAAACAGCGGTTAAATTAGCAAGAGCATTTTTAAGCAGTTGTCTGACAAATTATACGTTTTCAAGAGTAGCCGTACTTGACGGGAAAGTTGCAGGCATTATTTTGATAAACGATATCCAAAACCACAAATGTTCATTTTCAAATAGATTATTACAAGTAAAGTCTATATTGTCATTGTATCGTTCCAAAGAGGGCCGGAACGTATCAAAAATTTTTGAAAAAGTAAATGAGATAGATAAGCAATTATTGAGTGAAAGCAACAAATCCTATCCAGCAGAGCTTGCATTATTTGCCGTAAGTTCTTCGTGCCGTGGAAAAGGAATCGGAAAAATGCTTTTTCAATCATCTCTTGAGCATATGGAGAAAACCGGGTTAAAAGAATTTTATTTATTTACAGATACAACCTGTAACTATGGATTTTATGAGCACCAGGGAATGATACGCCGTTTGGAAAAGGAACACACATTTCATATCAAAGGACAGCAAAAAATAATAAATTTCTTTATTTATGATTCTTCAACACAGAAAAAAATGTCCGAATAGCCTGTCAAACAAGGCTATTCGAACATTTCAACTATGAGCAGATAGATTTTTTTCTCTATGCTCTTCTTTTTTTCATTGTCACAATACAACCGCCTGCGATTACGCACAGTGTCATCCAAGTAAATGGTGATGCTACATCTCCTGTCTGTGGTGCAGTTGATTTCGAAATGTTTTCTGTAACTGTTTTCTTTTCTAACTGTGCAATCGCATCTTCAATCGCTTTTGCGTAAGCATCTACCTGAGCCTGCTTTGTGATATCTAAATCACGTACAACTGCGTTCACTGCTTTTGTCACAGCGTCAAAATTCTTATAATCTTTTGCATTCAATTTTTCAGCTTTCTGAATTGCTTCGTCTACTTTTGTATAGTCTGCTTTTCTAAGCTCTAATTTAGCAACTGCGTTTTCGATTGCCGCTGCATAACCATCTACAGTTGCCTGTTCTGTCTCTTTCAAGTTTCTTACAACTGCTGCTGTTGCATCATTGACTGCCTTCACTGTCTCTTCTGTGTAGATAGACAAATCAGCCGGTACTTTTGCAAGCGCTGCATCTACTTTTGAGTAATCTGCAGGTCTCACTAAAATATCTCTGTGTTTCTCAGAAAAAGCATCCATTAATGTTAATACACGATCCATATCATGCTCTTTTGACGGATTATCACACCAAATAGCCTGCATACTTCCAATCGTGTCCACTGTGCTGCCACCTGCTAATTCATTATATGGTTTTGCCTCGATATTTTTCAGTGTATTTTCATAAGCATAAATTCCATCCTCAGAAGTGATGTTTCCTAACACCCAGTACCATGCATCATTTGTATTTAGAATCTTGTGTCCTTTTTCTGCGAAATAGCTTGGTTTTGCTACATCAAATCCCCACCATCCTGCTGTCCAGTAAGAGATAATGATATCTTTGTCAAATGTTCCAAATTTGTCATCGCTGTTGTAGTAAATACCATCGTTGAAGCACATTGGAAGCATATTTGCCTCTTTGATCAGCGCAGCCATATCATTCGTGTAATCGATAAATTTATCATAGATATTTAACTTTTGTAATTCGCCCCATCCCGGAACTCCAAATACATCATTTGCATATTCATCTGCCCCAAAATTGAAGATTTCACAAACTCCTGATGCACTAAAGTAATCGATATATTTCTTTACCAAAACTTGTGTAAATTCAATTGCTTCTGGATTTTCAATGTTTACTGTACGTTCTGATTCTCTTCCATCTTTCGTGTAACGTACATTCTCTAATCCTAACTGTTCCATCGCAACTAAAATGGAGTCCATATGTCCAGGGCTGTTAATTCCCGGAATAATGTCCAAACCTCTTTCTTTTGCATAAGCCACAATGCGATCCATCTCATCTTCTGTCAATACATCGCCATTTGGATCTGCATAATAAGAATTGTTTCCTGCTGTGATTGCTTTTTTTACATCTTCACTTGCATAACTTTTTCCATTCACCTGCATGCTCATATCATCGAGCACAAAACGTAAACCATCATTTCCTAACAGAATCTGCACAGATGTATATCCGTTTTTGTACGCTTTGTCAATGATTTGTTTCAATTGATCTTCTGAGAAATACTTTCTTCCTGCATCAATTGATAACACACTTTTTTTCGTAGTTACTGTTTCTTTCGCATCTACATTTCCAACATTTACACTGAAGAATGCCATCAGCGCCACTAAAAATGTGATACAAAGTTTTTTCCATAATTTCATACTTTTTCTCCTCTATGTGTTTTTTTAGTGCGCTTCATTATAACAAATCGACTATAATTTTAAAAGCTTTTTCTATTCATTTGTACATTTTAATACTTTTTTTGTACAATTCAATATTTTTTTCTGACATTCCTCCCTTGCCTTCTTCTATAGTTAGAGGTATCATAAAACAAGCAGGAGGAACCTTAAATGACACCAAATGAAATCAAACAAATTATTGACCGGCAGCATGCATTTTTTCATACAGGAGCAACACTCGATGTCTCTTATCGATTAGACTCACTTCGCCGTCTGCGAGACTGTATCACTCGCCATGAGGCAGATATCAACAAAGCACTCAAAAAAGATCTTGGGAAAAGCGCCTTTGAAACCTACATGTGCGAGACCGGACTTGTACTGAGTGAGATCAGCTACATGCTGAAACACACACGCTCTTTTGCAAAAGAAAAACGCGTCCACACACCACTCGCTCAGTTTCATTCGAAAAGCTATCGAAAACCTTCGCCTTATGGCGTATGTCTGATCATGAGTCCCTGGAATTACCCATTCCTTTTGACGATTGACCCTCTGGTTGACGCAATTGCCGCAGGAAACACAGCCGTTATTAAGCCAAGTGCCTACTCTCCTTACACAAGCGCGCTTATACAGAAGATGATACATGAATGTTTTGCACCGGAGTATGTCTCGGTCGTGACCGGCGGTCGCACAGAAAATACGTGTCTCCTAAATGAACGTTTTGACTACATCTTCTTTACAGGAAGCCAGTCTGTCGGAAAGGAAGTGATGCGGCAGGCAGCCACTCATCTGACACCGGTCACATTGGAACTCGGCGGGAAAAGTCCCTGTATTGTAGAAAAGACTGCCAATCTGAAACTGGCAGCCAAACGTATCATATTTGGGAAATTTTTAAATTGCGGTCAGACATGCGTCGCACCGGATTACATTTATTGCGACAAGGAGATCAAAGACTCGCTCATTCAAGAATTAAAGAAACAGATTGTCAGACAATTTGGAAGCACACCGCTTGCCAATGCAGATTACGGGAAAATCATCAACGCAAAGCATTTTTCACGTATTTTGACCCTCATAGACACAGAAAAAACAGTGTGGGGCGGAAAATTCGATTCTGATACGTTACAGATTGAGCCGACATTACTTGACCGTGTCACATTCAAAGATGCTGTCATGCAAGAAGAGATTTTCGGACCAGTTCTCCCAATTGTGACTTACGATTCTCTTGACCATGCAATCGCAAAGATTAATTCCATGCCGCATCCGCTTGCACTTTATCTATTTACATCTGACCAAAAGATTGCCAAAAAAGTCACTGCGCGGTGCAGTTTTGGTGGCGGATGCATCAATGATGTTGTCATTCACCTTGCCACAAGTGAAATGGGATTCGGCGGATTCGGAGAAAGTGGCATGGGCGCTTATCACGGAAAGGACGGTTTTGACACGTTCTCCCACTATAAAAGCATTGTAGATAAGAGGACTTGGCTGGATCTTCCGATGCGCTATCAACCCTACAAGAAAACCAATGAAACTTTGCTTCGCTTTTTCTTAAAATAAGAAAACAGCTGCACTTAGAGTCAATGATTCTCTAAGTCAGCCTTTTTTCTTATCTGCAATATTTTCTTACTCTCTTAAACTCATAACTCCTTTGATCAATATCTTCACATCATCTAATATATAATCAAATGCCCCTGCTTTATACATATTAATCACAATCATCCCAACCGGGACTGCAAAAATCATGCCAAGCAGACTGCCCACTTTATATCCTACAAAAAGTAACACAAGCGCTACCAAAGGCTGCATCCCAAGTCCATCTCCTACAAGCTTCGGCTGAATCAGCTGCCTTACAAGCTGAGTTACTCCATACAGTACAAGCAGCATGATTGTCATCTTATAATCACCACTTAACACTTTGTACACTGCCCAAGGCCAAATTGCCGTTCCTGTTCCAAACACCGGAAGAAAATCAAGAAATGCAATCAAAATCGCTAAAAGTGCCGAATAATTGACTTGCATAATCTCAAATCCAATAAACAGAATCACGCCCACTACGATCATAATCTTAAACTGTGCTTTAAAATAGCCTCCCACTGCATATTTTAAATTGTCGATAACCAAAGTCATCCTCTGTTGAATCGGCTTTGGAGTAATCTTTTTGAACCACATAATCACTTCGTCACGCTCTGCAATAAAAAAGTATGCTGCCACAATAGTCACAATGGTTGATACCAAAATTGACGGAATACTCTTCGCCAGATTCCCCGCCGCTTCCACCGTCGGCTCACTGATATTACCAATCAATTTTCCCATTGTGCTGTCTAAATTCGCAACCACTGCATTCCACCCAGTCTGTATCCCTTCCGGAAGCAGATTAAAGATACCTTGAAAACTATCACCAATATCTTTTAATCCCTTTTCCAGTTCACCATACATCTGCGGAAAATTTGCAATCAGGCTCCCCAGCTCATCTGCCAATTTGCTGATGCCAAAGTACAGTGCACTGACCACCCCTGCCAAAACTGCAATGATAATAATTGCGGATCCTAGTTTTTTTACAATCTTCAACCGTTTTTCTAACCAGCACACAAGTGGATTCGCAATAAAAGCAATAAACCATCCGATGACAAACGGCATAAAAAACCACAACAATTTTATTCCTATGACGATAAATAAAATAGTTCCTATCAGGCTGAAAGCCAGACTTACGATTACTTTCCAATATGGACGCGTATCTTCCATTTACTCCACCTCGGTTTCATTCAGAAAATTCTTTTCCACCAATTCCCAAATTTCTTCTCTTCCCTGTTTTGACACGGATGAGAATGGTATGATCTGTGTTCCTGGAACGAGATCAAGTCCCTGCTTGATCATCTTTACATGTTTTGCGACTTGACTTCTTTTTAGTTTGTCCAGTTTTGTCGCAATGATGATCGGATTGTACCCCTGTGACACAATCCACTCATACATCATCTTATCATTTGCAGATGGATCATGTCGGATATCAATCAGCAAAAATACTGCTTTCAACTGTTTCGAGCTGTGTAAATAGCGTTCAATCAGTTTTCCCCACTGTATTTTTTCTTTCTCAGAAACTTTTGCATATCCATATCCAGGCAAATCTACTAAATACATTATATCATTAATATTATAGAAATTGATAGTCTGAGTTTTTCCCGGCGTCGCTGATGTACGCGCAAAAGACTTTCGATTCATCAACGCATTGATCAATGAAGATTTCCCTACATTTGATTTTCCGGCAAATGCAATCTCTACTTTGTCTGTCTCCGGAAGCTTACTCGTAATTCCACATACAATTTCCAAATCAATACTCTTAATTTTCATTTTCGTTTTCCTCATATATTAATGCAGTTTTCAAAACTTCATCCATATAGCTTACCGGAATAATTTCCAGTCCTCTTGTAATCTCGGATGAAATCTCTTCCACATCTCGCATATTTTTTTCTGGTACCAATACAGTCTTTACTCCTGCGCTTTTGGCTGCCAAAAGCTTTTCTTTTAATCCTCCGATTGGAAGCACTCTTCCACGCAGTGTAATCTCTCCTGTCATCGCCACATCCGCTCTGACTTTCGTATTCGTGATTGCGGAAATCATCGCCGTCGCCATTGTGATACCTGCAGACGGACCGTCTTTTGGAACAGCACCTTCAGGAATATGAATATGGATATCGTGCTTTTTAAAGAAATCTTCCGGAATCTTATATTTTTCTCCCACAGAACGGATATAGCTGATTCCTGTCCGTGCAGACTCTTTCATCACATCTCCAAGCTGTCCTGTCAATAGGATCTCGCCCTCTCCCGGCATAATATTGACCTCTGTCTGAAGTGTATCTCCACCGACACTTGTCCATGCAAGACCTCTCACGATACCTATTTCGTCTGTCTCATTTATCATCTGATACGAATATTTCTCTTTTCCCAGATATTTCTCCAAATTTCGTTCTGTTACACGAATGCTACTTTTGCCTGTCTCCAAAATCTCTCGTGCTGATTTTCTACAGATATCTCCAATTTTACGCTCCAGCTGTCTGACTCCTGCTTCTTTTGTATAGTTTCTCGCAATTTTCCAGATAGCACCTTTGCTGATTTTTAACTGCTCCGGTGTCAGTCCATGTTTTTGGAGCTGCTTTGGAAGCAGATGCTGCGTTGCAATATGCATCTTCTCATTTTCTGTGTAACTACTGATCTCAATGACTTCCATACGGTCTAATAACGGTCTTGGAATTGTCTGAAGCGAATTTGCTGTCGTCACAAACAATACCTCAGACAGATCAATCGGTACTTCCAGATAATGATCTCTAAATTTTACATTCTGCTCACTGTCCAACACTTCCAACAGCGCAGAAAACGTATCTCCCTTATAATCATTGCTCACTTTGTCGATCTCGTCAAGCAAAATCAGCGGATTTTTTACACCAGACATCTTAAGTGCATTCGCAATTCTTCCCGGCATTGCTCCCACATATGTTTTCCGGTGTCCTCGAATCTCTGCTTCATCCCTCACACCGCCAAGTGAAATCCGTGTATACGGTTTTTTTAATGATTTGGAAAGCGATCGTGCAATTGAGGTCTTTCCGGTTCCCGGCGGACCAACAAGACAGAGGATCGGACTTTCTCCTTTCTTTGTTAGAGAACGGACAGCGAGAAATTCCAAAATTCTTTCTTTCACAGCCTCCAGTCCATAGTGTTCGTCCTCCAACACCTGTTTTGCATATGCAATATCAGTATTGTCCTTTTCCCTCTTGTCCCACGGCATCTCCAACATTGTCTCAATATAAGTGCGGATAACCCCATTTTCTGCCGAACTGTTCATCGCACTTTTAAAACGATGAATTTCTTTCATCAGCTTCTCTTTAATTTCCTTGGACGCCTTTAATTTTTTTGTAGCAGTCTCAAACTCCTCCGCATCCGAAAGCATATTGTCCTCTCCAAGCTCTTGACGAATCACTTTCAACTGCTCTCTCAATATAAATTCTTTCTGATGTCTGTCAATGCGTTCTTTGACTTTTCCCTGAATCTCTTCTTTGAGATGCATCACTTCCATCTCATTGGCAATCTTAAATGCCAACACTTCGTAGCGTCTGTTCAAATCTGTCTCTTCCAAAACATCCTGTAAACTCAAATAATCAAGCGGGACATTCGCAGCGATCTGATTCACCAACCCCAGAAATGTCTTTTCATCTGCGACCTGTGTAATAACATCCTTCGGGATTTTCCCATTTTTCATCGCATATTCTAAAAATAATTCCTGAATATTCTTCGCTCTTGGATTATCTACGACTTCCTGCTCATCCTGCGGCTCTTCAATGACTTCCACCTGAGCATTTAAATACCCTTCTTCCTTCTCAAAAGAAATGAGTGTTGCCCGCTCTTCTCCGGTCACCAACACTCTAAGCATATTCTTTGATAACTTAATAACCTGCTTGATCGTTCCGATTGTCCCAATCTCAAATACATCCTTTAATTCTGGATCCTCTATATTCAACTCTCTTTGCGCAACAAGAAATACCTGTTGTTCTTCGCCTTGCATAACTTGTTGAATTGCCTGGATGGAATAGGCACGGCTCACATCAAAATGTACCACCATCTCCGGCATGATTGTCATTCCCCTTAAGGCAACCATAGGTATATTCCGTATCTGTTTTTCCATATTTCCTCCTTATTCAGGGACGGGGGTAATGTAACATTACCCCCGTCCCCAATTTACATTATGCACTTTCTGACGTAAGGGTCTCGGAATTGTAAACCGGATCTGCTGTCCCTTCTACGGCTTCTTTTGTAATTCGACAAGTTTTTATGCGATCATTAGACGGTACGTGATACATTGTATCCATCATGACATTCTCCATAATCGCACGTAACCCTCTCGCTCCTGTCTTTCTCGCCAATGACGTGTCTGCAATCTTTTCCAATGCTTCTTTGTCAAACTCTAATTCAACGCCATCAAGTTCCAGCAATTTCTGATACTGTTTCACAATAGCACTCTTTGGCTCTGTTAAAATACGAATCAACGCATCTCTGTCAAGCACCTCCAATGTGACGTTGACCGGAACACGTCCTACTAATTCTGGAATCAGACCAAACTTCACCAAATCCTGCGGCAATACCTGACTTAAAAGTCTGTCCACATTATCTTCATGGTGATTGCCCACTTCCGCATTAAATCCCATTGATTTTCTGTCCATACGCGTCTCAATAATCTTATCCAGACCTTCAAACGCTCCACCACAAATAAATAAAATATTTGTCGTGTCAATCTGTATCAACTCCTGGTGTGGATGCTTTCTTCCACCCTGTGGCGGTACCGATGCCACTGTTCCTTCTATAATTTTAAGAAGCGCCTGCTGAACTCCTTCTCCCGATACATCTCTTGTAATAGACGGATTCTCTGACTTTCTTGTAATCTTGTCAATCTCATCAAGATATATGATACCGTGCTCCGCACGTGCAATATCACCGTCTGCTGCCTGAATAATCTTCAGAAGAATATTCTCCACATCTTCTCCTACATATCCTGCCTCTGTGAGTGCTGTTGCATCCGCGATCGCGAATGGCACATTTAAAATCTTAGCCAGTGTCTGCGCAAGCAACGTCTTTCCACATCCTGTCGGTCCAAGCATCAAAATATTACTTTTCTGCAACTCGACCCCAAGATCTTTTTCTGCCATAATTCTTTTATAATGATTGTACACTGCCACTGACAACACTTTCTTTGCCTCGTCCTGTCCAATTACATACTCATCCAAAAAAGATTTGATCTCCTCTGGTTTTAAAAGATTGATATCCTGAAAATCAGATGGATTCTCATATGCAAGTTCTTCTTCAATAATCTCTGCACACACGTCCACACACTCATCACAAATGTAGGCTCCATTAGGTCCCGCAATCATCTTGCGCACCTGCGCCTGCGTCTTATTGCAAAATGAACATCTTACAATTTCTTCTCCTATCTTTCCTGCCATACTCTCACCTCGTCTCTCCACTTTCATACGATGGAAAGGGGGTGCCCAAATTAAGCATCCCCTCTTCCAGTTACATTAATGGCTGGTAATCACTTCGTCTACCAGTCCGTATTCTTTTGCTTCCTGTGCTGACATAAAGTTATCACGTTCTGTGTCTGCCTGAATCTTCTCAAGACTTTGCCCTGTATTTTCTGCCAAAATCGTATTCAACTTCTGTCTTGTCTTTAAAATATGTTCTGCTGCAATCTGAATCTCTGTCGCCTGTCCCTGTGCTCCGCCTAATGGCTGGTGAATCATGATCTCTGCATTCGGAAGGGCATATCTTTTGCCTTTCTTTCCGCCTGACAATAAGAATGATCCCATACTTGCAGCCATACCAATACAAATTGTGGATACGTCACATTTGATATACTGCATTGTATCATAGATAGCCAAACCTGCTGATACGGAACCGCCTGGGCTGTTGATATAAAGATGAATATCTTTCTCCGGATCTTCACCTTCTAAAAATAGCAGCTGGGCAATAATTACACTTGCTGATGCATCAGTTACCTCTTCCCCCAAAAAGATAATTCTTTCCTTCAGTAATCTTGAATAAATGTCATATGAACGCTCGCCGCGGCTTGTCTGTTCAATGACATAAGGTATTACGCTCATGTATATGCCTCCTTAAAAAATATAATGTTTTTATTCTTCTACAGCATTATCCGCTAAGAATGTCACAGCTTCCTGAACAGCTAAATCCATCTTCATCTGTTCTTTCTCATTTTCTCCCATGAATTCTTTTAATTTTTCTACTTCCATCTTGTAAGCTTCTGCCATCTTCGCTAATTCTTCATCAAGCTTTTCATCTGTGATCTCGATGTTTTCAGCTTTTACAATTGCTTCGAGTACAAGTCTTGTCTCAATGCGTTTTACAGCCTGCGGTCTCAATTCTTCCATCATCTTCTCAGCTGTCATTCCTGTAAACTGGAAGTACTGCTCCATAGAAAGTCCCTGCTGCTGAATTCTCTGTGCAAAATCCTGAGCCATCTGATTTACCTGTGTATCGATCATTGCCTCTGGAATCTCCATTGTTGCGTTTGCAACAGCTTTTTCTACAACCTGATCTTCTTTCTTTCTATTACCGTCTGCAATCTTCTGTTCTTTGATTTTTGCTTTGATATCTGCTTTGTAAGCATCTAATGTGTCAAACTCAGATACTTCCGCTGCAAATTCATCATCTAATTCAGGAAGTTCTTTTGCTTTGATCTCATGTACTGTACATTTGAACACTGCTGCTTTTCCTGCTAAATCTTCTGAATGATATTCTTCCGGGAATGTCACATTCACTTCTACTTCTTTTTCTGCTTCAGCGCCGATTAACTGTTCTTCAAATCCCGGAATGAAAGATCCTGAACCGATTGTCAATGGATAGTTCTCACCTTTTCCACCTTCGAATGCAACACCGTCAACAAACCCTTCGAAGTCTAACACTACTTCGTCTCCGTCCTGCACTGCACGGTCTTCCACTACAACTGTTCTGGCATTCTTTTTCTGTTCTTCTTCTAATTTCGCATCAACCTCTTTTGCTGTTACTCTGTTAGAAACTTTATCTACCGAAAGTCCTTTGTATTCTCCTAAAGTTACTTCTGGTTTTACAGCAACTTCTGCTGTGAAGATAAATGGTTTTCCTTTTTCTAACTGTACTACTTCTACTTTTGGCTGTGAAACGATATCTAATTCACATTCGTCATATGCTTTTCCGTATGCTGTTGGAATCAATGCATTCGCTGCATCTTCGTAGAAGATCTCTGCTCCATACATCTTTTCAATCATCTGACGCGGCACTTTCCCTTTACGGAATCCAGGCACGCTGATTTTATTTCTCTGTTTTAAATATGCACCCTGAATTGCTTTTTCTAATTCTTCAGCGGAAACTTCGATTGTAAGTTTCGCCATATTTTTTTCCATGTTTTCTACTTGTAAACTCATTACTATTTCCTCCTTATATATGTGAGAAGTCCCCAGACTTATCTACACTAACGCTCATTCCAAGATTATATCACAATACTTTCTAAATTACTAGCCTTGAATTTCATCTAAACGCAGTATTTTCGTAATAAATGAGGAAATCTCATCCTCCTTCATTGAAAACACATTTTTGTCATTGCTTTTGACTTTGAAGACGATTGTCTCTGTCTCACCGTACTGCATATTCTGATATGCTGTTTCTAAAAGTTCATAAGAACGGTTCAGAAATTCGCTTTGCATCTGGGCATTAATCTCTTCTTTTGTCCCTTGATATTCTCCGTTCTCCGCCTTTTGTTTCAGATTTTCTGACTCTGTCTGAATCGATGTGATAAACTGTAAAAATACATCTGACGGCTGAAATTCCACACTGACATCATATTCCTTGCGGCTGATCTTCTCCGCTTCATTTACCTGATATTTCATAGCGCCGAAAATCTCTTTGCACAGGTCTACAAACTTCTTCTCAAGTTCCGAATCTATCTCGACACCATTTGTGATGTAATCCGAAACAAAACTTTCAATGCCTTCATCATACTGTTTCAGCAATTCCTTTTTGGACGTATCCTCCAGAATCTCTTCCGCCTCGGTGACATCTCCCAAAAACCGCTGGTTCAGAATCGCGCGGACATATCCCTGTGCATCAAAATCTCTGAGCAGTCCTATGCATACAATTCCTACCAGTACAATGATCACTGCAATCGCAGCTACTGTCCCTTTTTTTGATTTCATAGTTCCTCCTATTTACATTGATAGATGACAGAGTCTTTGATCTCCTCCGCCTTTTCCTTGTTCAAAAGAAGTGCGATCAGCGCAAGTGAAAAATCAATCGCTGTCCCCAGACCTCTGCTTGTAATGATAAAATCAGACACAACAACAGAATCTTTCACTACCTCTGCTCCGAAAAGCTCCGCCTCTTTGCTCGGATAAGAAGTCGCCTTTCTTTCTTTTAAAAAGCCCATCTTTCCGAAAATACTCGGCGCCGCACAGATTGCCGCAATATATTTTTTCTCTTCATAGTATTTTTCCAATACATTTTTCACGCCTTCGTGTTCTTCCAAATGAATCGTTCCAGGCATTCCGCCCGGCAGTACAACCATGTCCTGCTCCTCATAATCCATTTCTTCAAATAATTTATCTGCCTGAACACAAATATCATGTGAACCGCGAATCTGCAATTTACCTGTAATCGATACTGTTGTCACAAAAATTCCTGCTCTTCTTAGCAAATCCACAACAGTCAGTCCTTCAATCTCTTCAAACCCATCTGACAAAAATACACAAACCTTTTTTTCCATGGTTTCCCTCCTTTCCTTCGTCACAGCTCACTCCACGGCTGATGTGTGAACTGTAACTTGCATTTTAACAAACTTATGAAAAAAAAGCAAATCCGTTTACATTTCCCTTGACCTGTATTACTATAAAAGCATCTGGAGGTATCTATTATGGAAATTGAACGCAAATATTTAATCAGCTCCCTGCCGGAGCATCTCGAACAATATCCCCATCGTCAGCTCGAACAGGGATATTTATCCACATCTCCTGTCGTGCGTGTGCGAAAAGACGATGACAAGTATGAGTTGACCTACAAATCTAAAGGACTTATGGTTCGTGAAGAACACAATCTTCCACTCACAAAGGAATCCTATGAACATCTGCGCACTAAAATCGACGGCAGACTGATCAGCAAAAAGCGCTACTGCATCCCTTATGGCATATACACCATTGAATTAGACATTTTTGAGGGCGATCTTGCACCGCTTGTTCTCGCCGAGGTAGAATTTCCTACCGAGCAGGAAGCGAATGCATTCACCCCACCGGACTGGTTCGTCGAAGATGTCACTTTCTCACCTCTTTACCACAACAGTTTTTTAAGTCAACTTCAGCACAAATAAAGGACGGAAACTCTTCCGTCCTTTACTTCACATATTTTATTCTGCAAGATCAAATTTTTCGTGGATTGCACGCACCGCTTTGTCAATCTCTGACTCCTCTACCAGTACCGTGATTCGAATCTCAGATGTAGAAATCATATTAATATTAATTCCGTAATTAAACAACGCCTCAAACAATTTGGATGCAACTCCCGGATTTGTCATCATTCCTGCGCCCACGATTGAAACTTTTGCCACACCTTCATTGTGTGTAATATTCTTAATCGTCAAAGGCTCTTTGTTCTCTTCCAATATAGCAAGTGCATCTTTCAGGTCATCCTGCGAAACCGTAAATGAAATATCCTTTGTTCCGTCACGTCCTACGGACTGAAGGATAATATCTACATTAATATTATTTTTCGCAAGTTTGTTGAATATTTTAAACGCAATACCCGGTCTGTCTTCCACTCCAATCACTGAAATTCTGGCTGTATTCTTATCCGCAGCCACACCGGTAATTAACATTTTCTCCATTTTTACTACCTCCTTGACAACCGTTCCTTCTGATTCATTCAAGCTTGAACGCACAACCATCGGAACACTGTATTTTTTCGCCATCTCCACGGAACGATTGTGCAGAACTTTTGCACCTGCCGTTGCAAGTTCCAGCATCTCATCATATGTAATCTCTGAGAGTTTTCTTGCATTCGGAACAATTCTAGGATCTGCCGTATAGACACCATCTACATCTGTATAAATCTCGCACAAATCTGCGTGCAATACTGCCGCAAGTGCTACCGCTGTCGTATCAGAACCGCCTCGTCCAAGTGTGGCATAATCATCGTATTTCGTAATTCCTTGAAATCCTGTCACAATTACGATCTTTCTGGAATCCAATTCATGATTGATGCGGTCTGTGTCAATTCTCTTAAATCTGGCATTTCCGTATCTGGAGGTACAGTTCATCCCTACCTGAAATGCATTCAATGACACTGCCGGCACATCCATCGCATGCATAGCCATTGCCATGAGCGAAACTGAGACTTGCTCGCCTGTTGTCAAAAGCATATCCAATTCTCTTTTGTTTGCATTTGGATTGATATCATTTGCGAGTGCAAGCAAATCATCTGTCGTATCTCCCATTGCCGAAAGAACAACCAAAACACTGTGTCCTTTTTTATAATCTTCAATGCAGCGTCTTGCAACATTGTAAATTCTCTCTTTATTCGCGACGGATGTTCCGCCGAATTTCTTTACAATTAACATGGTTACCTCCTATATCTCTAACAGGCAGTCAATCAGACGATAGCCTTCTATCCAGACAATTCCGCTTTCTTTTGCGGTCTTTTCACTATATTCTTCCTGACTTCCCAATTCTTTTCTGCTGTCATAAAGCAGATATGGAACCGGATCTTTTGTATGTGTCCGAACTCGAATCGGCGTTGGATGATCCGGAAGAACCAATATTCGATAATCTTCGCCCGCTTTTTCTAATGCTTCTACAATAAGCCGTGTCACTCGCTTATCAAGATACTCGATTGATTCTATTTTCTCATTCAGCAATCCCTGATGTCCCATCTCATCCGGTGCCTCCACATGCACATAAGCAAAATCATATCCATGCTTCAAAAGTGCATCTGCCGCTGCATTTGCCTTTCCTTCATAATTCGTATGAAGTCCACCATTGGCTCCTTCCACCAAAATCGTATCCATCTCAGACCCAACTGCAAGTCCTTTCAGCAGGTCCACCGCTGAGATCATAACACCTTTCTTTCCTGTCTTGTCTTCAAAAGACATCAGATTCGGCCTTGTGCCTGCTCCCCAGAACCATGCAGAATTCGCCGGATTGAGCCCCTGCTCTTTTCTTTTCTGATTCAGAGGATGCGCAGACAATATCTCATAACTTTTCTTCATCATATCACAGAACACTTCATTTTCCGGCAGATACTCTCCGATTTTCTTCGTCAAAATGTCATGCGGCGGAGTCAGCTTTATCACTTTTCCTTCCTCCCACACAAGCAAGTGACGGTAACTCGTTCCCACGTAGAACTCATATCCTTCTCTTTCCAGCCCTTCCTTCAGTGCTTCCATCAAAACTGCAGCATCCTCAGTACTGATCTCGCTGGAGCTGTGATCCACCATTCTCTTTTCTTCATAACAGCTTTCTTCTTCCGAAAGTGTTACCAGATTACACCGAAATGACACATCTGTCTTTTTCATATCCACTCCGATGCTGAGCGCCTCAAGTGGCGAGCGGCCTGTATAATAAATCTTTGGATCATATCCAAGCACTGACAGATTTGCCGTATCACTTCCCGGGCTCATTCCTTCCGGAACCATATAGGCAAGTCCTACCTCACCTTTCTTTGCAAGTCTGTCCATCGTTGGTTTATCTGCTGCTTCAAGCGGTGTCTTCCCCGACAATTTTTCAATCGGTTCATCCGCCATCCCATCTCCTAAGACTATGATATATTTCATTCCACTGCGCCTCCTTACCCTTTTGACTTTATTCTTTTACCCGGAGCATTTTTTGAATCTGAGGATATTTTTCTGCACCTCTTTCAAAATCGCCCTCTTTCATAACTGATGTCACGAAACCAAATTCACCTTCCACACCTTCAGGTTTTATAACTGTAATCTCTCCAAAAGTCTGTTCCAATTCTTCTTTTAACGCCTCTGTACCTTTTACGCGTACAAAGAAACGATTTTCTCGCTCACTTTTGTCTTCTAAAACCATTTTTTCCTCTGACCAGACTGTCATCATACTCTGTCTCGGATATTTTGCCGCTTCAATAACATCAGCCACAACTGCGCTTGCAGTCGGGAGTTTTCCTGCTCCGCTTCCATAGAACATGGCATCTCCAAGCATATTTCCTTTTATAAAAATCGCATTAAATACATCTTCTACATTGTAAAGCGGATGTTTTTTCCCTAAAAGACAAGGTGCCACAACTGCTCCTAATCTTTCGCCGTTCTTTCTGCAGGTTGCAAGCAGCTTGATCTTCATTCCCATCGCCTTTGCATACTGCATATCCCGCAAAGTAATATCGGTGATTCCTTCCGTATAAATGTCCTCAAACTCCACTTGTTTCCCGCAAATCAAAGAAGATAAAATTGCAATCTTTCTGCATGCATCGTGACCATCCACGTCTGCACTCGGGTCACGCTCTGCATATCCCATCGTCTGAGCTTCCTTCAGCACTGCATCATAATCTGCATCTTCATGATACATCTTACTAAGCATATAGTTGGTCGTACCGTTCAAAATTCCGGTAATCTCCTCAATATCATCCGCCGAAAGTGACGTATTCAAAGGACGGATAATCGGAATACCCCCGCCAACACTCGCCTCAAATAAGAAATTCAAATTCTTTTCTTTTGCAATCGCAAGCAGCTCTGCACCATGCTTTGCCACAAGCGCTTTATTGGAGGTCGCCACACTTTTCCCCGCCAAAAGACTTTTCTTTACAAAGGTATATGCCGGTTCAACTCCTCCCATTACTTCTACCACGACTTTGACCTCTTCATCATTTACAATCTCTTCAAAATCATGTACAATCAATTTTTCTATAGGACTTCCCGGAAATTCTTTCAAATCCAAAATATATTTAATTTCTAAAGAATCCCCTATTTTTTGATTGATTAAATCTCGGTTTGTCTGAATTACTTCCACGACTCCGGATCCAACTGTTCCATATCCTAATACTGCTATTTTTGTCATATCGTACTTACTCCCTGCCTACAATTTTCAAATAGTGAACACCTTGATTTTCCTCTATCTCCGCAACCATATCGGATATATTTCCGGTTGTGGATAAGATCTCTACACTCAAAGTCAAAGTCGCCACTCCGTTCAGTGGAATACTCTGATGTATAGTCAGTATATTCGCACCGTATTCTGCGACATCTCTCAAAATTTCAGCAAGAAGCCCTGGTGTGTCATCCATCTGCACCACCAGGGTAATCGTCTGTCCTTTTTCATTTTCATGAAACGGGAAAATATCGTCTTTGTATTTATAAAAAGAACTCCTGCTAATTCCAATCTGATCTGTTGCTTCCTGTATCGTCAATCCTCTCTCAGACGCCAGCAGTCTCTTTGCTTCCACCACTTTGATAAGGACTTCCGGCAACGCTTTTTTCTTGACTACAAAGTATTTTGTCTTATCCATGATTACTCCTCCATGCTCTGTGCTTTTAAGTATGCATTCATAAACAGATCAATGTTTCCGTCCAGCACACTCGACACATTTCCGCTTTCTACATTCGTCCGATGATCTTTCACCAATGTATATGGCTGCATGACATAAGAGCGGATCTGATTGCCAAATCCAATTTCTTTTATCTCTCCACGAATGTCTGACACCTTTTCTGCCTGTTCCTGTTCTTTCAGCAGATACAGCTTTGCTTTCAGCATCTGCATTGCCTTCTCTTTATTATTATGCTGTGAGCGCTCATTCTGGCACTGCACTACAATCCCGGTAGGAATATGCGTAATGCGGATTGCCGAAGATGTTTTGTTGACATGCTGACCTCCCGCACCACTTGCCCTGTATGTATCAATCTTCAGATCATCGTCATTGAGTTCAATGTCAATGTCGTCCTCAATATCCGGAACAACATCACAAGACGCAAACGATGTCTGTCGCTTTCCAGCCGCATTAAACGGAGAAATGCGCACAAGACGGTGTACCCCTTTTTCCGACTTGAGATACCCGTAGGCATTCTCTCCATTCACCTGAAACGTGACTGCCTTTAAGCCGGCTACATCTCCGTCCAAAAAGTCTAGCACTTCCACGGAAAATCCTTTTCGCTCCGCCCATCTTGTATACATACGGTACAACATATTCGCCCAATCACAGGACTCCGTTCCGCCTGCTCCTGCATGCAGTGTCACAATTGCATTGTCTTTATCGTATTCCCCGGAAAGCAAGGTCTGAATACGGATCTCCTCATATCCTTGTTGAAATGCAGTCAGTTCACTTTCAATCTCCGGCACAAGACTTTCATCATTCTCATCATATGCCATCTCAATCAAAACACCGATATCCTCATAACTTGTTGTAAGCTGTGATACTTTCTCCAAAAAATCTTTCAGGCTCTTCAGCTCTTTCATGACTATCTGAGAATTTTCCGTATTCTCCCAAAATCCCGGTTCTTCTATCTTTCGTTCTAACTCTTCTACCTGTTTTTCTTTTCCAGACAGGTCAAAGTGAATCCCTCATTTCCTTCAATGGTTC
Organism: Faecalimonas sp. LCP19S3_D12; assembly: GCF_052121495.1. GTDB lineage: Bacteria > Bacillota > Clostridia > Lachnospirales > Lachnospiraceae > Faecalimonas. The sequence continues at coordinate 9,361 of NZ_JBQKED010000026.1, read as the reverse complement.
TTCATATGAGTTTAATATACCTTTAAACTGATCTAATTCGACCACATTCTCACCTCTTATTCTCTATTTTCTTCCACAGCACTGTTTGTATTTTTTACCGCTTCCACATGGACAAGGATCATTTGGATAAACTTTCTTTTCCTGACGTTTCTTCGGTTCATGTGCTGCCGTATCGTCTTTATTTGTACCGGTTACTTTTGCAACCTGCTCTCTTTCAACCTTCTGTTCAAGCTGAACATGGAATAGCATGCGCACTGTATCTGCTGCGATTGCCGATGTCATCGCCCCAAACATATCATATCCAACCATCTTGTACTCTACAAGCGGATCTCTCTGCCCATATGCCTGAAGACCGATTCCCTGACGAAGCTGATCCATATCATCAATGTGATCCATCCATTTTGCGTCGATTACCTTCAAAAGAACAACACGTTCAATCTCACGCAGCTGTTCTGGTTCTGGGAACTCAGCCTCTTTTGCCTCATATCCTTTCACCGCACGTTCTTTTAACATCTGTTTCAATTCTTTCTGCGACATCTCTTTTACTTCTTCAAACACTATCGGTTTTAAAAGCAATGATGCATACAGATCACGGTTCAAAGCATCCAAATCCCACTCATCAGATTCTGTATCCGGCGATGCACACGCATCCACTGTGTTCTCCACATACTCCGTAATCATATGATAAATCGAATCTCTCATGCTCTCTCCATCAAGCACACGGCGTCTCTCCTCGTAGATGATCTCTCTTTGTTCATTCATAACCTGATCGTATTCTAACAGATTTTTACGGATTCCAAAGTTATTTCCTTCCAGCTTCTTCTGTGCTTTTTCAATCGCATTAGACAGCATCTTATGCTCAATCTGCTCCCCATCTTCCACACCTAATGTATTAAATACACTCATCAGCTTTTCAGATCCGAACAATCTCAGCAGATCATCTTCCAGAGAAATATAGAATCTGGATTCTCCTGGGTCTCCCTGTCTACCGGAACGACCACGAAGCTGATTGTCGATACGTCTTGACTCATGACGCTCTGTACCGATAATCTTTAATCCTCCGATCGCTTTCGCCTCATCGTCCAACTTGATATCAGTACCACGACCTGCCATATTCGTCGCAATCGTGACTGCACCATGCACACCGGCCTGTGCTACGATCTCAGCCTCCATCTCATGGAATTTTGCATTCAGGACGTTGTGCTGAATACCTCTTTTCTTCAGCATATTACTCAAAAGTTCTGATGTCTCAATTGTAATGGTACCTACAAGTACCGGCTGTCCTGTCTCATGTGCTCTTACGATCTCCTCGATTACCGCTTTGAATTTTTCATCTTTTGTCTTATATACAGCATCGTCCAAATCTTTACGAAGAACCGGAAGATTCGTTGGGATCTCCACTACGTCCATTCCGTAAATATCACGGAATTCTTTTTCTTCTGTAAGGGCAGTACCTGTCATACCACTTTTCTTTTCATATTTGTTAAACAGATTCTGGAATGTGATTGTCGCAAGTGTCTTGCTCTCTCGTTTTACTTTTACATGCTCTTTCGCTTCGATTGCCTGATGAAGACCGTCAGAATAACGACGTCCCGGCATAATACGTCCGGTAAATTCATCTACGATCATAACCTGATCATCCGCCACAACATAATCCTGATCTCTGAACATCAAATTGTGTGCACGAAGCGCCAGAATAATGTTATGCTGAATCTCTAAATGTTCCGGATCCGCAAGGTTCTCGATGTGGAAGAATTTTTCTACTTTCTTCACACCTTCTTCTGTCAGGTTAATATTCTTCTCTTTCTCATTGACGATGAAATCACCTGTCTCTTCGATGTCCTCGCCCATGATAGCATTCATCTTAGAAAATTCGCCGCTTGCCTCACCACGTTCCAGTTGTCTTGCAAGAATATCGCAAGCCTCGTATAACTTCGTAGACTTTCCACTCTGACCGGAAATAATAAGTGGGGTTCTCGCCTCATCGATCAATACAGAGTCGACCTCATCGATTACCGCATAGGTAAGTCCTCTCTGTACTAACTGCTCTTTGTAGATTACCATATTATCTCTCAGATAATCGAATCCAAGTTCATTGTTTGTCACATATGTAATATCACAGTTATATGCCTCACGGCGTTCATCGTTGTCCATCTCATTTAAAACAACGCCTACTGTAAGCCCTAAAAATCTGTGAACTTGTCCCATCCATTCCGCATCACGTTTTGCAAGATAATCATTGACTGTTACAATATGAACTCCATTTCCCGCCAACGCATTCAGATACGCCGGAAGTGTCGATACCAAAGTCTTTCCTTCACCAGTTCTCATCTCCGCAATACGTCCCTGATGCAGTACAATACCACCGATCAGCTGTACACGGTAATGTTTCATATGAAGTGATCTCGACGCCGCTTCTCTTACTGTCGCAAATGCTTCTGGAAGGATATCATCCAATGTCTCCCCGTTTGCCAGTCTTTCTTTAAACTCTTTTGTTTTATCTCTCAACTCTTCATCCGTCAGCTTCTGCATATCCTCGTCCATTGCCTCAATGCGGTCGACAATCGGATAGATTCTCTTTAACTCATGATCACTGTGTGTCCCAAAAATTTTTTCTAATAAGCTCATACTTTACTCCTTATTTACGAATTTACTCTAATCTTCATTTTATCACTATATACATTGCAGTTCAACAAATTTATAAACTGTTCACAAACTCTTTCGCAAATGGTCACATTTTTTTTACGATTTCATATGGAATCTGTCCTCCAAACAAATCTAGCGCACTTCCAATCGTAAAATTTAACTTCCCTTTTCCTGTCCGCCGAAATGCTTCCAAATCTTCCAGACTTCCGATTCCGCCTGCATAAGTAATCGGTATACCATCCCACTTTGCAAGCAGTTCCACAAGCGGCAGTTCCACTCCTGACGATTTCCCCTCCACATCTACCCCATGTATCAGAAATTCATCGCAGTAATCTGAAAGCTGCTCCAATAATGATATCGTCACCTGTACATTGGAGAACGTCTGCCATCGGTTTGTCACAATATAGTAGAAATTCTCTTTTTTTCTGCAGCTTAAATCAAGCACGATCCGCTCTTTCCCGACTGTCTCCTTGAGTTTTTGCAAACTCTTCCACTTCACTTCCCCATCTCGAAAAACATATGATGTGACAATGACGTGACTTGCTCCCGCATCCAGATATTCCTCCGCATTCTCTGCGGTAACTCCTCCACCGATCTGCATCCCTTGCGGATATGCACGAAGCGCCTCCAACGCCTGTTTTTTTGTGGCATCAAAATATTCTGATGTACTTGGATTCAGCAATACAATATGTCCGCCTCGGATATCATCTTTTCGATAGAGATTTGCATAAAACCGCGCATCATATTCCGAGGTGAAATTTGTGATTGCCTGATCCCCTTCATCTTTCAGCGATCCTCCGACAATCTGCCTGACAGCTCCATTATGTATGTCAATACAAGGTCTGAATTGCATATTTCTTCCCCCACTTTTGCAATTTTTCGTTTAGTATAGCATTTTTTGCCCAAAAAAGGAACGCTTTTTCACGTTCCCTTCTATAAATAATTATTTTGTTGCGTCATTTACGTTTTTGTCTGGTGTCTGGTCTGTCATATCCCTGACACCGTCTCTTACATTGTCAACACCTTTTTCCACATCATCAACACCATCTTTCACGGCATTTCCGAGATCATCAATCACACCATCTCCATTGCTGTCTTTTGTTGGATCGGTTGTCGTATTTTTGTCGGTTGTTGTATTGTTTGCCGCATCATCTTTTGTATTGCTTCCACAGCCGGTTGTCGAACAAAGCACTCCAACGCACAGCATACACAAGATTACTTTTTTCAATTTTTTCATTTTTTTACTCCCTTTCTTTCATGTAGTACCATTAAGAATTACTTCTTATCATGTAATATCTGCATTTTTCTCAAATATATACTTCACTTTCCATTGGGAGTTTTTGCCTTTTTTAAACAGTTTTTAAAATTGGATCACATCGCTCATATCGTAAAGACCGGCTCCTTTTCCTTTCAGGAACTTTCCTGCCTCCACTGCACCTTTTGCGAACACCGCTTTCGAATATGCCGTATGTTTGAATTCAATGACTTCATCTTCTCCGGCAAAGATCACCTCATGTTCTCCTACAATTGTGCCACCTCTGACCGCTGAGATTCCGATTTCCTTTTTTTCACGTTTTTGACGTACCTGACTTCTATCATAATTATAGGTATATGCATTCTCCATTACTTCATTCATGGAATCTGCCATTGCAAGTGCAGTTCCGCTCGGTGCATCCACTTTCTGATTATGATGTTTTTCGACAATCTCAATGTCAAATCCTGCCGGTGCAAGCACTTTTGTCGCATCTTGAAGCAACTTTAATAACATATTTACTCCCAATGACATATTTGCAGATTTTAAAACCGCAACTTTCTTGCTTGTCTCTTCTACTTTCTTGAGCTGCTCCTCTGATAACCCTGTTGTGCACAGTACAACCGGAATCTGTTTTTCCACACAATAGTCAAGTAGCCCGTCTACTGCCGCCGCATTCGAAAAATCAATGATTGCATCCGCCTTGACATCACACTTTTCAATACTTTCAAATACCGGATAATCATTCGCAATTCCAGTATAGGCATCTATTCCTGCTGCCATCTCGACATTTGGGTCTTCTTTTACTATTTTACTGATAACTTGTCCCATTTTCCCATTACAGCCATGCATAATCAATTTTGTCATATTCGTTTCCTCCCTGTTCACAGTTATTTATATTATAAAATAACACAAAAAAAGAGAGTTTGCAAAAACAAACTCTCCTGCCTGTACATTCTTTTCCATAAAATCACTGTTCACAGCGATCTATAAAATTCCAAAATCTTTCATCGCTTTTTTTAGCGTTTCCGTATGTGCCTCTGTAAGCTCTGTCAATGGCATACGAAGTCCTCCAACTTCCATTCCCATCAAGTTCATCGCTTTTTTCACAGGAATTGGATTCACTTCACAGAATAACTGCTCAATCAAAGGCAGTGCATTTAACTGTAATTGCATACTTTCTTTTACATCACCTTCAAAGAATTTTGCACAGATGTCGTGTGTCTCTTTCGGTGCGATATTAGACAATACAGAAATCACACCTTTTCCGCCAAGGGACATAATTGGCACAATCTGATCATCATTTCCAGAATACAAGTCGACCTTTCCATCTGTCAGGTTCATAATCTTCGCAACCTGCGAAATATTCCCAGAAGCTTCCTTGATTCCGACAATGTTATCCACATTCTTCACAAGATGCGCAACTGTTGCCGGCTCGATATTGCAGCCTGTTCTGCTTGCCACACTGTACATGATGATCGGCGCTTTGGCTTCATTCGCAACCGCTGTGTAATGTTGAATCAATCCCGCTTGTGTTGCTTTATTATAATATGGAGTGACAAGCAGTAATCCATCTGCTCCATACTCTGACGCCGCTTTTGACAATTCAATTGCTGTTCTTGTACAGTTTGATCCCGTTCCTGCGATAACCGGAACTCTTCCTTTTGTGAAATCAATTGTCTTTTTAATACAGTCCAGATGTTCTTCTTCTGTCATCGTCGCAGACTCACCTGTCGTGCCACAAATCACAATACTGTCTGTCCCGTTATTGCAATGATAATCAATCAATTCTTCTAATTTTTCATAATTAATACTTCCATCTGCATGAAATGGTGTGATAATCGCCACTCCAGCCCCTGTAAAAATAGCCATTCTAGTCCTCCTTACATACCGAGTTCTCAGTTCTCTCTTACAGGATTTTAGCACCATTCACAGGCAATGTCAATGCACGTGAACTCATTCTTCTACACATTCCAGTTTGCTTACAGAAACTTCATATGCAATCCGTTTTTGCGTCTCTGTCTCTGTCAGTTTTTTTATATATTCTCGGCTCTGAATCCGCCCTAATATCTGCACATGTTCTCCGACTTCAAAGCCAGATGCAAATCTTGCATTTCTTCCCCAGCAGATGCATGGTATGTAATCCGATTTCCCGTATGGTCTGTTTACAGCCAACAGAAGATCCGCAATCTCTCTTCCAAGCGGTGTCTTTCTGTAAATCGGTGTTTTGCAGATATAGCCATCTAAAAAGATACTGTTTGTCTTTGCCCCATCAAGCTCTTCTTCCACAAATGTTACCTCTCTTACAAATACAGAAAGCACAAGTCTGTTTTTCTGTTCATCATGGTGATTATAGGAGCGGAATTGCCCTGTTACCATAATGTATTCCCCTGTGTAATCCTGATGCACATCAATCAGTCTCTCTGAGATCATCAGTGGAATACGATCGTCTGAATTGCTCAAACGCTTCACAAGCACCTCCACCATATAAAAGCCTTCCCCGAATACCTCGTGGCTGAATGTAAACTGAGATGCCACCTCTCCCATAATCGTTACCTGGTTGTTTTCAATAATCTTATCTGACATGAATTGTAGTTCTCCCTTCCTCTTCGCAGTATTTTTTAGTCACTACTAAGTCTATTTCTATTTTACACACTTTAGAACATTTTGCCTTAAAAACCGTGCGTCAATTCTCGACACCCTTTCTCGACATTTTCCAATTTCTATATTTCTCACTTAAACTCTTGTATTCTGTTAATAATATGATAAACTATATGAGTTATATTTTAAAACCTTTGCTTTTATGGATATAAAAGCTTTTTGATAACAGAAAGAAGGTATTTTACAATGAAGAAACAAAGAGAAGATATTAGAAATATTGCGATCATTGCCCACGTTGACCACGGTAAGACAACACTGGTAGACGAGCTTTTAAAACAGAGCGGTGTATTCCGCGCCAATCAGGAAGTGGCTGAGCGTGTCATGGATTCCAACGATATCGAGCGTGAACGTGGAATCACTATTCTGGCAAAAAATACAGCCGTATACTATAAAGATACGAAGATCAACATCATCGACACACCTGGACATGCCGATTTCGGCGGTGAGGTAGAGCGTGTCTTAAAGATGGTAAACGGTGTTATCCTTGTCGTAGATGCATTTGAAGGTGCGATGCCTCAGACAAAATTTGTATTAAAAAAAGCGTTGGAGTTACAGCTTCCGGTTATCGTCTGCATCAATAAAATCGACCGTCCTGAGGCAAGACCGGAAGAAGTCATCGACGAGATTTTAGAATTATTCATGGACCTTGACGCATCTGACGAACAGTTGGACTGCCCATTTGTATATGCATCTGCCAAAGCCGGACATGCCATCTTAGATTTAACAGATGAACCGGAAAATATGATTCCATTATTTGAGACAATTTTAGATTATATTCCTGCTCCGGAAGGTGATCCTGACGCCGATACACAGGTTCTTATCAGCACGATCGACTACAATGAATATGTCGGACGTATTGGTATCGGAAAAGTAGACAACGGTACGATCGCCGTAAATCAGGACATGGTTGTCGTAAACGCCCATGAACCGGACAAACAGAAAAAAGTAAAAATCAGCAAATTATATGAATTTGACGGACTCAACAAAGTGGAAGTAAAAGAGGCAACAATCGGCTCGTTCGTTGCAATTTCAGGAATTTCAGATATTTCTATCGGTGACACACTCTGCTCTCCTGAAAATCCGGTTGCAATCCCATTCCAAAAGATCTCAGAACCAACGATTGCAATGCAGTTTATCGTCAATGACAGCCCATTTGCCGGACAGGAAGGAAAATTTGTAACGTCCCGCCACCTGCGTGACCGTCTGCTGCGCGAATTGAATACAGACGTCAGTCTCCGTGTAGAAGAGTCAGAAAACGCAGACAGTTTCCGTGTATCCGGACGTGGTGAACTTCACTTGTCCGTTCTTATCGAAAACATGAGACGTGAGGGATATGAATTTGCAGTAAGCAAGGCAGAAGTTCTCTATAAAAAAGATGAGAACGGCAAACTCTTAGAGCCAATCGAGACTGCATACATCGACGTGCCGGACGAATTTACCGGAACAGTCATCGACAAGTTAAGTCAGCGAAAAGGAGAACTCCAAAATATGAGCGCCTCCAACGGAACAACTACAAGATTGGAATTTTCAATCCCTGCAAGAGGTCTGATCGGATACCGTGGGGAATTCATGACAGACACAAAAGGAAATGGAATTTTAAATACTGCATTTGACGGCTACGCACCATATAAAGGAGACATTCAGTATCGCAAACAAGGTTCTCTGATTGCTTTTGAAACTGGCGAATCTGTTACTTACGGATTGTACAGCGCTCAGGAACGAGGTACTCTCTTTATCGGAGCCGGAGAAAAGGTATATTCCGGAATGGTCATCGGACAGAACGGAAAAGCTGAAGATATTGAACTGAACGTATGTAAGACAAAACATTTAACAAACACTCGCTCTTCCGGTGCCGATGATGCGCTCAAGCTTACAACTCCACGTATTTTAAGTTTGGAAGAAGCGCTTGATTTTATCGATACCGACGAGCTGTTAGAAGTAACACCACAGTCACTTCGTATCCGTAAAAAAATTCTGGATTCCAAGATGAGAAAAAGAGGAAAACTATAGTTTTCGAGTTTTTTCTTATTTTAGCTTTATTTGTCAGTTTTTTTATATTATTTTTAGAATTTTCTCGTTATTTTTATTGCATGTCCCATCATTTGGTTGTATAATAAGACCATAAAATATATCGCAAAGGGGTTGGAGACATGAACTATATTATTAGCGGCAAAAATATCGATGTAACACCTGGTTTAAAATCAACCATCGAGCAAAAATTAGGAAAACTGGAAAGGTATTTCACTCCTGATACTGAAATTATCGTGACACTCAGTGTTGAAAAAGAGCGTCAGAAAATTGAGGTAACTATCCCTGTCAAAGGTCACATTATTCGTTCCGAACAAGTGAGTGACGATATGTATGTATCTATTGACTTAGTGGAAGAAGTAATTGAACGTCAGCTTCGCAAGTATAAGAACAAATTAATTGCAAGACAGCAGGAAGGCGGGAACTTCCAATCAGAATTCTTCGAGGCAGAGCAGGATACTTCTAACAACGATGAGATTAAGATTATTCGTACAAAACGTTTTGGAATCAAGCCTATGTTCCCAGAAGACGCATGTGTTCAGATGGAACTGCTTGGACATAACTTCTTCGTATTCAGCAATGCTGAGACAGATGAAGTGAACGTTGTTTACAAACGTAAGAACAACACATACGGTCTGATTGAACCGGAATTCCAATAGAAGATAAAAAATAGGCTTCGCCTATTCAGCTCCCCTTCCCCTCAATCTTGAGGGGTTAGGGGGTTTCTTTTTCTTCCTTTTTCCTGCATAATAGACTTATGAATATCTTACAAAG